>JBFLWY010000045.1:10303-17234 GCA_040757355.1 Bacillota bacterium | reverse complement strand
TGACAGGTTCTAAACAGCCCCGGGGTCTGGTCCACCGACCGCTGCACCGAAAAAGCAAAAACCCGCGAAGCGTCATCGTACTCGCGGGTTCCTTAGTTTTTTTCTGGTGCGCCCGGCAGGAATCGAACCTGCGCACCCGGCTCCGGAGGCCGGCGCTCTATCCCCTGAGCTACGGGCGCAGATCGGTCGTTGGTTATCAGTCGTCAGTCATCGGACTCGCAGAAATCGCTGCGCGATTTCCTGAATTAGATCGGTTGTCGGCTGTCGGACTCGCAGAAAATCGCTTTCAAAGCGATTTTTTTAAGACTCACCGGTCACCGGATGCTCCCAACCACGACACGGTTTAATTATAAACAAAAGCGCGCCTAAAAGCAAGCTTAACCCTGCGCCAGCTTTCTGACCCTGCCCTCGGAGGGGTAATATGCTCTGCCAACGGCGGCCGCAACGCGGGAGATCTCCTCCATCAGCGCGGCAAACCGCTCCGGAGTAAGTGACTGCGGGCCGTCACATAGCGCCCGTGCCGGGTCGGGATGAACCTCAATCATCAACCCGTCCGCGCCTGCAGCGACGGCCGCCCGCGCCAGCGGGGGGACCATCCTGTAGTTCCCGGTAGCATGGCTCGGGTCAACGATAACCGGCAGGTGGGAGAGTTCCTTGACCAGGGGAACAGCGCTGACATCGAGCGTATTTCGCAGACCGGTCTCGTAGGTGCGGATGCCGCGTTCGCACAAGATTATCTTATGGTTGCCGGCGGCCGCTATGTACTCCGCCGCCATCAGCCATTCGTCAACCGTAGCGGCCAGGCCGCGTTTCAGCAATACCGGTTTCTTTGCCTGCCCCACCTCACGCAACAGGCGGAAGTTTTGCATGTTCCGCGCCCCGATCTGGATTATATCCGCATAACGCTCCACCACTTCTACGTCCCGGGTATCAATGACCTCGGTGACGATGGGCAACCCGGTCGCTTCACGTGCCCGCGCCAGGAGTTTAAGCCCCTCTTCTTCCAGGCCCTGGAATGCATAAGGCGAGGTCCGGGGCTTGAATGCCCCGCCGCGGAGGATGTGGCCTCCGGCTTCTTTGACCGCCTTTGCCGCAGCGATAAGCTGTACCTCAGTCTCGACGGCGCAAGGACCAGCCATTACCACTAACGCCTCCCCGCCGATGGTAATGCTCCCGATCTCTATCCGGCTGGTTTCTGGTTTAACTTCCCGCGCTACCAGCTTGTATGGCCGTAGAATCGGGATGATCCGCTCGACTCCCGGCAGATTCAGGATTACTTCGGCGTGGCCGTTGCGCTTATCGCCGATCGCCCCGATCACTGTTCGTTCGACCCCGTAAATCGGGTGGGTCTGAAACCCGAGCTCCTTAAGCCGCATCTCCACTCCCTTGATTTCTTCCTGGCTCGCCCCCTGCTGCATGACTACAATCATCTTCAAAACCCCCTGATTAAAATGAGTATTTAGTGGCTACTTCCAAAAAAAATTATCCCGTCCCATGATAGGGACGGGAGTATTCTCGCGGTACCACCCTACTTGGCCAAAAGGCCCTCTCATTCCAGGATACGGGAAGAACCTTCCGATATCCCCTCCTCAATAACGGTAGGAGTTCCGGCCCAGACTACCACCCAGCACTCAACTTAAAGAAATGCTCCACTCTCCATTACCGTGGCCCCACAGTCAACTCAAAGAACCGGTGCTTTTAACCACTAAGTGAAAAGGTTCCTTTAAACCTCCACCTCCTGTGGTAACTGCCACCCTCTCCTTTAGTTGAGTGCAGGGTGCACTTCCACGTTTAATGATAACCGTTAACGCTTTCCTTAGTTGAGTGCCGGGCTTCACCCGGCGGCTCCGGGGTGAACTTCAGACCGCTTCGTTTTACCGGGCTTGCACCGTCCCCCGGCTCGCTGAAAAACTCCCTGGTCCTACTTTACCCCTTCAAGGCCTTTCGAGTATAAGATTAGCAATATGATAGTATATAATCCAGGGTGTTGTAAATAGCTTTGGCGAAACTTTTAGGCAATGATTGACTTATCCCTAAAGCACTTCCAGTACTCCCGCTGGCTCTGCTTCACCTCGGCTACCGCGGCGGCCACTTCCGGACCCACTTCCCCTTCCGGCGGGCTTGCGAGAGGTTCTTCCGTCATCCACGCCTCAAGGATCGCGGCGATGCTCATCCCGAGACCTTCGTGGTCGTAACCGCCCTCAAGAACGGCCGCAAGCCGCCCGCCCGCATACTTGTCTGCAATCTTCCGAACAATTTCCGCCATAACCCCGTACCCGGCAGCAGTCAGTCTCATTCCTGCGATCGGATCGCCCCGGTAGCCGTCCTGTCCTGCAGATACCAAAACCAGGTCGGGACGGTATTCTTCCGCTACAGGCTCCAGAAGCTCCTGAAACACAAACTTCATATCAGTATCTCCTGTTGTCTTCGGTAGGGGGACGTTGATGTTAAACCCCTTACCGCGCCCGCCGCCTACCCGTTGCGGCCAGCCCGTACCGGGATAACCCATTGCATTGTGCGTTGAAAAGTATAATACGTTGGGGTCTTCATAAAAGACCGCCTCTGTGCCGTTACCGTGGTGGTAGTCCCAGTCCACGATAAGAATCCGTTTATACCCGTGACGCCGGGCTGCGCAACGGGCCGCAACCGCCACGTTGTTAAACAGACAGAAACCCATTGCCCGGTTCGGCAGCGCATGGTGTCCCGGCGGCCGTACGAGAGCAAACGCGCGCGAAACCCGCCCCGCCTGTACCGCATCCACTCCGGCAATTACCCCGCCTGCGGCAAAGAGCGCTACCTCGAAACTCTGCGGTGAAGCAACCGTATCCGGATCGAGATAACCCCCGCCCTGATTACAGAAAGCCTCAACGCTCTCAACATAGTCCTTTGGATGGACGAGGTTTAATTCCTCCAAGGAGGCGGTGCGAGGAGCTATTCTCTCGAGCCTGCCCAGAATCCCCTTTTCCTCTAAGATCCCAAGCGTTCTTGACAGCCTGTCCGGATTTTCCACATGCCACCCGGTATCGTGAAGGAGGTAAACAGCATCGAAAACCAGACCCACTTGCAAAGCAATCCCCCCCAACCCACTTTTCGGCTAAATAGTTTCCGAGCAACTACTCGGCCTATCAACAGAGCGCGGCGACCGCCGGGCAGAGCAAGAGAGACGGTTGGTACCCGGGCCGGAGCCGATTGCTCATAATTCTCATTCCTCTTCAGGAGCAGGTAAGGCCTTGAAAATGTCGTGCAATTCAGTGAATTCTCTCCCGCGGTAGCTTTCGTAGATCTCATGGAAAACGTTCTCCATCTTCCGGAAAACGTTGAGCACCTTCGGGTCAAAATGCTCCGGGCTGGTACGCCCGTCTCCTTCAGTAATGATCCGGTAGGCTGTTTCCCTGTCGTAAGCGGGCTTATAAGGCCGGTGGCTCCGCAAAGCGTCATAGATGTCCGCAAGCATGACAATTCTCCCGGAAAGCGGTATCTTTTCACCCTTCAACCCCTGCGGATACCCGCTTCCGTCATAGCGCTCGTGGTGCGTAAGGGCTATCTCCTCAGCACAGCGAATCACGTCTGAGGCGCTCCCGGAAAGGATTCGCGCGCCGATTGTGGCGTGTGCTTTTACCACCTCAAATTCCTCAGGTGTAAGCAATCCAGGCTTGAGCAAAACGCTGTCCGGGATGCCCACCTTTCCTATGTCGTGCATCGGACTTGCGTGGGTCAACACTTCCACCTCGTGCGGCGGCAACCCGAGCGCTTCGGCAATCACTCTCGTATAACGGCCTATTCGACCAATGTGCCGTGCCGTATCCCCGTCCCTGTACTCGGCGACCACCGCCAGGCGGTACAGGATCTCATAATAACTCTTTTTCAACTCTTCATGGGCCCGGAAAAGCTCGGCCGTCCGCTGGCGCACCAATCTTTCGAGCATAATACTCTGGTCGTGAAGGAAATCTTGATACTCCTTGACCCGTAACAGGTTGTTGAGACGAGTGATGAATTCCGCCTTGTCAACCGGCTTGTCGAGAAAGTCGCTTGCACCGTTTGCGAGACCCTTGACGCGCAACTTCCTGTCGCCGAGTGCTGAAACCATTAAGATCGGAACGTTGCCGCCTTCAGGCAGCGCCCTCAGCCGATGGCAAACCTCGAAACCGTCCATCCCCGGCATCATAATGTCCAAAACCACAACGTCCGGTTTTAGACGGCGAAAAATATTTATCGCCTCGGCGCCGTTAAATGCTTTGACCGTAGCAATGCCTTCCGCCGTAAGCAGCGCTTCATAAAGTTTTAACGTTTTCTCTTCATCATCAACCAGGAGTACCAGAGGCTGCCTCGGTTTCATCCGCGGATCTTCCCTTCTCCCTCTAAAAAATACTGAACTATCTGAAGAAATTCTTTTCGCTTAATGGGTTTGGGTAAATACGCGTCTGCACCAGCCGCCATCACTTCTTCCCGGTCGTCAGGCATTGCCAGGGCGGTAACAGCAATCACCGGAATAGCCTTTGTCGGCCCATAAGCTTTCAAAAGGCGGGCTGCAGCGAGACCGTCCATTTCCGGAAGCTGTAAGTCAAGGATGATCAAATCGACCCTGCTGTGCTCGGCGATCTTTATCCCTTCCGGGGCCGCAGGTGCTTCTATACAAGAATACCCGCTTTGTTCCAATATGACACGATAAAGCTTCCTGGCTTTTTCGTCGTCATCAATTATCAGAACGTTCCCGGGCATTTTCCTCCTCCAAGGCTAATGGAAAACCTCCCGATACAGATCCTGTCGCTGACCCGACAGCAGGGGGAAGCGGATGGTGAAACGGCTCCCCTTCCCCGGCTCGCTCTCTACGGAAACAGTGCCCCCGTGAAGCTCGGTCAGCTTCTTTACCATAGCCAGGCCGAGTCCGGTCCCGGGATAATGCCGGGCCAGGGAGCCGTCTAATTGCTCAAAAGGTTTGAAAAGCCGCGGCATGTCCTCCGGCCGGATGCCGATACCGGTATCTTGGACCGTAACCGCCAGCATATCGTTTTCGTTTTTGGCTTCTACTTTTACTTTCCCGCCGTCCGGCGTAAACTTTAGCGCATTGGCCAACAAATTAAACAATATCTGTTTGAACTTTCTGCCGTCAAGCAGCCACTCTGTTACCCCGTCAACCGCAAGTTCCAGTTCGATTCCATGCTTGGCCGCCTTTTCTCTGAAAAGGGTCAAGGTACTCCTCAAGAAACTCTCAACCGGTATTTCTTCCAGGTGAAGCACCTCCTTCCCTGCTTCAACCTTTGCCAGGTCAAGAATATCGTTAATCAGAGCAAGGAGATGCTCCCCGCTCTCCATGATGTCCTGTACATACTCCTTAGCCTTTTCGGGCATTTCAGGGACCGTGTCGCTCAGCAGCACGTCCGAAAAACCGATGATGGTATTTAGGGGCGTCCGGAGTTCGTGGCTTACGGTCGCTAAAAACTCGCTCTTAAGCCTGTTCGCCCTCTCAAGCTCGAGGTTCATCTGCCTGAGTTCTTTTGTCCGTTCTGCCACCCGCCTTTCAAGGTCCTCCGCCATTGCCACCACCTCCTCGTGGAGGCGAGCGTTGGCGATAGCCGCACCGGCGTGAGCGGCAAGCAGTTTAATCGCCGCCTCGTCTGCCTCGGTAATCTCCCTCTCGCGGCTTCCGATGCACAATGCTCCGATAACACGGCCTTCAGAAAAAACAGGCACCCCGAAAAAGGACGTAATGTCCGGGCGCAGCGGTTCATAAGGCCCGGCGGTTAACCCCGGACCCTTAAAGCGGAGGATATGACCCGAACTTAAAATCGCTTCTGCGGGGCCCTTCTTGCCCGTCCGCCCCAGTGCGCACTTCTGTGTCCCCTCCCCGGCCACAAAGAAGTCTGCACCCCGGGCAGAAATCAGGTGGAGACAGGCGCAGTCCGCATTAACGATATTTACCACTGAATGAACCAGCTTGTCTAGAATTATCGGAACAGACAGGTTCCGGGTTACGTCGGCCGCTGCCTGGCCCGCAGCTTCCAAAAGCCGCGCCTTCTTCTCTTCCTCGCGGCTCTTGCTTTCCCTCAAGGCCGCAATCATTGCGTTAAAGCTCCGATATAGGCTGCCGATTTCGTCCTTGCTTGGCATTGGACCGGCGTCTTCAGAAAGGTCGCCTTTGGCGACCCGGTCCGCAACCATTGCCAGGTTAAGGACCGGCCTGGTCACCGCACCGGCCAGGAGACCCACTATCAACAGTGAAACAAGGAAGACCGCTGCACCTGTAACAAGAAAAACCCTTGTTACCCCTTTAACGCCGCTTAAAATGGCTTCCCGGGGAACGTCGTATACCACTGTAAAGTACCGCTCGCTGTGGGGCCGGTCGAAATACACGCGGGTGAAACCGTGCAGGTGGTAAGAGCCGGTAAATTTACAATACTGGTCTTCTTTCTCTAAAAGCGCGCTGAGGTCCGGTGCCACGCCGCGCAGGCTGCCTCCGGCTGCCGAACCAGCGGCCGTCAGGCCGTTCTTTGTCCTTAGCTCATAAAATATGCGTCCTTCCCGGTTCACCAGGTAAAACACAGCGTCCCGGATGCCGGCAGGAGACTGCCGGAGCATCACGCCGAAATCGGCGTCAATAAGGACTGCGCCGCGTACCGCGTTCCCGATCATTACTGGAGCGGCGGCGCAAAGGGTATGCCGGGCCTGCTCACCCGCCCCGTACGAGTGGATGTTGGTGACAGCAACTACCCCCGTTTTGGGCCGTAGCGCTTCTGTAACACAGGCCGTACCTTGCCAATTCTGTTCCGAGCGAAAACCGGTCAATAACCCTTCGCTTGTTCGCTCCAACCGGGCAGTCTCTTTATTATCCGAACCTATAAGGACAACCCGGAAAATTTCGGAATGAGGACCGACCAGATTTTTCCCTGCAGTTAAAAAGCGGGCAGACGTATATTCCCAAGCATCACCCGCC
>JBFLWY010000045.1:0-10203 GCA_040757355.1 Bacillota bacterium | reverse complement strand
CAACCGGGCAGTCTCTTTATTATCCGAACCTATAAGGACAACCCGGAAAATTTCGGAATGAGGACCGACCAGATTTTTCCCTGCAGTTAAAAAGCGGGCAGACGTATATTCCCAAGCATCACCCGCCGGTGCAGCCGTGAACATCGCCTGGGTTTCCGGCAAGCCGGCAACAGCCGCTGTAAGTCCCCTTACTTTTTCAATCTGGTCGACGATCGACTGGTGCACCCACCATTCAACCTCGGCGCGCAGGCGTGTGGTAAGCTCTTGCTCAAGTATACTCCTGCTCTCTTGGTAGGTCTTAAAACCAAGAACGAAAAGGGCGGTAAGCATTATAACGGTAACAACCACTACCAGCTTGGCCTTGATTCCAAAGAACCGGGACAGGGCAGCCAAGTTCTCATCCCTTTCCCCCGACAGCCTTAAGAGTATTTTCGACTAAAACTGCCATATTCCTCCTTCTTACGAAACACAAGCCAAATAAAGCAGGGTTTCCCCTGCCTCTCAGCCATCACCGGTCTATCTTTCTTCTTAATCAGCTTAGTAGTCGCCGGGCACCAACAAAGTGCGTGTCCCAGTATTGCTCCGTGAGCGAATCCATACGCACACACCCGCCCCGCGAGCTGGCATGAATGAACCAACCGTCCCCGCAGTAAATCACAGCGTGGTCAACCCCGGAACCGTAAGTCTTAAAAAGAAGAATGTCCCCCGGTGCTATTTCTTCGCGTCTTACCGCAACACCGGACGAATTCTGCGCCGCCGCCGAATGAGGCAAATTGACACCGAACCGTCCGAATACGTGTTTGGTAAACCCGGAACAGTCAAACCCCGTATCCGGGCTTTCACCGGCCCAACGGTAGCGGGTGCCCAGGAGCGAACGCGCATAGCTCAAAAGATCCTGGACAACACTGCCGGAACGAGAAGGGAGAGAGGAAGATACGGCCGGCGCCGAACCAGAGTTAACCGTACTGGTCTTCGCGCTTGTATCTCCTGGAATTATAAGTACCTGCCCCGATTGCAAAAGGTCGGATGTTAAGCTGTTGGCCTGTCTGATGGCCTCAACGGTAACTCCGTGCCGCCTGGCGATAAGCCAGAGACAGTCACCCTGTACCACCTTGTATTTGATGCTTGAGGACGTTGAAACCGGTGGCGGTGCGGAATTTATGTTTTTTCCGGGGATGCTCAGCACCTGCCCCGGGGTTATCAAATCCGACTTAAGCCCGTTAGCAGTGACCAACGCCTCAACCGTAACACCGTGGCGCTGGGCTATAAGCCAGAGGCAGTCGCCTTGCTTTACTGTATAACGAACAACCGTTACAGCATGCGCCAGGGGAACACCGAAAAAGTTAAAAACCGCTGTGAAGAGCAAAAAAATGGCAAGGGAAACCACGCAAAGTTTTAAATCCCAGCGCTTAAAAAACCGCGCCGAAACGACACCGGGAACGGGCAAAATCAATAAAATCACCCAAAAGTTTATATCTTCCGGTTAGCTTCGACGTCTCCGGGCTTTTCCCTTGTGGATAAAATCCTTTTCTACAAATTCCAACTTTTGTGCCAAGGCGCCTTCAAGCACTGCGGGGTCATTGGGCAGTTCCCCCGCCTGAACTCGTCTGAGCAGCTCTTCGATAACGCTCTTGACCTGGGGGCCTTCGCCCAGGTACCGGGCTACCGCTCTTCCGCTGACTGCAAGATCGACAGGAAAAAAAGGCACGCGTGACACCACGTCACGCACCATTTTTCTTAAGCAGATGTTATCCGCTAAGCGCTTTTTCGGCTTGACTTTCCCCCCCTTGAGATCCGCTTCGCGCAGGGTTAAAAGCTGTTCGACAGCTTCTACCAATTCCTGTTTATTTTTGAAATCGAGCGCCAAACGACGCAGCCATCTAACCACCGGGGTTTCTTCCGGCGCCGGAAAAACCATGTGCCTACTGACGAGCCATGCCGCCCGCCGCGCAGAAACGGGGGGGACACGGAGGCGTTCGAGCACTTCCCCCGCCATTACTGCGCCGACCTGCTCGTGTTTGTGGTCCGACAATTCCCCGCGCCGGTTTAGCGCCCTGATGCCGGGCATTCCCTTTGCGATGTCGTGCAGGAGTGCCGCCCACCGCAGCACAATATCCCGCGGCACTTCCCGTACGACCAGCATCGTATGCTGCCATACGTCAAGGGAGTGGTAACGCGGGTTCTGTGGTATACCGTAAAGCCGCGCCAACTCCGGTAGCACCGGCACCGTTTCCTCCTTGCCCGTAACGCGCGACCGGCACCGAGTTTCCAAGAGTCCGGTCTCCCTCAAGAGTTCAAAACCTGCCTCTGGGTGCAGGCTTAAGAGTATTCGTTCTATCTCGTCTCTCACCCTTTCGACCGAAAGGCCGGCAACCCGGTCCCGGGTACGGGAGATGGCCTTGAGGGTCCTTGACTCCACCTTAAAACCGTATTCTGCCGCGAAACGACAGGCACGGAACGCCCGCAGCGCGTCCTCGGCAAAACGCTCGTCCGGGTTCCCCACCGCACGCAGCACCCCAAGTTCCAAATCCCTTTTGCCTCCGAAGGGATCATAAAGCCTCCCTTCGCTGTCAAGGGCCATCGCATTTACGGTAAAGTCCCGGCGGGCCAGGTCGTCCTCCAAAGCCCACAAAAAATCCACCTTTTCCGGACGGTGCGCGTCTTCGCCGTAAATCTCCGTCCTGAACGTAGCAACTTCGATTGCGGTTCCGTCAATTAGGAATGAGACAACCCCGAAAGCCGCCCCCTTATAAAAAGCACGCAGCTTGTGAGTTTCCGCCAGCCTTGATAACGCTTCCGGACACGCATCGGTAGCCAGATCGTACTCCCGCGGGTCACGCCCTAAAAGGATGTCTCTCACCGCACCGCCGACCACGTAGGCCTGGTACCCCGAGTTATTCAAAAACTGCATCAGTTTTTCGACCGGCGGCGGAAACAACTTATGATAAACCCCCTTTGAAAGTATTTATGCGAAGCCCGGCGGCGGCTGTATCCGGCCTAATCCTTACCCTTAATCACGGCCAGCGGCCGCATCCGGGCTACCTTCCGGGTTATCCCAACAGCAACCAGCGTGTCAACCACCTGCTCAATATCCTTGTACGCAAGCGGCGCTTCATCCAACAAATCCCTGTAATTCGTGGTGTTATACAGGACGTCTCCCATCGCCCGTTCGAACTCTGCCTTGGTGATCCTTTTTTCTGCGGCGGTGCGGGAAAGCAGCCGTCCCGCCCCGTGGTTCACCGAGTAAAACGTTTCCGCCGCCTTTTCCGTACCCACTAAGACATACGAAGCTGTACCCATGCTGCCTGGTATCAGCGCCGGGTGACCGGTCTCCCGGTAAATTGGGGGGTTGGCCGGGTGACCCGGGCCGAGCGCCCGGGTAGCCCCCTTGCGGTGTACCAAAACCCGCCGGCCGAAGTGTGTTTCCCACTTCGCAATATTATGCGCTACGTCGTAAACCAGCCTCATCCCCAGCTTTTCTGCGGAAGCACCCAGCACATCACCAAAAGCCCGCAGCACGTCGGTCATGATTATCTGGCGGTTGGAAAAGGCATAGTTTACAGCGCAGGCCATAGCCCGGTAGTAGTTCTGCCCGTCTGGGGAGTTCACGGGAGCGCATGCCAGGCCCCGGCTCGGTAGTTCTATCTTATACTTCGGTGCCGCCGTCGCCAGACGCCGTGTGTAGTCGGTGCAGATCTGGTGCCCGAAACCCCTGCTTCCAGTGTGGATCATCACCGTAAGCTGCCCTTTAAAAAGGCTGAAACGCTGGGCGACTTGGGGTTCAAAAACATCTACGACCTCCTGAATCTCAATGAAATGATTGCCGCCGCCGAGGGTTCCGAGCTGTCCCGCCCCCCGGCTGTACGCCTCGCGCGAGACCGCATGGATGTCGGCGCCGGGGAGGCATCCTCCCTCCTCAATACACTCAAGGTGCGCCGCGGTGCCGAAGCCTGCCTTAATGACAGCTTCTACTCCTCGGTGGGCGACGTTCTCGAATATTATAGGCGTTATCCCCTTGTGCTTCCCCTTCTTCCCCACTCCCGTCGGCACGTTAGCCTCAACAGCCGCCATCAGGCGGCACAATGTCGCCCTGTCCAAATCCCGTGCCCGAAGGTCTGTCCGGATCAGGCGGACCCCGCAGTTGATGTCCATCCCCACAGCACCCGCAGAAATAACCCCGTCCTCGGCCACAGCCATGACTCCGCCGATGGGCAAGCCGAAACCCTCGTGGATATCGGGCATCCCGATAACGGGCTGGACGACCCCCGGCAGGCAGGCGGCGTGCATCAACTGCTCCAGCGATTTATCCTCCCGCAGCAAGGAAAACAGGTGCTCGTTTACGTAAACTACCGCGTCAACCCTCATCTTACCGCAGCGCGGCATGCGGTAGCGGTTCAGCCCGTCTCGTTTTAAGTCCAAAGCAGTCACCCCTTTGGGGTCAGAATTCAGAAGATAGAATTTAGAATGTCAATAAAAGGCAATCGAACCTATAAGTAAACCCGCGGCACTCCCGCCCCGACGGCGCATACCACCTCATAATTTATCGTCCCAACTTTTTCCGCAATTTCCTCAACCGGCAAAAACACCTCACCCTGACGCCCGAAGAGAACGACTTCGTCCCCAGTCGCCACGCTTTCCACCCCTGTAACGTCTACTATTAACAGGTTCATACAGACGCGCCCGACCAGGGGCACCCGCTTTCCGCGGACTAAAACCTCACCCCGGCCGGAGAGCAGCCGGCTGTACCCATCTGCGTAGCCGACAGCCACCGTGGCTAAAACCGCGGGGCCACTGGTTCTGTGCGTCCAGCCGTAACTCACCGGAAAACCGGCCCCAACGCTTTTTACCTGTGCCACCCGGGCCTTGAAGCTCATTACGGGGCGTAGATCTGCGTAGCCGGAGGTGAATGGGGAAGGGTGAAGCCCGTACAGCATGATTCCGGGCCGCACCATGTCCAAATGACTCTCCGGCAGGCGCATAACCGCTGCGCTGTTGGCCGCGTGCTTACAGGTGATCCTCAGGCCTTCCTTTTCAAGTTGCCGCGCAAATTGTAAGAAGCGCTCGACCTGCAAGCGTACCGACCCCTCATCCGGGTCGTCGGCACACGCAAAGTGGGTGAAAAGACCCTCCACCTTAATCCCAGCTAGATTGGCAACAGCCAGCGCATCTTGTACCCCGGAAGCATCGTGCGGCATGCCAAGGCGCCCCATCCCGGTGTCAACCTTAAGGTGAACCCGCAGGGTCTTCCCCTCCCGCTGCGCGACCCCGGCCAACGCCTCCGCCGTGCGGCGGTCATAAACCGTCAGGTGGATCCCTGCAGAGGCAAGGGCCGGGCTTTCGCCGGGGTCAACGTAACCCAAAACCAAAACCGGCGCGGTTATCCCTCCGTTGCGGAGTTCCAGCGCCTCAGTACTACGGGCCACGCCGAGCCAGTCGGCTCCTGCAGCAAGAAGAGCCTGTGCCACCGGTATCATGCCGTGGCCGTAAGCATTGGCCTTAACGACCGCCATAATCTTCCGCCGGCCCACCAATCGCCGAACCTCACGGAGGTTGTGCGACAGCGCGCTCAAATCCACCTCAGCCCATACCGGGTGACTCATCTACGCCCTCCATCAAAATAGTTCAACGTTAGAATCAAATTGATGGACCTTTAGGGTCCGTTCAACGTTCATTGTTGATAAAAAGACCGAGGCATACGCAATTGAATATTTTCATCCCCGGTGGTGACGATTAAATCGTTGTGAATAACTCCCTATAATCCTCCAATTCCTTGCACACCACAGGGAGTGACTCGATCAGGTCACCGGCCACCAGACCCATCTGCCCCTTTTCCGCCGCTGCAGCGTCTCCGGCCCTGCCGTGGATGTAAACGGCTGCTGCCGCGGCCTGGAAAGGTTCGTACCCCTGCGCCACTAAGGCCGCGATCACACCGGTCAGGACGTCGCCGCTGCCCCCGGTCGCCATGCCCGGGTTCCCGGTGGTGTTCACCGCCGTAAACCCGTCGGGACTTGCAACGACCGTCCGGGCCCCTTTTAAGACCACCACCGCCCCCCATTCACGGGCGGCGCGTTCAGCGATGCGTACCCGGTCAGACTGCACCGCGGCGACGCTCTTGTTCAGTAAACGGGACATTTCTCCCGGGTGAGGGGTGACTATAAGGGGCGAATTCCTGCCGGAGAAGGCCTTCCCTTCCCCCACAAAAGCATTCAGGCCGTCGGCGTCGAGCACTACCGGAAGTTCTGCCGTGCCAACCAAATCCCGCACCAGCGCTGCGGTTTCCGGGTGCTGCGACATTCCCGGGCCTAAAGCGAGGACCGTACAGTGTTTCAGAAAACCCATTATCTCAGCGTGGGCTGCCTGGCTTAAAGACCCCTCCGGTGTTTCCTGCAGGCCGCTGGTCATGACCTCGGTGAGCTTGGCCGCCGCCGCATCCTGGAGGCTTCGTGGCACACCCAGCGTAACCAGGCCGGCTCCGGTGCGAAGGGCGGCAAAGGCGGCAAGGCAGGCCGCGCCGAGCATCCCACGCGCACCGCCGACCACCAGGACCCTGCCGAAATTGCCCTTATGAGCAACGGCTGGTCTGGGTAACACCCAGGAAGCCACCAGTTCTTTAGTTAACAGGTACCGTCCCGGCCCGGTCTTATCAGTGAGAGCCCTGGGAAGCGAAATATCCGCAACAGTCAGCTCACCGGCGTACCCCGCACCAGGCTCAACGGCAAGCCCCAGCTTCGGCAAGCCGAAGGTTACGGTGAGGTCCGCCCGGATGCATTGCCCGTTGACCCTCCCGGTGTCCGCCTCCAGCCCGGACGGCACGTCAACCGCAACCACAAGCTTACCCGCAGCGTTTATCGTTTCCACTATTTTACCCAGCCGGTCGGGCATCTTTCCGCGGAAACCGGTACCATAGAGGGCATCCACTACCGCGTCAGACTGCATTAAAGCCAGCTTGAGGAGCTGAAGACCGTTTGAACTTACAAGACTGAATACTTGTTGGCCCAGCCGCTCCCATATTTCGAAATTGACCTTCGCGTCACCGGTAAAATCCTCCGGTTCGCACGCCAGGAAGACCTTCGTGACCACACCACACTGAAAAAGGTGCCGGGCGGCCACTAGACCGTCACCGCCGTTGTTCCCCTTGCCGCAGAGAATGAGCACCCTTTTACCTTGGACCTTACCTAACTTTCCCATAACCGTCCGGGCAACGCTCCGGCCCGCGTTTTCCATCAATACCACACCGGGGATGCCGTACTCTTCAATTGCCAGCCGGTCAATCTCCCGCATCTCCTGAGCAGTAACCAGGCGCAGAAGGAATCACTCCCCTTCGGCGACCGCAAACGCCACCGCGTAAGCGGCATCATGGGAAATACTCAAGTGTACTGTTGACACTCCCTTGTCTCTCGCCGCTGCCGCCGCCCGGCCCCACAGGATGACCAGGGGCTTACCCCGAGTATCGTTAACAACTTCCACCTCATCAAAACCCGACCCTTTCTGTCCCGTCCCGAGAGCCTTCAAAACGGCCTCCTTTGCGGCGAACCGCCCCGCCAGGCAGAACGCGGCATTTGCTTTCTTGCAACAGTACGATTGCTCCGCCGCGGTATAAACGCGCCTTAGAAACCGCTCTCCCCAGCGGGAATAAGCCCGGCGGATGCGGTCTACCTCAATAATATCAGTGCCGATCCCGATTAACAAAAAAACGCCCCCTGTAAATGGTCGTTGTCGCTAGTTGTAGCTGGACTGTTACTGATCACCAACTCACAACCGTCTACTACCCAACCGGCCGTCGGTGCTCATCAGCCTGAACCCAGATTCCAACTGAAGTTCAAACGTTGCGTCGAACGAATCCCAGAGGTCAGGCCCGAAAGTTAAACTTAAAAACCCAAAATCCGCCGGAGCTTCTTAGCCTGCGCCCTCGAAAGCGGAACCTCGCTCCTCTCCTTGTCTTCCACAACAAGGGAATATGTCCCGTTGAAAAACGGGATGATCTCCTTGACCTTGTGCAGGTTAACGATAAAACACCGGTGGGTGCGGAAGAAAACATTCTGGTTCAACCGCGCCTCAAGCTCTTTCAACGTAAAGTGAGCCAGGTACCTGTCCGCAAAAGTTTTAACGTAAACGGCATCCCCTTCGGTAAATATATAAACAATGTCCCCCTCGTTAACCAGAACGGTCTTCCCGTTTTTGTCGGCGGGCAGACGGTCGATCCTGATCGTCGGCTCCGTTCTGACCTCCCGGGCAGCCCCGGCTTCAGCACCGGCCTCCCGCGTCAGCTTGATCACCTTGTTGATCGCCTTACGGAGCCTTTTTTCGTCTATCGGCTTCAATATGTAATCCACGGCGTTGACGTCAAACGCCTTGACCGCATACTCATCGTAGGCCGTTACGTAGATGACGTGCGGCGGGACTGGAAGTTCCTGGATTGCAGCCCCGAGCTCCAGCCCGTTCATCCCCGGCATAGCAATGTCCAAAAAAAGGACGGAGTAATCCAATGCTTTGATTAACGCCAGTGCTTCTTGGGCATTCGTGGCCTCCCCGACGATATCTATGTTGTCGATTTTAGAAAGCGCGTACCTGAGTTCCTGGCGTGCAGGATACTCGTCGTCAACTATTAACGCCTTGAGCCTCAACGACGCTTTCCTCCTTTCCTTCCGCTACCTGCTGTAAAAGCGGTATCCGGAATTGCACAACCGTCCCGCCGTGCTGTTCGCTTGTTATTTTCAGGCCATAATCCAGGCCGAAAAGGCCCTTCAAACGCTCGTTCACGTTCGAAAGACCGACGCCGCTGCCCGAACCAAACCCCGGGGTAAAGAGCTTGGGCATGATGTCAGGCGGGATCCCCACACCGTCATCCGCGATTTCCACCGCCATCTCGTCGCCGACCCGGCGCACGGAAACGCGCACCGTCCCGGCTCCGACCTTCGGCATTATCCCATGCTTAATAGCGTTCTCCACCAGCGGCTGGAGGGTGAGCACCGGCACCTGGTAGTCAAGCAGACTTTTATCTACGCTCCGGACAATCCGCAGCTTATCCCTGAAGCGCGCCTTCTCAAGCACGAGGTAGGTACTGACGCACTCCATCTCCTCGCGGAGTGTCGAAAAATGGCCTGTTGACTTCAAGGCGTGCCGGAAGAAAGACGCGAGCCGGATGAGCAGGCGCCGCGCCGTTACGGGATTCGTGCGGCTGAACATGACGATGGTGTTCAGCGTGTTGAACAGGAAATGGGGGTTAATCTGCGCGCGCAAAGCATCAAGCTCCGCCTTGGTGACAAGCTGAGCCTGACGATCGAGCTCCGCCAGTTCCATCTGTATTCCCAAAAGCTGCGCTATCCCTATCGCTAAATTGACCATCGCCTGCGGCAGCGGCCCCTCTTCGGTCCGGTAAAGCTTGAGCGTCCCCACCACCTGTTGCCGGCACTTGAGCGGTACGATCACCACCGCACCGAGGGGACACTGGCAGTCTTTCACCGGGCATTGAAAATCGGCTTTCCTTTCTACGATCTTGATCTCCCCGGTACTGATCACCCGTTTCGTGGCGTGAGTTACGATCCCCCTACCAGGCGGGTGCTTTTCGCACCCCGGTCCTAAGAACGCAAGAATCCGCTCCCGGTCGGTAATGGCTACCGCCGGGACGTCCCCGATCCGCCGGATGATCTCGGCCGTTTTGTGCGCCGTCTCTTCGTTGAGGCCGTGCCTCATGTAAGGGAGCGCAGCGTCCGCGATCTTCAGGGTAGGGTCTATGCTCTGACTGTCCATCCGGAAGGTGATCTTTTCGTGCCGCTCGCGGCGCAGGACGAAAAACAGGGCGATGGAGTTGGCGCCCATCAGAACAAGGGCCGCATAACGAAACGGCGGCCAGATGAGCACAACCCCCACTAAAAGGATGAGTTGCAGGATAATAATTCTGCCCACTGCATTCGTAGCCAGCGTCCTGATAAACTGCATTTCAGCGGGTACTCCCCAATCCCTTCATCTAATTAAAATATACTATAAAACACCACCCTGGTAAACGACATTCTTCGGGACAAGCCAGGGCATAGGCATAAACATAACCAGGCGCTTAGGACACTTGTACTGTCCAACCGTTGAAGCCGGTTGCTTTCACCACCCTTCCGTATAATACAGTTGCTTTTTCATCCTTCTCATTGTAAAATAAGAGGACGGGGGCGCGTAGCTCAGGGGGAGAGCGCTTGACTCACATTCAAGAGG
>JBFLWY010000044.1:0-17398 GCA_040757355.1 Bacillota bacterium | reverse complement strand
CACCGCCATCAAAGCCGGGATATCGCCGCATTCATTTATGGCCGGCAACAGATTTTCGATCACGGTAATACGGTCACTGACGTTCTTACCCCGATTGTCATAGTATTTTAAAACCCGCAAGATATTTTTTACGGCTCCTTCTATAAAACGCCGTGCGATACTACGCCGTTTGATTTCATCAAGATAATGTTCGGCCTGTTTAAGAATCATATAACCGGAGTTTAAATGCTCCCGCGGATAAAAGCTTCCCATGTAATAGCCGTAATGACTGAAGTAGTGCAAAATGATCTCGTTCTGGGAAAGAAACTCCAGAAAGCGTTTGTTAACGTCTACTTCCCCAAAGACTACTATTTCCGAAGTATCCTCAACCGGAATAAACCGCCTCTCGTTATCCTCGGTCTCAAAATACAGCGTGTTATCGCGGCGTCTGAAAGCGCCGGAAGAAAACACGTAGAAAGTCTTCTTCATCGAATTGGTTTCCCCTTACTGCTTTCCTAATTCGTCCTTCTTCAAACCCTATTCCGTTCAAACCCAGCAAAATTCCGCGTAAGCACACTTCTTGCAAAACCGGTTTTTCGTCGGTGGCGGCGGTTTCTCCATATCCACAAGTTTCAAAATCTCGTGCTCAGCCTTTTCCAATTCAGCCATTACATTCGAATCAAGAACAACCTCTTCCCGGATTTTCTCCTTGGGAAAGCGCAACTCCCCCCTGGCATCTATCCCATGCGCCGCAAGTTCTTTGAGGTAAAAGGCCAACTGCATTCGGGCACTTTTGCGGTACCGGGAGCTCTTTTTCACCTCGCCCACGACAAGCTCACCCTCGGCAAACCGGTATACGTCTATTTTAGAAGAGCCAACGACTAATTGCTTTTTCTCCCTCGCATACGATGTTTCGTCGATAAACCTTCCCAGCGCCACATTAGTATCGTCCTGGTCGGGCGTTAACTGATGCGTAATAAGCCAGACCTCCCGGGGGCAGATGTAATAATACCATATAAGCGTTCCGCTGACGCTGATTTCCCCCATCTCGGTCAACCCCTAAATAAATTGCTCATCGAAGGGCTTGTCAGCCGACAAGAGCGATAAACCTGTATCCTCTTTATATAAAGATGGATATCTCAACCGGAGCAGCATCCTGTCGCCGACCCGCTCGCCTATCTCGGCAGCCGCCTTCTCGGACACCTGGACAATGAACTGGTACATAAGCGCCATAAAACGTTTCCTTTCGTTAAATCCCAGACTGGATAAGAAACCGCGTGAAGTGTAAAGATTCCAGAGTGCCTCAGGACCTGAGACCCGGAAATGTTCAAAAGCTTGTGCAACAAAATCCGGCAAATCACCGAAATAAAGAGGGACAAAAACCCCATACTCAAAAACCTCAGCACCAAATGGTTCGATACCCGCAAGCGCACTCCAGTGCCCGTTGGCTGCTTCTTCAATTTTCTGCAAGAACGCCTGATTGGTATTGCGCTGAAAACACTTACGGTAGTATTCCGCAACAACGGTTGTAGAAGCCGACTCTTCAAAGCCCGGGTACTCAACGAGACATTGATCGGTTACTTCCCGCTGGTCCTTATCCCTGTACACAAAACCGCGGGTCTCCATCGTACCGCCGCGCCGGAATTTAAAGAGCAAGACTGTACCTGTTTCGTTTTCACCGTGACGGTTGCAACGACCGGCAGCCTGCACAACAGAAGGAATTACCGGCAAAGCCCGAAAAACAATGCGAAAACTCAGATCCACTCCCGCCTCCAGCACCTGTGTGCAGACTACAACCACCCGTTTTTTTGATTCAAGAGCGGATTTAATTTCAGCAATACGCCGGCGTTTATGTAGCGATGTAAGCCGCCCGGATAAGAAAAACAGCTTGGCATCTGTTTCGCTCTCTAAACCCTTTTTCACATGGTTGTATACCATCGCCGCATCCGAAATGGTGTTCAGGATCACCGCTACTGTATGTCCTTCCCGGAAGGCGTTTTCAACTTCACCGGCCAAACTCTCCTCATCCAACTCACCAATAAGCTTCACCAGGTAGCGGTTGAATAACGGCTCCTCCCGCCCTAGTGAAACAGAAGCAGATTCCAGTATGCCTCCGGCAAGTTCAGGAAGGGTCGCTGTAGTAAATAGTATACGGCAGCCAAGTTCGGCGGCAGCAGCTTCCAAGAACGTTAGGAAGGGATTCCATGAGGTAGCGGCAACGCCTTGCGGTTCATCGATAATTACAAAAGCATCTTTCAGTCCGAGCAAGCGTAAAGTATGCTGTGCACGGACCGGGAAAAGCGCCCGGAAAAACTGGTTATACGTTGTAGCCACCACCGGCGCCAGCCATGCTTCTATCGCTATGTTTCCCTCATCGTCTTGTTCAACTTCCGATAAAGCATTCATTAAAGCGGATAAATGATGGTGTAGAGCCACTTCGAGTCCCGTAGCTTTCACTATTTCGGCGGCTGCCTGGGAGAGAATTGAAATATAAGGAGCAACATAAATGATCCGCCGGCATGAGCCCCCGGCGATTGCTTCCAGTGCAACGCTCAACGACGACAGGGTTTTTCCGTACCCTGTAGGTAATTCGAGAGTAAATATGCGAGCATCCCGCGCACGCTTAAAGTTTATTAGCGCAGTGCGACGGCAGTCTTCCCGTTTTTCCAAGAGCGATACTTGAGCCCCACTTCCTGCCAGTTGTTCCCGGCGCCGGACGCAAAACTCGGCTAATTTTTCTAATATGGCCGCAGCCCGGGAAGGGGCAATAATCCCCTTCCCTGTTGTGACATCGTCAAGCCTTTGCAAGCACTGGAGGGGCACTTTTTCTGCTCCAACCCCTTCTTTGACTGAAACAGCATCCAAACCAGCGGCATGCAAACGGTCTCCAGCTATCAAGCGGTGGTTTTCCATGGTGTTTGCAAGACAAAGGCGCGCACTCTGAACATAGAGATTTCCAGATCGCTGCTTACGGCAGACACTACCGAGCGCCCCATTTTGCCATTTAACCCAAGAGGCTGATATATTCCGGAACCTTTTCTTAAGGTAGTCCTCGTTCATATTCCCACATAGTGACTCCAACTGCCCGCAATAACCACGTGCCAAATCACACAGGCCATTGAGGTCACATGATAACAATTCTTTCGGTGAAAAATCGGCCTGCCATGGCGGCATATCCCCGCATGTATCATCAATTCTTCCATGATGGTTATAAATCGAATAAATAAGCTGAATTCCAAGATGAAGCAGTTGACCTTTCTCCTGCCGCTGTATGGACCAAACCGACAACAACTCGTCCAACGTTAGGGCGAAAAGCATCGCACCGGCAAAGGCATGAGGGACACCTTTTCTCCGTTTGTCGGCGGGAAGGCGAATATAATCCTGCCAGGCATTATGCGCTTTACCCGCGTCATGCAGAAGGCCAGCCAAAAACCTTAACTTTTCGGACTCGTCACCGCCGGGGTCACCCATCGCCCACGCCACTGACAATAGATGTTCAGTCAAGGGATATACCCTGCCTGCTTCATACTTCGGACGCGCAATGCACTCATTTAGCGAATATTTCACCAAAGGCATACCACCTCGCCGGTCGGCAGTTCCATCACCCGGTAGGGAAGCCCGGACTCTTGATTGAATTCAACCTTTAAGGGCTTTCCGGACATCTCGTAGAAAACGGTCGCCGTACCCGAAAATGTCCGGTCCCCGGCATGCCTGTATGGCATAGCCCGCGCCGCAGCGTAAGAAGTGCCTGCCTCTAATCGCACCTGATGTACCATTTCCCGCGGCACGACGGAAGAAAGCGTTATAACTTCCCCCCTCTTTGGAGAAAGACATATTCCGGAATATATGCCTTCAAACTCGGGGAAGGTCAAACAATAAGCCGATCCCAAATAGGTATGGAAGACACTCTGCCGGTTGGCAAGTCTTCCACGTAATTCTGCGAGACTCTCACCACAGTAATACACCCGGTATTTAGGTTCTACCAGCATTTCCACAACAGTCGGGCGGTTGAAGGCTCCGGTCGTATCGTTGCTTACGAACCCTTTACCAAGCAAAGACATTTGCATGCATACAGCCCTAACCGGTGTGAGCAAGCTGATCCCTAAATAATGTTCACGACCTAAAAAGCGCTCCCATTCCGGTGTATTATAGTCAATACCGAGCACCGCTCCGAGCAAACCGTGAAGGGTCGGGCGGGGCGGGAATGGATAGGTGGCCTGAGTGACGGTGGTATCGGGTTGGCGGAAATGACCCAACTTCCCGCGCAATAAAAACACCAGCACATCACTTCGATCAGCGGTTTCGAGCATTAACAACACCCCTCATTCGGGTTTACCAATATGGACATTCTTCTCCCGGAAGATTCCCCTTTATTATAAGTTCAGGTTTTTTCCACCACCGTACGCGCTTGATTTTTCCAGCAAACGGGCCACGGTCCTTATCGAGTATTTTCGCAAGTTCCCGAACATCCAAAGTTACTTCAGAAACAGAAGTAGGAGGTTTATCTCCCAGCCACTCCTCCCGCCCGGGTTCGAGGCTTATATAATCTTCCAGGTAACCGATTCGGAAAAACGGATCGGCATATTCAACATGGACAAGCAGCAATGGCTGCTGGACACCCCGACCGCGGGCTTGCCGGTAAATGGTTCCTTTCCACAAGCCTTCAAGAAGGCATTCCTGATCCGCCTCATTCATATCGGTTTCAGTTGCAACAGTTGCGTTGATTACTCCGGGCATGGCAAATACCGCAAACGGTAGATAGTAGGTTGTCCAAATTGTACCTTGTCCTTTACCGGTTTCCTCGCCCGAAGAAGTCATCTTAATATCCTTGCTGGGCATTACAGTGGTTCCCTGGACATATTGGGTTTCCACCGGATGCAAGGAATGAGCCCAACCAAACTGCACAGGCCCTGTCCGATGGAAGCTTTGTTTTTCCACGCTGAACACAGCGCCGAAAACCCGCATGTCAAAGGCTGCTTGTAATAAAGCGCCAGCCTTGTCTTTACTTCCAGATAACCCGGCGCGTTCCAGAATGGTTTCAGCCAGCCGGTCACGGCCCAGGAGTTTTCCGTCATCCGTTCTCTCTTCCCGGCACCAGATATAATGACGCTTCTCCGGGCCGCCTTCCTGATCCTTATACTTTGCAAGAACGTAATCGCGAACGTCCCGCTTTATACTGACATCCGACAACGAAATGCGGCCGTCATCCTCGCCGAAAAGACGCCGGGCATCGCTGTCGTTTAACGGATCCCGGTTCGGGATGCCGTCCTTGACGCTTTTAACGAACAAAATTTCTCCAGTACTAACAGCCATTATAAATCCCTCCCAGATTCACCGTCGTTTTGCAAATCTTCATCTTTTTCCGGTGGAACAGCCAGCATATACCCGCTCCAAAAGGCACCGATGAACTCGTCCTTTTCCTTCTGCACAGCTTCCCGTAATCTCCGGTACTCGCACTCAACTATAGCAGCACGCTTCTTAAACTCGCCCGACAATGGAAAGTTCAGTTTCAAGGCATATTCCTGAAAACGGCTGAGCGCCCGGCGCCAGATATCATCCGGTGAAAGATTTGATCCAAAGGTCATCACCCTATGTTGCATGAAATCCTTCTGCAATCTTGCATAATACTGCCGGCCGAACTGTCGCACTACATACCCCGCGGCAAAACCCAGTTCTTCGGTATTCTCAAAGTGCATTTCGTCTAAGGCAGAGGTAGTGATTTTTTTGACCATAGTCCGCCAATCAGTCAACGTCGTTCCTCCTTCACTTAAGATTTCTTTATGATAGCCGTTGTATAGGGCTCGAAAAATCAGATAGAAGTATACCTCCTCCTTTAGACTGAAATATGCCCCTCGACTTGATTCACCTTGACCAAGAACCATCGACTTTGCATATCCGCTTATTCTGGCCTCTACGCCTGCTATAAACCTGTCCCATCCGAGGGTTCTACGATGCAACACATTCGTAAGTGTTTGCCAGAGGTAACAACCACCGTAGGCACGAATAAGGAGATAAGGTAAAGACTCATAACGTGCGCTCGCCCATCCGGACGGATGGAAACCGAGTTGTTGCCGAATATCCGCCCCGTCTTCCAAAACACCCGAAAGAACGCCCTGTATAGCAGCCACTGTCGACGGAAGAACGTCCTCGATTACAGCGCGCATGTGGATTTCAGCATTGGCCTGGGTGTAATATACCATAGAAAGCCGGTAATCATCGGAGTCAAAGTCCTCGGGCAGAGTGCTTTCAAACCCGGTAATCGCTTGCAACGCTCGGTCGCGGGTTGATCTTGGCGGTGTTTTGCGGCGGTAAATATCCAACGCTTCCCGGAACAGTTCGGCATCATCACGGATCGCAATGCGGGTAGGAAGGGCTACTACGGATCCTATGATAGAGGGAACCTGCCCTCCTTTTTTCGCTCCTTCCCGCCCCCCTGCGGAGGCCACCGGCATAAAAAGCTCTTTGGTTAACCACGTAGGAAGCACCCCGGAAACTTCCTTAAAAATGCCTGCCCCTACTACCATCGCCGTATAGCAGTCAGGGCAAAGAGAACCGATAGCAGAGGCTAAATCAGTAACCTCCTTACCTTCCTTGAAACGCTCCGGAAAGGGAGGATGCCACGTAGGCGCCATCCAGGGCCATGCTTTAGAATAAACGGAAACCGCGTCGTTAGTGTCTCGGTTGCAAAGGTCGCACCGGGAAGCCCTCCCCATTTCCGCTCCTTCTTCTGTCTTGGAGAGTTTGAGTTGGTCCGCCAAGATCTTAAGGTCTGCTACGATACTGCGACCGGGATGGAGTACGCTGTCTCCCAACCATACAAAACGTGAGTCACCTGCAGCGGGCATTTTCTTCTCATAGCGATACGGTCCGCCCTCGAAGGGAATGCACAAAACAACCAGACCGTACCCTTGATTCCCGCCACCAGTGTATTTGTTCTTTAGTTCTGCCGCAAAAAGCCTTAATAGTTTGTCAAGTTCTTTCAGCTCAAACTCTGAAAATGCCCGTGGCAGAAACAGGGTTCTCCCCACTCGTCCCTGTAAGAAAGTATCGGCCGATGCTGCTAACTCGGTCAGTAGCTTACCTTTTTCTCCCGGAAAAACAAGATAAACCGGAACACCGTACTTCCCTTGCGGCGCAGTCGGTCTGCCCGCTCGGGGGCGAATGAACGGCACTCCCATTCCTCTTTTGGTGTCGGGAATGAAGTTTACTTTTTTTCCTGCTTTCTTTTTGCCGGGAGAAGAAGTCTCCTCCGAATAATCCCCGAAAGTCTGAAGGGGTAAACGCGCTGCTTTAAAACCGTCATCCAAAGAAATCTCGATAATTGCAACATTCTCCAAGAACCTACCGTCACTACTAACATCAGAAACCAAATCCAAGATTTCCACCGGTTCCAATCCACAATTCATTAGTATGTTTCCTAAAGACACCAGCCGTTCAAGAAACAGAGTCTTCACCTCCTTTCAGCAATTCGCAGCAGCCGAAACCCTGCGCGTTTTTCCCGCCAAGCCCAGCCCCAAGTGCAACCCCTAACAGTTGCGGATCACCCTGAAGTTGGTAAGTCCCCATCCATCCCTTAATTACCGTACCTTTGTACTTGAGTACTTTGAAATCCTTTTCTTTTACTGCCGTCGGAAGTATTTCGAATCCTGTCTCGTCCGCCGGCTTGCCGAATATCAAAAGGTGTTTCTTTGCCAGATTGGCTAAAATGAGTTCACAAAAACGCGGTTCAAAAGGAGAGTAATAATAAGTATAGCGAGCGTCCTCCTTCTCAAGGGTGCTGTACATGACAACAGGAGAAAGCATCCGGACCAAAATACTGTTGTGTTTAATATTCTCATCGGAAGCAACCACCTTCTCGACCGATAAACTGCAATCTCCCAGCCGCAATCTTCCCTGGCGAAGAAAACCGTTTCCAATCTCCTGGGTAAGCAAAGGGATCGGCGAACACACCGCCAGGTATAAAGGGGGTGAGAAAATCATGCGCTGGTTTGTCTTATCCACCCGCAATCTCCCACCAAAAAGCCGTGAGAAAGTGAAAAGCTTAAACTTGCGTTGTCCAAACATAAATCCCTGCTCATGAAGATAGCTCCTAAGAGCCGGCTGCTCAATTTGATGGTAAATCGCCGCCTGTAAAAGGTGGTTGTGGTGAAGCGGTAGCACAATATCTCCTTGATTGTTCAAAGTAACAGTGAGACGCATTTAATCACCCCTCTTCCCGGATATCAAATACTTAAAAGCGTTAGTGCAATCGGATTCCTCGTAGGTAGGCTGCATTTATAGAACCTGAAAAAATTTCAATCCCTTGTAGGTAGGACTATTTGTAGGGTTAGGATTACTATCTTGGAAATCGACGGGAATACTCAGTTTGGTTTTTTCTCTGTGGACTATTATAACTTAGTTGGTATATGTTGGGCAAGTTTTATTTTTGAGGTTCTATAACACAGCATTATTATTTTTCTTTACCCCTCTCCCACGCCCGTCTATGCTCCTCCACCACCTGATCGCGCAGTTCCGCCGGTCCAGTACCTCCAACGGCTGCCGTAATACCAGCAGCCAGCTTACAAACTCAGGAGTCACAGATAATACAGGCAACGGGAATACAGCGGTTCCCGCGAATTAAAAATAAGATTAAAGTCCATCTTAACCATAGGTTTTGTATCTTATCTGTTCGTCACATCTCCAGTAATTCTTCCCGGGGAAGCTGCCGGCAGCGCATGCGGATGCCGAGCACCTGGATCGTTTCACAGATAAAACCTTCCAGCAGCGGTGCAAGCCTTTCATAGTCTTCCGAACCTACGGGTGTGGTACCGTGGGCTAAAAGTGCATTGTTCCGCACCTCAAGTGCCGCCAGAAGGCTGTTTTTGTTCTCCTGCCATAGCCGCCCGGCAGGATCCCCGAGATCTGCAAGGAGTTCGTAGCTCTTTACCAGCGGCAGGCGGATCCGTCCGGCAGAGTCACGTAACCGTTCATACTGCCCACGCAGGTTTTCCGGCAGTTGCTCCGTCTCGAGAGCACCGGTTCTGATCCCCCACTGCAGCTCCAGACGCAACTGAGCCAGCATCTCCAATGTCCGGTAAAGCCTTGCCACAGCATCATCATACCGGCCCTGGGAGGCGCGGCGGGCGGCGTTAAGGAGAAGGTCCCCCACCTTTTCGAACCCCCTGGTTCGTCTCTTCTCATCAGCAATCGCCGCCAGATTTTCGATGAAGGGTTTGAGGCTGTCCCCTCCTGTTGTCCGCAACAGTTCCCACGCCTTTTGGTGATCGAAGGAATCCCAGGCGTGAAAGGCCTGGCAGAGCCGCCGGACCCGGAGGAATTTTTGCCGGTCTGCAGCCGAAAGATAACGGCCGGACGTCAAATCGGCAAGAACCGCATCCGCCACATCGTACGCATAGTGTTTTAGGAACCGGGCTGCCTGTGTTTTATACGACTCAAGAACCGCCGGGAGCTTGCCGGCAAGCACCGGCATGTCGCCGCTGCGCACTTTAATAAGGTCAACCCGGGGGCCCTTGTTGACAGACAGATCCCAACGCTCGCGGAAAACAGCTATAAGAGCGAGAGCGGCCGACATGGTCTTGGTTCCGCCGGTGTAATTGGCAATCACCTCGGCCCTGGAGCCAAAGCGCTTCACAATTTTTTCTTCTGTTTCCAACAGAGCTGTATAGCATGCTTCCAGGTCATCCGGATCATCTACTTGTACCTTTTCGTAGCTGTCCGGTCGAAGTCCTAAACGTTTTACAATGGCTTCACCCTTCGGGTTCCCTAACGGTATGTCCGCACCGCAGGAAGCGCATTTTATGCTCCGTTTGTCACCGCAGGGGTCCCCCTCGCCATCAACGGTTACGGAACTGCCCTTTGGACCCGCGGAGCAGAAGAAATAGATGAAGTCGGGTTTATATTCCCTACAGGCGTTGATTACCGGTTCACAAGACCCCCCGACCGAAGTAATCAGAACGCGTGGCATACCGGATACCTCCTCAAGTATTGTTACAAATCAGCAACTCCGGTAACTCCGGTACATCTTCCAAGATAACGATCAACCTGACGCCATACTCCCGCGCCCGCCCTCTGAAAGATCGGGGCACTTCGTCCCGCCGGTGAAGTTCACTACGGTTTTAAACCCTCGCGCGGTGAGGCCGGCGGTGGTTTGTTTTACTGCCTCCCGCGTCATATTGATGTCGAAAGCATCTACGGCGGGGTCAACATTCTCGTTCTTCACCACGCCCTGCAGTACCCGAACGGTATCCTGCCAGGCACGGGCCAGTGGTGAAGTTGAGTCGTCCGCCTGAAGGGACCGGACCAGGTACACTTCCGCAAACGCGATGCCCTTATCCCATTACTCCGGCTACGGCATGTTTGGTCTTTTCCTCTGCCGGCGTGCAGCAGCCGTAGCCCTGGGAGTTCTTAGCGCCCATGCCGGCGTCGAGCGCCACCTGCAGCAGCGCCGGGTCGCCGGAAAGCTCGTAGT
Organism: Bacillota bacterium; assembly: GCA_040757355.1. Lineage (GTDB taxonomy): Bacteria > Bacillota > Desulfotomaculia > Desulfotomaculales > Ammonificaceae > DTYU01. The sequence goes on along the minus strand of JBFLWY010000044.1, from coordinate 6,951 downwards.
CGCCCATCCAGCCTTTGACGACGGTATCCTTGTAGTAGGTGACCTTCTGGTCGCGGTCCTCGACCCGGACCGGGCGAATGGTAAAGCCGTCCGCCAGCGGCGGGCGTCCATGGACCAACAGGTGTTTTTTCGCCAGGTTGGCGCCGATGAGTTCCCCGAAACGCGGCTCGAAGGGCGAATAGTAGTAGGTATAGGCGCGCCCGCCGGTGCCGTCCAGAGTGCTGTAAGTGACCAGCGGCGACAGCATCCGCACCCGGAGGTTGTTTTGGGTAGCCCGTGGCGCCGCCGTCGCCATCTCCTTGACGGTGAGCGAAACGTCGCCCAGTCGCACCCGCCCCTGCCGCAGAAAACCGGTCCCCAACTCCTGGAGGATGAAGGGGATGGGGGAGCAGATGACCAGGCGCAGCGGCGGTGTGAGCACCAGCCGCTTGGCGGCTTGGTCGTAGTGTGTCGCCCGGCCCATCAGCCGCGAGAAGGTGAAGAGCTTGAACCGGCGCTTTTCCAGGGCGAACCCCTGGTCGTGGAGGTAGCTCCTGAGCACCGGGTTCTCCATTTGCCGGTAGATCAGCCCCTGGAGCCGGTGGCTGTACTGCACGGGAACGGCCACCGGCCCCGGAGCGGTGAAAAAAATCGTGAGCTGCATCGGGATTCCTCCCTGAATTAAAAGTATTTAGGGATTGTTGTTAACATAATCATGCGGGCCGACATGACGAAGACTTAAAACTCGGCCCTCCGCCAAACACGATACCCGCCAATCCTGGTTCAAACGGAAATGCCCAATCTCCTTATCGCCAAACCCCTGATAATTCGTGTACCGAAGTCCCGGATGCTCACGCAGGCCAGCTAGCCCGTTTTCTTTAAAAAGCAGGGCTACCTGAGCCAAGGTAGCGAGAACATCTGATCTTCGCGTTTTCTCCAGTCGTTCGAAGTCTTTTGCGAAGCTTTTCTCGTAAATGAGTCCTTCGAAATCCAGCAACGGCGATTCTCCCAGAACGCTTCGCTTATTTTCCTCCCAGACAAGCAACCCCCACTCGCTGAGTGTACAAAACCCTGCCTCGTCGCAGTCCAAATAAATCTCTGGTATGTCCTGCACTTCATCCTTTTTGATAATGTAGCCGTTTTCCATGAGAAGAAAAGTTTTTGCCTTCTTCTGTAGAACGGGTTGGATATCCATCCTTATCGGAAGGCGCGGGATACGGATAAGATCAGCGGTTTCAGCTTCGAAGATGTAAATGATCTCGTCCGCGTAAAACATGCCCAGGGTATTCATAATCCCTTGTAGGCTTTTGAAGCCTCCTACGAGATTAAAGACAACATGGTAACCGCTTTTTCTGAATTCGGAAAGTGTTTCTTTGCACCACTTAATGACCTGTTTAATTCCGGAAGCAAAGCTTCGTGAATCCCTGGTACTTAGTCCTTGCGGCACAAAGGGCTCCATGACCTGCAATCCCCGGCCTTTCAGGTATTGTTTTACAATGCCGGCTACCCTTTGTCCCTGAAATGTATCGGTGCTGATAAGAAAATGGATATCCCGGGTACTCGGTCGATCCTGCAATCCCGGACCGTAGTATCGAAGCAGACCATTGAGTTCAGCGCTTAAACGATGAGCTTCATCAATTGGTGCCTGGCGAAAAACCTCTTCGGCTTTGAAGACCAAATTATCGATCGCCTCTTTCCGGCCGCGATCCAGTTCATTTTCCCGCCAATTGGCAGTATCGCGGAGAAGCCGGCTGATTTCTGGACCGTTATCCCGAGCAACATTAGTAAGCAAGCTGGTACCCACAGTAGAAACAAAAAGTCGCGGCATGATCCCTTCCCCTTACAAGTCAAGTAATGACAAAACAGCGAAGAGCAACCGCCTAATCGGTCCACCGACATACCCTTTACAACAGTTGTCCTCCACAAGCACCTCATTCACCAAGGACTTTTCTTATCTCTGCAATCTTCGCCTTATTTTTCTTATTGGGCTTTCGCCATTGCTCGGCCTTGTTGACCAAATACCACTCTTTGAGTAAAACGGCGATTTCTCTTCTCTCGTCTGGTATTGTCTGATCGTCTTGTAATTTCTTAAGCCACTTGGTAGTCAAAGCATTCATAAACCGGTCAGGGTCGCGGTTATAACCGTCTTCCTCCATCTCTGCCCGAAGCGGACTCACTGCCGTAGGCGGCACATGTTTTACGGACGGTACACCGGACAATTTGTCCGCCGCCGGCGTGAAGGTGACATCGTACGCGGTAAGGCCACGACGGATTTCGCTTTCTTCTTTTCCCTGGCGCACAAACCGGCCGTAACCGACAGCCGTCTTCGCCCCCGCACCGATGGCAGCCAGCGCTTCGGCGAGCCAGTCTGCCGCCTGGCGGCAGTCGGCGCGGCTTTGTTCATCGCCCGGCCGGCGGGGCGCTACGGCAAAAAGGAAAACCTGGCCCGACGCGACGGTGAGGAAGGGAATCGGAACGGGATCATACCAGTCTCCAGGTGGATTTTCGGGTCTATCCTGCTGGTAATAGAGTGCGTAGTGGGGCGTCATAACGTCGGCCTCCAGCTTAACCGGCTTAACCGGCAGGGCATCGAAAAAGATGACACTGCCGACGTGCTTATCCCGTACCTCTCCATCTGGACCAAAGATCCGCCGCACGTCATCCGAAACTGGTGGGTCAATCCATGTTTCTGCCCAAGCACGCACGATACCCTTAACCGACGAGCCCGGGAGATAAGGCACACCTAACGTGTGGTGCCAAGCGAAACCGTTCTCGACCGGGTGTTCGCGGCCCAGGCCGGTGACAAAGCGCCAGTCGGTCGCAAAACAGCAGACTTCGCCGCCCAAGGCGAGTGCCAGGGTTGCGCTGCGATGTACGGCATCCTTCAACATCGTTTGGTCTCCCGCCGGCAGGCTGGCGGCAGCCTCGATCCACTTGATTTTTCCGCTCTTTTCCTCACTGTTCCTGGCTTCCTCGACCGTCCATTCTTTGTTTTTAATGACCCAATGGCAGAAGAACTTATCGTACCATAAGCCGGCGTTGAATTCCGGCTGCCGAACGGGTAAGGGGCTTATTCCGGCGTATAGCGGTATACGCAATCTTCAGCGCCTCCTTTCTGTCTAATCCTTCTCTTTGAGGAAGGCTACGGTGAACTTCTTGAACCATTCCAAATAGGCCAGCGCCTCGGCCTGGGCGCGCACGTAGGTCGCGCGGTCGCGATTCACAATCGCCGCCATAAGGCCGGACTCTCCCCTGTAAGGCGCCTGAGGGTCATCCCGGCAGAGCCACTCCTCTAAGGTATCGTAAAGGAGGCGGTGCGCGCTTTCAGTATCATTTTTCGCTTGCGCCAGTAACATCGCCCCCGCTTGGCCGAGACCGTTGGTGAGGATGGTTGCCGGCAGACTTTCAGCATAGGAGACAAATTTCTTCCGTTGCTCGCCCTGACATTTATCCTTGATTACGTGTACCTTGTCTAAGGCATGCTTAGCTCTTTTCTGTTCAAGGGTTTGCGTCACCGCACTTCACCCCCGGATACTACCCAAGATACGGCACACCAGCCCTGGCCGACCGTTTCGTTGCCGCCGACCTGTAAATAGGGCCGTTCCTTGAGGATTTCGGCGAGGCTGCTCAAGGCGTCATCCTGCCCGGGGCGGGCGAACAACAGGGCATAAAAGAGGCTGTCCGGCGGCAGGGTTTCCTCGTACCAGAGGTTCTTGCTGGTCTTGGTATCGTCATCCAGAACATTGCGGGCATTTACCGCCAGGCTGTGGCGCGCGAAGTAGGCGAACTCGTCATCATTGACAACCACCAGCCCGCCTGATAGCCGCTCGCGTACGGAGGCGTGCCGGATCAGGGGGCTTACAGCCTCAAACACCGGCGTGAGATCGAAAGCCGCTACTTCGAAGGAGAGTTCTTCCAAAAAGAGCTGCCCCTGCCCTTGATTCGCCACAGCCCGCCCTTTTTCCGGCCGGGGCACCGAAATCCCCGCCGTCATCCCTGCTAATTCCCCGTCGCGCTGGTAACGTTCCAGGAGATAGGGACATGTTACCCACTTGTAGTGACCGCTGAGCGAACGCACCGGCAGGAGCAGCAGCCGCGCGTCGGTTACCGCCACGGCGCCGGCTTTATCCGGATCGCCGAAAATCTTTTTGATCCTTTCGTCTTCTCCCCTCCAGGCCTGTTCCGCCCGGTCGCGCAAAGCTCCTTTCAGGCTCGACCCGACGATGACGGGATAGTCGGTAGGCTTCTCCCGCGCTACCGGAAGATCCACGGCCCCGACTACCTGGCCGGTGCCCGGATGAAGGCTGGTTTCAGCTAACAGACCAAGAATCGCGTTCTTCATTTTTTCTCCTCCCATCTGCCAATAACGATTTGCCCAAAGCCATAAGCCGCCCGGGGACCCAGACATTGTCCGTGCAATCCGGCCACCCGGCCGGCATCTGCAGCGTCTGCCTCATAAAACCAGGTGCTTCCAGGCGGCAGAACCGGTATAAGAGGCCTTGGCCGGTGGTTTACCAGATCCCAGCCGCCGATCTGTTGCGCTTTACCGATACAGGCCGAAATGCAGCAGCCTGGCACACCCGGCGGGCCCTGGCGGATCACCCGCTCCACATCCGCCGGTTCACCATACCAGCCCGGGGTGATCAGGGTTACCGTGAAACGCAGCTTGCCGTCATCCCCGCACGTCAAAGGCGGTGCTGGCGGGAGCAAATCAACGGGTTCTGCCGCTGCCGTAACCGCAACGGCTGCCAGGCGGCTCTCCCCGCCCAGGGGGATAACCCGCTGGCCGGCCACACGCCATTCTGCCGGGATACCAGATACATAAACCACCAGATTAACATTCGCGGTAGGGCGAACGTGGGTGCAATTATAGAGCTGCCCTTCGAGGGCCGTGCGGCTGTTGTCATCACGCTCCAGCCCGATCCGCTGCTCTTCGGACCAGAGTTCGCTGGCTTTCTTAATGTAATTCTGGATGTGATTCTGGTCCGGAACGTTACCTTCCAAGACGGAGCATAGTCCTTGCTGTAAAAGGTAAAGACCCTCGGGGAGTTTTGCTCCTTCGATGTGCGGTGCCGGTACCGGCAAGCGGACGTTACCTATGTCGCACGTAACCGGTTCCCCGGGCGTCAGCCTTGTAAAGTTGCCGGACTTTTCCAATAGAATTAGCGGCATCGGAAAATACATCTGGTTTTCAAAGCGGATATAAGGGCCGCGCAGTTCCAGTTTGCCGAGATCGTCCGGATCACCTAATTCCGGCGGCCACAGCGCATCGTCGCCCGGGCGCCAGCCCTGCGCCATAGCCAGCATCGTCCGAACAGCACCCTGCAGGGTGGTCATTGCTGGCGGGAAAATGCTCTTAGCGGTCGTGTATCCACCTTCACCGGCATTGAAGGGCTGTGCGTCCCGGAAGAAGCAAGTATCCAAGGCGCGGAAGGTCCAGCGTTGCCAGTTCATCGTTCCACCCCCTTTTGCGCCAGGAATTTTACCAGGAGGGCTCCATCGAGTGTCAGAACGCCTTCTGCCTCGTGAATCCTGCCTTCCTCATCCCGCCAAGAACGGCGGCAGATTTTCAGCAGGCGCTCCATTCTTTGCCGCGCTGTCGGCCAGTCTACCTCGCGCTCGCGGTTCTCGCGGTATTCGGCAGCTATAAGGTCGATTACATTTTCTTTGGACCATTCCGAAGGAACATTGCCCTCCTTATCGACCAGTATTTCAAATCGTGTTCGCAGGTTGTAAAAGAACGTGTTGTTATACTCCCGCTCTCTGGCATCAGCAGCGGAGAAGGTGTTCAATAGTTGGTCTATGATGTTGGATTCGCCGTCTATGATCACCGGCCAGGGCGCTGCCCAGGTCAGCACCTGGCCGGCACCCTTCCAGACGGTAACAGCGAGGCTGTCCCGTCCGGTATCGGCTTTCGCTACCTTATCCAGCAGGCGGTGGGCTTCCCTGAGCACCCCGGTCAAGGGCGTATTGTAATGCGCGTAGATAACGGCACCGGAAATTGTAGCTTGCTCCTTGGACACTTTGGTGCCGGCGAAGCTTTCACTATAGACACGGCTCAGGTCAACGGCCGCTTTAAGTGCCCCGTCTAAAGGAAGCAGGGCCAGAACGTCGTCGCCCCCGGCGTAGACGGTTATGCCGTTATGCTCCCGGACAATTTTCGGTACCTGATGACTAAAGGTACTCAGGGCCTTGCTCACCTTACCAGGGTCATACGCCTGTAAAAGCGCCCCCATCCGGTCGCCATCCATCAACAGCAGGGCATAGAAAGGCGAGGCTGGGGTGCCCAGGTCCTTTAGTTTTTTAGCCAGTTCCCGGGGCAGGTCCTCGGTAGCGCCTTCTTTTTTTGTGTCATCCTGCCAGAGACGCGGGTTGGCAAGTGCGGCGGTAAAAAAGCAGTTTCCGTCAAGAGAAGCGAACTCCCGCGCCTCCGGATACCTGTCCAGGCTGTCGTTGAGACACGCGAAACGGTCGGGATTCTCGCGGCGGCTGGCGCCTGGCAGACGCGCTGCTGCAGCAGCATATTGTCGCGCTTCTTCGGCGCGGGACTCGATCACTGTCTTAAGCCACGGCACGGCGGCGAGGTACGGGGTCGAGGGGTAGCGCTCGCATTCGGGTAGCCTCCACCCGATAGCCTGCTTGGCAACAAGGGGAAAGACGCGTTTGATCAGGGCGATGGCGCAAAGGCGTTCTTTTTCGTCCAACTCGTATCCGCCGACCTTTTCGCGCAGCGCCGCCCAGAACGCGTCCTGGTTCTTTCGCTCCTTGGCGCGGGTGAAACCCGAAAGTTCTTGCAGGTTACCCATCAGGGTACACTTATCGCCCGGTTCCACCGGAGGCACGTGACTGCGCCAGTTCTTGCGCCGGTCCAGCAGCGCGCCGTCTTCACCCACGGCCCAGTTTATTTCCCAGAAGCCACCGACCTGGCGCCCCCAGATCTCCCGGGTGCCCTGACCCTGGGCGGTAATAGGT
>JBFLWY010000043.1:12583-17861 GCA_040757355.1 Bacillota bacterium | reverse complement strand
GTGTAGTACTCCCTGTCATTGACTCCCGGGATGATGCCGAACTCCTTCCGGTCGAGCCTTACGAACCGGCCCGCCAGCCCCTCCGCCGGCGTGGCTAAGAGGGTGTAGTTCAGGTTGTATTCCTCGCAAGCCGTGTCGATTCTCTCCCGGAGGCGGCGGATAATCTCTGTTCCCAGCTCCTGCGCCTCCGGGTTCTGCCCGTGGTGCCTGCCGGTCAGCGCCACAAGCGCTTCCGCCAGGCCGATGAAACCGAGGGCTAGGGTTCCGTGTTTGATTGCTTCCATGATGGGATCCTCCGGCTTCAAACCGGCCGAATCAAGGTAGAGGCCCTGCCCCATCACAAACGGGATATCCTTCACCTTCAACCGCGCTTGAAGCGTGTAGCGGTGGTAAAGCTGGCGGATACCGAGTTCAGCTGTCTCATCTAACAGATTGAAGAACTTTTTCAGATCCCGCTCCGCCTTCAGCGCAACCCGCGGTAAATTAATGGTGGTAAACGAAAGGTTCCCGCGGCTTTCCGTCACCGCCGGCCCGCGCCGGTTAGCCATTACACGGGATCGGCAGCCCATATATGAAACCTGGTCGCCGAAAGGAGCGTTGAAGCTTGCGTCCATAAAGCTGAAGGTGGGATTGAGCCGCTTGGCCGCTACTTTGATCGCTAACTGGAAGAGGTCGTAGTTCGGGTCGCCCGGTTCGAAGTTCACACCCTTTTTCACCCGGAAAATGATGTTCGGGAAAATTGGCGCCTCGTTGCGCCCCAGGCCCGCTTCGTAGGCAAGGAGGAGGTTCCGGGTTACCTTCCGGGCGGCTGCGCTTGTTTCCGTACCCAGGTTGATGCTGCTAAAGGGCACTTGTGCCCCCGCCCGGGAGTGCATACTATTGAGATTATATACCAGTGCTTCCATTGCCTGGTATACCTCGTCGTCCGAGGCGTTCTCCACGTACGGGGCCATATCCCGGTCAAAAAAGGCGAAAGACTGCCCACCGAACATATCGTTCTGGGAGCTCTGGAGGATGATGCAGGCCAGGGCGGTCGCGGAACCTGGACGTTTGGGCGGCCGGATGTAACCGTGGCCGGTATTGAACCCCTCGGCCAGTAGCCTCCCTAAAGGAATTTGAATGCAGTTCAGCGTTTTTGCGTAGAAACCGAGGTCGTGGATGTGAATGTCGCCCCGGGTATGCGCCTGGGAAAAGTCTTCAGGGATAAGCCGCGTAAGGTAGTACTTCTTGCTCGCGGCTTCAGCGACCTGGAGCATCTTGGCCGAAGGCGAGTTCGAAACGTTGGCGTTCTCGCGGCTGGTCTCTTCAAGGATCTCCTCTACCGCGTCCATCAGGTCGCTCTTCGCCTCTCTGATGCGCGTCCGCCAGTTGCGGTAAAGGATATAGGCCTTGGCCGTGCGTGCGTGCCCCGCCTCGATAAGCACTTTTTCTACAATGTCCTGGACGTCCTCCACACCGAAGCCGGTACCGTTGTATTTGGCTTTTAGCATCCTGAGGACATCAAGGGTCAGCCGCATGGCGGTCTCCCGGTCCTCGCCCCCCACCGCCCGCGCCGCCTTGAAGATGGCGTCTGTGATCTTCGTCTCGTCGAAAGTAACCTCCCGCCCGTCGCGTTTCCTGATTCCCTGGAACACTACGCTCTCCCCCTTTTTTCCTCTTTGAACATTTTATCCAGTTCCGCCTTGAAATCGCGGCCGTCCCGGAACTCCCGGTAAACGCTCGCGAACCGAACGTACGCAACCTCGTCCAGCCAGCGAAGCTTGTCTACCACAAGCTCCCCGATAAGGTGGCTTGGTATCTCCGTTTCAAGCCGGTTCCGCAACTCTCGCTCCACCTCGTCCGCAATACGCTCGAGGTCATCCCTTTTAACCGGCCGCTTGTGGCAGGCCTTGAGGAGCCCGCCTATCAGCTTTGTCCGGTTAAAGATCTCACGCCGGCCGTCCTTTTTCACCACCACCAGGGGAAGCTCGTCCACTCGCTCAAAGGTGGTGAAGCGCCGGTTGCAGTGCGGACATTCCCTGCGCCGCTTAATCGTGGCGCCTTCATCCGCAGCGCGGGTATCAACAACACGTGTGTCGGCGAAGGCACAAAAAGGGCAACGCATAACGCCACACTCAAGATATAGTATTCAGAGTAAGCTTATACCACTATATTTTGGGTTAGCAACCGGCAAAAAGAGGAGAAAAAGGGGGAATACATAGTTTCTATTCTTCCGCTCAGGGCTATGCTCGTCCTCTTTTAAAATCTCAAGAATGTTGTCTTTCTATGTCGAAAAATAAGTTTAACGCCGGTACGAATAACGGGTGTAAGAATCGCTCGGGGCTTCAACCAGGATTACATCGAGGCCGATTCTCACTATCTTATCCCAGGGGATGATCACCTCGTCCTCTCTGCCAAAAAAGCCGAGCAAGCGGGACGGCCCGGGAAGAACCAGGGCGTTTATCTTTCCGTTGTCCAGGTCGATGTCAATATCCTTTATCAGCCCCAGGCGCCGCCCGTCAAGAACATTTATTACCTCCCGCATCCGTAGCTCCGAAACTTTAAGCATTTTGCCGCTCCCTCCTATACAAGCCTATGCTTTCCTGCCGGAAGTTAGAAGTTAACGGCCCTGCTTACAACAGCAAAAAACAAAAGAGAACCGGCAGCGTTCTCTTTGTCTTTTGAAACACTTATCTTAAGGAACTCGTTTATCTGTCATACCCCTACTCGGCTTCAGCTTTGTAATACCGCACCACCTGTCTCAGCGGTTGGCCCAAGTGGCGTTCTGTAAGTTCCCACAGCCGCGATTTGAACCTAACCCGCTCCTCATCCGGGGCACTCGCGAGCGCCGGAACTTCCTCCGCCACTTCGATATTAACCATGCAAAGCGGCGGAAACAATACGCACCACCAGTTTTGCCCCTTTCCGGCCCCGAGAACGAGCCGCACGGCCTCATACTCTCCGGCGGGGAGCGTAAGATCCCCGTAAGTCCGCTCCGGAAAATCGAAGCGGCCGTGGTACACGCGGACCCCGTAATCCTGGCCGGCCAGCGCAACCTCCTTCCTGGCAACCGCTTCTATCTGCGCCAGATTCTTGTCAACCAACCGGCGTGCCTCAGAAATGTTATCTGCGTCTTTAAACTCCGGTGCCATCGCCTCGACCACAGCCCGGCGAACCCGGTGTTTCAGCTTCTGGTCGACCGGCGAGTCGCTGTTGGGAATGATATGGACCCGGATGAGGTTGTTAGGGTTGTAAGCCTCAACCGCCTGCTCGTACAAAATGCCGGTGGTAATCCCAAAACAAAGCAAACCTGCAAAAAGTATACTTAAAAGTTTACGCTTCATTTTTCACCCCTTCTTTCCTAAATGTACTTGCGCATATGACTGAGGGCCGCTTTCTCAAGCCTGGAAACCTGGGCCTGTGAGATTCCTATCTCCTCAGCTACTTCCATCTGCGTTTTGCCCTCGAAAAAGCGCATGGTGAGAATCAGTTTTTCCCGCTCGCTTAGGCGGCGGAGTGCGTCCCGGATGGCGATTACCTCGAGCCAGTTTGCGTCCTGGTTTTTGTCGTCGCCGATCTGGTCCATTACAAAGATCGGATCGCCGCCGTCCTGGTAGATCGGTTCGAAAAGCGAAACCGGTTCCTGAATAGCGTCCAGCGCAAGCACCACCTCTTCGCGCGGCACTTTCAGTTCCTCGGCGATCTCATTGACCGAAGGTTCCCGCGCGTTTTTACTCGCCAGGGCATCACGGACCTGGAGGGCTTTGTAAGCCACATCGCGGAGGGAACGTGACACCCGGATTGAGTTGTTGTCCCGCAGGTACCGGCGGATTTCGCCGATAATCATCGGTACGGCATAGGTAGAGAACTTAACGTTCTGGTTCAGGTCAAAGTTGTCGATCGCCTTTATCAGCCCGATGCAGCCGACCTGAAAAAGATCGTCTACGTATTCCCCTCTATTGGTGAAACGCTGGATCACGCTGAGTACCAGTCGTAAATTTCCGTTTATCAACTCGGACCGGGCGCTACGATCGCCTTTTTTCACTGCTTCGAAGAGTTTCCGCATCTGTGCCGCGGTCAAAACCGGAAGCTTGGACGTATTTACCCCGCAGATTTCAACCTTGCTGATCACAGTCGCCCGCCTCTCGCTAAGGTGCCGTTTTTTGCGACCTTTTTCGATTTTCATTATTACCACATGAATTTGGCTTTATACGTTTTAAAATTAATCAAAAGATAAAAATCCGGCCATATTTCATGCTGATTTGCCGGATGGGTCATCGCCCAAAGTCACACTCCCGCACTTAAGTCAAACAAAGTGGTACAGCACTGTCATGATGCCGCTGTTCTACCCGCACAGGTAAGTGTACTTTGGTGCCGGGTGAGTATTCGCTGCGGCTGAACTTTCACTTTCGGTTTACCTGGAAAGGAAAAGCCGCCCGGTCGGACGGCCCTAACTCTAAATCACTTGCCTGAATAGATTAGTGTTCGCTGGCTTTTCTAATAGTTGGACGCACCATGTCTAACAGGCCCAAAACTACATGGGCGCCTCCAAAACCCATAACTCCGGCAGCAGCAGGACCGCTGAGGGCGGTTGCGCCGATCGCGGTGACCGCTGCTCCCGCTCCAACGACCGTCCAACTGGTAACCGAAGGTTTCACGCCGGCATCTCCTCCAGCAAAAACAAAAAAACATCCTCATTAAGAAAGACTTTCGCGGATTAACGGAGTATTTTTAATTATAGCACTTATGTTCAAAATGAGGCGTTAAGCATGCACCTTACCAGGGTCGCCATTTTTCCCGAATTATTCCCGACAGAGGAGTTCTACCCTTTTAATCTGCCGGTGTTCAAATCAACCAGGAGAATCGATTTCAAGACCCCAGTAACGTTCTTCGTGGGGGAAAACGGCACCGGGAAGTCCACCATGCTGAAGGCCATTGCGCAACATCCACATCTGGAAGGACCCCGACCGGAGGCAGTTCCGGTACAACCGATACGCGGAAGAGTTTTACAGGTACATCACCGTCGAGTGGGCCGGTGAACCGGTGCCCGGTTCGTTTTTCGCGTCGGAGATATTCCGGGACTTTGCCCACATCTTAGACGAGTGGGCTTCGGCCGATCCCGGAATACTGAAGTATTTCGGCGGCGAATCCCTGGTCACGAAATCGCATGGTGAGTGCAATATGTCCTATTTCCGCAGCAGGTACCGGATCAAAGGGCTCTACCTTCTTGACGAGCCGGAAACCGCGCTTTCGCCGGCGAAACAGTTGGCGCTTCTCGCTATCATTACAGAAACGAGCC
>JBFLWY010000043.1:0-12483 GCA_040757355.1 Bacillota bacterium | reverse complement strand
GAAATAAACGCCTCACAACTCTAAGCAAGCCTGTACATCTCCTTTTGCAGGCGCTTAATGATTCGTTTCTCGAGCCGTGAGATGTAGGACTGAGAGATTCCAAGGAGGTCGGCGACCTCCTTCTGGGTCTTTTCTTCGCCGCTCTGGAGGCCGAAGCGCAGCTCCATAATAATGCGCTCACGCCCACTTAAGCGTTCAAGCGCGAGGCGGAGCACTCTCCGGTCAACCTCCTCCTCAAGCCGTCTGGAGGTGATGTCCACCTCGGTCCCCAGGATGTCGGAAAGAAGAAGCTCGTTGCCGTCCCAATCAGTGTTCAGGGGTTCGTCAAACGAGATTTCCTGCCGTATCCTGGCCTGGCGGCGCAGGTGCATCAGGATTTCGTTCTCGATGCAGCGGGAGGCGTAGGTTGCAAGTTTGACCTTCCGCTGCGGGTTAAAAGTATTCACCGCCTTGATCAGGCCGATGCTTCCTATCGAGACCAGGTCCTCTATGCTGACGCCGGTGCTCTCGTACTTGCGGGCGATGTAAACCACCAGCCGGAGGTTCCGCTCGATTAAGGTGTTGCGAACGGAAAAATCCCCGGCTTCGAGCCTGTCGAGCAGGCCGAGCTCTTCATCTAAGGTGAGAGGCGGCGGCAGCGTTTCCGGACCGCCCACGTAGAAACCGGACGGCCGCCATTTGAGCCTTATGTAGCACCGTAATAAGATAATCCGGAAGCGCCACCGGATTTTTCCGAAAAAGTTCACAACCATCCCTCCGTTCAAAAGTTAGTTGTTCGGCTTCAAGATAGAAATGATTGACCTTCTGGGTCTGTACTACGTTCAGAAGTCAGGAGTCAGAAGTCAGAATCCAAAATAACTGCTTATGGGAATTCTCAAAGCAAATTTCCCCTTCAGAAATAGACCTCTGAGCTTCCACATTAGACATCAGAAATAAGTCCGTTCTGCGTTCGTATATGTCATCCATGTAGCAGTATTGCCCACTAAATGCTGGAATAGGCCATTTTTATTCTTTGTTGTACGGCTTCGGCTTGCCGCATAGGGCATTCCTTGTGAATAGAATTCGGACAGCGAGTCCCTGCAACCTAAAACTCACGACTGACGACTGACGACCGATAATCGTTTACAGCAGCGCCTTAATCAAACGCGGGTGAAGAAGAGCATTGTACTTTGCTTCTGGACTTAGGCGCTGGCGGTACACTCCGACCACCACCCGTGAAGTCTTGATAACCCGCCCCCCGTAAACTACCTCCACTGTGTCAGGTTTGAACCCCAGGAGCAGGCCCCCAGTTTTGCCGAGCGACCGGTAGGGGATCAGTCTCAGGCGCGTCAGCCACCTCGGGTCTTCGATTCCGGCAGTGATGTCGGCAAAATCCGGTTCCCGGTCTTTGGCCATGGCCTCCCGTAGCTCAGATGGGAGGAGGTCCTTCACCGCCTCATACTCAACAATTACCACCGGGTCTTTGCTTACCGGATCGGCAAGCTGATTTCCGGTATCAAGCAGGGCTTCGAGCTCGAGCTTTCTGGTCCCTATGTTGATGGTTACAGGAACACGAAAGAAACCTTCAGCCACCCGGCGGTGCAGGACGATGCCATTTCTACCTGCAATAATAACGAGTACAAGAGCCACGACCACTCCCGGCCACAGGTGCTGGTAGCGGCTTCCTGCGCCTCCGGTCGCGCCTATGAGATTGTTGATGCCTAAGACCATTCCCCCGACGGCAAAAGACACTCCATAAAACAGTGCCCACGTGGTTAAAAACCGGCGCCAGGACACTACGCCGAAAGCGATAAATACTACGAAAGCAGAAATCAAAACCTTTCCGGCGAAGTTATAATAATGAGAACTTTCGGGGAAGAAAACCGCGAACACGTAAAGGGAACCTACAAACGACGCGGCAATAAGCCTGAGTATACGGTACGGCGCTCCGGCCAGCTTTGCCGTAAGGTGCAGTATCGCATAGTTCATTAACATGTTGTTTGCCAGAATTTCGTCAACATAGACTGTGTACTCGGCCATGTAGACCCGTCCGCATTCTAAAAATTTCTTAAACGTTATGCCGAAGTTAGGAAAATTATGCTTTCCGAAACCAAAACCCCGGCTCTATTATATAACAGCCGGGGTTTAAATACTGTCAAATTATGGAATCAGACTAGCTTACTTAAGTGAAAAAACTAAGGATTTTTTAAGTATTATCTACTCGCGCGACGGAGTAAGAACTCCGGGATTTCGAGATCTTCGTGTTGGCTGTACAGCTTGATGTCAAGTTCCGTTTTTGACCTACTCCGCCGGTTTTCAAAACCGGTAGCGATCACAGTCACCCTGACCTCGTCGTTTAAGCCTTCATCAATAACCGCTCCGAAGATGATGTTGGCCTCAGGATCAACCACCTGTTGGATTATCTGAGCGGCCTCGTTTACTTCAAGCAGCTTCATTGAACCATCACCGGTCATATTCAGCAGCACACCGCGCGCCCCTTCAACCGACGTTTCCAGCAACGGGCTGGAAATGGCCATCTTTGCAGCCTCGACAGCCCTGTTCTCACCGCGTGCAACCCCGATGCCCATCAACGCTGAGCCCGCGTCTTTCATAATGGTACGGACGTCAGCAAAATCCAAATTGATAAGACCGGGAACGGCAATTAGGTCCGAAATACCCTGAACACCCTGGCGTAAAACATCGTCGGCAATGCGAAAGGCTTCAACCATAGAGGTGTTCTTATCGATCACCTGGAGTAGCCTGTCGTTGGGAATGGTAATAAGGGTGTCGACCCGATCACGGAGCTTGTTTATACCCGCCTCGCCCTGGTCCTGCCGTTTGCGCCCCTCGAAGGAAAAAGGCCGCGTAACCACACCGACGGTGAGCGCGCCCAGGTCTTTGGCTAGCTCAGCAACAATAGGCGCCCCGCCCGTTCCGGTACCACCACCCATTCCGGCGGTTACAAATACCATGTCCGCCCCTTTGAGACCGGCAGCTATTTCGTCCCTGCTTTCTTCAGCCGCCTTCTCACCGATTTCCGGGTTGCCTCCTGCACCCAGGCCCTTTGTTAGCTTCGCACCGATCTGGATCTTGTTCGGACTTTGGGACATGGACAGCGCTTGTGCATCGGTGTTAATCGCGATAAACTCTACCCCTCTTACTCCCGCGGTAATCATCCGGTTTACGGCGTTGTTGCCGCCGCCGCCTACACCTACAACCTTAATGTTCGCAAACTGGTCCAGATCGAGTTCAACATCGATCACCCATTTGTCCTCCCTTCTTAAGGATAGGTAACCAGGCCAGGGAATATCTTCAATCCTTGTAACTATTCAGGCGCCTCGCAGGGCGCGGCTAAAGCTTGCGCATTTCGGAAGTCAGATGCAGGATATCAGAGGTTCGCTACGCGAATTCCCTTCTTTCCTTTTCAGACCTCCGACTTCCGACCTCTCCGGTTCGTCCCTCGCGGCTTCCGCGCTCTGCTTGCTTTAGCCTGGCGTTCCGTAAGTGGGACATGACAGGCTGAATAGTTACTTAACTTTGAAGATTCTACACCGTACTTTGTTTCCCTTTTCCTAATACGACAATTTTTACTTTTTTAACAGCCGGCGCCTTATCACCCCGAGGTTCTGGAACAGGCGTACACCAAAGGCAACAATTGCAGCCGTATACAGCTCGACCCCCAGCCGGTCGCCGATAAAGACCAGACCGGCGGCCAGGAGAGCGTTTGCGAAAAACCCGCTCAGGAAAATGGCATTATCGAACCGTTCTTCCATCGAGGCGCGTACCCCGCCGAAAACCGAGTCCAACGCCGCCAACATCGCCAACCCCATGTACTTTCCGTATGCTTGCGGGAAAACCAGGGGCACGTTTAGGCCGACCGCCACCCCGAGGACAAGACCGATCCCCGCCATCAAAATACCAAGCCACATTCCCGATCCCCCCGTAGTCCAAACTCTTGCGGTACTTGTATTACTCACCTATGGAGGTTGTCTCTCACTTTTATCCAGTGAAGCTGGTCGCTATTGTGAAGCCTCTTTCACCGGCTTCGCATACTCATAAACCAAGGGCCTCTTATAAGCCGGGATAATAATTCTGTTTTCGGTCTCTACCAAAACGTCCATTCCCCAGTCGCGCAAGGTTTCTACCAGACCACCCTTGATTTCAAGGCTGCTCCGCAAAGCAACGGGGTCACCGATCGCCAGGATCTCATAAGGCGGAGTGATGCGCTGGAGATTCACGTTGATGTGGGAACCCGCAAGGCGGATCGCGGAAGTAGAAATCAGACGCTGTCCGTTAATGCTTAGGGCCTCCGCCTCAGCTACGCGCAATTCGTTTACCAGTTTCAGGAGGTCTTCATCCCGGACGGCAAAGATCGCTCCCGGAGGTGTTGCGCCCGTGCGACTCGTTATAGTAACACGGACACCCGGTCCTACCATGCTGGTTACTCCGGCTAAAACTGAAGCCTCCCTGATTTGAGCGTTTATCGTCTCCTCGGCTTGGACATAACCTAAGCGCGCACGAGCCAGTTTTCCCTCCAGATCCCGTGCTACGGATTCAAGCCCCGCACGCTCTTCCGCCAAAGTCTTCAGTTCCACCGTTAACTGGTGGGCCCGGTCACCGGGAACAGTCGATTCCTCCTGGTTGGTCGTTCGAAACTGCAGTACCAGCAACAGACCCAGTATCAGACCAACCAGAGCGATAGAAAAATAACGCTGTACCACCTATTTACCCTCCAGGTAAGGGCGGGCATGAACATACTTCTGACTGCCCTTGAATGCCGGAATTATTACCTGATCCATTTTCTTAATTGAAACCTGGATTCCCCAGAACTGCTGAAGCGTATCAACTACCCCGCCCCGCATTGTTAAGGCGCTTGCAAGGTAATCCGGATCCCCTACCGCCGTTATCCGAAAAGGTGCCGCCAGCCGCTTGGTGTTTACGAGTATGCTCGGCCCGATGCACCTGACCTCGGTGTTTGCAAGCACCCGCTCGTTGTTGACGGCCAGGACCTCCGCTCCGGCAACTCTAAGTTCGTTCAGCACCCGTAATATGTCTTCATCGTGGATAACGTAAAGATTCGGGTTCTGGCCTGGTTGAAGGGAAACGTTGCTATCGTCTAAAACCACTTCTATTCCGGGGCCGCTGACCGGAACTATTCCCGCCTCGATCTGGTAGCGGTCAAGTTTCTTCTTGAGCGGTTGGAGCCCTGTCTGAGCAGTGGCCGCATCAAGCTCGTTTCGAAGTCCGGCAACACGATTTTGTAAGTCATCCCGCTCCTTCCGTGCTGCCTGGACCTCCGCCATCAACCGCTGGACCCGCTGGATCGGTACGGTTTGTTGGATCTCACGGTAAAGCCGAAACTGAACCGCGATCATCAGTCCCAGAAAGAGAGCTACCAGCAGTAGTGTGAAGTGGATCGTCCTCACTATCTTTTGCCTCCGCCCCTGCAAACTTAACTACGGGCCGGCTGGCAACCTTCAGGTCTACATACTCCACCCTGCGGTTACCGACCGTCTTAAGGATGCACTCCAACGCCGCACCCTTCTCAGCCAGTCTTTCCGGCTGGCCGAAATACACCTTTATTCCATCGGCTGTATAAGCCTCTATCACCTGATAGGGAGTCACGTGTATTTCCGATAGCTGGGGAATCAAACTCTCGTCCAGCGCAGTAAGCAAAACAACAGCGGTTTTAAAACCCGCTGTACCAAGTTTTCCACCGGGATTTGGCGCCGTCCCTACCCCGGTCACCACGGGAAGAGGGAAAGAAGCTTGAAATTTCCCTATGCAGACACCCGTGTCGTCCAAACCGTAGAAGCCGCCCCTGCCGGAAACGAGGGCTACCGCCCTTCTTTCTGTCACCAGTATCTCCACCCGCCCCGGAAGGTGCCGTTCCAACCTTGCCTCTTTGACCGCCGGAATCGCCTCCACTCGGGCCGCAGCGTCCTTCAGGTTGACCTTAAATATATTGTTACCCAGCGGAATTCCAGCTGTCCGAGTTATTTCCTTCGCCGTGATCGATTGATTTCCTGCTACGGTCACTTGCGTTATGGCAAAAATAGGAGAATTTAACAGTGCCAACCCCGCAACAAGCAGAATTGAGACAATACAGATACGTTCAACAAGACTGGTTTTGGCTTTTTCCACGTACCCAGTGGGCCCCTTTTCATTAAATATAACTGGTGCTTGTCCACAAAAACAATACGGAAAAGTCGTCTCTTTTATGAGACGACCCTTTCAATCATTGCGCCTAAGCCCTGGTATTTCCCTTCAATATTTTCGTATCCCCGGTCGATATGACCTATACTATCCACAACGGTGGTATTTTCGGAAATCAGACCCGCCAGGACCAACGCCGCCCCAGCCCGCAGATCAGGAGCAACAACATGCGCTCCGCTCAGCCGCTTGACCCCGCGGATAATCACCGTACGTCCTTCAATGTGAATATCTGCTCCCATCCGCCGAAGCTCTGCCACATGTTTGAAACGGTTTTCAAACACTGTTTCAGTTACCACACTCGTTCCTTCCGCCACTGTAAGAAAAACACACATCAACGGTTGAAGGTCGGTTGGGAAACCGGGGTATGGCATGGTACGGATGTCAACCGCTTTCAGCTCTCCCTCGCGCCGGACGCTGATGGCATCGCCTTCGATCATGAACATCACCCCGGCCTCGCGGAGTTTAGCCAGCAGCGGTTCTACATGTTCCGGAATAACGTTTTGTACAAGTACTGCCTCACCAGCAAGCGCAGCAGCGACTATGTGGGTACCGCCCTCGATCCGATCCGGTATCACCCGGTGTCCCCTCGGTCCGCACAGGCCTTTCACCCCGTCGATCCTAATTGTCTGTGTACCCGCCCCCCGAATTTTGGCTCCCGCCCGGTTAAGGAAGTTCTGCAAATCAACGATCTCCGGTTCCTTGGCCGCGTTTCTGATGACAGTTGTCCCTGAGGCGAAGACGGCGGCCATCATCAGGTTTTCCGTCGCACCGACGCTTGGGACGTCAAGGTGGATTTCCGCCCCTCTAAGCTGCCGGGCCTCTGCCATTATGTATCCCGAACGTTCCTTTATTTCCGCACCTAACAACCGTAAGCCTTTCAGGTGAAGATCGATGGGCCTTGAACCTATGTTACACCCCCCAGGTTGAGATATCTTTGCCCGTCCGAACCTTGCTAAAAGCGGTCCCAAGACTAAACAGGAAGCCCGCATCCGCCGCATCAACTGTTCTGATACTTCTTCCAGCCTGATTTCTGCCGTATCTACCTGGATGCTATCCCCTTCCCAGGTACTCTTCGCCGCCAAGTGCCGGAGCACCTCACACATTACGTCAACGTCTTTGAGCCTCGGAACACCTTTAATAACCGTAATCCCGTCACATAACAGGCTGGCAGCTAAGATCGGTAAGACAGCGTTTTTAGATCCACTGACTTCGACTGTACCCTGCAAGCGGTTCGGGCCTTTGATGACAAAGCGCATCTAGTCACCCCGCCCCGCTATCTCCCGCAAGTCCGCTGCCCAGCACTCAGCGGTGTTCTCCTTCGTATAAACGGACGGCTTATGTTAGCCGAATGCCAGCCCAATTCACCTCAGGCAGTTGTTGAACTGAGTGCTGGGTGTTTTTCGCAGCCTTCAGGATTCTGCCAATATATTCTCAAAACAAGCTTACCTTAACGATTTCAATAATCACCGAGTGCTTTTACCTCGAGGTCCAACTTAACGCCGAACTTCGACCAAACCATTTCCTGCACCCGCCGGATGAGCTGTAAAACGTCCTGCGCCCGGGCGTTCCCGAGATTCACGATAAAATTGGCATGCCGTTCGGAAACCATCGCGTCGCCGACCCGGAGGCCTTTCGCACCCGCCAGTTCAATCAGGCGTCCCGCGGCATCACCCGGAGGGTTTTTAAACACGCTTCCCGCACTGGGATATTCCAGCGGCTGGGTAAGCCGTCTTCTCTGCAGGTACCCCTCGCTTCTGCGCTTTATTTCCAGAGGATCGCCCGGGGTCAGCTTTAGAACCACCTCAACTACAACCGCCTGCAGTTCCTGCAACCGGCTCCAACGGTACCGAAAGTCCAGTTCCGCTCTGCTGAAAATGTGCTTTTTACCTTCAAAGTCAATAACGGTGACCGCTTCGACCACATTAGCCATCGACGCCCCGTTTGCCCCGGCGTTCATCGCAACCGCCCCGCCGATGGTAGCCGGAATGCCGACCGAGAACTCGAGTCCCGCCAGTCCGGCCGCCTGTGCTATGGCAGCCACCCGACCGAGTTTCGCTCCGGACTCCGCAATAATCCTTTCTCCATCTATGTTGACGTGCCCAAAGGCGTCACCTATCTTAACCACCACCCCCTTTACCCCGTTATCGCTGACTAACAGATTTGAACCGTTCCCGATCACAACCACCGGCAAGCCATTTTCCCGTACGAACGCTAGAATGGTTACCAGGTCCTCGCAAGAAGCCGGTTCCACCAGAACCTCCGCCGGACCACCGATCCTCCACGTAGTATGGCTCTTTAACGGTTCACCATAAAGAACCTTTCCCTTAATCCCGCTCTTTACGTGCTCTGGTAAATGTAGCATTCTACTCTTCCCCCAGCAACCTCACAAGCTCCGCGCCAACCTTGTAAATATCGCCCGCACCCAAAGTTAAAACGATGTCCCCTGAACGTACCAATCCCTGCAGAAATTTAGCACCGTCTTCGGCAGGCAGGTGAAGAACCTCGCGTCCGTCATGCCGGGCGACGGCCTCCCTTATTAGTTCGGCGGTCACGCCCGGTATCGGTCGTTCGCCGGCACTGTAAATCTCACCGATAGCGACCACGTCCGCACCGCTGAAAGCTTCCCCGAACTCCCGGTAAAGAATCGCCGTTCTCGTGTAGCGATGCGGCTGAAAAACAGCTAAAACCCTTCCCGGGTTAAGCTGCCGCGCCGCCCGGATGGTAGCCATAATCTCAGTCGGATGGTGAGCATAATCGTCCACTACACAGACGCCTTTCGCCTTACCCAGCAACTCGAAGCGCCGTCCCACACCGCGAAAACACGACAATGCTTCCACGGCCTTGGCAAATGGAACCCCAAAGTGACACCCCACCGCAACCGCACAAGCAGCGTTCAGAAGGTTGTGCATCCCGGGAATCTGAAGCTCCAGCCGTCCCAACGGTTCCCCGCGGTAGTACAAGGTAGACGTAGAAGTTGTTCCTTTCAGACTGACATCCTGAATGCTGTAATCCGCCTCCGGACTCTTACCGTAAGTAATAAAAGGTGTCTTAACCTTGCCGATGATCTCCCTTAACTGAGGGTCGTCGAAGCAGAGCACCGCAACCCTGCCGGGTTGACTTCTGCTTACAAATTCACGAAAAGCTTCGACCAGGGTTTCCACCGAGCCGTAATAGTCCAGGTGGTCGTTCTCAACATTCGTCACTATCGCTAATTCCGGAGAAAGCAGCAGGAATGTCGCGTCGCTTTCATCGGCTTCGGTGACAAAGTAGCGGCTTTCCCCCAAGCGAAAATTGCCACCGATCGCCGGCCATTCCCCGCCCACCAGAACGGTGGGGTCGAGACCCCCGGCCAGCAAAACCGCCGCAACCATTGCGGTCGTGGTGGTCTTGCCGTGAGCACCTGCTATTGCGATGCCGGTGTAGTCTCTCATCACTTCTGCCAGCAATTCGCCGCGCCGGATGACCGGGATCCCCCGCTCCCGCGCCGCCGCAACCTCGGGATTCCCCGGTTGAACCGCCGAGGAGAAGACCACCACCTCCGCTGCGCCCAAATTTTCCTCCGCATGCCCCAGGTAGATGCGGGCTCCCCTTGCGCGAAGGCGCTCGGTGACCGGGGAGGTCTTAAGATCCGAACCCGTTACCTGGTGCCCGCGGGACAAAAGAAGAAGCGCAAGCCCGCTCATACCGACCCCGCCGATCCCGACAAAATGTACGTTTCTAGGTATTTTGCCCATTACTTGCCAGTTGCTCCTCTCCACTGTCCCGCACGGTATTTTATGCAGCCGTCAATCAAACTGCTACCAGACTTGTCCCTTTCAACAATAGAATTCAGAATGGGGTTACAGGAGTTCGCTTTGCGAATTCCCTCCTTTAAACCTTCCGGCTCTGACCCTGATTCCTTTCTCCTGACGACTGACTCCTGACGACTGATTATAGGCCAGCAAGCTCCCTGATGCAACCGATAATCCGCTCCAGTGCGTCGGGTTTCCCAAACCGCAGACTGTTTTCAGCCATAGCCCGCAGTTTGTTCGGGTGATTCAGCAAGCTGTCTACCTCGCGAAGCAAACGCTCCCCGGTAAGTTCCGCGTCACTTATTACCACCGCCGCCCCCCTCGATTCAAGCGCGCGCGCGTTATACTCCTGGTGGTTTGCCGTCGCGTACGGGTAAGGTATCAATACCCCCGGCCGGCCAAGACAGGTCAGTTCCGCGATCGTTGCCGCCCCTGCCCTGCAGATTACCAGGTCCGCCGCCGCCAGGTAATCCGCAATTTGATAAAAGAAGGGGACAATAGTAATATTGCCCATTACACCCGGCTCTATTCCATGCGCAGACAACAGCTTCAAAAACCTTTCATAACCCACTTTCCCCGTGGCGTGATAAATCAGCATGTCCGGCCTGCCGGCATGAGCGCGGATAACGTCTACCATCGCGTTGTTGAGCTTCTCCGCTCCGCGACTGCCGCCGAAGGAAAGCAACACGGTTTGTGCGTCCACGCCTAACCGGACCCGGGCATCCTCCCGGTTTGTCCTTAAGAATTCCTCCCTTACAGGCAGACCGGTGATCTTGATTTTAGAGCCGCTCGGCAGATAGCGGGAAGCTTCCGCAAAAGTGAGCGCAACACACCCGGCTACGCGAGCAAACATCCGGTTGGTAAGTCCCGGAAAGGCGTTCTGCTCGTGGATCAGCATGGGAACCCTGGAAAGATACGCCGCAAAAAGCATGGGGCCGGAAACATAACCGCCGGTTCCTACGACCACCGCAGGTTTGATCTCTCTTATAAGGTTGCAGGCCTCCCTAATACCCTTCAGAGCAAGTACGAGCGCCCAGAGGTTTTTAACCGTAGGTCTGCGCTTCAGCCCGGCTGCGTTTATCGTCCTGAAGGGTAACCCGGTTCTGGGTACAATATCCGCTTCCAAACCCCTTTGAGTGCCTACGTAGAACACCTCGCAGTCCGGATAGGTACCCCTCAAACCTTGAGCGATCGCCAGGGCCGGGTATATGTGTCCCCCTGTCCCGCCGCCGGCTACGATAAACCTTAACCCCGGCATCCTTTCACCTTTCCGTCTGCCGCGAGATGTTGAGAAGGACGCCAACGGCGGCAAGCGTAAAGACCAGCGAGGTTCCGCCGTAACTAATAAACGGCAGCGGGATGCCTGTTATCGGCAGACTGCCCGTTACGACTCCCATATTTACGAACGCCTGAAAACCGATTCCTGCAGTGATACCTGCAGCAAGCAGCCTGGCAAAAGGATCCGGGGCATAAAGGGCGACTCTCAGCCCCCGCCAGATGAAAATAAGGAACAAAACAATCACCAGGGCTGCGCCGATGAAGCCCAACTCTTCAGCGATCACCGCAAATATGAAATCAGTGTGCGGCTCGGGCAGGTAGAGAAACTTCTGTTTTCCCTGTCCCAGCCCCATACCGAATAACCCGCCGGAACCGATCGCGTAAAGTGACTGGATAATCTGAAAACCGCTTACCTGCGGGTCTTTCCAGGGGTCAAGAAAAGCGAGGAACCGCTTCATACGATAAGCCTCAGAGCAAATGGCCGCCGCAACGGCCGCGATGCCGCCTATGCCGACGCAAGTCAGCAACCGTATCGATGCACCGGCGCAGAAAAGCATTGCAACAACCGTGCCCGTAAGCGCCATCGCCGTACCCAAATGGGGCTGGAGCAGGATCAACAGCGCCGCAATACAGTTAATGCTCAAGTAGGGCAAAACCTCCCCGAAATGCTTGGTCGCGCTTCTGCTCCGGCTCAACCCGAAGGCTGTAAAGACTACGATGCCGAACTTGACAATCTCCGAGGGCTGGACGGTTACCGGACCTAAGCTAATCCACCGCTGAGCGCCGTGGGATGAGTGACCGACCCCCGGCAGAAGCACCAGGCCGAGAAGAAGGAAAGAAATAACCAGCAGGGCAAAAGCCAACCGCCTGAAATTCCGGTAGTCGTAATTTAACAAGCAAAACATTCCGGTCAGCCCCAAAACGGCGTACAAGAGCTGCCTCTTGAAAAAGTAAAAGGTATCGTTATAGCATACCAGAGCCGTGTACTGACTGGCGCTGAAAACCATCACTACGCCAATGCTCAGGAGAACTATTACGCTCAGAAACAAAACAAAATCCGGTGGCCTTGCTATAACCCTGGAACGCATTTACTTCTCCTCCGAAAATAGACTTTAAGCGGCAGTGTTTTCCAGGTCTTGCAGTTCGACCCGGAAGCCGATGGCCTCAAGCCGCTTCTTCAATCTCCTTGCCACCGCATGCCGATCCAGACGATCGAAGT
>JBFLWY010000042.1:0-18048 GCA_040757355.1 Bacillota bacterium | reverse complement strand
GACACGTCAACTCCTGTTACAAGAACCCCGGGGATCTGCGCGATCATTGCGCTGCCATACCCAACGCCGCAGCCGAAATCCAGTACTCGTACAGGGATATCCACCAGTTTTAGTCTGATATCCAGGCCAATGATGAGCTTGAAAAAGCTATAACTGCTTTTATGACGCACCATCTCACTCACGTCATGGGTAACCCCGGGTATGATACGCTCTCCCTCGTTGTAGATAATTCTCTCCAGATCGTTCATAAGCTGTCTTTCCGGCCTTTCCGTTTTCGTTGAAGATTAGGGCTATCCACGAGCCGCTTCTTAGTTAACTTATGACAGGATTGGAATATTGTTACCAGGCCGGGTGGGGAGACGAACAGCAGGACACTGGAACGTTTAAAAGCCACGGGCATACCATGAATAGCAAAAAATGCCAATAGTGGGTGTCTATTTAGATGAAGATTCTATTCACCAATCCTGCTCCCGTAATAAAGTACGGAATGCAGCTCGGTTTCGAAAAGCACGGCTGGAAAACGGACAGAGTAGAGTTCCCGGAACAAACGGAACAAGGACTCCAAAAGAAGGTGGACCAGTTTAAGCCCGACTACATTTTTACTGAGGGCGGGGTAACGGAAAGGGAGTTCGTCTTTCCAATCTTAGAAAGAACAGGCATACCGCACATCTATTGGGCCATCGAAGATCCCGTCGCCAACAGCGGGATGGCCATGGAATGGGCGGGCAAATCCGTTCTCAGCCTCACGCCGTGCGTTGAGATGTTAGAAAACTATCATCGAAGAGGGTATAAAGCTATCTGCGTACCCTTTGCGATGGACCCTGATTACTACCACAAGAAGCCTCCCAAGCCGGAGTACGAAGCGCTGGACGCCGTGTACATCGGCAACAACTACAACATCTTCGAAGCAAGATACCGCGCCTATCTATACATTATCCAGCCGTTTATAGACAGGGGGAAAAACATTGCCGTTTACGGGTGGGATTGGGATAACCCGCAGCACCGGTTCAATGTCGGCCCCCCGTACTACAAAGGATATATGGCCCATGAAGAGACCGTGTACGTATATTCCGCAGCCAAGATCGTCTTAGGAGTGCACTCGATAGTCGATTCGGCAACCATGCAATCAATGAGGACGTTTGAGATATTGGGATGCGGGGGCTTTTACCTGACCCAGCACACGAAGGCAATCGAGTCGATGTTTGAGAATCACAAGCACCTGGTATGGTCAAAGAGTTACGAAGAAACGGTGGAACTCATGGACTTTTATCTGGCTAACGATGAAGCCCGCCGGAAAGTTGCGGCTCAGGGGCACGAGTTCGTCCTCGCCAACCACACCTACAAACACCGGGTAGCAGATATAATCCGCGCTTTGCAGGCGTGATTCCAAGCTCTCAGTTATCAGGGGGTGAAGTCCCTTGTGATGAGCGATGAGTATAACGACGTCAGGCACTACTTTTTTCACCCGCTTGATTTCCTGAAGCAATCAGGCCAAACGCCGGGACTTCTTAGAAACGCTTCTCCTTGTCCGGAAAGGGTCGCAAAAGGACAGCTTCCGTCAGCAGACGTGCTTGCCGGGACGGTGATCGTTTATCCGCCCACGATTGATTGGGGCTTCATGAAACAAAGGCCCCAGCAACTCATGCAACAGTTTGCCAATCACGGGCACCAAGTCTTCTACTGCAATAAAACGCAGTTCGAAGACCGGGTTCTTGAGCAAGTGCAGCCCAATTTGACGGTTGTGCACAATAACAAGGCCTTTATTAAGGACGTGGTTCCCGAGCTTAAGCGACAGGGCAAGAGCATATTGCTTTGGATTTCCTGGTCAAAACTTCACTCGTTTGTGGACCAGTATCTGCCGGATTTCATAGTATACGACTACGTGGATGACATACCGGCCTGGGGCGCGTATCTTCCCAAAATGGTCGAACGCGCCGACATTGTCATCACGACCGCCCGCATTCTTAAAAACCAGATCGAGCAGATGTTTCCGGCCAAACCAAACTATCTTATTCCGAACGGGTGCGATGTTCGCCATTTTCAAAAGTTTGCGAGCGATCCCCCGGAAAAACCTATCGAATATCAGGGGCACTCTGGACCTGTCATCGGCTATATCGGGGCCTGGGCATACTGGATTGACCACGACCTGGTTAGAGAAATAACCCGCGCTTTCCCCGAGGCCCTGTTTTCCGTCATCGGTGTGGAATACGGGGTTACCGTCGACAGGTCGATTCCCAATCTTGTCTACCTGGGTCAAAAACCCTATGAGGTGTTGCCCCAATACCTTTATTATCATGACGTTTGCGTGATCCCTTTCAAAATCAGCCAGATCACGGTGGCTACCAACCCTATCAAAGTGTATGAGTACCTGGCGGCGGGAAAACCGGTAGTGGCCACCGACCTGCCTGAGGTGAGGAATATACCCTGTGTGTTTATAGGGAAAGATAAGGCGTCGTTCATCAATCATATCAGGCGGCTGCTCTCTTCATCGACGGTCTTTAACAGGGACGAGGTGAACAGTTGGTTGGCAACCCAGACTTGGGAAGAGCGCTACCGCAGTATCGTCCGCATATTCAGCGAGCGATGATCCTTTTAAGCCGAACTACCCCACTTCGGCGGGTGGAGATACAGTAAAGGGAGTAAACCACAGATTTATTCAGGTTACCACAATGTTCCAAAGTAATGTAACCATGTGCTTACGAGCACCGAAGAAGAGAGGTTGCATTAACGGAACGCGGGGAGAAGCGAGCAGAACGAGAAAGGTGACGCCGGACGGAGTGGAGCGTACTCGGTCGCATGTGAGCGCCGGACGGCGGCACCTGACGAAGTTATGCGAAGCTTATCGCCGCGCCCAACGGGTTTCATTGAATACATACGGGGAGTAATGTCCATGCGCATGATACATCTTGCCGAAGGACTTGTCTTCGGTGGTTTGGAGACGCAGATATTGTCTCTCTGCCAGGAGTTTATAAAAGCAGGCCACACACCTTTTGTCTTTGCCAAGCTGATGAGCATTGAGTTTCGGCAGCAGCTTGAGGAGCTCGGAGTACAGTACATGGTCGGCGGCGACGGCGATCGGCTGGCCGCGTATATTACGGAGCACGGCATCCAGATCATACACGGGCATCCCGTGGCCATTCCCCTCGCCGTCGCGATCGGGGAAACGCTGCGCCTCCCGGTGGTCGCTACGTATCACGGGTTGTTCGGGTGGAACTGGGAGGTGCACCGGAGCATCGCCAAGATCGTCTGTATCAGCCGGGAGGTCTATGACCGGCTGGCACTGGGTGACCCGAGCATTGTTCCGAAACTGGTAATCATCCAAAACGGGGTTGATACCGAAAGGTTCAGGCCCCTCCACCGAGCCGGCGGCGGGACGAGACTGCTTTTTATCGGACGGCTGGATCCGGATAAGCGTTACTCGTTAAAGATCATCTTTGAAACAGTGGAGGCTTTGCCCGGGATTGAATTGCTGGTAGCCGGGTCAGGTCCTTACTTAGATGAGCTACGGCTTGATGCCCCTCCTTTTGTCAAATGGCTGGGCTATATCCAGGACATGGCTCCGGTCATCAACCAGGCCGACGTCGTCATCGGCACCGGACGCGGGGTACGCGAGGCGATGGCCTGCGGCGTCCCGGCCATAGCGCTGGATGCCTGCGGATACGACGGCCTGGTGACCCCCGAGACGATAGAAAGCTTAGAGTATCAAAACTTCTCCGGCCGATCAGGACGGCCCTTAAAGGCCGAGTATCTTCTGGATGACCTACACAAGATTTTGGAGAGTCCCGAAACCAGGGCGGCCGTTGGTGAATGGTCCAGAAGATACGCGGAGGAAAACTATTCCTCCACCATCGCCGCCCTCAAACACCTGCTGGTCTACAGTGAACTGATCAGTACAAACAAATAGAAAGGTGCGCGTAAAAAATGCCCTCGAGCCACGTTCAACAGATACCGGCCATCATCGATTATGTCTGCGCCGTCAGCCCAAGGACTGTTCTGGATGTCGGGGTCGGCTTCGGAAAATACGGCGTCTTGGTAAGGGAGTACATGGAGATATGGCATTTCCGCTACGCTCCTGCGGAGTGGATGCTCAGAATCGACGGCATTGAGGCATATCCGGATTACATCAACGACCTTCATCGGTTTATTTACAACAACGTTTATGTCGGTGAAGCGCTGGCGGTTATGAAGGATATGGAAGACCAGGCCTACGACTTGATTTTAGCGATAGACATCCTCGAGCACTTCGATAAAGAGCAGGGCGTCCGGTTTATCGGGGAATGCCGGCGGGTGGGCCGCAACTCCTTAATCAGCACGCCCAGGCACTTCAGGGAACAGCCTGCGGTATTCGGCAATGAATACGAAATCCACAAGACAAGCTGGAGCAGTCTGGAGATGGAGGCCCTCGGAGCCAAGCGGTTCATCGATGACAGCTTCAGTCTGATTGCCGTGTTTTAATCGTAACTATTCAGGCACGGGTTTCAGGTCCGAATTCAGAAGTCAGTAGCCAGAATAGAGACGGGTTAGCCGAAATGTGAACCTGCCTTGGATTCCTAAGAGTGAAAAGCCTACTGGATTCTGAATTCCGACCCTGAATAGATACTTTTAATCTTTTAAGGAGGTAGGCTTATGGCCCTTCAATTGCTGGCAGAAGACTATGTGCCTCTGCCCTTGATCGTAGAGAGAATCGCATCGGCGCTGGCCAAGCGGGAACCGTTTTCTCTCGTCCGCGTCGGTGACGGTGAAAATATTGTTCTGGCCCAGGAGGTCGTGTTCAGCTTAGAGTGGATTCGCCAGAACGCGGGATGGTCGCACTCACCCCATTATTGCGGGGCTGTCCTGCCCAATTTGGCCCTTCGGGACAGAATGGCCAAGGCACTCCAGGAAGCCGACATCGTCGGCGTGTTTGCACGCGACTCCTTAACCGAACAAGTCTTTGAAGCTCTGGGTATCCGGCCCAAGGCCATCTGTTACGCATTCGAAAACCTTTACATGCCGATGTACAAACCATTTGTGGATCTAATCCGGGCATACCCGCCGTTGCTTGTTGGACGCCCCGCGGAGCGCTTTGCGGCGTTTCTTTACGACCAGCTGGGCATAAAGGTCCCCGGCGCCCTGGTGAACATCAACAGCTCGGACGACATCGACACCTGCATCGAAGAAATGGCGCGGGTACCGCATCAATGGTCCCTGGTTTCGGCCGGGGTCAATGCCGACGTTATCGCCCCTGCCATGGCAACCGAGTATGGAAAGGTGTCCATAGACTTCGGCCACGCTCCCGACAACGTTATGTCGCCGGATTATCCCAGCTACTGGCTCACTTTAGAGTGAAGGTAAGTATTCGCTGAACACCGTAGGGTGCGGTTATAACCAGCGCCTGGCTTTGTCGGCGACGCCAGCCGGATGCTCACGTACCTACTCAGTACGCTCCGCTCCGTCCAGCGCCGTCCTTCGCGCCATGCGTGCTTCTAACCGTACTCCGTCAAAACACCTACGTGATTTACTGAACATTTACAATGAAAGGGTGGTTGACGATGGGCGGGAAACGTCCGGTTGTGTGTTTAGCTGCCATCGACTGGGATTACCTTTTTCATCGTCCCCAGCAGCTGATGCTGCATTTGGCGCGGAAGGGGCACCCGGTCCACTACCGCAACCCTCTTCAAGTAAGGGGCGTACAACCCGAAGAGGCGGCGCCGAATCTTTGGGTTTATAAGGACTTCGACTACGCGCCGAAAGAGTCCGTCGAATCCGCGATCTACTTTGTGTATTTTCCGGCTCACGCCGCTTGGATCGACCGCGCCGGCGACAAATTCGTGGTCTACGACTGTCTGGACGATCTTCCCGAATTCGCTAGGCACGAGGAGCTGATGCTCAGCAGGGCTGACTTAGTATTGTGCTGCTCAAAGACCTTGCTCGATAAACACAGCGGCCGTCACCCGCGCTTGGTGTTGCTGCCCAACGGGATTGATCTCGGCCATTATGCCCCCAAAGGCTCGCCTGCGCCGCCCGAAATGGTGGAGATCCGGTCGGCGGGCGAGGCGGTTATCGGGTTTGTCGGGGCCTTTCACACCGGCTGGGTCGATGCAGAGTTGTTGTATGAGGTGGTGGTGGCCCGGCCTCAATGGCAGTTTGTAATTATTGGCGCGAATTACGAATGGGATTTTGAAAAAGGGATGCACAAAGCTCCTCCCAATTTACGTTATCTCGGCAAGCGGTCCTACGAGGTCTTGCCCGCGTATATACATGGTTTCGACATCGGCTTTATCCCTTTCCAGGACAATGCGATCGCACGGGCCGCGGATCCCATAAAGCTTTACGAGTACCTGGCGGCGGGGCTGCCCGTGGTAAGCCGCAACCTTCCGTTCGTGCAAGGTTTTGCCCCGCCAATGGTTTATCCCTATGACGATAGGGATGGATGCATAGCCGCCATTGAGCAGGCCTTGCGCAAGGAGAAAGAAGGCGGAGAGGAAGCCCGCAGGCTACGCCTGGAACTGGCCTGTAATTTCTCTTGGGATAACAGGGTCAGTCTGCTCCTTGCCAAGCTCAAGGAACTGACCTGGCTGGAAAAGAATTTACCTAGCGATAGATAGAAAACGGAGTTGCTGTCCAGGAGGCAGAGTCTTATTGCGGACGGAAAAGATCAATAGTTACCCCGCAGATTACCGCGATATCGAGCCGTTGTTTTTGTCGCCGGCAGACTTCAACCTGCTGCTACGGGGCAGTCTACCAACTTCAGGCAGGCCATCAACAGAGATGGTAATTGTTTATCCGCCAACCATCAATTGGAATTTTATGAGACAACGGCCTCAACAGTTGATGGAGCAATTTGCACGGCACGGTCACAGAGTCTACTACTGCAACAAAATCGGCGAAGAAGGCCCTCCTGCCATAGAGATAAAGCCGAACCTTACGCTCGTTAATGACAACAGGGCTTTTATCCGGGAAGTAATCCCTGAACTCAAAAGACAGGGTAAAAGGGTGCTCGTCTGGGCCTCGTGGTCAAAGCTGCACCCCTTCATAGAACAGTACTTACCGGACTTCATCGTCTTCGACTACGTTGATGACTTCCCGGCATGGGAACCGTACCTCAACAAGATGGTTGGCATGGCCGACCTGGTGGTAACCACGGCATCTTCGCTGAAGATACAGATTGAGCGGCGTTTCCGGAATAAACCCGCCTACTTGGTCCGGAACGGCTGTGACATTAGGCATTTCCGGCAGTATGTTGACCAGCCTCCGCCAAGACCTTTCGAATATGAAGGACACCAAGGTCCCATAATCTCCTACGTCGGAGCGTGGGCCAGTTGGATTGACCAAGACCTGGTAAAGAAACTAGCGCAAGCCTTTCCACAGGCTCTCATCTCGGTTATCGGGGTAGAATTCGGAACTCCGGTTGACCGGTCCATCCCCAATCTGCGGTTCGTGGGATACAAGTTCTACGAGTCATTGCCGCAGTATCTCTACTACGCGGATGTCTGCATCATTCCCTTTAAGCTCAACCGGATCAGTCTGGCAACGAACCCCGTCAAGATGTACGAATACCTTGCCGCCGGTAAGCCCGTCGTAGCCACCGATCTCCCGGAAGCAAGGAACATCCCCGGCGTGTATGTAGCAAAGGACTGCCAGTCGTTCATCGCATGCGTCGGCAGGATCCTGTCTCGATCGTTTGTATTTGACAGGGAAGCGATAGACCGCTGGTTGGCCGGCCAGACCTGGGAACACCGTTATAAACATGTTAGGCAAATCCTCGACAAACACCTTGAAGGGTGTTGCAAAACTCTAACTTGTCATAAAAAGTAAGCCCTTCTATTCACCACCCAGCACTCAGTTAGACACTTACCCCGGATAACTTGGGCCAGTATTCAGCTTAAAGAAACCTCACGTCCGCGATCAACCGGCGGCGGTTTGACCTGGTAGCCTCTCTTATAATGCCGGGGGGAATTCCGGGGGGGGGGGAATTGGAATTCCGGGGACACCATACTGAATTATATGGGTAAATGTTTCATAATCTAGTATGGTGTCCCCCTAATTTTAGTCCCCCTAATTTTATCCCTAATTTTATCAGGTATCGCAGGATTATCTTGTTCAGGGGGACCGGGCTTACGCATTTTCCTGCCCGCTGCCGGACAAGGAACCCGAAGGGCGGCTTTTGCATATGACGTGAGGCCGGAATATGGAAGATGGACCGGTGCACCGCTCAGTAAGCGTTCAGTAAAAGGGTTTTCAAAGTAACGCGGCGGATACAGAGCTGAGATTCTTCTACCTCAAAAAGGCGGTTGCGGTTGGTACGTTAACACGGCCGGCACGGACCCTGAGAGGACGCTACGGGAGGCACGTAAAGCCCTGCGCGGCAAAGTCCCGGTCAAAGGTGAAAGCCTCCTTGAGCCCCAAACGCCGCATTAAGGCAAAGCTTACACAATCCACCAGGCTCAGGCGCCGCCGTTTGACAGTAAGCACAGCGTTGGCCGCATTCTCGTGGAGCGCTTCTTCTACCCACTCGACCCGTAGCAGGGGGAAGATGTCTTCGTGAAAAACCTTCAGCGCCTCCAGCCCCAACCGGTGCTGAACCAGCGCGTAGGTCTCCACCAAAACGTAGCTGCTGCAAATGAGGGGCACACCCGCCCGCAGCAACTCTTCCCAGACCCTTTTAGCCTGCGGGTGGTATTCATCGTCGGCATCCAGCACGGCCAGGAAAGCGGAGGTGTCCAAATAAACGCTCATTCGGTGATGGCCTCCGCGAAGTATTCATTATGTCGACGGGAAAGGTCCTTAACCCCGGAGCTGAAGCGCCCAGCCGCCCGAAGCGCGCGCTCGACCCGGCTTCGGTAATCCGCCCCGTGGCGCGCGGCAAGCACCTGAGCCACACCCTGGCGGATTAATTCGGCCAGCGAGACCCCTTCCGCGGCGCTGATCTTTTTCAAAGCGGCGAACTGCTCCTCCGTTAATTGAACCTGCGTTCGAATCATCGCTTTTCCTCCTTTTTATCATGCTTACATTGATTTTAGCATAATGTTATAGGAGGTTTCAAGTGTTAAGCCAGGCCTACAAAGTATCAATATCCACCTAGGCTAAAGCAGCCTTGCTGCTTCTTAGCTACTGTTGGCTGTCACTGATAGTTTTGTACCAGAGCCCGAGGAATTCTACAGGGCTCATCACGCTAACCCCGCCGCGCTGCCGGACCGCCGCCGTCACGGAGGCAAGCCAGTTGTACAGTTTCAGCGCCGCTACCGGCATGCCGCACAAGCGGTCAGAGTGGGCTGTCCCGCCATCTTAGAAGTGGGAGATTGGATGTGAGAGGTGAGAATATTTGAGGGAATTCACTGCGCGAATTCCTACTTGAATCCTAAGGACTTCCGGTGGTGATCAGGGTCTTCCCGGCGTTGGCGATGGTTGACAGCTTTCCGCAAGACAGCCCGGAAGCAGGACAGCCGGTCTATTTCCGAATAAAGGGCGTTCTCCGGCATCTCAAAAAGGACTTTACCGGCAAACACCAGCCCGACGTCCGCGAAAACTTTTGCAAGGTATTCCAAATTGACGAGCGGGTAATCAAAGGTCAGGACGATCAGCCCCTCATCCTTCAAAGTACGTTTGAACTCCTGCAGCGACAGGAAAAGGGCTGCCGGCGGCAGGTGTTCCAGAACAGAGATGCAGTATATCTTATCAAATGTTCGGTCTGGATAGGGAAGAGCCGTAAGGGAGGCCCGGCAATAAAAGACCTGCCGGAAATATTTCACCGGAAACCGTTTCGAAACCTCTTCACCAAAATCACGCGCGATATCCTTCAGAATCTCCTCAGCCGAGAGTATCCGGGGATCTATGTCGCAGGCGTGCACCTCGCGGCACACGTCTGAAAGGTAAAACTTAAACGGGTGGCAGATGCCGCAACCGGCGTCCAGAACCACATCATCCGGCGCGCAAAACCGCCGCGCCCATTCGTACTCGTAAAACCTGCTCCACCAGTACGGGGGGAGGGGAAAAACCAGCTTTTCGGTCCTGGCGTCGGATTGGCGAAAAAACCTTGAGGTGAATTTATCGGTCACGGGCCACATCCTTTCTCCGCAAATGTTCAGGAAACCACGTAGGTGTTTTGACGGAGTGCGGTTAGAAGCAAGCATGGCGCGAAGGACGACGCTGGACGGAGCGCAGCGTACTGGGTTGGTACGTGAGCATCCGGCCGGCGTCGCCGACAAAGCCAGGCGCTGCTTATCACCGCACCCTACGAGGTTCAGTGAATACTTACCTTTCTCCAATCGCCCGGGGTCAGACCTCTTCGCACCAGGCAACCAGATTGGGTTTGGGGTCGAGTATCGAAAGGTACTGCTCCCTTATCCCATACCGGCCTTCGGGATCCAGCTTCTTGTAACGGTAATACTTTTCCAGGCGGTCGGCGGGTTTCATCCAGCCGAGGTGCTTAACCCGCAAGTCGCTGGTGACCGCCTTGAGTTCTCCAATATTCTTAGGAAAACGTCCGCAGTGCTGGGGGGTCTCGTGCCACTCGTAGTTAAAACCGGGTAGATACCTGACCATAAACGGCCGGCAGAAGTGGTGAGCCCTCCAGTGGGTGTCCTCGCGGTAGTACCCTTCCGCCCACATATCATACAGCCGGAAAAGGTAAACGTCTGCCTCCGGGTTGGCCGCGAGTGCCGGGAGCCTCCACACCGCCCGTTCCTCGAACTCTTCATCCGCGTCGAGGATCAGGATCCAGTCGGGATCAGTCCCGACCGCCAGTTCCCAGAGTTGCTTGCGGAGGACGATCTCATTCCCAAATGAAGGCTTTTCATTCGATACTATGGTCAGGGGGATGCTGTGCAGGACTCTCCGGCAGACCGCAACGGTGCCGTCATCGCTCGCATCATCAAGGATAACGGCGTTGTTCGCATACTGCACCGCCTGTTCCAGAACCCTTTTTAGGTAGCGACCGGCCTCGTTCCTTACCAGCATGGCCAGGGTAATTCTGCTTCCTTTTGGTCTTTCATATCTTGCCGAAGCAGCTACCAGACCGGCATCCGGAAAATCACCCTCCGCCGCTCCCGGAAAGTGTTGCCTTTTGTATACTTTGAGGCCGCGTAGCTCGGACTCGCGGTAGATGTGGTAAGGCGGTTAATGGGTATCGGCATAAAGCTTCAGCCCGAGCACGGCGGCCCGGATGCAGAAGTGACGGTCCTCTCCGGCAAGCCCTAAGTTGTATATCCTGCTGAAGGAGACGCCCAAAGAGAGCGCTTTCCGGCTGATCAGCGTGCACGCCCCCAGCCCGCCCACCTTGTAAGTGCCCGGGCGCCGCAGCATCCTGAGGAAATCCTCCACCCGCCCGTGAACTTCATTTCTGCTAAGTTCCTCACCCTGCTTCACGTGGTAGAGCCGGTAGTCGTCGGCTAACCAGACCTGGGGCAGGGGAATGATGCCTGGCTGCCAGGTGGTCCAGTAGACCTCGGAAACGATATCCTTTTCCAGGCTCACGAGATGAACCAGCGTCTTCGGATGCAGCACCAGGTCGGAGTCAACAAGAAACAGGAAATCAAAGCCCTCGTCGCATGCCAGTTCAATAATGCGGTTCTTGTAGGCGGCGACCCTCCAGATCAGTTCCTCCCGCCAGTGGTGCGTGGTTTCATCGCAATGGTAGGTGCCCCGGGCCTCGCCCGGGAAAATCCGTACGCCGTCCCTGCCGGCGGCGAACTGCCGCAACAGGGGGCTTTCTTCGTCGTGGTCATCAATAAAGAAGTACTCAACCGCCAACCCCGTTGTCTCTAAATGTTCAAGGGACCACAGGAACTCTTTCAGTATCGCGGGTTTCTGGCGGACCGGACTGGCAATAAGCACCTTTTTCACCCAAACTCTCCTCTAAAAAACAGTACTTCTCTTGCAGGGCGCGGCGATAAGCTTCGCATAGCTTCGTCAGGCTTGCCGGCCAGGTCCTCACCCAGCACTCAAGGCTATGATTGCACTTTGAAAAGCTACTTTTTTAGGCTAACATAATAAAGGTTTCTCCTTCGAAGCTCAAAAACTGCTCTGAGTGCTGGGCTCCGGCCTGTCCCCCAGCACTCAAACTTGCCCTGGCAAAAAACAAGCTATTTTTAACAACATTTAACGTCTTTATGCAATTGCTACTTTCTAAGTTGAATTGAGTGCTGGGTTCCGCGCTCTGCTCGCTTCTCACCGCGTTTCGTTCATCTTACACTACCGCATCTAAGTAACACGCTTACGGGTTCTGTTTTCATTCCCGGTGGCGATGATTAATCGTTGTGAACGACTCCTCAAATCTCAAACCTTGAACGTTGAACGATCTCGGAGCCGGTGTCCAGGCCGGACAGAGTGCCCTGACCACCAGTTCGAGGGCGTCCGCGGCCAACCGGAAAAGTTTTTGCGCCGGAGAGAACAGCCCGCACGAGAGGCCCCGCTGCGCCGCCTCTGCGCATAAAAGCATCTCACCGGCGCTGACCCGCAGGTACTCCCACCACAGCTCCCCTCTGGAAGCGTTATCCATACACCGCTGTACCGCAACGTTGCATACCCGGCAAACTTCAAGCAACCCTCCGGTATCACCGGCAGCGGCGGCCTCGACAACCGCGAGCAGCGCCACCACCAGGGCCACGGGGAATTCCCCGAGCCCGATCAGTTCGCTGGTTATGACCTTCTTCGCCGCAGGGGAGGCAAAGCGGCTCAATTCGGGCCATCCGAGCCGGCCCGTACCCCGTTGTTTCAAACCTAAGATCTGCGTCAAGGGGTAAAGGATGCTGGGGGCAAGGCGCAGGGCATTGAAGTATTCATCTTCTGCCTCTCTGTGCCGCCCCAGAACGCTGCAGGCATCTCCCAGTAACGCATGAATGTGGTAAGGCGGAAGAACCTGACTTCCTCCGGCCAGGGCAGACCGCAGCGCCCCGGCTGCCGCCGCGTACCGGCCCTCACC
The DNA here is from genome assembly GCA_040757355.1 of Bacillota bacterium. GTDB lineage: Bacteria > Bacillota > Desulfotomaculia > Desulfotomaculales > Ammonificaceae > DTYU01. The sequence goes on along the minus strand of JBFLWY010000042.1, from coordinate 5,147 downwards.
CAGCGCCAGCACCCCTTTGAGCAGGTACAGGTCCGGGTCGCCGGGCAGCATCAATAAGGCCTTATCGAGAAGAAGCGCCAGCCGGTCTCTTTGACCGGTTTTCAACAGCCCCAGGCTAAGGGTGACCAGCAGATCGCGGAAATAACCCTCGCCCCCGCGCATCAGGGCCAGCGCCTTTTCGAGCTGCCCGACACCTTTCGCAACCTCGCCACACTGGAAGTATTCGATGCCCAGACTGAAAAGGAGAAAGGGGTCGTCAGGCCTCCCGGCCAATGTCTTTTTTAACAGGGAAATGTTGCGCTGACGCTTGTTTCCGGCCTTCACCTCCCGGTCAAGGTAGCCGAAGTGGTGGATTACCAGAGGCGAGAGCGCCAGCCCTTCCCCGCCGTTATGATTCTTGATCGCCCCGGCGACCTGTTCGTGAATCGCTCCTTGAAAACGGTACGCGGGCCTGTTCCTGAACAGGCGCACCACCTGGTCTTCGGCTCTTTCTTTCTCCTCTCTTAGGTAACTGTAAATCTTCACGAAGTACCCTTCGACCTCCGGCACGGCGAGGAGCCGGGCAAATTCCTCCTGTTCCACCGGTTCCAGGATTTCATCGGCATCTAACACCAGGATCCAGTCACCCGTAGCCTGGTCGAGGGAATGGTTCCGCGCCGCCGCAAAATCATCGCGCCAGGGGAAGGTGAAAACCCTTGCTCCCTTCTGCTTAACCAGTTCCACTGTCCTGTCGGTAGAGCCCGTATCCACCACAATGATCTCCTGCACCAGGTGGCGCACACTGTCGATGCAAGAAGCGACGCAGCGCTCCTCGTTCCTGGCAATAAGGCAGAGACTTACCGTTGCTTTCACCGCAATACTCTCCCGGCCCGGTCATACTTATAGTCCATTATCTGACGGACGGCCCCGGCTTTCGCTTGCAGGTAAGCCGCCAGGGCCGTACAACCCCGGGGCGATAACCGGACGAGAAACCTCACTGCGTTCGCTACCAGGCTGCCGTAAGCCCGCCCATCTACCCCCGCAGACCAGGGCGGGTAGCGCAGGCAGTCCTCCATAATCGCCAGGGTCGCTTGAATGACCGCCGCCTCGCGGCTCTCCTCCGGCCGGCCACACCGGGAACCACTTCTACACAGCGAAATCAGGTTCAAAAGCGCCCAGGCGGCACCGCGCCCGTCGGACTGAGACCACAGCGACAGGGCTTTTCTCTTTGCCGCCCCATAGTCCTGTTTAAGGATCAACGCCACGACCTCATCAACCGCCAGGCGAGAATCCAGCCCTCCACCCACCCGCCGGATGTCATTCAATAGGGAAAGCGCCTCCGCAGGCCGGCCCGCGTAGACCCGAAACCGGACCAGACGGCGGGCAGCGCCGTCGTCCGGAAAGCCGGCGGCAAGTACCCCTTTTTCAATGCAGGCGCAGGCCAGGTCCGGATAACCGGCCTCAAAAAAGAGGTCCGCCAGCGCCCCGGCCCGCTCCGGTTGAGCGAGATGTCCGGCAGCCGCAAGATGGTCGAAAGCGCCTTGCGGTCCATTTTCGGCCAGACTGAGCAGGAAGAGATTATAGAGCGGGTAGACATAGCCCGGCTCGGACGCCAGCGCTTGCTCATAGTAGTCTTTCGCCTCTTTAAGCCGGTGGAGTTTTTCGTGACAATATCCTAAATGGTATAATGACAGGAAACTCCCGGTGCCGTTTGTATGGCTGAAGATTGCCGGCGGCGGGCCGCAGTTTATCGCCTCCTCGAACCACCTGATGGCTATCTCGTACTCACCCTTTTGTTCAAACAGGACCCCACCTTCAAAGAAAAGGTCAGCGTAAGCAGGGTACCGGAGAGACTCTTCCAAACAGACGCAGATCGCCTCGTCCAGCCTTCCTAAAGTTTTCAAGCAAACCACCAGGAAGCGGACCGCCGGCGCCCGAAAAAGGATCTGAGCATCCGTAAGCCGGGTGCAGGCACTTTGCAAGCACGGGAGAGCCCGTTCGGCCTTGCCGAGGCCCAGCCATTCCACCCCGAGGTAGTACTGAAGAAACGGGCTGTCCGGGTCCGCCGCTGCCGCCCGCTGCAGCAGGGCCAGGTTGCGGCCCCGCTTGCGGTTGCGCTCCTTCCCGGACAGCGTCCGGTGCCAGATAGCCGGGCCCTCCGCAATCCCCACCGCTTCTTGACGGCCTACCCCTACCTGCTCATGAATACGCCCGTGGAAGCGGTATGCGGCACTGTTGCGGAAGAGGCGGAGGACGAGAAACCGGCTGTAGTCACCCGGAAACTGCGCCGTCCGGTTATAAAGCGGCAGGAAATAGGCCTCGTATCCGCTGTCATTGTTCACGAGCGCCCGCAGGTCACCGGAAGTGGTATCTAATTCTTCATCGGCATCGAGGGATAAGACCCAGTCGCTGCGGGTTTGGGCTATGGCGTAGTTGCGGGCGGCGCTGAAATCGTCATCCCAGGGGTAATGGTACACCTTATCGGTGTAACGGCCGGCGATTTCTACGGTTCTGTCTGCCGAACCGGTATCAACGATAACGATTTCGTCCACTGCGCCCCTGACGCTTTCCAGGCAGGCGGCTAGGTTTTGCTCTTCATCGCGAACGATCATTGCCAAACCGATCGTCTGCGTCACGCCTCAACCGGCACCTCCTCTAATAGCTCCCGAAAAACCGGCACCTCGGGATACCTCTTTACCGCTTCCCGGAGGATTTCGCGGCGCATCTTCTCGTAAAGCCTGATCAAACCGATGTAGTGGCGCGGTTCTCCGGGATCGAGCGTTAGAGCCTGCCGGTAAAAGTCAGCGGCCTCGAGAAACGCGCCCTCCCGGCACTTGATCTCTGCCAAGGTAAAGCAGGTTCCGGCACAGCCCGGATCATTCTTCAGGTAAAGGCGCAGGTAATCCTCCGCTGCCTCTAAGTGGCCGTACCGGTAAAAGAGCTGGCCGACAGCGCGGGCGTTTTTACCCAGACATTCTTGAGACAGGCCGGAGAGCAGCGACTCCGCCCGGTCTTTTTCTCCCAGATCGAGCGCCCGCATGACAATATCTAAGAGCAGGGAAATCCCCTCTTCGCCCAGGGCAACCCCGGGCACCCTTCTGCGCCTGCTTAAGGAATCCCGCAACAGGCCCACAACCGCGCCGGTATCTGCGGAAAGCCCGAGAGCAAACAGCTCTTCGACGAGCGTGCGCACCCTGCGCCGGTTTCCCTGCAGCCAGAAACACAGGATTTTGTTCAGCTTAGCCAAGGGATACAGCGGGTGGTCAGGGCCAAAATCATCAATGATGCGCAGGGCTTCCAGGTAGCGCCGCTGCTGGATTAGGCAGATCGCTTTCCACAGCAGAATCTCCGCCGGAACTTCCCGCTGGCCGGTCACCCGCTCTAAGTGCTCCAGCGCCAGCAGGTATGCCGACTGCCGGAACAGGACCTGGGCCATTAACAAAACGGCGTCCGGAGTGCATAAATCGCAAAGTTTTTCAAGACAGTCCCGGGCGTAAACCGGGTCCTTGTGCGGCTCCAGGAGGCGGACGATGCTTTCCAGGGCGGCGGTAAAGTGCGGGTTGTCCTGCAGGCCGGTGATGTAACAGCGCAGTGCTTCTTCCTCGTTTAAAAAGATCTCGGCCAACTGCCCGAGGTAGTAATAAGACCGGAAACCCCGGACGCCGTGGAAAGAGGCGTAATAGGCCGGCTGCTCGGGCAGTGATACCGCCCTTTGAAAGAAATCATACGCCCGGGCGTAATCCCTCTGCTCGAAGCTGATCAGTCCGCCGTAGTAATAGAGGTCGGCGTAGTCGGGAAAGAGGCCGAGTCCGAGCCGGACTATCTCTAAGGCTTCTCCGGGTCTGCAGGCGGCGTGGTAGGCCAGGACGATGTAACGCAGCAGCTTGGGCAGGTATATCGTCTGGGGATCAATGCCGTTGGCGGCCCTGATCAGTTCCGCCGCCGCCTCCTCATACCGCTCTGCCCGGTAAAGTTCCACGCCGTAGTGATAGCGGAGCAGGCGGTTCTCCGGAGCGGCAGCCAGTTCCCGGCGGATCAGTTCCAGGTTCCGGTTCTTTTTGTCCTTTTCCTGGATCTGCCGGTTCAGGTAGCCGTAATGCAAGATCACCAGATCCTCGGCAACCTGGTATTTAGCCTGGCCGTTTTTTTCTAAGATGACGTCAACGATCTGCTCGTGAATCGCCCCGCGAAACCTGTAGTCCCGCCGGTTTCTAAAGAGACGGAAGACCAGGTCCGGACAGGGTTCGATCCATCCTTCGTTACCGAGGTAGTTAATTATTTTGACAAAGTAACCTTCTGTAGTGTCTTCGGCGGTCAGCCTGCGCAGCACATCCCGGCTTTCTCTTGATAGTTCTTCATCGGCGTCGAGAAAGAGGATCCAGTCCCCGGTTGCCCTTTCGAGCGAGGCGTTACGGGCATCACTGAAGTTATCGTTCCAGGGGAAAAGGTGGACCAGCGCGCCGAATTCACTCGCTATTTGACAGGTGCGATCTGTAGAGCCGGTATCGACGACGATTATTTCGTCAACGGCGCCGGCCACGCTTTCGAGACACCGGCGGATGTTCTGTTCTTCGTCCTTAACAATCATACACAGGCTGATTCTGCCAGCCATAACACCCTTTTAACCTCTATCCCAATCCAATTTATAACTATTCAGGCACCGTGCAGGGCGCGGCGACATGCCTGTCGGCAAACAGGTAAGCTGCGTATAGCGACGTCAGCCGCTTGGTGCCGGGTCCTCATGTACCTCCAAGTACGCTCCGGTCCATCGCCAATCGTCTTCCTTGCTCTGCTTGCTTCTCGCCGCGTTCCATCGATGCAGGCTGAGTAGTTACTCCAATTTTAGTCAATATATGCCGGGGAAATGGAACATTCCACTCTTGCCACAAATATCCTGTACTAACCGGCGAAATATAGAAGAAGGGAGGACATTCTTATGCCCAACTTTAAGATCTTCCAGGACGATGCCGATAAAGCACGAATCAAGATCTATGGCAGCCAGAACGTTGCTATAAGCACGGATTCAACAGGTAACATGGGCATCACCAGCACCGGCCTGGCCATCACGGCGCCGGCAGGCGGGCTGAGCATCACCCCCCCGAGCAGCGGGCTGACCATCACCAGCACCGGTCTGGCCGTCACCCCGCCGAGCGGCGGGCTCTCAATCA
>JBFLWY010000041.1:17311-18457 GCA_040757355.1 Bacillota bacterium | reverse complement strand
TCACGGTAAGCATACATCAGGGACTTCATTACCTGCTGCCTGGCTACCCGAAACAGCTTGGACTTTGCTCCCCAGTAACCCCGTGCCAGCTTTAATATCTTTTTATGCCGTCTGCGCTTTACTACACTCGACTTCACCCGCGGCATGAAACCACCTCCTGAAATAAAGATTAGTACGGTAGAAGCCGTCTTACCTGAGCCGCATCCCCCGGAGCTAGAACCGTCTTATGCCGCAGGCGTCGGGTACGTTTACTCGGTTTTCCCTCCAACAGATGGCTCTTATTAGGGCGCCACCCGATAATCTTCCCGGTAGCCGTCTTTTTAAACCGCTTAGCTGCCCCCCGGTGAGTCTTGATCTTCGGCAATGCTGCTCCTCCTTTCGTGATCCGGCCTGGGGGCCAGAATCATAATCATATTTCTGCCCTCGAGCTTCGGTGCCCGCTCTACCAGCGCGCAAGCATTGAGTTCCGCTGCCAGCCGCTGCAGAAGCTTCTGCCCTATCTGGGGGTGAATAATCTCCCGCCCGCGGAACATCAAGGTGACCTTTACTTTGTCGCCATCTTTCAGAAAGCGCATTGCGTTGCGCATCTTCACCTGAAAGTCGTGGTCTTCGATGTTCGGGCGGAGTTTGACCTCTTTAATGTTAACGATCCGTTGCTTTTTGCGGGCTTCCTTATCCCGCTTGCTCATCTCGTACTTGTACTTGCCGAAATCCATAATCCGGCATACAGGCGGCTTGGCCTGCGTCGCAACCTCAACGAGATCCAGCTCGCGTTCCTCGGCGATCCGCAATGCCTCCCGGAAAGGAACTATGCCGATCTGGGTTCCGTCAACGTCGATCAGCCTTACCTCGCGGGCCCGGATCTCTTCGTTAATGCGAAAGTCCTTGGTAATAACCTATACACCTCCCAGAATTATCCACAAAGAAAAGCGGGTATGCCCACCCGCCTTATATGTTCGACATTCCAGTACAATCTTAACCTTACTGGCAGCTCTTGCGCCGTAAGGTGAGAAGCGGATGGCTTCTGCTTTATCGCCAAATCTTTGGCGGTATTATAACACGGGTAATACACGGCGTCAACAAATTCCAAGGAACCGGTTTATCCCTTTCTTTACCCAAGGTTATAAAAGAGTTGACAGCAGTTGC
>JBFLWY010000041.1:15712-17211 GCA_040757355.1 Bacillota bacterium | reverse complement strand
AGGATAGCGATGAACCGCTCGAGGCTGCCGAAAACAACCCGGTGGAGCATCACCGGCCGGTGCCGCTGGCCGTCCTCGCCGATGTAAAAGAGGTCGAACTTCTCCGGCATAACAAAGTCTGCCTGGATCGTGCCGCACTGCCAGGTCCGTCCGAGACAGTCCCGGAGGTGGAAGTCTATTTTCGGCCCGTAGAATGCCCCGTCACCCTCGTTAACCTTATAAGGCATTCCCCTCGCCTCAAGCGCTTCCCTGAGCGCTGTTGTAGCCAGTTCCCAGATGGCGTCGTCCCCCATCGCTTTCTCCGGCTTAGTGGAAAGTTCGACGTGGTAATCGAAGCCGAACACCGAACGGTAGAAGTGTTCCACGATGTCTATGATCGCAAGTATCTCCGTTTTTACCTGGTCTTCCCGGCAGAAGATGTGGGCATCGTCCTGGGTAAAAGACCGCACCCGCATCAGTCCGTGCAGCACTCCTGAGAGTTCATGGCGGTGGACCAGCCCCATCTCGCCCATCCGGATGGGAAGGTCACGGTAGGAGTGGACCCGCCGCTGGTAAAGCAGAATGCAGCCAGGGCAGTTCATCGGCTTTACCGCGTAGGGCTGGTCGTCGATCGCGGTGAAATACATGTTCTCCTTGTAGTGGTCCCAGTGCCCGGAACGTTCCCAGAGCTCCCGCCGCAGGAGGATGGGAGTGCGGATCTCCTGGTACCCCCGGCGGCGGTGCTCCTCCCGCCAAAAGGACTCGAGCTCGTTGCGCAGGACCATCCCCTTGGGGTGAAAAAACGGGAACCCGGGTCCCTCTTCCCGGACGCTGAAAAGGTCCAGTTCTGCGCCGAGACGGCGGTGGTCGCGGCGCTTGGCCTCTTCAAGCCGGTGCAGGTGTTCCTCCAACAGGGACTTCTTGGGGAAGGATGTCCCGTAAATCCGCTGGAGCATCTTGTTGCGTTCGTCCCCGCGCCAGTAAGCGCCGGCCACGCTTAACAGCTTGATCGCTTTCACGTAACCGGTCGACGGCACGTGGGGCCCCGCGCAGAGATCAACAAATTCCCCCTGGCGATAGCACGAGATTACCGCTTCCGGCGGGAGTTCGTCGATAATCTCTACCTTGTAACTCTCGCCCGCCGCGTCGAACAGCGCCCGTGCCTCGTCCCGGGAAAGTTCAAACCGTGTTATCGGCAGGTCCTCCCGGATTATCCGCTCGATTTCGGCCCCTATGCGCTCAAGGTCCTCAGGCGTAAACGGTTCCGGGACATCAAAGTCATAATAAAAACCGTCGCTTATTGCGGGACCGATCGCCAGCCTGGCCCCGGGGTAAAGCCTTTTGACCGCCTGCGCAAGGATGTGGGCCGAACTGTGCCGGTAGACAACGCGCCCGTCATCATCGGCAAAGGTCAAAAACTCTATCTTTGCTTCCTGCGGCAGCGGGGTCGCAAGGTCGACCACCCTGCCGTCCACCCGTGCAACAAGCGCCTCCTTTTGCAGCCGCTGGCCGAGTTCTTT
>JBFLWY010000041.1:0-15612 GCA_040757355.1 Bacillota bacterium | reverse complement strand
CGTCATCATCGGCAAAGGTCAAAAACTCTATCTTTGCTTCCTGCGGCAGCGGGGTCGCAAGGTCGACCACCCTGCCGTCCACCCGTGCAACAAGCGCCTCCTTTTGCAGCCGCTGGCCGAGTTCTTTTAAGACACCGCCGGCAGTTGTGCCGTCCGGGAAATCGCGCCTGCTGCCGTCAGGGAAGATTGTCGAAACCATTAAACAGCCTCCTTCCAAAATCGCGGTCCGGTGTCCACCCTTGACCGCTCCGGTTTTCTTTGGGCTTGCACCGAAACTCAAAGTAATCACCGCACATTGGCGGATTTCATAGAAAAACCCGCCCCCAGTCAGGGACGGGCTTGTACATCCCGCGGTTCCACCCTGTTTGAAAGGAAAGCAAAGCTCTCCTATTCCACTCAGGAAGCGGATAACGGCTGCAACCGCCCAGCACTCAACTCAAGAAAACGGCTGTTTGTAAACCACTCCGGAAGCTTTCCTTAATAATTTCCACCTTTTGCGGCAACTGCCACCGTCTTATTAAGTTGAGTGCTGGGAAGGCTCAGGGGGCGGTACCCTACGCGGAGATTACCCAGGGACACTTTCAGCCGCGGCATCCCCTCTCTGTGGGGTCCGTTGCAGGGCTGTAACCCCTTCGTCACCTTTACTATTTGACTATTATGATGGAAACAACCTGCATTTAACTATACTAAAAAGTTAAAACCCTGTCAATCTCAACACCAAAAGCAAAACCGCCTGAACGCACCCGATTAAAAACCCGAGTACCGCCCCCATAATCTCGATGTGCCGGATCTCTCTGGCAGCCACCTCAAAAACCACCCTCTCGAGATCCTCAAGGGGAAAAGCGTTCAGCTTTTCTTCAATCAGCCGGGGGATGTCCACCTCTTGTTTTAGGGTCTCACCAAAGGAGTCCACCAGCCAGTCCACCAGATAGGGAAGCCGCTCCCCTACCAGATCGCTCATTGCCTCTGCCAGCGGCCGTTTCACCGCCACGGGCACCCATCCCGGTATTTTTTCGAGCACCGCCTGGCGTATCGTTTCCCGGACCAGTGTCACAATCCGTTCGGGCACGTCCCGGTCCCTGAGGTGGTTCAGGATATCGTCCAGTGACAAGAGTTCCTTTTCAATGATCCGGCCGACGCTCCAGGCCAGTTCATAACGGCGCTTGGGCAGAACGCCTTGAAGGGTGAACCACCGGAAACGATAAGGTTTGTAAGGCCTGAAAAGGAGCTTTACCGCCAGCAGATTGGTAACCCAACCGATAAACGCTCCCACCAGCGGCAGAAGAAAGAAACTAACGTAGTTCATTGTCCAACCCGGAGCCTAACAGATTCGCGGCAAAGGGGCACCTGCAAGCATGTCGAGAAACTTCGTGCCCCCGAAGGCTGTTTTCAGGTAGACGTTCCCTTTCCCGGCATTCACCTCACCGATAACCGCCGCGCTTTCACCGAGTGGGTGGGAACGGATAACCGCTAACGCTGCTTCGGCCTCCGCCGGCGAAACCACTGCCATGAATTTTCCCTCATTCGCCAGGTAAAGCGGGTCAAGGCCTAAAAGCTCAGCCGCGCCTCTTACCTCGGGCCGCACCGGCACGGCCGCCTCTTCAATGCATATGTCGCACCCTGCAGCCATTGCTATTTCTTTCACTGCCGTAGCCAACCCGCCGCGGGTAAGGTCACGCATCAATTTAACCCCTTGCACGCGCCCTAAAAGCTCCCCAATAATGCCGTTCAGCGCCGCGCAATCGCTCGCGACCTGGCCGGCGAACCCAAACCCTTCCCGCAACGAAAGAACCGTCATCCCATGTTCACCGACGCCGCCGTTAATTAGAACCCTGTCTCCCGGTTCAATCCGTTCGTATCCTAAATCAACCCCGTCCGGGATTATACCGACGCCTGTCGTGTTTATAAAGATGCGGTCCAGGTTTCCCCGGCCCACTACTTTGGTATCACCGGCGATTATCTCGACCCCCGCTTCAGCGCATGCGGCAGCCATCGAGTTTACAATCTTTTCGAGATCGGCCAGCGGCAGTCCCTCCTCGATAAGGAAAGAGGCCGTTAGATATAGCGGCTTCGCGCCGGTGACCGCAAGGTCGTTAACTGTACCGCAGACCGCGAGCTTCCCGATGTCCCCGCCCGGAAAGAAGAGCGGGCTTACCACAAAGGAATCGGTGCTTACCGCCAGACGCCCTCCTTGGACGTTAAAGGCTGCAGCATCGGTAAGTCCTTTGAGCGTCTGGTTTGGGAAATACCGGAGGAAAAGACCGGTGACCAGCTTATGGGTTAGCGCCCCGCCGTCCCCGTGCGCTAACAGTATTACATCATTCTCAGGCATCGATTTCCTCCTGAAAATAGTACTTCTTTCGGTAGGCGCGGCGATAAGCTGCGCATAGTTTCGTCAGCCGGTCAGGTCCGGGTCCTCACCCAGCACTCAATGCTATGATTGCGCTTTGAAAAGCTACTTTTTTAAGCTAATATAATAAAGGTTTTTCCTTCGAAGCTCAAAAACTGCTTTGAGTGCTGGGCTCCGGCCCGTCCCCGCCCGGACTTCCTCACTCTGCTTGCTTCTCACCGCATTCCGTTTATGTTATCTCTTCTGCATCTAAGTAACAAGCGTACGGGTCGCCACATTTTCATCATTCGTGATGTCGCCGCAGGCGGCATGTGGGACTCCCCTGAAAAGACGTTCACCCTTATACTGACAGTCCAGCACTCAGTTGGCACTCCGTCTTATTAATACAAATGAAGGCGTATTGATGATCAATCAGCCTAACCCGCTTCCCCTTAAGTCGAGCTTTTCACTTCGCGCTCAAACTGGTAATAAGCGGCGCAAGCCCCCTCCGAAGATACCATACACGGGCCCACCGGCCGCGTTGGTTTGCAGACCTGCGCGAAAAGGCGACAGTCCCGCGGCGTAAGTTTTCCCTTCAGGATCTCCCCGCATGCACAACCGGCGGGAACACGGGGCTCTATCTCCGGCAGTGCAAAACGCTCTGTAGCGTCAAAGTCCTTAAAACCGGTCCCCAGGCACATCCCGCTCTGCGGGATGACACCGAATCCCCGCCATGAAGCATCGCAAACGGCAAAAACCTCCGCCATCTGCTGCTGCGCTATTAGGTTACCTTCTTCGCGCACCACACGGGTATAACCGTTGATGACACTTGGTTTACCCTCGATCATCATTTCCAGAATCAGTCTAATTGCGTCAAGGATGTCGTTTATTTCGAAACCGGCTATTACCGAAGGCAGGCGGTACTTTTCCAGAAACGAATAGGCCCCCCGTCCGATAATCGTGCTCACGTGCCCGGGCAGGATAAAGCCGTCGATCTTGAGCTCGGGATCGTTTATGAGCGTTTGCATCGCGGGAGGCACCAGTTTGTGACTTATAAAAACGCTGAAGTTTTTCAGGCCGCGCGCTTTCGCCTCCTTAATGCTCAGCGCGACCGCCGGTGCAGTCGTCTCAAACCCTACGCCTAAGAAGACCACCTGGCTTTCCGGCCGTTCCGTTGCACAAACAACCGCATCGCGGGGCGAGTAGAAAATCCGTACATCGGCACCTTCGGCCCGCTCCCGCTCGAGCGAGGAACCGCTTCCGGGTACCCGGATCATATCACCGAAAGTGCCGATGGTTAAGCCTGGATGACGGGCGAAAGCCACCATCCGGTCCACATCGGCGTAATCCGTTACACAAACTGGACAGCCGGGCCCACTCCGGAGGTCGACATAGTCGCCAAGCAGACTCCGCAAGCCCCCCCGTGAAATGGCCACGGTATGCGTACCGCAAACCTCCATTAAAACCGCGCGCCGCCCGAGCACTTCGGTGACCCGGGCGGCAAGGGTGCGGACTTCTCTAATCAGTGCCCGTGCTATCGCGGGGTCCCGGAATTTCGCCAAGTCCCTCATGAGCAAGTAATTCCTCCCACAGCTTAATCCGTTCCTGGGCTTCGTCCAAATCCACTTTTTCAATTGCGTATCCGGTGTGCACGATTACATATTCGCCGGGGATCACTTCGCCGACCAGGAAGGTGCTGATCTGCTGCCGAATGCCGAAAGCCTCAATTACCGCCATATGGTCCTCCGGATTTACTTCAACGACCTTGCCCGGAATACCTAAACACATTCCTCGCACCTCCTGTAGGTGATGACCGCCTGCCCCAGAGACAAACCGCCGTCATTCGCGGGCACCTGGCGGTGAAACAGCACATCGAATCCCTCCCGCGCCAAATCGTTCTTGCCTACCTCAAAGAGGTACCGGTTCTGCCAGGTGCCACCGCTCAGCGCCACGCTTCTCAACCCTGTTTCTGACGAAACCCTCTTAACCGCATCGACAATGATGGCAGTAACCGTGTTGTGGAACCGGGTGCATACAACCGCTTTATCCGCCCCGTTGTGCAGGTCATCCAGCACCCCGGCTATGATGCCTGCCGGCGAGATCACCTTTCCTTCGAAAGAATAGGGGTAAGGGGGTAATTTTCTACCCTCCACCGGGTCCAGAACCATCTCGCCGAGCTCGATTGCGGCCTGACCTTCATATGTTGCTTCCCGGCAAATGCCTAACATTGCGGAGACCGCGTCGAAGAGGCGTCCGGCGCCGCAGGACAGGGGCGAGTTAAAGCGTCTCTTGACCAGATATTCTATAACCTCCAGTTCCTTCTCCTTTCCCTCGAACAGCCTCATCGATTCCTGCATTCCTTCGTCACCAAGGAAACTCAGCAGGTAGGACACGGCCATCCGCCAAGGCTGCCTGATGCTCTGCTCTCCGCCGGGAAGCGGCGCATACGCCAGGTGGTAGTGCCGCACGAAGTCCCTGTAGTCACCGGTAAGTATTTCAAAACCCCAAAGGTTGGTATCTTCCCCGTAACCGGTTCCGTCTAGAATCACCCCGATGGCCTCAGAATCAAAGCCGTTGTCCGCCAGGCAGGACGCCAGGTGGGCGTGATGGTGTTGAATGCCGAATCTGAGCCGCGCCGGCAGACTTTCTGCAATTCGCGAAGACCTGTACCCGGGATGGAGGTCGTAACCTACTACCTCCGGTTCCACTCCCAATAGACGCTGAAAATTGACCAAACTGGAGAAAAGGTTTTCCTCCCCCTCCAGGCTGTCCAGTTCGCCGATGTATTGACTGAGAAATGCCTGCCCCTTCTTGAGCAGACAAAAAGTGTTCTTCATTTCCCCGCCGATACCTAATACTACCGGCCCGTTGCCCGTAGGGACCGCCAAAGGTCTTGGGACGTAACCGCGCGACCGCCGGAAAAGCTGTACTTCGCCGGCGGTAACCGTCGCCAACGAGTCGTCACACCGGTTAACTATCGGCCGGTTATGTAAAAGGTAATAATCGGGAATACCACCGAGTTCCTGGTAGACCCGCTCGTTATCCTTGCAAAGCGGCAGGTCGCTGTAGTTTCCGCTCGTCATTACGAGCATGCTGAACGGACCCTCAAAAAGCAAGAGATGCAGTGGTGTATAGGGTAGCATAACCCCCAGCGTTTTGAGCCCCGGCGCCAGTTCCTCAGGAAGTGCCGCTTCCGGCCGGCGCTTTAGAATCACGATGGGCGCCTGAAGCGAAGTGAGCAGTTCCTCTTCCGCCTCGCTGACAACACAAAATCTCCTTGCCGAAGTCAGGTCCCGGCACATCACCGCAAAAGGCTTATGGCTGCGCCCTTTACGCTGCCGCAATACCTTCAGCGCCTGCCGGTTCAGGGCGTCACAGCAGAGATGAAATCCGCCCAGACCTTTCAGCGCCAAAATTTTCCCCTCGCCGAGGACCCGCCAGCAGTTCTCTCGCCAGTCGCCGGGGACGAGTTTACCGTCGGCGTCGCGCAATTCGACTTGGGGCCCGCACACCGGGCAGGCGATAGGCTGTGCATGAAAACGCCTGTCCTCCGGGTCTTCATACTCCCGCGCGCAATCCGGGCACATTTTGAAGCCGGCCATAGAGGTTTTGCTCCGGTCATACGGTACCTCGGTAATGATCGTAAAACGGGGCCCGCAGTTTGTACAGTTGGTGAATGGGTAGTGATAGTGCCTGTCCTGCACATTAAAACTTTCGCGCGCGCAGTCCGGACAAAGCGCCACGTCTGGAGGCACCAGCGCCTCCTTCTCCGCCTCGTCTGCGCTGTGACTTATCTCAAAGCGGGTGTATCCAGCCGGAGCCAACTCTTCCCGGTTGATTGATACAATCCGCGCCAGCCGCGGCGGCCGCTTTTCAAGGGTCTCGAGCAGGCTCCCGACCTGCAGCGGCCCTCCTTCAGCCTCGAGAACTACTCCGCGGGCGTCATTTAAAACGAAGCCGGTTAGTCCAAGTGAACGTGCCAGATTGTACACAAAGGGCCTGAAACCTACCCCCTGCACTGTTCCCTTGACGGTTACTCGGCAGCGGACCTTGCCTGCTTCTGAAGAATCAGATTTTCCAACCATGTGCACCACTCTTCTATCCCTTCTCCGGTCTTGGCTGAAACAACAAGGACCTTAATCTCGGGATTTATCGCTTTTAACTCGTTGTGTGCCGCTTCTAAATCAAAGTCGGTATACGGGAGGAGGTCGGACTTATTGATCACCACCGCACGCGCCTCACGAAAGATCAGCGGGTACTTGGCGGGTTTATCCCCGCCCTCCGTCACGCTCAACAGCGCGACTTTGAGGTCTTCGCCCAGATCGAATTCGGCGGGGCAAACCAGGTTGCCCACATTCTCGATAAAAATCAGATCGTAGCGGCTTTCTTCCAACTCTTCCAGCGCACGCGCAATCATCGGTGCGTCAAGGTGACAGACACCGGCGGTATTGATCTGTACGACTTCCACTTCCTGACCGGCGATCCGCTCGGCATCTCGGGTGGTGTATATATCTCCTTCAATCACGCCTATCTTGTACTTATCCCGCAGCCGCGCAAGCGTCTGTTCGAGCAGCGTGGTCTTTCCCGCGCCCGGCGAACTGACCAGGTTGACGGCAAAAGTCCCGGCCGCTTCAAGGCGCTTCCTGGTCTCCTGCGCCACCTGTTCGTTAGCCTTCAGGAGGCGCTGTCCCATTACAACCTTGAGACCCATCGTCACCCTCTCCGCTGTCGCCTTCATAATGCTCCACGTAAAGCTCCTCCCCGGATACCAGCTCGTTCGTCCCGCCGCACCGGCAGAAGTACTGCGCGTATTCCGGGGTTGAAGTATTACCGCACTTCCGACAGCGCATCACCAAAGGACGTTCTTCAATCTCGAGCGTCGCTCCCTCAAAGATCGTTCCGGTGCTCAGAGTTTCGAAAGCAAACCGCAACAGTTCCGGTTGCGCTAAAATTAGTTTACCAACAACCAGTTTAATGCTCAACACCCGCACAATATTATTTTTTTCCGTGTTTTCCTTAATTAGGCTCATCATTGAGCTGATGAGGCTGAGTTCGTGCATAAATCCCCCGAAAAATAAAAAATTTAACCTCAAACATAGTATTTTCGGCGCTGACTGATCTTTTTCCTTTTGTCATCTTTAGGGGACTGGGTTTTAACCGGATAAGACTGGGCGAAACCTTCACGTGTTCCGAAAAAGGGTTTAACACGCACTTGGTGCTTGCTTATTGATCTCCTGCGGTTGTGTGCAAAAACTTACCGCAGCGCCAGAAAGGTCCGCCGCCGCTTCTGAAAGACCGCCACTTCTCTATAACCCACCTTACGCAGAATTTCCGCTGTGCGGTCGATGTCCCGGCCTACGTCTTCCGGCCGGTGAGCGTCCGAGCCCAGGATAACCGGAACTCCATACCGGCAACAGAGCTCCAAGAATGCCGGGGCGGGGTAGATCTCCCCAACCGGTTGTCTTAACCCCGCGGTGTTTACTTCTACAACCAGACCTGCGGCCGCTATCATCCGTACCGTTTCTTCATACAGGCCGTGGATGTTCGCGCGCGGCCGGTAACCGAACTTCTTCATCAGGTCCGGGTGGGCGACCACGTCAAAAAGACCGGTGGCGACCATTTTTTGGATCAGCAGGAAGTACTCCCGGTACAGCGTGTCAATGTCTCGTCCGGAATACCCCTCCGCCTCTGCCGGGTTATCAAACCCCCAACCATCGAGGTAGTGCACCGAACCAAGAACGTAGTCAAACGGGTAACGGTCGAGGATTGCCCGAAGCTTTTCTTCATGCCCCGGGGCATAGTCGGCTTCTATGCCCAGCCTGATTACTATATCTTTCGCAGCCGAAGCGGCCTCCTGGACATCCTCGACGTAAGCCCCAAGCTCTTCTTCGCCCATAGCAAGGCCGGGATCACGCCGGTCCCGGGGCAGGAAGTACTGCGGGATGTGGTCCGCAAAACCGACCTCCCGCAGGCCTCTGGTCCTTGCAGATTCTATGTATTCAGCGATCCGGCCGGTTGCGTGCCCGCACCGCTGCGTGTGGAGGTGATAGTCCACCAGTCCTTTACTCCCCACCCTAAATCAGCCTTCCTACCTCCTGAGTTTGGCAGCCACCTTATCCGCCAGCTCATAAATGCGCTCGGCCAGTGACTCAGCCAGCAATCCGGTGCCGCAAGCCGGGGTGATCAGATACTGCCGCTGCAATAGCTCAAGCGGAACACCCCTCCCGGCCAACTCCTCCCAGCATGACCTTAATCTATCGGTAAGACTGTCCGGATCCTCGCCCCGCACAGCATCGCTCGTCGGTATGATGCCCCAGGCTAGCAAACCGCCTCGTTCAAGAAACGACGTAAGCTCCCGGCGGTAAGGCAGCAGGGAGTTTAAATACCCGTAAGCGTCAAAACTGAGCACATCGATCCCGAGCTCCAATAAAATGCTCCAGTCTACCGCGGCACAGGAGTGCACCCCGACCATTGCACCCGCCGCTTTGCTCTCGGCGACAATGGCACCCATATCAGTGATAATCTGTTCGCGGGTGACCGTAATATAGGTCGACTGGCCGTAGACACTGACCGCCGGCTCGTCGATGAACAGCAGCACGGGACGGCCGTATTCTTTGATTTTTTCAACCTGCCACCGTCCGGCAAGGGCCAAATTTTTCGTAATCAATTGCCGGAGTTCAGGTTCGTAGTATGCAGGCCGACCGTTTGCCGCGGTCAGTTGAAAACCCACCGTCAACGGCCCGACGATCTGTCCCTTAAAGGCAACCGCTTCCGGGAATCCGTTCGCCTCAAGCATCCGGTAAAAAGCGTAAAAGCCCGAAGCAGCATCCTCCTCCGGAGCAAAAGCCTGCAAAGCATCCCGGTCCCCTTCTTCTGCCGCAACAGAAAGACTGTAAAAAGCCGTGAGCCTGTCCGCCCAGTCCTCCTGCCCGTCGCTAAACCGGGTTTTACCTTCTGTTATAAGCACGCCTTGCGCTTTTAGACAGCCCATAAACTGCTGGACAAAGCCTTCGGCAGCGGTCCGGCGGGGGAGTTGCGGCCAGTGCGGCAGTTCGGCCATATGCTTCTTTACTAAACTCAAGGCCTGGGTCGCTTCCAGGTACGGCAGACTGCCAATCCCGGTCGCTGATCCAGCGACACTCAAAGCCACCTACAAACCTCCTCCGAAAAGCTGAAAGTAATGGACCATTGGGGTCGGTTGTCGGTTCATGGTTCGGGCTTATGCTGATAGACCTTTGAGGTCCGTTGAACGTTCAACGTGAATAAAAGACTGAAGCATAAGTAATTGAATCATTTTTATTCCCGGCTGCGACCAGCACTCAACTCAACGCGAAATAATACGAGCCCAGCACTCAGAGCAGTTTTTGAGCTTCGAAGGAGAGACCTTCAATAGCCTATAAGGAAATGATAGCTTTTCAAAGCGCAATGATAATGCTGAGTGCTGGGTTGCTTGAGCACCCGACACTCAACTCCACAGGAAAGAATACGAGATACTTTAATGACCGTTTGCTTGAGCACAGGTTACACACAGAGTTGAGTGTCGGGTACACAGAGTTGTGTGCTGGCCGTAAACGACTCCCTTACTAACCCACCCTTACGGCAGAGAGAACAGCATCTCCTCGCGAGCCGCCTCGAGTTCACGGCAGCGGGCGATGTATTCCGTCACCGCAATGACGTAGGCGGCATGCGACCAGCACAAGGGGGCCACCGACAGCGGTTGGCCGGTTAAGGGGTGTATCTGTTCCGGCATTATTCCTGTGGGAAGTGTGTGCTGGACACACCACTCCAGCAGCCGCCGGCCCTGCACCAGATCTTCCGCACTCCGCGCCGCCCTGATGTAGTACTGCGCCAACCACAGGGTGCATATGAACCACGGGTTCCCGGGTATCCTTTCCAAGTCGTCCGACTGCCTGAAGTAATAGTCCCCGTAATACCGGCAGATCCCCCCCACCCCGGTTTTCACCGAGAGCACCTTCTCCACCTGGTGCATTGTTTCCGCCACTCGCAAATCGTGCACGGGAAAAACGTCAAAAAGAAATACCCCCGCGAGGCTGCTGTCTATCGTGCTGTCCGGCTCGAAAGCTCCCTTTTGTCTGTTGAAGTGCAGTCCGCGGATGAAGCGTTGCCTTTCTGGATCATAGAGGTTTTTGAACCCTTCATCTTTGATTTCTGCCGCACGCCGGTGGTACTCTGCTGCAAGTTTCGGCTGGCCGAAAAGCTTCGCCAGGTTTCCAGCCGCCAGCAGTCCGGCATAGACCGTGGCAGCCGTAAATGTGAAAATGCCGCGTCTTTCCTCCCACAAGTCGTACGATTCGGCGGGCAGACTCAGGCCTTCGTCCATATAACTGCTCAAAAAATTCGCTGCCGGCCGCACAAGGTTGTGGTAATGCCCCAGGACGAACTCAATATCACGTTCCTGCCGGTAATACTCCCATAACGCCCACAACACCAGAGCTGTCTCGTCCTCTTGAATCGGCAGGTGCACTACGCCTTCAACCAGCCAGGGGTGCCAGCTTGAACCGGCCGTCCCGTCCGGGTTGTACTTGTGAAGAAGATACCCTTTATCCGTCAGGGCATTGGCACAGAAACCGAAAAATGAACGGGTCAGCCAACCATAACCCGCTTTTATCAATGCATACGCGGCGAGCGCACCATCCCGCGGCCACAGGTAGCAATAGTGGTCACGGTTAGTAGACATAATGTCCGAATCTGGGGACGCGATTACTGATCCTTTCTGGTCAAAGTGCATCCGGAGAGTAAGAAGACTGCGCTTATAAGACTCAATAATACCTTTCGGAAACTCCTTGCCCTCCTGCTCAGCGGAGTTGCTCCAAACTCCCGAGGATGCCTCAAGAAACACGCGGTTGAAGGTCTCCGTGCGGTAAAGTAATTCAGCGGGGCACTGATCCAGGACAAACTTGTTCAGTGCCCTTACTTCCTGAATGTTCCGGCCCACGCATATCCAGTAATATATCACCTCTTCCCCCTCCGGGGGCACAGTCAGGTTGAAGCCGATTACGCTGTCGACGGAACCTTGAGCAATTGCGTTGCCGCTAAGCGTCCCGTCCTCCGCGTCCCGCCAAGTGCCTTCCGCTTTGCCGAACCCCTTAATTCCAGTCGCAAACTGGTCAAAGCGCCCTTTCTCACTGAAACCGTTGATTAAAATATACCGGTTACGCTTATAGTGGCATAACACCCGGAAAAAGGCGTCGTAGAAAACCGTGTCGCCGACCTCTGTTTCGTCTATGGAAAAGTCTTGACCGAAAAATACCCGGATTTCCCTCTCCTTGGCGGCTAAGTTCCTTACCGTGACTTTTTTCAAATATATATTCTCACGCCGGTGAATGGCATCGTTAATCAGCAGCTTAACCTTCAATTCCGGATGAGTTGCTTCTACCTGCGTCACCAGGCTGTCTTCCTTGTAGCCGAGCTTCCGCTCCCATCCGTCCTCCGCAGTCCACTTAAATCTCCCATCCACCCATATTCCGAAACGGTTCCGGTTTCCCTGAAGGTGATTCCACTGGCCTACGTGGGGATAGAAGAAATCGCGCATTTCGAGCTTCTCATCAAACGTGGCCATGATCTTACCGTTGCCTATTACCAGAGGACGCGGCATGTTTTAGCCCCCCTACGTCTTTAGTTCGCGGACACTGCTGCATACCTGGCTGTAAACCTCGCGCGTTACTGCTGCTATGTGACGCCAATTGTAAGTTGAACGTACCTTCCGCCATGCCCGTCTGCACAGTTCCTCGGCAAGGAGCCGGTTCGTCAGTACCTCGCTGACGTACTTCGCCAACAGATCGGGCCGGCCCGGCGGAACCTTGAAACCGTCCACTCCGTGTTCCACAACCTCACTTAAGCCACCGGTGTCACCCACCACGACAGGCACCTGGGCAGCCATCGCTTCCAGGGCAACGATGCCAAAAGGTTCGTAGTGACTGGGGAAAACTGCAACCGCCGCCTCCTGTAACAAACTGTTCCGGGCGGCACCGTCTACAAACCCGGCTAGACGAACCTGCCCTTCGACACGAACCTCGGCCGTCAGGTTCTTTATTTCTTCCTCGTAAGGTCCTTGACCACATATCACCGCCCGTACCCCGGGTACGCGTTCAACTATAAGCGGCAAGGCGCGGATGAGATCCTGGACCCCCTTTTCCGGCACCAGCCGCCCAAGGAAAAGTATCACCGGTGTACTCGTGGGCGGTGCCAATCCTCGCCACCCGGTTATGCCGAGAATCTCGGGATTAACGCCGTTGGGTATTACAGTGATCTTCCCGGGCTCCAGGTCAAACAGCCGGGTTACTTCCCCCGCCATATACTCG
This sequence comes from Bacillota bacterium, assembly GCA_040757355.1. Classification (GTDB taxonomy): domain Bacteria; phylum Bacillota; class Desulfotomaculia; order Desulfotomaculales; family Ammonificaceae; genus DTYU01. The sequence continues at coordinate 2,961 of JBFLWY010000041.1, read as the reverse complement.
CTGCAGCAAATGACGCGTCCGGCACTGTGCACCAGCCTTTTCTCCGCCGTATGTACAGTGTACTGCAGGTCGTTGTGAATCCCCCCGTGCCGTCCGTATTCGGTGGCATGAACCGTTATCATTAAAGGGAGACCGGTCCGCGTATTCAGTTCCCTGGCGGCCTCCTCAATCAGCCAGTCGTGACCGTGAATGATGTCAAACGCCTTCCCTTGGTTCATAAGGCGGTCGACTTCGCCAATAATTCCTCTATTCAAGCGCGCCACCCAGTCCAGAAAATCCCCTTCCCGCCCTTCCACCGGTACACGGCGCACTTCCACCCCCTCAACAATCTCGACCGGCAAGCTTCCCTGAACCAGGGCGGTAACAACCGTGACCTCATTACCCAACCGGACCAGTTCCCGTGAAAGGTCGTAAACATGGCGGCCCAAACCCCCGACGATGTGGGGCGGATACTCCCATGAGAGAATCAGTATCTTGAGCGGCCAACCCGCCTGATAACCACTGTCCATCCAGAACCTGCTGTAAACCCGGTAATCAATCGCCGGAAAAATATTGTCCACGGCGCTGATATCGTCCAGTATTTTGTAATCAATTCTTCCGTCAATTATATTGTCGGTTAGATAATTAAACCGGGTAATATGGTCTCTTAACCGCCGTTTGGCATACTCCACCGTTGAACCTACCCGCAGGATGAAAGCCCAGTCGCTGGACTGGGCGAGCAAGAGTTCGCGGGAAGCCTGGTTTAAAGCCTTTCTCAACTCACCGCCGGCTTCCGGGTAGAGGTCACAAAGCTCAACCATCTTGGCTTCCGCGTGGTGGGTATGCCGGTAAATCCAGTCGTTCACCGGGTTTAACCACGTCTCACTGTACCCTCCCTCGCCCCAACTTGAAAGACTCAATGTTGCCGTTTCCTGGTCCGGGTGAACTGCGAGGTAGTCTGAAGGAGTAGCCAAGAGTACATCATCCTGATCGTGGTACGCCTTTCGGATTAAGAACTCCAACCATTGGGGACCTTCATACCACCAGTGGCCGAAAAGCTCCGCATCATAGGGGGAAACGATTACCGGTTTTATCCCCAGGCGGTCGGCCCAATAAGACACTTGCCGCTGCCGGTGGTGTAAAAAGTGCTCTGCATGCGCGGCAGCTCGCTCGCGTGCGATATACGGTTCGTAAGGCTGTTTTTCCTCGCTTCCGGTAATCCGGTGGTACTTGAAGCCAGTATCTGTCCGAACCTCGGCAGATGGGAGGAACGGGGCAACATACTCCCACGGCAGTTCGTAGCCGATGTCCTTGTAGTATTCACGGTACCAGTAGTCACCTGGATAGCCGATCTGGCGGTCCCAGACCTGCCTTGAAGTATCGGGGTCACGGCCGAAAGCGGCCACTCCGGCGGCCGTCCGCACCGGGGCGAAGACACCGTACGGGGGCAGGGGCGAAGCGCTGAGAATCCCATGGGTATCCAGGAAAAAATAACGGATGCCGTATGCCGCTAAGACCTCATCCACCCCCGCCGCATAACCGCACTCCGGAAGCCAAAATCCCTTAGGGTAATTACCGAATTGTCGCTTGTACAAATCCATTCCGACTGAAATCTGTGCCCGCCGTGCTTCCTTCCCGCGTATCAGCGGAAGGTAACCGTGGGTGGCACAGGTTGTGATTATCTCCAGCACCCCCTGGTCCTGAAGAGATGCAAATCCGGCAACCAGATTTCTCTGGTATTCATCAGCAAATAATGCTCGGCACCTGTTGAGCCGCTCTTCATACATCAATACCAGCGGGTGAAACTCGGTCCCCGCCGTACGCTTTTTCTCCGCCTCGGCAAGCCGCAGGAGCCGTTCCAGGTGAGCAGCATACCGCCTTATCAAGAGTTCGTCTGTAAGCATCGTGAGCAGCGGCGGTGAGAGCGACAACGTAACCCGGAACCGGACGCCATCCCGGACCAGCCTGCCGAAAATGTCCAAGAGCGGCAAGTAGCATTCGGTAACCGCCTGGTAAAACCAATTCTCTTCTAAAAAGCGCTCTTCCTCCGGATGGCGGACAAAGGGTAAATGGGCGTGCAACACGAGAATTAAATAGCCTTTAGCCACCGCTGCTCCTCCTGACTCACCTCGGTTTATCACCGTGAATACTCGTCTCAACTATTCAGCATAACACTTCCCAGGGATAAAAAAAAGGCTTTAACGCCTTAATTTATTAATAGTCAGGTATATGGTTATTTAGCCAATATGTAGCACTCCTGAACTCAAACCAATTGTCTTGAAAGCCTCGACAAAGGCGGCAGCTTCCTTTTCTACCTTCTGTGCGCGCCTCGGAACCCATGCACTCTTACCCGGTGGAACGTCCACCGTCTCGGAACAGATGAACGGATAAAACTCGCCGTTTTCCAGCCACCCGAGTTCGGAGCGGTAACGCTTTCCGGGAGCAACCTTTCTGAAATACCAGTTGTGCGTAAAAGACGAAGGGGACACAACCTCACAAGGTAAACTGCTGCCGTTACTCACCGAACACAAGCGCAAGGCAAGTTCTTTATCCCTCAGAAATTCCCAGGAAGCTGAGGAAATCTCCCAGTACGTAAAAAGTACCGAACAATTCTGGACCAACAACACCAGAGTATTCTCCTCGTACCCTGCCGGCAACTCAACAGGTAAACCTTCTGGCAAGTAGTTCACGCCCCCTTCCGTCCCCTATCGGTCAAACGATATTAAATTATTCGGCGCCAACTAAAGGATTCTTTAACGAACATAGGTTAATGGAAAAAGGATGTCCTAGAAGAAAATTATAACATAAAGTATAGATAACGGCAATGTTCTGTTAGTTAATATTCGATTAATTTTAACAAATTTTTTTAAGGATAAAATTTGATAAAAAAGGTCTAGCAAAAAATCAACCCCCGTAAATCTATGACGGGGGATAGACGACGAAGACTCTCTTTTTTTTAACCACGGGCCTGGCCCTGCTCCT
>JBFLWY010000040.1:0-19674 GCA_040757355.1 Bacillota bacterium | reverse complement strand
GGCTTTCATTGCCGGTCTTGAAGAAGCATTAGGACGGACTTTGCGGCCACGCAAGAGCGGACCCAAAGGACCCCGTCAGAAAAAGAACGGAGCAAGTAATTGAGTATGGTGTCCCCATGATTATCCCAAGTAATTGAGTATGGTGTCCCCATGATTTACATAATTTGTGCGGTGTCCCCATAATTTGTGCAAGTAATTAAGTATGGTGTCCCCATAATTTATTTAAACTAAAAAGCCGGGAAGTTCCGGCTTTTCGTTAACGAGGATTTTAAGCGCTCAGTATCAGTTCTGGTCCGGCCCCGCTATATCGTTTTCCGCGCCGGCCACACTGTTCCCGTCCAACCCGGTCTCTGTCTTCTCCTCGGCTACCGGCGTCTCGCTTGCGGTCGCCGCCTCCGGTTTCGAATGCGTTTCGCTTGCCGTCGCCGGCGCCGCTGCCACGTCGCCCCCCTCAGCCGTTTCCGGTTCGTCTTCACCGGTTTCGCCGGCTTCTGCGGAGACGGCCTCCGCGGCTGCGCTTGCTGCTTGTTGTACATCTTGGGATTCTTGCGCCTGCCACGCTTCCTGTTGCTCGCCGGCCGCGCCTGCGGCTACCACAGCTGGCCGATCCGCCTCATCTTCATCGCCGACAGGCCCTCCCGCCGCTGTTGCCTTTTTCTCAAACCCATCCCTGTCCCTGACAGCCTCTCTCAGCGACAACCGTATCCGTTTCCCGGCAGAATCCACACTCAACACCCTTACGGTGGTCTTCTCCCCTTCCGTTAAGACATCCTCGGGCTTGGCCACGTGCCAGTCAGCAAAATGAGATATATGGATGAGTCCCTCTACCCCCGGTTCTAGTTCAACAAACGCGCCAAACGGCACGAGCCGGATGACCTTTGCCTCAACGAGGCTGTTTACGGGATACTTCTCCTCCACCGAGTCCCATGGGTTGGGGACTACTTGCTTCCGGGACAGGCTCACCTTTTCATTCTCCCAGTCAATCTTGACTACTTTGACCTCGATCTCGTCGCCCACGCTCAGAACTTCACCCGGGTGGTTAACCCTGTGCCACGAAATCTCAGAAACGTGCAGAAGCCCGTCAATGCCGCCGATATCTACAAAGGCACCGAAAGAAGTCAAGCGCCGGACCACACCTTTTACAACCGAGCCTTCTTGAATAGACGCGAGTGTGTCCTTACGCTTTTGCTGGTACTCCTCCTCCAGGACGGCTTTGCGGGACAGGACCACCTTCTTTCGTGCACGGTTAAACTCAATGATCTTGCATGTTACTTTTTGGCCTACATATTTCGAGAGGTTCTCCACGTACCCGCGTTCCACAAGGGAGGCCGGCAAAAAGGCTCTGACGCCCAAATTGACAATCAGGCCCCCTTTGACCACCTCCCGGACGGTCCCTCCGACCGGCGTTCCGCTCTCATAGGCCTTCTGGAGTTCTCCCCAGGCCTTTTCAGCGTCCGCCCGTCCCTTGGAAAGGATTATCCGGCCCTCACTATCCTCGGCCTTCACCACCCAAACATCTATTTCATCCCCCACACTGACCACGTCGTGCGGGGAGGTGATTTCACAGCAGGACAGCTCCCGGAGCGGTACCACGCCCTCCGATTTCGCCCCGACATCGACCAGAACCTCGTCCTGGTTGATTTCAACGACCACCCCCTTGACAATGTCTCCACCGCGCAGGGTTTTAACCTCCGCTGCCTGCATTTCTTCCTGCGCGTTCTCCCCAAACTCCTTCATTCGCCTTTCTACCTCCTCGATAATCCAGTCAGGCGTGGATGCACCTGCAGTCAGCCCCGCCACTCGGACTCCGGCAAACCACTCCGGCTTTAACTGGCCGGCGGTCTCAATGTGATAGGTCGGTGTACCCGTTTCCAGGCAAATGCGCGTCAGCTTCTGTGTGTTTGCGCTCTCAAACCCGCCCACAACGACCATCACTTCAACCTGCCGGGCTAACTCCAGCGCGGCCTGCTGCCGCTCGGCGACGGCGTGGCAGATGGTCTCAAAAACCTTGACTTCTGTGTCGTCTTCGTTTTTGTACGCTTCCGGCGTTTGCGTACCAGCGCCGGCTCGACTGCGAAGCACCCTTACCACTGCCTCAAAATTGCCAAGCGGCTGGGTCGTCTGAGCGATGACGCCGATACGCGGATACTCCGGAAGTTTTGCGGCTTCTTCCGGATTCTCTACGACCTGCGCCCTCCCGCCTGTCCAGCCGACAATCCCCTTAACCTCCGGGTGCTTCCTGTCACCTACCACCACCACGGTATAACCTTGTTCGGTAAGGTCCTTAGCCAACTGCTGTGCCCGCGTAACAAACGGACAGGTGGCATCCACAACCTTCAAACCTGATTCCTGGGCGGCCGCTAGAACTTTGGGTTCCACCCCGTGGGACCGGATTATCAACGTCCCCTCTTTCGCGGCCGCCAGATCTTCAATTACCTTAATTCCTTTCCCGGCCAAAAAATTCACGACCTGAGGGTTATGAATCAACGGTCCCAGGGTGAAAAGCGGCCCGGTGTTCTCGCTGCGGGCTTTAAGCGCCAGCTCTATGGCTCGCTTGACTCCGAAGCAAAAGCCCGCCCACGCAGCTCGTTTAACCTCCATTATCCGGCATCATCTTTCATTAACGCGGCGATTGCCGCAATCATCTTCTCCCCGCCCGCAGCTATCTCTTTCCGTGAGGGTTTTCCTTTTTCAGGCGCGAGGAAGAAAGGCTTTCCCACCCTCACTCTTACCTTCCCGCAGACCCCGCGCGTCCCGATCAGTGCCACCGGGACCACGGGGACGCCTGTCTTCAGTGCAAGAATCGCCGCCCCGGGTTGTGCCGGCAGCAGTTGACCCGTATGACTGCGCTGTCCCTCAGGAAAGATTCCGACAACATGACCGCGCATCAGGTAGTCTGTCGCGGTTTTCAGCGCTTTACGGTCGAATCCCTCGCGACGCACCGGAAAGGCGCCCCAGACCCGAATCAGCCAAGCAAGCACCGGTACCCGGAAAAGCTCCTCCTTGGCCATGTAGTAAACGCGCCGGGGGAGCGCTGCACCGAGAACCAACGGATCCCAGTAACTCTGGTGGTTGGCAACGACCATTGCCCCTCCCTCCCGCGGGAGGTTGTCGGCACCGTCCACCTTCCAGCGCCTGAGAATCGGGAGCAAAACTTGAAGCAGCACCCATGTAAGCCAGTATGCCACGACGGCTCAGCCTCCGTGCACCAGCGCGAGAATGATTTCAACCACCTGAACCGGGCTTTTGCCGGTGGTGTCGATCATCACCGCGTCGGGCGCCTGGAGAAGCGGTGCGACTCCGCGTGACGCATCCCGCTCATCGCGGCTCAATATATCATTTATCTGTTCTTCCAAACTGATGTTGTGGCCCTCACCGGCGGCCTCAGCATACCGGCGTCTGGCCCGTTCTTGAACCGTCGCCGTTAGATAGAATTTCCTGTCGGCATCCGGCAATACAACCGTACCGATATCGCGCCCTTCCATCACCACTCTGCCGGAGGCCGCTAAACTTCGCTGTTTTTCAGTCAAGTACAGCCTTACCCCAGGGACCTCGGCCACCCGTGATACGAACCGGGAAACCTCGGGGGTACGTATCTCCCGGCTCACGTCCCGACCATTCAGGTAAACCCTGGTCGAACCGTCTTCCCCACAGCCCAGGCTGATCTCTAGATTCTGGGCCAGGTCGCTGAGCGCTTCCGTATCCCCGGCGGGTATCCCCGCCTGCAACGCTGCAAGCGCAACCGCGCGGTACATCGCCCCGGTATCGATATAGGCGTAACCGAGGCGCCTGGCGACCTCCCTGGCTACGGTGCTCTTCCCGGCACCCGCCGGTCCGTCTATGGCGATACGCAATCTGAAAATCAAGTCCTTTCGTTTACCGTGGTTTTGATTTCGACACCCTTGGCAAATTTCCTTTTTTACAGGCAAATTTACTTTAAAAGCAATTATCTTTCTTGTAATTGCTTAATGGTTTCGGCAAAACCGGGATAGGAAACATTGACCGCATCAGCGTTGCATATCACCGTCTCCCCTCGAGCCGCCAGTCCGGCCACCGCGAGCGCCATCGCCACCCGGTGGTCCCCGTGGCTTTCAAGCCCTGTTCCATAAAGCGGTTTCCCGCCGTGAATAATCAGTCCGTCCGGCATCTCCTCTACTCCGGCGCCAAGCCGGGAAAGCTCCGCGGCCATGGTCGCAAGCCTGTTTGACTCCTTGTACTTCAGTTCAGCGGCGTCCTTTATAACGGTCTTGCCGCTCGCATAAGCGGCTGCTACGGTAAGGACGGGCACCTCGTCGATCAATCGCGGGATAAGGTCCCCGCCTATTTCAACCCCTTTCAGCTCCGACGAATAGACCGTTATGTCACCGTAAGGTTCCCCGTCTGCAGTGCCTGGTTCCACCTTGATCCTCGCCCCCATCGCCTGTAGGACCTCTAGAACCCCGGTGCGCGTCGGGTTCAGCCCCACCCCTGTTATCTTCACCGCGGCATCCGGGACGATGCAGGCCGCCACCATTAAGAAAGCCGCCGAGGAAATATCGCCCGGAACCCGGATGTGCGTCCCCTTAAGTGCAGGTTCTCCCTTCACGGTAACCGTGAGCCCCGAACGCATGACCCGGGCGCCGAATTGCTCCAGCATCCGCTCGGTGTGGTCGCGGGAGGGCGCCGGTTCGGTCACGCTTGTCTCTCCCGGTGCATATAGCCCGGCCAGCAGGATCGCGGATTTGACCTGTGCGCTTGCCACCGGCGAGGTAAATTCAATGGGCTGAAGTTCCCCGCCCTGCACCGCAAGCGGCGCAAGCTCGCCGTCTTTCCGCCCGATAACTCGCGCCCCCATCGCCCTCAAGGGTTTTACCACTCGGCCCATCGGCCGCCTCCGCAGGCTCTCGTCCCCTGTAATTACGCTAAAGAAAGGCTGTCCCGCTAAAATGCCCAACAGCAAGCGCATGGTGGTGCCGGAGTTTTTCGCATCAAGGACAGTTGAAGGCTCGAGAAGGCCGTGAAGCCCTCGACCATGTATTATCAAGCGGCCGGACGCCGGCCCTTCGACATCCACCCCCATCGCCCGGAGACAGGCGAGCGTGGCCAGGCAGTCCTCCCCTTCAAGGAAATTCTCGGCTACCGTAACGCTTTCCGCTATCGCCCCGAGCATGAGCGCCCGGTGCGAAATCGACTTGTCACCCGGTACGGCTACGGAACCCTTCAGCGTGCGAGCCGGATTTATTCTTAACTCCAATGAAGACAGCCTCCTGTAAGTTCTAAGTTCTATGTTCTATGTTCACGGTTCACGGTTCGGTCTCAGGTTGATAACTTTTAAGGTCAGTTCACGGTTCACGTTTTAAGGTTCAAAGTTCAAGGTCCCAGGCTCTGCGTTCTGTAGTGAGTTTCTGTGTAGGCCGGAATAGGCCGAAGGCCATTTCCGGCAACCCGTTGTGCTACCAAAACTTCGAACCGACCTTTAAAGCCAGTCCGTCTGAGTTGTGCCGGAAACACTGCGCTTTTTCCGGCCTACGCGCTGTTCGAAGCGTGGGGTCCGTTCGACATGGATAAATAGAGAACGTCGAACGTCGAACGTTGAACGTTGAACCTATTGCTACCGCTTTCGGGTTTCTATCCCTTCCTCCCGAAACAGCCTTACAGCTTCTTCCTGGTCCGTCTCGCTGGCAAACCCAAGCCTGATTGTTCCGCCCTCGCCCTCCCGCACCCTGAGGATCTCGATGTCACAAATGTTGATGCCGTTTTCACCCAGAACACCCGCCAGGCCGGCTATCACTCCCGGCCGGTCCGGAACCGTAACCACAATTTCAAACAGTTCGGGAAGGTAGCCCTTGCTTTTGGTGGGCACAGTCTGCCGCAACGCCTGGGCTTTTTTGAACCACTCATCTACCCCCGGGCCGTCTCCGGTCCTTATCAAGGCCGCCAGCAAGGCAAGCTCCGCCTGGTATTTGCCGATCATTCCGAGGATTGCCTCTCTGTTGGCGACAACAATGTCCCGCCACATTTCCGGGTCGCCCGCAGCCACCCGTGTGGTGTCCCTAAAGCCGCCGGCTGCAAGCGGCAAGACCGCTTCCCGCTCGGGCAGGCCAGCAATTGTGTTCACAAGCGCCGCGGCAACGCAGTGGGGAAGATGACTCACCGCCGCCACGTATAAATCGTGCTCTCCGGGATCAAGTTCGATGACCCGGGCCCCAACCGCAACAGCCATCTTCGCCACGGTCTCCACGGCACTACGGTCGGTTTCCGGAGTGGGCGTCAAAATGTAGTAAGCGTTTTCAAACAGGTATGGGTCTGCGCTTTTCACGCCGGTTCTTTCCGACCCGGCCATCGGATGGCCGCCTACAAAATGAAAACCGTGGGCCCGGGCTACCGGCTGCAGGGCATCGACGATCGCGGCCTTGACACTCCCCACATCCGTAACAATCGCACCCGCTTCAAAGTAATCTGCAGCCTCCGCTACTACCGGAATCACCGCACTGACCGGAGTCGCCACGACCACGACCGCGGCCCCGGTAACACTCTTCAGGTCGGCAGTCACCCGGTCGACCGCTCCTACCTCGACGGCAAGCTGGAGTTTTTCAGCGTTGCGACCGATGCCGACCACCTCTTCCGCCAGGCGGAGACGCTTTAACGCCATTCCCAGCGAGCCGCCGATCAGACCGACACCGATAATCGCTACCCGCTCGAACACCTTCTGCCCTCCCTGCAAGGGTATGAACCGAGAACTTTAAAAAACGTACTCTGCTTTTTTATCGCGGTAAGCGCTTCCGCTAAGGGAGGATCCTCTTGATGCCCCTCGCAATCAACAAAAAATATGTAGTGACCTATGCTCCGACGCGCGGGGCGCGACTCGATTTTCGTAAGGTTTATCCCGCGGGAAGCAAACTCGCCTAAGGCTGTGTATAGCACTCCCGGCTGGTCGTGCACCAGCGAAAACGCCACTGACGTCTTGTCCCTTTCAGTCCGGGTTGCGGGTTCCCGCCCGATGACTAAAAAACGGGTCTCGTTCTCTGCAGCGTCCTGTATCCCCCGGGCTACAACCACAAGCCCATACTGAGCGGCCGCCCCTTCCGTGCCGATCGCCGCCAGCGGTTCAGGCGAGGTAGCAACAAGGCGGGCGGCTTCCGCCGTGCTGGTGGTTGCCTCCCGCACTGCATTCGGAAGCTCCCGCTCCAGGTACTCCCGGCACTGGGCCAGCGCGTGCGGGTGCGAAAGGACCCGCTTGAAACCGGGCGACGCCTTCCGGGCCAGGAGACAATGAATCACCGGCAGGACGACTTCCCCGGTGATCAATACCGCCTCATCCCGGAGGAGCAGGTCCAGTGTAACGTTTACGCTTCCCTCAACCGAGTTCTCGACCGGTACAACCCCGGCGGTGACCGCACCGGAGGCAACGGCTTTGATCAATTCGGGAATCTCGTTAAAGGGCACTCCCTCGTATTCCTTTTCCGAAAAAAAACGGGCCATCGCCTGCTCTGTGAAGGTACCGGACGGCCCGAGAAAACCGACCCTCAAAACTGGCACTAAAGCTTCCTCCCCAGAACCGCCGCTATCTTACGCAGGTCCTCCATCATCGTGGCGAAGTTTTCCGGGGTCAAGGACTGTGCGCCGTCGCAAAGCGCCTCCGCGGGGTTGGGGTGCACCTCGACCAGGAGGCCGTCCGCCCCGGCGGCGATCGCCGCGCGGCACATCGGGGCCACAAACTTCCACCGCCCGATGCCGTGGCTCGGGTCAACCACCACCGGCAGGTGCGACAGGTGCTTGATCACCGGCACCGCCGACAGGTCCAGTGTGTTGCGGGTGTACGTCTCAAAACTGCGTATTCCCCGCTCACAAAGGATCACGTTGAGGTTTCCGCTGGCCAGGATGTACTCCGCGGCCATCAACCACTCTTCAACAGTAGCGGAAAGGCCGCGCTTCAGGAGCACCGGCTTGGTTATCCTCCCCAACTCTTTCAAAAGGTCGAAATTCTGCATGTTCCGGGTGCCTATTTGCACTATATCCGCATATTCCGACACAATCGGCAGGGTGCGGATGTCCATGACCTCGGTCACTATTTTGAGCCCGAACCTTTCTCTCGCTTCAGCAAGGATCTTCAACCCCTCTTCCCCGAGACCCTGAAAAGAGTACGGTGAAGTCCGGGGCTTGAATGCGCCGCCGCGCAGAATGGTAGCGCCGGCGGCCCTGACCTTTTCGGCGGCCTCCAACAGTTGTTCACGGCTTTCAACCGCACACGGTCCCGCCATGACGTGTATTTGTTCGCCGCCGATCTCAATATCGTTATTAAGCCGAACCAATGTCCGGTCCGCCCGGAAGGAACGGCTCGCCATCTTATAAGGCTGCAGGATGGGGATTACTTCCTCCACCCCCGGTAAAACTCCAAGGGCCACCTCTTTCAACCGCCTTTCATCACCAATGATACCGATAATCGTTCTTTCAACACCGCGGGAAAGATGAGCCTTAAAACCTTCCGTTTCAATCTTTTTAACAACCCCTTGAATGTCTTCTTCCGTAGCGTTAACAGCCATTACGATAATCATCAATAATCTACCTCCACAACTAAGCAGTAAGCAATTACAATGCGTTTATTCCGCCAGCGATTTGCTCAGCGCTGCGATGAAGCGGGTGTTTTGCGCCGGCGTCCCGATCGTCACTCTCAGGTGGGTGGGATAGCCGAAGCCGCCCCGGATTATGACCCCATGCCCGAGCATACGCCGGAAAACAGTCTTCTCTTCACGCCCGGCGTCAAAGAAGATGAAGTTTGCCTCAGTAGGCACGTAAGAGATACCGCGGGCGGTAAACGCCTGATAAAGGTACCTCTTACCCTCTTCGTTCGTCTGCCGGGTTATTGAGACAAACTCCTCGTCCGCCAACGCGGCAAGCGCTGCTTCCTGGGCCAGGATGTTTACATTGAAGGGTTCCCTGACGCGGTTCAGTTCCGTAATTAATTGAGGGTGCCCCACACCGTAACCCACACGCAGCCCGGCAAGCCCGTACATCTTCGAAAAGGTCCGTAAGACCACCACGTTGTATCCCTTGCGCAGGTAATCTATCCCGTCGGGATAATCGGGATGGGTAACATATTCATAATAAGCCTCGTCAAGCACGACCAGTGTATCCGCACCCACGCGTTCCAGAAACCAATCCAGTTCGTTTTTCGTAGCAATGGTGCCCGTCGGGTTGTTGGGGTTGCAAAGATACACCATTTTCGTCTTCGGGCCTAGCCGCGCGGCCATCGCTTCGATATCCATACGGTACTCCTTCAGCGGTACTTCCACCGGCACGGCACCCATCAGGCGCGCCAGCGGCTCGTACCGGGGGAAAGTCGGTACCGGCATCAACACCTCGTCACCGGGGTCAAGGAGCGCCAGCGACAGCATCTGGACTATTTCATTTGAGCCGTTGCCGATAATTATGGCGTCGGAAACAACATCGAGCCGGGCGGCAAGCGCTTCGCGCAACCGGTAGGCGCTGCCGTCGGGATAAAAGTGGATACCCATTGCCGCTTGGGCAACCGCCGCTGCCGCCCTGGGCGACGGGCCCAAAGGGTTTTCGTTGGAAGCCAGCTTGATAATGTCCTCCAGGCCAAGTTCCCGCTTAACTTCCTCTATGGGCTTCCCCGGCTGGTAAACAGCCAGGGTTTCAAGACAACCGCGAACTTTGACCGCCATAATACTCAACTCCCGGTTTTTTTGAAACATCTTACCACAGATGTTACGGTATAACAATCCTGTTCAGCACCGGCTTTACGGCCGGTTGAAGCAGAAGCCGTACTGTCATCCGTTAGGAAAGCGTAGTCCCGTCAGCATTTCAGCAGTGCGGTTTTCAGCGCCGCGGTCAGTTTTGCCACCTCCCCGTATGCGTTCTCGCCGATTAACCTTACGAAAGCACTGCCGACCACCACCGCGTCGCAGTAAGGCGCCACCCGCGCCGCCGCTTCCGGACCGGAAACCCCGAAACCGATGGCGACCGGCAGGTCAGTGTAACTGCGGACCAGATCACTGAACGCCCGGAGATCGGTTTCGATCTTTTCCCGCATGCCGGTAACTCCGGTAACCGAAACGCAGTAGACAAACCCACCGGCCCCGGCGCAGATGGCCGCCAGCCGCACCGGCGTACTCGTCGGCGCGACCAAAGGTACCAGGTCAATCCCGTGACGCATGGTGCACTCCTTCAAAGGACCGCTTTCCTCAAAAGGGAGGTCCGGCACGATCAATCCGTCAACGCCGTTTTCCGCGGCGCTGCGACAGAAGCCATCGATTCCGTACTGGAGGACCGGGTTGTAATAGGTCATCAGTACCAGCGGCGTATTTACTTTTTTACGTATGTGTCCCACGGCCTCAAGAATGGCGCGCACCGTTATCCCGTTAGAAAGCGCCCGGTTCGCCGCAGCCTGGATGACCGGCCCGTCTGCAAGGGGGTCCGAAAAAGGAATGCCGATCTCGATGACGTCCGCGCCGGCTTCTGCCATAGAGGCAACCAGTTCCTTTGTCCGGTTGAGGTCCGGATCGCCGGCCATCAGGTAGGTAATGAGCCCCTTTTCGCACCGCTCCTTCAGCCGCCCGAACGTTTCCGCTATCCGGCTCATTGCCTGACCCCCTTTACCTGCGCCACGGTTTCAACATCCTTGTCGCCGCGCCCGGAAAGGTTCACTACGATAACGGCGCGGCGCGGCAGCGAAGGGGCAAGGCGTATGACCTCAGCGATTGCATGCGCGCTCTCCAGCGCCGGCAGTATCCCTTCGGTTTTGGCCAGCAGTTCAAAAGCCGCCAGCGCCTCGGTATCCGAGGCAGCGGTATACGTTACCCGGCCGGTGTCTTTAAGGTAAGAGTGCTCCGGTCCGACGCCGGGATAGTCGAGGCCGGCGGAGATCGAGTGCACCGGGCTGATCTGCCCCTCCGCATCCTGAATTATATAGCTCAAGGAACCGTGCAGCACGCCCGGACGCCCGCGGTTAAGCGTCGCCGCATGCAGGCCGGTATCGATGCCCTCGCCGGCCGCTTCCACTCCGATCAGCCGCACTTCCGGCGCTTCGAGAAAGGGATAAAAGATACCCATTGCGTTCGACCCCCCGCCCACACAGGCAACGATTACGTCCGGCAGACGCCCGGTCTCCCGGAGGATTTGCTCCCTCGCTTCAACCCCGATGACGGCCTGAAAGTCACGGACAATCATTGGGTACGGGTGCGGCCCAGCGACTGAGCCGATAAGGTAGTAAGTGTCCCTGACGTTGGTCACCCAGTCGCGGATCGCCTCGTTCATCGCATCCTTGAGCGTACGGCTGCCGGCGCTCACCGGGATCACCTCCGCCCCCAGAAGCTGCATGCGGATAACGTTAAGCCGCTGCCGTACGATGTCTTCTTCGCCCATGTATATCGCACACTCGAACCCCAGGAGCGCCGCCGCGGTCGCTGTGGCAACACCGTGCTGGCCGGCGCCGGTTTCGGCAATCATCCTGCTCTTCCCCATCCGTTTCGCCAGGAGCGCCTGGCCGATGGTGTTGTTTATCTTGTGGGCGCCGGTATGGTTGAGGTCCTCCCGCTTGAGGAAAACCTTCGCGCCTCCCAGGTGTGCGGTAAGGCGTTCCGCGTAGTAAAGTGGGCTCGGGCGGCCTACGTAGTGGTTAAGGTACCATTTCAGCTCGGCCTGGAATTCGGAGTTGTCCTTAACCACGGCGTAAGCGCTTTCCAGCTCCTCGAGGGCCGGCATAAGCGTTTCCGGCACAAAACGGCCGCCAAATGGACCAAAATAACCCCGCGCGTCTGGCAACATTTCAAACGACCTCCTTCGCTTGCCTGATAAATACGTGTATTTTTGCGGCGTCTTTCCGACCGTCAGTCTCTACCCCGCTTGAAACATCCACCGCGTAGGGACGGGCTATGCGTACCGCCGCCGCTACGTTTTCCGGTGTCAGTCCGCCGGCTAGTATAAGCGGAACCTGAAACCTCATCCCACTAAGCAACCCCCAGTCGAAAGTCCTGCCCGTTCCTCCGGCGAGGCCCGGAACACTGGTATCTAATAAAACGGCGCTCACGGAATGATATGCGGCTATCAGCTCTAAATCAGCCTCTGACAATAAGCCACCTGTTGCGGCCCCACTTGACAAAATTCCCTTTTGACGCACCCCGAATGCCTTTATTACCTTTCGGCCCAATTCCAGGCAGTATTCGGGCGACTCCGTGCCATGGAGCTGCACTGCGTCGAGCCGGCAAAAGTCCGCAACCTCACTGACAAACTCCCGGGGGGCGTCAACGAACACCCCCACCGTCGCGACAAACGGCGGAAGGCGGGAAATGATCTCCCGCGCTGTTTCCGGGGCAATCTTACGCTTGCTTTCCGCAAAAACGAAGCCGAGTGCGTCGGCCCCCGCCGCAACAGCCACCGCCGCCGTCTCAGCATCCCTGATCCCGCAAATTTTCACCCGTACCCCCATAAATGACCACTTCCAAATAAAAGTGTTAAGTTTGGCTCAGACGGACTGGCTTTAAAGCCGGTTCGAAGTTTTGGTAGCACAACGGGTTGCCGGAAATGGCCTTCGGCCTATTCCGGCCTACACAAAAACTACACAAAAACTCACTACAGAACGCAGAACCTGGGACTTTGAACTTTGAACCTTGAACGTTGAACCTTGAATGGACCCCAAAGGTCCATCCCTTAAGCTGAACTTAGAACTTAGAACTTGGAACCTAGAACTTTTATTCACCCGCCGGCCGCGACGAGTTCCCGGAGCTTGGCCTGGATGTCCTCTGCGGCCATCAACGCTTCGCCGATCAGGACGGCGTCCACCCCGTGTTCCTTCAAGGCCTGGATCGCGAGGGGCGAACTGATCCCGCTTTCGCTTACTACGACGACTTCCGGCAGGAGATAGCGTTTAAGCCGGAAGGTAGTCGCGATGTCGGTCTGGAAGTTCCCCAGGTCCCGGTTGTTAATGCCGATGATGCTCGCACCCGCCGCAAGCGAACGGTCGATTTCCTCAGGGTTATGCACCTCAACCAGGCATTCCATCCCCAGTTCCCGCGCTAGGCTGATGAACTCCACCAACTCCCTCTGTTTAAGGAGCCGCACGATCAGGAGCACAGCATCGGCACCCAGCCGCCGCGCTTCATAGATCTGGACGGGGTCGAGGATAAACTCCTTGCATAGGACCGGAATCTGAACCGCACCCCGTACCAGGCTCAAAAACTCGGGACTTCCGTGAAAAAACCGCTCGTCCGTCAGCACTGAGATCGCCGCCGCCCCCGCAGCAGCATAGATCTTTGCTATCTCAACCGGGTCGGCACCCGGGCGGATCGGCCCTTTTGATGGGGAGGCCCTTTTTATCTCGGCGATGACCGAAACCTTCCCCCGCCGCCTCAGGGCTGCGGTGAAGTCCCTCGCCGGCGGCGCCGCTAACGCGGATGCCCTGGCTTGCGCGGGCGAATATGCAGCCCGTTTAGTCGCAATTTCCCGGCGTTTATGTTCGATAATCTCGTTCAGCACCTACAGCACGCTCCGCGTCCATGCCACGTATTCTTCCATCTTGGCGAGCGCCGCTCCCGAGGATAACGCCTCCCGGGCCAGATGTATCCCCTCTCCCAAATCGCCCGCCGACCCGGCCGCCAGCAGCGCCAGCGCGCTGTTCAAAGCCACCGCCTCGCTTTTCGGCCCCCGCTCCCCCTGCAAAACCGAGCGCGTCAAGGCGGCGTTTTCTCCCGCGGTCCCGCCCCTCAGCGCTTCGACCGGAGAGCGCTCAATGCCGTAATCACCCGGGTCAAAAACACCGCGCCGTACCGACCCGTTTTGGACTTCAGCGTACATGACCTCACCCACGGGAGAAAACTCGTCGAGCCCTCCCGCTCCGTGAATAACAAACGCCCGCCTCGTCCCCAGCAGCGAAAGGACCTCGGCGACTAAATCGATGAGTTCCGGCGCGTAAACACCGATGACCTGAACCTGAGCTCCGGCAGGGTTGCACAGGGGCCCCAGGATGTTAAAAACCGTCCGCAACCCTAGTTCTCGCCGCGGTCCGGCGGCGTGCTTCATCGCCGGGTGGCATAGGGGCGCGAAAAAGAAACCGAAACCTACCTCGTCGAGGCACTGCCCGGCCACCGCCGGCGGAAGGTCGATCCTTGCCCCAAGCGCCTCGAGTACGTCCGCGCTCCCCGCCCGGCTGGAAACGGAGCGGTTTCCGTGCTTTGCCACCTTGCAGCCGCAGGCGGCAACCACAAAAGCGGCGGTGGTGGAAATGTTGAAGGTGTGCGCGCCGTCGCCGCCCGTACCGCACGTATCCACCAGCAGCGGGTGCCTCGACACGTAGCCGACTGCCTTCTCCCGCATGGCCTGGGCGAAACCGGCCACCTCCGCCGCAGTCTCCCCTTTTAACCTCAACCCGACCAAAAACCCGCCGATTTGAGCGGGGGTGGCCGTACCGCTCATTATCTCACCCATGACCTGCCGCGCCTGATCAATCGGCAGGTCCTCTTTGGAAACCACTCTGGCAAGAGCTTCGCTAATCACCATCTCTCCTCCTCAGAAAATAGTACTTCTTTCGCGGGGCGTGGCGATAAGCCACGCATAGCTTTGTCGGCCGCTACCGGCCGGATGCTCACGTACTTCCATATCCTGCCAAACCTTTGGGGTCTGTTCAACGTTGTAAAAAGACCGATGCATAAGCACTTCAGCCAATTTCGCCCCAACGTAGGCCGTAATGTCCGGAGGCAATTTCCGGCGTCTTATTTGCCGAAAATACTGCGTTTTCCGTCATTCGCACTTCGCGCTGAGGCCGGAGGCCTTTTCCGGCAACTCAGCTCCTCAGACTCAAGAAGTTACGCAGCAGTTCCTTCCCGTACTCCGTAAGAATGGATTCCGGATGGAACTGGACTCCTTCGACCAGGTAATCCCGGTGCCGCAAGCCCATTATCTCCCCCTCCGCGGTCCGCGCGGTAACCTCGAGCACCTCGGGAAGACCCTCGGGTGCAACGACCAGCGAGTGGTACCGCGTGGCGGTAAATGGCGAAGGGATACCCTGAAACACCGTCCGCCCGTCGTGGTATATCGCCGAAGTCTTGCCGTGCATCAGGCGCGCTGCGCGGACCACCCGGCCCCCAAACGCCTGCCCGATGGCCTGGTGCCCCAGGCAAACCCCCAGGATGGGAATCCGTCCGGTGAACTCCCTGATAACATCGAGGCAGACCCCCGCTTCGTTTGGCGTGCATGGACCCGGCGACAACACGATGTGCGACGGGTTTAACGCCGCAATCTCCTTTATAGTGATAGCGTCGTTCCGAAACACCACGACCTCCGAACCTATCTCGGCCAAGTACTGAACCAGGTTGTAGGTAAACGAGTCGTAGTTGTCAATCATTAGTACCAAAACGTACTCCCCCCGACCAATTTCTGTTTCGACCGTCATGGCAGCGACCGGAGTAACCAACTTTTTCTATCCATGCCGCCCGTTTACCTGCTGACTGACAAACCTGAGTCCGCAGCGCCCGCGCCTTGCAGCGTGGTGAACAGCGCCTGTGCCTTGTTGATGGTCTCAACGTATTCCCTTTCCGGATCGGAATCCGCCACTATCCCCGCCCCGGCCTGTACATGTGCACTTCCGTTGGTTACCACTATGGTGCGTATGGTGATGCAGGTGTCCAGATTCCCGGTAAAACTGTAATAACCTACCGCCCCCGCGTAAATCCCCCGCCGCGTCGGCTCGAGCTCTTCGATTATCTCCATGGCCCGCACCTTGGGGGCCCCGGAGACCGTCCCTGCCGGAAAAGATGCCTCTAACGCCCCCAATGCGGACCGCTCCGGCGACAGCACCCCCTGCACCTCGGAAACGATGTGGATCACGTGAGAGTACTTTTCAACCGCCATAAACTCGGAGACCTGAACAGTCCCGGGGACGCAGACCCGCCCTAAATCGTTTCGTCCCAAGTCCACCAGCATGATGTGCTCAGCGCGTTCCTTCGGGTCGTTAAGAAGTTCCGACGCCAGGGCCTCGTCCTCCGCGGCGTCTTTGCCCCGCGGCCGGGTTCCCGCGATCGGCCGGGTCCGGATAACACCGTCCTCCACCCGGATGAGCATTTCCGGCGAAGAACCGATTACCACCGGATCACCGAAGTCCAGATAGAAAAGGTACGGCGAAGGATTGACGACCCGCAGGCGCCGGTACACCTCGAAAGGATCGCCGTCAAACGGCCGGGAGAACCGCTGCGACAGCACCACCTGCAGGATGTCGCCCGCCTGGATGTATTCTTTTGCGCGGCGTACGGCGCTCAGAAAACTCTCCTTCTGCATATTCACGGTCAGTGCCGGGTTTGAACCGGATGTCGGTATCTCCCAGTCCAGCACCGCCGGTTTTTTCAGGGCGGCCAGTACATCGCTGATACGCTTAACCGCCTCGTCGTAAGCCTTTTGGGGGTCTTTTCCCGGGCGCGTGTTTACAACTACTGCCAGCCGCCGCCGAACGTGGTCGAAAATCAAGACGACCTCGGTAAAAACGAGGTGGCAGTCGTACGCCCCAATGTCATCGAAGGTATTGAGAGGCAGCCGTTCCAGGTTCCGGACAAAGTCGTAGCCGAAATACCCCACCCCACCGCCGTAAAACCGGGGGAGACCTTCCAGTTGGGGGCCGCGCAGTTCAGCAAAGAGATCTTCGAGGTACTGCGAAGGAGAACCATTGAAACACCGTTCTCCTCCTTCATCGCTCAACAAGCATGAATTCCCTTTAGCTCGGAAAACCAAAAATGGGTCGAAACCAATAAAGCTGTACCTGCCGAGGAACTCTCCGCCGGAAACGGACTCAAGCAGGTATGCCGGAACCGAGCCGATTTTCTTAAAGGCTGCGATGGGGGTTTCAATGTCGGCGACAACCTCCCGGTAAACGGGGACCACACTGTACTCACCGATCAACCTGAGGTACTCGTCTATGGATGGTTGAACCACTCTACCCGCTCCTCTGATAATAGTACTTCTCTCGTAGGGCGCAGCCATAAGCTGCGCATAGCTTCGTCAGCCGGTCGGGTCCGGGTCCTCACCCAGCACTCAATGCTATGATTGCGCTTTGAAAAGCTACTTTTTTAGGCTAACATAATAAAGGTTTCTCCTTCGAAGCTCAAAAACTGCTCTGAGTGCTGGGCTCCGGCCCGTGCCCGCCCGGACTTCCTCGCTCTGCTCGCTTCTCACCGCGTTTTGTTCATTGTTACATTACCGCATCTAAGTAACACGCTTACGGGTCCATATTTTCGTTCCCGGCGGCGACCCAGCACTCAATGTAATCCTTGAAGTTTAACCCAGCACTCAATATAACCTTGAAGTTTGAAAGCTATCACTTCATTAGACTAAAGAAGGTCTCTCCTCCAAAGCTCAAAAAGTCCTATTGAGTGCTGGGCATTTAAGCTCAATGAAGGTCTGTCCTTCAAAGGGCAAGAAGTCCATTGAGTGCTGGGTCGTGAACAACTCCCTTTACAAAAAAAACAGCCAGCACCCAAATGAGGCACTGGCTTGATTACGCCTTTACCAGTCTCATCTGCGCTCTTCTCAACTCTTCTCCAACTCTTTCTCGGCTCGCAACAGTATTCAGTTAGGAAGAGTTTACACCGCTGTTTTTCTTCCTGTCAATACTTTATTTCAAATTCATGCGCGCTCGCTGGAGCAAATGCGTTCCAAAAACCGGCTTCGTCCGCCGTGCGCACCGTGCCAAAAGTGCCGTGAAAGCTCGGAAGCATAACGGGTTCCCAGATTACAGGCGTTAAGGTCCAACCATTCGCTGAAACTCGTTTTCCCGGTGGGCGGGTTTCCGGAAACAAGAAGGTTTGCCATCAACCCGTTAGCCTCATCTCTGGTCAGCACAACATCGTTTACAAGGAAACCGATTAGCCTGGCAAGAAAAAGGGCGGGGCCGGGGTTCAGGTGAACGATTTTTGAACTGCGCTTAATTTTCTGCGCAATTAACCGCACAAGCTGTTCAAATGTGAAAATCTCAGGGCCTACCGCATCAATAATCAGATTTTGCTCGCGACCAGCCGCGCCTACTGCCATTTCCGCTACGTCTTCGACAAAGACCGGCTGTAAACGGTAATCACCGGCACCCGGGATTACGAATAAGGGAAAGCGTCGCAGCATCCACGCAATGTTGTTGATTAACACGTCCCCGGCCCCAAAAAGCACGCTGGGCCGGATAATTGCGTAAGACAACCCTGACCCGATCAGGATCTTTTCAACCATGCCTTTACCTTTAAAATATGGAAGATCGGAGTCGTCGGAGGCGTTGGTGATGCTGATGTGGACAAACCTTTGAACACCAGCCTCCTTTGCCGCGTCAATGAGTTTGGCCGTATTTGCCACAGCGGTAAGAAAGCTGGCTTTCCCGTACGGAAAACGAATCCAGTATGTGTTGTAAAGGGTTACAGCTCCGCGCAGGTTCTCAACAAGTCTTTTCCGGTCGCGGAAACTGTATGCCGCCACTTCTATGCTCCCTCCGAAGGGATTTGGACGGTCGGGGTGTCCGGTCAAGGTTTTAACCCGCTGACCCCGCGACAGCAGACGTCCGGTGATGTACCTCCCGGTATAGCCGAAAGCTCCCGTTACCACACTCAGTTCCCCGGGTTGCATCTTTCCCACCCTCTTTCTGCCTTAATACAATTAACTTTCACCGCTTTTCTCCACGCTGAACAACCGCCGGAACCGCACAATTATTTGCACCAGGCGGGAGAGTGCACTGGGGCCGACAGCTAAAATGCTTTCCACAATCTGATCGAGTTCCCGATAAAACTCTTGCAGCTTCTGCAGCCTGCCCACCACAAACTCGCGCCTTTCCCCCGGCGGAGCCTCCTGGGCATAACGCAACCCCTCCTCGAGTATCCGGAAGGACTCATCGAATTCCGGCTTCTGTCGTTGACCGAGCACCCGGCGCGCGATCAGCCAGAAGTCGAGTTCCGCTTCAAAGAATACCCGCCGGTCACCGGGCCGCATACTGCGACGCACCATGCCCAATTGTTCGAGCGGCCGGATCGCTATACTGACGTTGCCCTTGGTCACCCCAAGGGCCTTTGCTAACTCCTCCAGACTGAGCGGTTTATCCGAAAGGTAAAGAACCGCGTACAGTTCTCCGGTAATCTTGCCGAGGCCCCAAAAGGAACTCTGGCGGCCCAAGGCCTCGATAAGACGCCTCCGCGCCTCTTCTAAAGCTTCCGGCATTTATTCACCCTCTTTTCTTCAACGACCTGGCAGCAAATAAAATTATATATCGTTTAATACATTCTATACGATATAAACTCTACAATGCAATAGTTAAATTGCATAACTAAGGCAAAAAGAACAGACTACTTCTTGAAGAGTTAGGGTCCGGGGAAAAAAACTTCTCTTCAAAAAAGCAGCCTGTCCTTTTTTTTAATGAGTCAGGAGTCAGAAGTCAAAATGATTGTTTATGGGCCGAAAACTGTCAAGGCCGCTGCCGCCCGGCACTCAGTTGGCTCTCCGCATTACTATGCATATCGTAACTCTCCGGCTAGCTTCACTGACCATGCGCCAACAAACCTCTGAGTGCTGGGCCGGCAGACAGGCCATTTTCATTCCCCGTGGCGACCCAGCACTCAATATAATCCTTGAAGCTTAACCCAGCACTCAATATAACCTTGAAGTTTGAAAGCTATCACTTCATTAGACTAAAGAAGGTCTCTCCTCCAAAGCTCAAAAAGTCCTATT
>JBFLWY010000039.1:0-21166 GCA_040757355.1 Bacillota bacterium | reverse complement strand
AAGCGGTTAACTGTTCTTACTGAAAGCTTTGGCTGCCGTGCTTTCAGGAAGGTCGCGCTTTACCGGGGCCCGGTTGTGACTGTTTATTTCTGCGAGATTCACGTCTTCCAGACAGTCTTTTGCAAATATCCGGTAAATAATGCTCAGGAACACTCCCTGCAACCCTAGCAAAAGACCGGTGAGGGCAAGCATCCAGCTTCTGGTGGCCGAAAATGGTCCGAACCCGCTGCTTACCCAGTGCCAAAACTGATAGACCAGTGCGGGAAGGCTGATCATTAGTATCAACAGACTCAGATTGCGCAGCACTTTAAATAAGGACAATCTGGTGAGGATCCGAGTGATGCGCGACGGTTTTTTGAACCGGTGACGCACGGCGTAAAGGTCGATGATGCCTCCGTAAGCCGCGGCGTTGATCCCGAGAATCATGAGGGCTGCGCCGGCCAGAAAGGAATGCAGGCCTAAATGAACGCCATCGAGGCTTACCGTGCCTTTTACCGCCAGTACTCCGGTTAAGGTTGCCCCGATAAGGAAGATAAGCGTACCGGGAAGCGCAAAGGTTAAGTACGGCTGAAAGATAAAAAGCATGTCTATCAAGACCCGGAAAATCCGCAAGCCGTCCCTCAGCGGGCGAAGCTTGGAAGCTCCCAGGCGCGGCCGATAAGCGATCGGGATCTCCGTGGCGTTAAACCTTGATCTGCTCACCTTAACCACGATTTCCGTTTCGACGGCAAACGTTGATGATTCCAATCCTATGGATTCAAGAACAGACCGCCGCATGCCGTAAAGTCCGGAAAGAGGATCGTTACCTGCAAAGCCGGAAAGGTTTTTGATCAGCCTCGTAATCAGCCAGTTGCCGAATCGGTTAATAAAGGGAATATTCTCCCTGTTGCTCCGGCAGGTAAATACCACATCGGCCTTTTCGAGTTCGCGGACAATCTCCAGAACATGTTCTGCGGGGTATGTGCCGTCCGCGTCAATGAATATGAGATAGTTTCCAGACGCCGCCCGGCAGCCGGACCTCATTGCCGCGCCTTTACCCTGGTTCAAATGGTGTTTTACTACCGTGGAGGCGTGACGCTGCGCGAACTCCACCGTCCGGTCCGAGGATCCGTCGTCAACAACAATAATCTCTGCGTCCAGACCTGTAACCGTAGCAGAAAGCTCTTTCAGCGTGGCGCTGATACCTTGCTCCTCATTGTAAGCCGGGATGATGATGGATATCTTTGCCACCCTTACTCTCCTTCAAGGAACCGCTTTTATTCAGTGCCTACTTCGCCGCCCCGGACGCGATTCCTCTTTCTCAGACATGGAAATCTATACACCACCCTTTTTCCAGGAGGAAAAAGCACGATTGGGCCGAAATATTTATCATGCTGAACGTTACGGTGCGACAGGTGTTGAAAAAGGCACCCCTTTTAGCGATTATGTTAGCTGCGCTTGCGGTACGGGTCGCCTTCATTCACCACTGGGGCAGCAGTTTAATGCTATACAGCGACGACGTGGGGTATATTGACAGCGCCCGCCGTTTGGTCACGGACCACGTTTTTTCCTGGTGGCGGCCCCGCTTGTCACCGGAACCTGCCCTCGGACCCACGGCTTACGTTACTCCCGGCTACCCGTTTTTCCTTTCTTTCTTTCTGTGGGTTTTCAGTGAAGAATCGCGCGCCCTTGCGGCCGCACGTTACGCTCAAGCTTTTCTAATGGTCGGGAGCGTGTATTTGACTTATCTGATCGGCAGCCGCTTCGGCGGCCGATGGGCGGGGCTCATCCCGGCTGCGCTGGTGGCTTTCTATCCCCCGCTTATTTTGATAAACGGCCTGCTGTTGACCGAAACGCTTTTTACTTTTCTCCTGTTACTATTCACTTACCAATGGGTCAAAACCGAGCCCGACAACGAGGAGTCATACGCATTACTTGGCATTTTGGGGGCGGCGGCGGCGCTCGTCCGCCCTACCGGCGCGCTGCTTTGCCTTGCCGCTTTTTGCGGGTTGCTGCTGTGGCTTAGGCGCCGGAAGCCTGCGCGGGCAGCAGTGCTTCGCTCAGCTGCAGTTCTGCTCGTGACTTTTTTCCTCGTCCTTTCTCCCTGGTGGGTACGCAACGCCTTTCTGTTCCACCGCTTTATTCCACTTTCGGCCAGCGGAGGGAATCCGCTGCTTCTCGGCACTTACGTGAACTTAGAGGGAATAAAGTACGGCTGGCAGCCGTTGTGGCCGGTGGGAAAGGATCCCATGGAGACCGGGCAACTGCACACCGCGCTGGCTTTGGAACGCTTGGAGAAGGGTTTCCGGGAAGACTTCGGGCGCTACCTCGATTGGTACACACGGGGGAAGTTTAAACTCCTCTGGGGCAAGGTGTTTCTCTGGGGCGGCGAAGACAAACTCCCTGCCAATTTCACTTACTGGTGCCATTATGTGATTGTTGCACTGGGAAGCCTGGGTCTCGCTTGCGGGCTGGCGCGGCGCCTTCCCGGTGCCGGGCGTATTCTTGGTTTGCTTGCTGCTTTTACCCTGATGCATCTGGTTACCTATGCGCATTGTCGGTACGCCCTGCCGCTTTTACCCGTGCTTGCTTCCGCCGTGGTTATGCTGCTCAAGCCGTTAAAACGGCGGCCTTCATTTTGAGTTAGGCCTGTGCTATAATTAACTGAATACCAATAGGGCAGTGTATGCGGACCTTAGTCCTTGCATTGAGCAGGTAGTATCCGCATTGCCGGCAAAACCAGGGACTCAACCGTGAAAAGATGGCAGCTATCAGGAAAGTGCAGGTTTTGAAAAACCCCCATTTGATGCCAAAGGCGTTATGTTCCACGTTGGGGGGCACCTGAGGGATAACGTATCGGCTTACCAGGTCAGAACGGCAGGATTGTAAGACTACCGACCATTTTAAGGGGGAATAGGATATTGTACCCGGAAAAGTTTAGCCGCGAGGGTCTAACGTTTGACGACGTTTTGTTGGTTCCGGCGTCGTCGGCGGTTCTGCCGCGCGATGTAGATACAGCAACCTTCCTTACAAACAGGATAAAGCTAAATATACCACTTGTCAGCGCAGCAATGGACACGGTTACTGAATCCCGCCTGGCGATCGCCATCGCCCGGGAGGGCGGTATCGGTGTAATTCACAAGAATATGACTGCTGAGCGACAAGCCCTGGAGGTTGACCGGGTCAAACGTTCGGAGCACGGTGTCATTACGGATCCGGTCTTTTTAAGCCCTGACAACGCCGTCCGGGAAGCCATGGCCTTAATGGAACGCTACCGGATATCCGGCGTGCCAATAACCGAAGGGGATAAACTGGTCGGTATAATTACGAACCGGGACATCCGGTTTGAGACTAATTTTGACCAGCCGATCAAGAATGTGATGACAAGGGAAAACCTCATCACAGCGCCGGTGGGCACAACCCTCGAGAAAGCCAAGGAGATCCTTCGCCGTTACAAAATAGAAAAGCTGCCCCTGGTCGATGAGAACTTCCGGCTGCGGGGTCTGATAACCATAAAAGACATCGAAAAGGCGCACAAGTATCCTTATGCGGCCAAAGACGCCCAGGGACGTCTCGTTGTTGCGGCGGCGGTAGGAGTGGCCGCCGGCTACCAGGAGCGGGTCGAAGGCCTGGTGGCGGCGAAGGTTGACGCCGTTGTAATTGATACTGCACACGGCCATTCGGAAAAGGTTGTCAAAGCAGTTAGGGAGGTAAAGAGCCTCTTCCCGGATATCGAAGTGGTGGCGGGAAACGTGGCGACGGCAGAAGGCGCCCGGGCGCTTTTTGAAGCGGGTGCCGACGCCGTAAAGGTTGGGATCGGTCCCGGCTCGATATGCACCACCCGGGTGATCGCAGGCATCGGTGTGCCGCAGATAACCGCGGTTTATGATTGCGCGCAGGAGGCAAAGAGGTTGGGCCGCCGCATTATTGCCGACGGCGGTATCAAATTCTCCGGCGACATCACCAAAGCCATCGCTGCGGGAGCGGACACGGTCATGCTCGGGGGTCTCCTGGCGGGGACGGAAGAAAGCCCCGGAGATATTGAGATTTACCAGGGCAGGAGCTACAAGGTTTACCGCGGTATGGGTTCTCTTGGCGCAATGCGCGAGGGCGGTGCCGAGCGCTACTTCCAGGATCACGGCCCGAAACTGGTACCCGAGGGGGTTGAAGGAAGGGTTCCATACAAGGGTCCGCTTGCCGAAACAGTCTTCCAGCTTATCGGCGGGCTGCGGGCCGGAATGGGTTATTGCGGCTGCCGTACGATAGCTGAGTTAAAAGAAAAGACGCGGTTCGTCCGGATCACTCCCGCCGGATTACTGGAGAGCCACCCGCACAACGTCGCAATAACCAAAGAGGCTCCAAATTATACCGTTAACCGGTCAATCTAACACAGGAGCCTACAGTTCATATAATAGATAACTTAAGTTTTTACCTCAATAAGCTAAAAAATTCCTCTTGTTCAGCAGGAGGAATATTTTTTTTCTTGAATAAATGTTAAATAATGGATGCATTTCTATATTGAGGAAGGTGGGTTACTTGAACGGTAGGCTTTATTCGCTGACCGACGTTTTAAAGAGGACACTATACTTTTTTGAAGCCCTGTCGGTAAAGGAAATTGCTCCGTATGTAAGAAGGAAGATGCTACGAGACCTGCCGCTTTACGAGGTCGAAGAAAAAGTGGAGCTGTGCCTCAAACAGCATTCTTGCTTTCAGTGTGACAAGAAAAACTTATGGCGGTTGAATACTGAAGGCTTCCGGGCCAACGATCCGTTTTATCACCTGCTGCTAAAGCGCCAGCAGCCGCTTAGCCTGTGGGAACTGAGACGGGAGGAAAGGGGCAAGAAGGGTAAAAACAAGAAACTCTTTGCCGACGAGGCAAACCTGATCTCGGACGGACGGTTTGTCCAGCTTGACACCGGAATGTGGGGGCTCACGGAGTGGGAGCTCGGTGTGGAACAGTATCCGCTGAAATACCTTGTTTTAAAGGTACTCCGGGCTCATCCTGGAGGCTTGTCATTGAACCAGGTTGTTGAAGCCGTAAATTTCTGGCGGCCGGTTACTCCTCAGGCAGTAGAAGGGGTATTGCGGCGCTTTCCGTTTTTTGAGAACCAGGGGGAAACCTGGTCGTACAGCACGGTTGCCCATGCTACCTATGATGCAGTGATGAAGCGGTTCTTGGAGTTGCTGCGGGAACAGAAGCAGCGCCACTGCGCGGAGCGGGAGGCATGGCAGAAGAGGATTCTGGCACTCAAAACGCAACTGAATGAGCTAACTGCGGCCCAGCAGCAGGCCGCGGCTGCTCTGGCCGCACAGGCCCGTTACCGGGACGAGTACGAGAATTTGACTGCCCAGCTTTCAGAAAAAGAGCTCCTTCTCACGCTTCGAAAACGAGAACTGATTTATTACCGGGAGCAGATCAGAAAGCTTGAGAACAAAGCCCAGAGTATTCTTCACCAGTGCCGGTTGTGGGTAAACCGCGCACGGGAAGGCGAAAAAGAAATTGGGTATTTAAGAAGCGTGAACGAGGACCTGGAAAGTTCGGTCAAGGATCTAAAAGGGCAGTTGGCGCAGGAACGGGATAGAGAACGCGAAAACAGGGCGAAGGTTGCCGAACTACGCGACCAGTACTCTACTCAGGTCGCGCGTTTGCAGCGCGAGTTAATCGACTTAAAACAGAAGCTTGATCAAAACGGGCTAAGGGCCGCGGACAACGAAAGGCGCCTTTCGGCGGAAAACGCGCGTCTCTCGGGGGAGTTGCAGCGGGCGCTGAACGCCGGGCAGGAACTCGAAAGGGATTATCGAATGTTGCAGCAGGAACTGAACCGCTTACGAGAGGAATACCGGCAGGTGGAAAGGCGGCTGAAACACCCCTTGGTACGGTTTATCTCCCGAATACGCTTGTTTTTCGCAAGGTGAGTTTCTTAACGAAATTCCTGGTAGTGGTGCTGGCAAAGCACTTTTTTTTTTGCGCGAAATTGTTTATGCAGAGGTATTTTGATATTGTAATACCGTAAAAGGCCTTCTTTTAAGGGGCAATTACTAGTAACGCTTTTGTTTATTCAAGCGTTTGGGGGTATCGGTAGTTGCAGGAAAAAGATCGACCCTTGCGGATACTGGTGGTTGATGACGAAACCCGTATTCGCGACCTGCTCCGCAAGTATCTCACCGCAGAAGGCTTCGAGGTAGGAGAGGCTGCCGACGGGGAGAAAGCCCTCGCGGAAGTCCGCGGCGGTACGTGGGACTTAGTTGTCTTAGACTTAATGCTGCCGGGCAGAAGCGGGTGGGACGTTTGCCGCCAGATTCGTGAAACCCTGGATATTCCCGTTATCATGCTGACAGCACGCGGGGACGAAGTGGACAGGGTAATGGGGTTGGAACTCGGTGCGGATGACTACATCGTTAAACCGTTCAGCCCCCGCGAGGTTGTGGCCAGGGTAAAAGCTGTCCTGCGGCGTACCAGGAAACGCCGGGACTCTGAAAGCCGGCTTTCAGTTGCGGGAATAATAATCGATCCCGAGGCGCGCACAGTCGCGGTGAAGGGCAAGTCTGTACCTTTAACACCGAAAGAGTTTGACCTTCTCCTGGTGCTGGCCAAATCACCCGGCCGGGCCTTCCGGCGAGAGGAACTGCTTAATCTGGTATGGGGGTACGACTTTTACGGGGATTCCCGGACGGTGGATACGCACGTTACGCGTTTGCGGGAAAAAATGGGCAGAGCCGGCGCGCCACCCTTTATCACCACCGTTTGGGGTGTAGGCTATAAGTTTGAGGTACGTGATGAAGAGTATCGCGGGTAGATTGTGGGTCACGATGGTTCTCCTGGTAGCGCTTGTCCTGGGGGCTTTGGGGTTGGTGCAGACCAGGGCGATTGAGGCGAGCTATTATCGTTTCGAGGCGCAGCGAATGCTGGAAGAGGCCATAGAACTTGCCGATTTGTGGTTTTCCGGAGCCTCGCATCAGACAATGGCCGAACGGGTAACCTTTTTGAGTCAGGGCCTACAGGCAAACGTATTGATTGTCGACGCATCGGGGCGCGTAATGCACTGGCGCGGAATGGGTGGAAGGTGGCGTTTAAACCAGGGGATGCCGGTCAGCGGCGAAGATATTTACGCGGTGCTCGATGGAAAAACGATCATCCGGCGGGGCGAACACCCGCTTTTCCAGGACGTTAGTCTTCTCTGGGTCGGGGTGCCGGTAAAGTACCAGGGTGACGTGGCCGGGGGCGTTTTTATCTATGCGCCGCTCGATCCGATCGCTTCGAGGGTGCGGGGGTTGGAGGCGACGCTGGTGTTGGCGCTCCTGGGCGGAGTCATCCTGGCGGGGGTTTTGAGCGTCTTTGTGGCCCGGAGTTTCTCAAGACGGCTGGTGGAGATGGAGAAAGCGGCACGGGCAATGGCTGCCGGGAATTACGCCGCACGTGTTTTAACGGCAGGTGAAGACGAAGTCGCATGCCTGGGCGAATCGCTGAACAAGCTCGCCGCAGAGCTTGAGGAACGGATCGCCGCACTGAAACGGATGGACGAAACGAGGAGGGATTTCGTGGCCGCCGTTTCCCACGAGCTGAGGACGCCGCTGAGCATAATACAAGGATACACTGAGGCGATCCTTGACGGCATGGTTCAAGGCGAGGAGCAAAAGGAATACCTGCGCGCCATCCGCGAAGAGGGCGAGAGACTACGACGTTTGGCAGAGGAACTGCTCGACCTCCGGCGGATGGAGACGGGCGCGCTCCGCATCAGGCAGGAGGAGGTGCATCTCGAAGAGATCGCCGGCTGGGCGGCGGCGCGGTTCAAAGCCAAGGCAGAGGCCTTAGGAATCGACTTTCGGGTAGAACTGCCCCCGTTGCCGCCGGTTTTGGGAGACCCAGACCGTCTGGAGCAGGTAGTGGTCAACCTACTCGACAATGCCTTTCGTTTTACACCTCCGGGGGGAAGCGTGATGCTCCGGCTGGCGTCCGCACCCGACGGAGTGGCGCTTAGCGTGCGTGATTCCGGGAGCGGGATTTCACCGGAGGACCTGCCTTATATCTTTGAGAAGTTCTACCGGGTGGACCCTGCGCGCGCCCGGGAATCCGGCGGCAGCGGTCTGGGGTTGGCGATCGTCCGGCAGATAGTGGAGCTTCACGGCGGCCGGGTCGGAGTTGAAAGCCGTCCCGGTGAGGGAAGCGTATTTACAGTTGTACTGCCGGATTTGCAGCGAAGAATGTTTGGTGGGTGAAATCTGGCGGCTCCCGCGACAAAACTATACAAATTCTTGTCCTATAGTTTAAAAAATGTAAAAAGAAAAATATTAGTCACGCAATGAAATGAATAAAAAGGCGTGTTCGCTGGTTAAAATATGTCTTCGGGGAAGGAGGAAAAAATGAGGACGCGAACAACGCTTTTTTTAATTGTGTTGTTGCAAGGCATGGTGCTCTTTGCAAACCTGAATTCAGCCGTAGCGGGAGAGGCTGCGTCGTACACTGTCTGTTCAGGTGACACCCTGTGGGGTATCAGCCGGGCGCATGGTACTACGGTCGAAAAGCTTATGCAGGAAAACGGCCTTAATACCACGCTGATCTTGCCCGGTCAGGTGCTGAGGGTTCCCCGGCCGAAGGCAGCCTTTGGGCTGAGCCGGGAGGATTTGTTGCTGATGGCGCGCATAATCAATGCGGAAGCCCGTGGTGAAAGCTTCTTAGGGAAAGTAGCGGTAGGCGCGGTGATTATAAACCGGTTGCGGCACCCTGCCTTCCCGGACGAGATCCAGGAGGTAGTGTTTCAGCGCACCAATGGGGTATACGAATTCACTCCGGTGGCTGACGGTTCTATCAATCTTGAACCTGACAGAGAGGCCTTCAGGGCCGCGCAGTTAGCTGTGGAGGGTGTTGACCCCACAAACGGCGCACTCTTCTTTTACAACCCGCGGACGGCAACGGACAGGTGGATCCGCACCCTTCCGGTGACGGCAAATATCGGGAACCACGTTTTTGCCACCAGCTCTGTCACCGACGTATAACCGCAAAGCCGGCGGCCGCGAATGCGGCCGTTTTTTTTTTATTTGATCTAAGACAGCAGTATGCAAAGGATTCCAGCTTTTTTTGTCGAAGACTAAGGTCTATACAGGGGAAGAATAGAAAAAGGGCAATCAGGGGAGTGTTGTAAAAATCTAGCCTCTCGGGAAAGAAGTTCATCCATTCACGACACGAAGGTTTTAATGGGAAACCCGGAGACCGTTTTCAAAGGTCGGAGGCAAGAGGTCGGAAGTCGGAAAACCAAGGTTGGAATTCGCAAGGCAAATTCCTGCAAATAGTCTTGCCTCAGACATCCTGCATCTGACTTCTGATATTAAAAAAAGGAAATCGTAAAGCGATTTCCTACGAGTCCGACGTCCGACATCTGACTTCTGAAACTGCCAGGGAAGTTTTTCAGCAGTCTCCGGGGGGGCGAGGTGATATCGCTTGCAGGTACTCAATGCCCTTTTCCGGCCAGAAGGCGTGGCCGTGGTCGGCGCATCAAAAAACCAGGAGAAGCTGGGTAACGTAATTCTCAGGAACATCATTAAAAGCGGTTACGGCGGCAACGTCTACCCGGTTAACCCAAAAGAAAAGGAGATCGAAGGCCTGAAGGTTTACCCGGCGGTTTCCGGCATCGGGCAAAGGGTTGACATGGCGGTGGTTGTGGTTCCCGCGGAACGGGTTTTAGACGTTGCCCGGGACTGTGGTGTTGCGGAAGTAAAAAGCCTGGTTGTTATCTCTGCGGGATTCAAAGAGACGGGTCCGGAAGGCCTGGCCAGGGAAACAGAGCTTGTGGATATCTGTCGCGGCTACGGTATGCGCCTCTTGGGACCCAACTGCGTCGGTTTGATGGATACGCACACCCCGATCAATGCGTCCTTTGCTGCAGGTTTCCCCCTGAAAGGGGAGATCGCTTTCGTTTCACAGAGCGGAGCGATGCTTGTCGCCATTCTCGACTGGAGTCTGAAGACCGGTATCGGTTTTTCTCGCTTTGTGAGTATGGGTAACAAAGCCGACTTAAACGAAGCGGATTTCATTGCAGATGCCGTGGAGGATCCGAACACCAGGGTCATCCTGTGTTATATCGAGGATGTTAAGGACGGACTGCATTTTTTGGAGGTTGCGGAGCAGGTCACAAGGATAAAGCCCGTGATCATCCTTAAATCCGGTACCAGCCAGGCGGGGGCCAAAGCGGCTTCCTCCCATACAGGGGCACTGGCCGGATCGGATCTGGCGTATGAAATGGCCTTCAGGCAGAGCGGTGTCCTGCGCGTACGGAGAATGAGCGAACTCTTCGATCTTGCGGTGGTCTTTGCCCGACAGCCTGTACCCCGCGGGCCGCGGGTCGCGATAGTAACAAACTCCGGCGGCCCCGGAATAGTAGCGACAGACCGGATTGAGGTCGAAAAGCTTGAAATGGCGCGCTTCAGCCGGGAGACTGTTGAAAGCCTCCGGCAAGAGCTCCCTGTTGAGGCAAATGTATACAACCCCGTCGATGTACTGGGAGATGCCAGGGTTGAGCGATTCAGCTTTGCCCTTGAAAACGTGATGGCCGACGAAGGCGTGGACAGCGCAGTGGTACTCCTATGCCCGACGGCTGTGGCGGAGCCTGTAGAGACGGCGGCAGCGATTGTTAAAGCATGCGTAAAATACCCGGAGAAGCCTGTTCTCGGCGTTTATATGGGCGGCGAGAGTCTGGCTGCGGGAGCGGATTATCTGGTCGAGCACGGTATCCCGTGTTTTACCTTTCCGGAACTTGCCGTACGGGCCCTCGGCGGTTTAACGGCTTACAGGCGGATAAAGGAGCGGCCTCTGAAGGAGGACTTACCCCGTTACGAAGATATCGACCCTACAACCGTGAAGCGCATTTTTGACAGGGTGCGGGCCGAGCGGCGGCGTATGCTCCTGGGCAGCGAATCCATGCAGGTTGCCGGCGCCTACGGCATACCCACGGCCCCGATGCTGCTTGCGCGCCGGGCCAGGGAAGCGGTTACGCACGCTGCGGAACTTGGTTACCCGGTGGTTCTAAAGGTGGCTTCGCCGGAAATTATTCATAAAACGGATATCGGCGGTGTCCAGATCGGGCTAAAGACCCCGGACGAGATACGCGATGCATTCTGGGAGATAATGGAGCGTGTCAACCGGCACTTTCCCCGCGCGGTCGTTCATGGTGTGGAGGTACAGAAAATGTATCCGAAGGGGACCGAGTTGATAGTCGGGATGACCCGGGACCTCCAGTTTGGACCGCTGATTGCCTTTGGTTTAGGCGGTATATACGTGAACCTTTTGAAAGATACTGCTTTCAGGTTGGTATGGGGGATGAGCAAGCGCGAGATACAGACAATGATTGGGGAGACCAAAGCCTACACCCTCCTGCGCGGGTTCCGGGGAGAGAAACCTCTTGATATTCCTGCAATCGTAGAAATCATCGGCCGAGTGGGCAGGTTGGTAAGCGACTTTCCGGAAATTGTCGAGATGGATATTAACCCGGTCTTTTCCTACCAGGAAGGGGCCAGGGCACTGGATGTAAAGATCACTATCGGGTGAGGTGAGACAGGTGGGGAACCTCTATTTTGTGGGTACAGCGGGGAGCGGCAAGACGGCAATTATCCTCGGGTTGGCCCTTGAACTGAAGGAGCATGGCCTTCGGGTAGGTTATTTTAAGCCGGTCGGGATTCCCCCGGATGCTGTCGGCGTAGAAGACAGGGATGCCGTGCTGATGCGAGAGGTTTTGAGTTTAAACTTGGAAGTTCGCGAAATTGCCCCCCTTGCTTTGGGCGGTTATTACATCTCGACGTATAAGGACCCCGAGCGGTGCCGCCAGCTTGTAAGAGATGCGTATGCAAAAGTCAAGGCTGCGGCAGACGGGGTTCTAATCGACGGTGCGGCACGGCCTTGGGGAATGGCGGCGTTTAATCTCGATGCGATGAGCCTTGCCCAGGAGTTTAATGCTACGATGGTTTACATACTCAGGCCTGCCAACGACCGGAGTCTTGACGAGGCGGTATTCTTTGCGCGGTGCGCGCGGGAGCAAAAGGTGGAGTTTGCAGGGGTTGTTTTCAACAACGTTCCACGGGTACTGCTGGCCAAAACGGAGGGAATTTACCGGGAGATACTCGAAGAAAACGGCATAGAAACGCTTGGAATTATTCCGAGTCAGCCGGAACTAAGCGCACCCACGGTTGCAGAGTATTACGAAGCCCTTGGTGGAGATATTCTGACGGGGGAGAATAAACTCGGCCAGATAGTCGAGGATGTCCTGGTTGGTGCAATGACTATCGAGAGCGCACTCGGGTATTTCCGTCGCTCAGCCAACAAGGCGGTGGTTACCGGCGGCGACCGTACAGAAATTGCGCTGGCAGCACTCGAAACGGACACTGCGGCACTCATTCTGACCGGAGGATTTTATCCTGACGTTAAGGTTTTAGCGAGGGCCGCGGAAAAGGGGGTGCCGGTGATCCTCGTCCACTTTGACACCTATACGACGGTTGGGAAGCTGGCGGAGATCAGCAGGGTAATACACCCTGGTGACAGGGACGCTATCACACTGGCGCATGAGAGCGTGGTAGCGCATTGCAACATGGACAAACTTACTGCGCTGATACGCACTTAATCACTTCTACCATTGCCTTAATGCTTTTTCCTAGAGTGAGAGGGACCGGTAATCACCGGCCCCTCTTATATAATAATACGGAGGTGTTCTTGGGTTAAATGTTGATTATTCAAAGAGCGAGGTGCTTAAGTAACGTTCGCCGGTATCAGGCAGGATTGTGAGTACCGTGGTTCCGGCTCCAAGACGCTTACCGACCTTTACGGCTGCTGCTACTGCTGCGCCGCTGGAGATGCCGGCGAGGATTCCTTCCTCTTTGGCAAGGCGGCGCGCCATGTTGACGGCTTCCTCATCGCTGACCGCAACCGCGCCGGTGAGAAGTGACTGGTCAAGGTTAACGGGTATGAAACCATCACCGATACCCTGAATCTTATGATGGCCCGGGGGACCACCCCCGATAACTGCAGAACTTGCGGGTTCTACCGCATAAACCTGCAAGTGCGGTATGCGCTTTTTGAGGGCGCGCGCCGCGCCGGTAAGCGTACCACCTGTACCGACCCCAAGAACAAAAGCATCTACCGGTTCATCGAGCTGATTCAATATCTCCTGGCCTGTGGTGCCCTCATGATAGTCCGGGTTGGTCGGGTTACTGAACTGATCCGGCATCCATGCGCCGGGAATAGAAGCTGCAAGCTCCCTGGACTTGCGCACCGCTCCGGCCAGGTCTTCGGCAGCAGGGGTCAAGACCACTTCCGCCCCGAAAGCCTCCATCAGTTTCTTGCGTTCAATGCTCATAGTTTCCGGCATTACCAGCATTACCCGGTAACCCCGCACGGCGCCTACCATCGCGAGCGCGATACCTTGGTTACCGCTTGTGGGTTCAACAATCAAGCCGCCCGGTTTCAGCACTCCTGCGTTTTCCGCAGCCTGGATCATACCCCATGCGCTTCTTGCTTTGGCGCTTCCGGTCGGGTTCAACATTTCGAGCTTGGCGATGACCCTTGCCGGGCAATCATCGGCCACCCTGCTCAAACGCACTATCGGTGTGTTACCGATAACTTCCAAGATATTGTTGAATATCACGAGCTACCGCTACCTTTTCCTCGATGCTGTAAAAGTGCTTTCGCCATTATTAACCCGAAATCCTTTTGTAGGCCGGGGTAAAATTTTCAGAAAATTTTATCACCGTTATGACACTATATGATAATACACCGCCCCGATAACTCCTGGACCAGTATGTGCGCCTACGACTGAACCGATCATGCCGACTTCTACCTTGCTTCCGTTCGGAAGTTGACCCAAAAGACCGACGAGTGCGTCTGCTGCATCCGGGTTGTTTGCATGAAGAACCTGGCACATTACTGGGTTTTGCCCGGCCCGATCTAACACGATTTCCGCAAGACGGCGGAGTGCCGCCTTTTGCCCGCGCACCTTTTCAAACGGCCGGATAATTCCTCCATCGAGACATAGGATGGGTTTGATATTAAGGATCGTCCCGAGGAGAGCTTGAGCACCGCCGATGCGTCCACCCCGCCGGAGGTATTCAAGGGACTCCACACAGAAGAAAACGCGGATTACCGGCATAAGGTTCATAACCAGGGAGAGCACTTCGCCCCGCGTTTTGCCTTCCAAGGCGGCCTCAGCGGCAGCACGTACAAGGAACCCAAGCGCCCCGGCCACGAGCCTTGAATCAATCACCGTTATGTCGGCGTCCGGCAGTAAGGAACGTCCGGCTTCGGCGGCGTTAACCGTCCCGCTCAGGTCGCGGGATATATGGATGGAGATTATGCTCTTTGCGCTAGTTGTCAGATTACGATAAACAGCCTCGAACTCACCGGGCGAAGGCTGCGAGGTGGTGGCTATTTCACCTGCCAGCATGCGTTGGTAGAAGGCAGTGAGATCGATGTCAACTCCGTCACGGTAAATTTCCCGCCCGAAGATTACCTTTAAAGGTACCACTGTAATTCCCAGCTCTTTTGCTATACCGGCAGGAAGGTCGGCGGTGCTGTCGGTGACGATGGCGACTTCGGGCAAAGGCGTTTCCTCCCTTTATTCTGCGGCGACCAGCAACTGATAGTGAGGCTGCCCCCCGTACTGCACCTCAACTTCCGCTTCGGGGAGGACTTCCGCCAGACGGGCGGCGATAAGTTCTGAGAAGGCTGGTTCTAAGCCTTCCCCCCGGTAAAGGGTGACAACGTCCTTGTTTGCAGCGATTTTTTCGGCGGCCTCGACGGTGACTTCGGCAAGGTCGTTCCCGCAGGCTACGAGAGAGTCGCCTACGAGCGCAATGAAATCCTTCTCCTTAACTGTCCTCTCCCCTATTCTCGCGGTTTTTACAGCGCGAGTAATCTCCGCCGTGACAACATTCTTAGCTGCTCCTGTCATGTGCGTAACGTTTTTCAGGGTATCCTCTTCAGGGTTAAAGGCAAGCAGCGCCGTCAGACCCTGGGGCATCGTGGTGGTGGGGACAATGTGCACTTCTGTGGAAACCAGGTCTTTAACCTGTTTGGCAGTCAGAATGACATTCGGGTTATTGGGGAGGACGATCACTGCCCGGGCGGTAGCTTTTGCAACTATTGAGGCTATCTCTCCGGCACTCGGGTTCATCGTCTGACCACCTGGAACCACGAACGCGCCGAGATTGGCGAAAAGCTCAGTAAAACCATCCCCTAACACTACCGCCACTACTGCAACGCTGTTTGGCAACTTAACTGCTTCCTCGTGTTGATCGCGCATGTTATTTATCCGTATGTCATGTAAAGAACCATGTTTTAGCCCTTCCTCAAGGACGTTCCCTGGGTGATCGGTGTGAATATGGATGCGAAGGACATCCTTTTCCCCCGCGATCAGCAGGCAGTCGCCGTACCGGGCCAGATTCTCTTTCAGCGCTTCAGCGTCGGGATTGCGGCTCTTTAACAAAAACTCGGTGCAATACGTAAAATTTATACTTTCTGTGGCCTGTGCAGCAAGAACCGATTGTTTTATTCCTTGCTGTGTGGCGGGCCGGGCTGTCAAAACGGGAAGGGGGGAAACGCAGTCGGGATGCGGCCGTTGTATTGCCGCTTGGAATGCTCCCTCAAGAATAGCGGTGAAACCCCGCCCGCCGGCGTCAACCACCCCGGCTTCTTTCAAGACCGGTAAAAGTTCAGGCGTTTGCGCGAGGCTGCGGGTCGCCGCCTTGAGAATGTAAGACAGCAGGCGTAAAAGGTTGCGGCTCCGGTAGGTTGTGGCGTGAGCTTCCCGGGCCGCGTCTCTGACGACTGTAAGAATTGTTCCTTCGACCGGATTGCTTACCGCCCGGTATGCTAAGTCGGCTCCGGCGGCCAAAGCGACGGCAATATCCTGAACGTCTGCAGCCTTTTCCCCTTTCAGGGCTGAGGCAAATCCCTGCATTACTTGTGAAAGGATCACCCCGGAATTCCCGCGAGCGCCCATAAGCGCACCCCGCGCCGCTGTTTCCGCTACTGCTGCGATCTCGCCCGGTGGCGGTTCACTTAGCGCCGCTACGGCGGCTTCGAGGGTAGCATGCATGTTTGAACCGGTATCGCCGTCCGGTACGGGGAATACATTAAGGGCATCAATCTCCCGGCGGTGCCGGTTCAACCATTCAAGAGCACCTTTGAGTATTTTTGCCAGTAATATACCGTCAATGCTTTCTACCGCCAAGGGAAATCTCCTTCCCTTTGCCCCCTTTTCTCCATAGGACCTGTCGGCGGCCCCTCAGTTTCGGTTGGCTGCCCGCCAACTCCCTCCTCCGGCGGCGGGAATTCACCGCCTGTTTCCTCACCTAACGGAGGCGTACCGCTGTGGATGTTACAGGTTTCCGCAGGCATCCTCTCATCGTAGTCCTTAACAAAGGCTGGAACACTGTACGGCAGCTTAATTGCGACCTTGGTCAAACGTTCGGGGCAGTATTCGTTTGCCAGCAGCCCTGAGGTAACACAGATCTCCGCGAGAACGTGAGTATCGTCGGTTCTCGTAGGAACCGTCCCCTGTGCAAAAAGGTCAGTGACCTGGTGTTCAGGCGGTGTTAAAGGTCCCGGTAAAAGTCCTGACTTGCTGTCCACAGTTGCCGTAACAATTCCCGACGGTCGCGGGAAGTTCTGTACCGGCGTGTCTTTTAGTGCATTACTCATGATCTCGCGCCAGATCATGGCGGGGTAGCGTCCCCCGTATTCTCGCGGCATCTTTTGCGGTGAATCGTGGCCGATCCACACCACGCCTACAAGTTCCGGCGTATAACCGCAGAACCAGATGTCCTTGCTCTCATCTGTGGTACCGGTTTTACCTGCCACGGGACGGGATCCCAGCCGTGCCCGGCTTCCTGTTCCGTAATCCACGGCGGAGCGCAACATATCGGTAACAAGGTATGCCGTGGTGGCTTTCATTACCCGGCTCCTTTTGGGAGTAAAGTCATCAAGGATGGTGTCGTCTCTGGTCTTAACCTTAGTGATCGCTGTAGGTGTCACGTAAACTCCCTGGTTCGCGAAGACGGCATAAGCCTGAGCCATCTCGAGCGGGGTAACTCCTTTATGGACTCCGCCCAGGGCCAGGCTCAATCCTTCCTCGCCTGGTGAAAAAGTAAAACCCAGCCGGGAAGCGAAATCCGTTGCCTGGTTCAGCCCCACCTCTTTTAACAGTTTTACTGCGGGGATGTTGATGGAGTGTGTCAAGGCCGTGCGGAGGGTGATTAGACCCCTATAACCTCCGTCGTAGTTCTTGGGCTTATAATCGCCGAAGGTAACGGGAATGTCGTCGACGACGGTGGCCGGTCCGTAGCCGAGGTATTCGATCGCCGGTCCGTAGGCGATGATGGGTTTAAAGGCGGAACCGGGCTGCCGGTAAATGTCTGTGGCGCGGTTGAGACCCCGCTGGTGTGTGTGTTCCCGTCCCCCGACCAGGGCTTTGATATGACCGGTGTGAGGGT
This sequence comes from Bacillota bacterium, assembly GCA_040757355.1. Classification (GTDB taxonomy): domain Bacteria; phylum Bacillota; class Desulfotomaculia; order Desulfotomaculales; family Ammonificaceae; genus DTYU01. The sequence continues at coordinate 3,718 of JBFLWY010000039.1, read as the reverse complement.
CAAGTACCACCACCGCTCCCTGGGGCTGGATACGCCCTTCACTATCCCTGGCCGATACCGGGAAATTCTTTTCGTTTTGGAGCGCCTGTTCGGCGATTTCCTGAATCTTCGGGTCAAGGGTGGTATAAACCCGGAGTCCTCCCCGAAAAACCTGGTTGACACCGTATTTATCGACAAGCTGGTCGGTGACGTAGTCGACAAAATACGGGTAGGGGTAACCGTTCCGGCTGTTTGTGCCGGGGTTGAGCCCTAAAGGTTCAGCTTTTGCCGCTTGTGCTTCTTCGTCGGAAATGAAACCATAGCGCGCCATGCTTGTGAGGATGACGTTTCTACGGTTGAGGGCTCCCTCCGGGTTGCGAATAGGGGAGTAAAGAGACGGTCCTTTGAGAACAGCAGCCAGAAGAGCACCTTCAGATACCGTCAGCGAATTTACATCCTTGTTGAAATAGGTCCGTGAAGCAGCTTGAATCCCATAGGCGCCTTCGCCGAAATACATGTGGTTGAGGTAGAGTTCAAGAATCTCCTGTTTCCGGTAGTGTCTTTCAATTTCCACCGCAAGAATCGCCTCCTGAATCTTGCGCTTAAGGGTCTGTTCAAGGTTCAGGAAGCAGTTTCTAGCCAGTTGCTGGGTGATGGTGCTGCCGCCTTCAATTATTCCGCCGCCCCTGACGTTGTGGTAGAGGGCACGGGCGATGGCGCGCACGTCCACGCCCATGTGTTCGTAGAAACGCACATCCTCCGCGGCTAAAAATGCGTTCTGAACCTTAAGCGGAATGGCACTCAGTTTTACCGGAATACGGTTCTGAGTTCCTATTTCGGTAATGAACTTGCCGTGCCTGTCGTAAAGCAGTGTCGAATAGGAGCCTTCCAGCCGCTTCGGATCAAAAACGGGAATATCCTTCAGGCTGTAAACTACAGCACCGGCACTGCCGATGCCGATCAAAAAAAGCAAAAGCAGCGCCAGAAGAAGTGCCAGACGCCACGGGTTTAACCGCCGGCGCTTCTTCTTTTTGGATTTATTATTGGCCACTAAACCGCCTCACTTTGGTAAGGTAGTCGGCAAAATTATAACATATTCCTCAACCTTCTTAAACAGACGGGCGATACGTTTCTTGTCAGTACACCGGCAGCCTGCTATAATTGCTATAATATTGTCAATTCGCGGCAAAAGCGGAGGAACAGATGTGAAGAACGCTGCAGAGCAGATCGCGATTATTCGCCGGGGTGTTGCTGAAATCATTCTGGAAGAGGAATTAGAAAAGAAGCTTGCACGGGCAAAAGAGACCGGACAACCCCTTAAGGTGAAGCTCGGTCTTGACCCGACGGCTCCCGACATCCATCTCGGCCATACGGTGGTACTCCAAAAGATGCGGCAGTTTCAGGACCTCGGACACCAGGTTATTATCATCATCGGCGACTTCACAGCCAGGATCGGCGACCCCTCAGGTAAAACCGAAACCCGGAAGCAGCTCAGCGAGGAAGAGGTGATGGCGAACGCTCAGACTTACAAGGAACAGATTTTCAAGGTTTTAGACCCTGACAGGACCCAAATGGTCTTTAATAGTTCCTGGCTTGCCCCATTGACTTTCGCAGAAATAATCCAGCTTGCCGCTAATTACACGGTCGCCCGGATGCTGGAACGGGAGGACTTCAGCAAGCGCTACAAGGCCGGTTTGCCCATTTCCATTCACGAGTTCTTCTACCCGTTGATGCAGGGTTACGACTCGGTTGCGCTCGGTGCTGACGTGGAGCTTGGCGGGACCGACCAGCGGTTCAACCTGTTAATGGGGCGTACACTTCAGTCCGCTTACGGGCAGGAGCCGCAGGTGGCCATTACAATGCCCATCCTCGAAGGGCTCGACGGGGTACAAAAAATGTCCAAGAGCCTCGGGAATTATGTAGGGATAACCGAAGAACCCGAAGCGATGTACGGTAAGTTGATGTCTTTGCCCGATGAGCTGGTTTTACGGTACCTGGAACTGGTAACTCCGGTGCCTGCGGAAGAACTGGCAGCCATGGCTGCTGGACTGAGGGACGGCAGCATCCACCCCCGTGATGCAAAGATGCGGCTGGCGCGGGAGGTCGTCAGTCAGTTTCATTCCGTTAAGGCGGCGGAAAAGGCCGAGGCCGAGTTTGTCCGCGTTTTCCGGGAGCGCGAGTTGCCCAGTGATATCCCGGAATACGTAGTACCTAAAGAAATGGTCGAGGACGGCCTTGTCTACCTGCCAAGGCTGCTGGTCTCGACCGGTTTAGTTCCGAGTACGAGCGAGGCTCGCCGTTTGATTACGCAGGGCGGGGTGTACCTTAACGAGGTAAAGGTATCCGACCCGAACGCAAAAATCTCCCCCATCCACGGAGCTGTTATCCGCATCGGCAGAAGAAGATTTGTCCGTCTGGGGGCTAGGTAAAAGGGCCAGCCAGTAACGTTGTTCGCAGCCGGCCCTTCCCTCTTTACTTCTACTGGCAAGTAATTCTTTTGCCGCATTTCTGCTTGTACTCGATTACGTTTAGCTTCAGAAATAAATACACGTTGGCCCTGGTGCGCTTCATATATTTTTGTAGAAGGGGTGCTACGGGGGGAATCACTTGTTCCGAAGGCGGCGGATGCGTCCCGCCATTTGGTTGCTTTTTGTGCTCGCACTGTGCGGGTTGGGTTTTCTTTTTGCGGAGTATACTCTATTTAATACCATCATGGCTTTTGCCGAGGCAAAGGCGGTCCAGATGGCTGTCACGGCGGTAAACGATGCGGTGCGCAAAGAGATCTCCAAGCAAAACCTGACGTATGAAGACCTGATAGAAGTCCATAAGGATAATGAAGGACGGGTGGTATTAATTCAGGCCAACACGGTAAAGATCACTGAAGTGGCCGCCGATGTAGCAATTACAACGGAGGGGGCACTTGCGCGTCTGAAGGACGAAGACTTCGGCATTCCACTGGGACAGATTACCGGCAGTCAGCTCCTGGCGAATTACGGCCCCGACATTAAAGTGGGTATTGTCCCGGTTGGATCAGTCAAGGTGGGCATGCTTGACAAATTTGAGTCAGCCGGGATAAACCAGACGCGGCACCGCTTTTTTCTGCATCTCGATGCAAAGGTACGTATCGTTATTCCATTACAGCGAAAAGAAACCCGCGTTGCGGCCGATATACCGATTGTTGAGAATATCATTATAGGGACTGTGCCGAATACTTTTGTCAATGTGCCGGGTATTACGGAATTACTCCAGCCGAAGTAGAAAAGGCCTGCGTTTTAAACAGCAAAGTTGAGCGAGTTGTTTTTAGGGCAAAAAGGAAAAATAATTAAAAAAAGTTATGGGCAGTCCATTAAGACGTTGACATGGTTTGGGGGGCTATGCTATATTTTAAACTGCGCTCGTTAAGACTGAGGTTTTCAGGTGTGGAAATAGACGTGGTTTTTATGCGTACCTGCAAAAATGAATCTTGACTTAGCGGCGCGGGAGTAATAAAATTAAAATGTTGTCGCTTTAAGACGGTCTTTGAAAACTGAACAGTGGTGAAGCATGACCCCGCACTCAATGTAGCTTTTGAGCTTCGAAGAGGAAAGGTTCATTTAGGCTTAAAGAAGTGGCGGCGTTTTCAAGTACGAAGGTTGCATTGAGTGCGGGGGGGTGCGGGTAACAAATTCCTTAAGAGAGCCTGTATAGGCGCTTTTGCGAAGAGGATAGACCCACATTGAACTGGAAACTCCAAAGCGCT
>JBFLWY010000038.1:0-21295 GCA_040757355.1 Bacillota bacterium | reverse complement strand
TGTTTCCAAACAGGGTTCCGATCTTTTGCCAGACCCCCTTGTAACGTGCAGACTTATGATCTTTCAGGTAAAAGGGATACAGGAGAACGGATGCGAGAAGTAAGCTTATTAACAAGAATATTAAGTGCACAATCACAATCACAATCATATGGCCCCTTTTATCGCCTACAGTGATCGGTGGAGCCGAACTATGCTCCACCGATTACTGTACCGACACTGGTTGCAAGAAGTCACTCCTGCCTGATTGCCGTCAAAGGACTCAACCTTGCCGCCCGCAACGCCGGGTACAGGCCCGACAGGACCCCTACTATTGTAGCAAAGCTTACCGCGAATAAAACCAGCCAGAAAGGAACGCATAGTATAGTCACGGGGTCGCCGCCGCCTTTGCGAAGAAACGCAGCGGCTACCACATTAACAAGCAGGGTGCCCAACCAGCCAATTAATACCCCGATTATTCCGCCGATAAAGCCGATACTGCCTGCTTCTAAGAGAAAAAGGTGCTTGACGTCATTTACCGACGCTCCAATTACTTTTAAAACTCCAATTTCCCTGGTCCGTTCATAGATGGACATAACCATGGTGTTCATGATGCCGAAAGAAGCGACCAGCAGGGCTATTCCCCCAATGCCTCCCAATAGAACCTGCGCTACGGTAGACATCCTATTTACCTCAGTTAACATCTGCTTCATAGAAAATGACGTAAAACCTAACCGGTCAATCTCTCGTTGCACGTCGTCCACCATTTCCGGTTTCTCTGCCCGTACCTTGACCGTCTCATAGCCTTTCTTTTTGACGTTAAAACCGTCACGCCACTTGGCTATAGAACCAGCCATCTGTAGCGGAACCACGGCGCTGAGATCTTCCTGTCCGCCCGTTTCCGCCGTAATACCGATTACCCTGACCCGCAGGGCTTTACTTTCCTCCTTGCCGTCGGCGTCGATTTTCTTAAATCTCAAAGTAATAGTCTTATGAAGTAGGTCCATCCTGTTTTTTGCCGACCTTACCCCATATGATCCCTGAAACGGCGCAGGTTCCTCTTGCGGCGGGGAATAGCGGCCGGATTTTCCGCCCAGTTTGCGTCCCTTGCGCCCGGTTTCAGCCCCGGCCTGGAACTGTTCCGGCAGTTTGAACCCCAGGACGATAACCGCATCATCGCTTCGGCTAAGATAGCGGCCCGCCTCCATTTTTATGCCCAGCTTTGCGCTTTCCGAAGACTCAACTCCTGTAACGGTGACTTGGGAATGATAGCGGCCGAAGGTTAACTCTGCACCATAGAGTGATGTTGTGGGTACCGCGGCCGCCACACCGCTGATTTTCCTGATTTCCCGCACCGCAGCGTCGTCCAGGGGCTTGACAGGGTCGGGCAACCCTCCGGGGGAGAATGCGCCGCCGCTAAAATCATACTTCGGCGATACCGTGATATCGGTGATGGTTCCCATGTGACTCAACTGTTCATTCAGGTTATTTTGCATCCCTACGCCTACGGAAACCATTGCCACAATGGCTGCGGTCCCGGTAACCACTCCGACGGTGGTCAGAACTGTACGTACTTTTCTCCGCCACAGGTTCGTCCAAACCAGCCGAAACAGGTCCGCCTTCCTCATTATCCGCCGCCCAAGCCGAGTAGCACCAGGATGAATTTTAATACTTTCGCCCAAAAGCTTTCTTTTGCTGGTTTAGCCGTAGTTGACACAGCGTTTTCTTCCGGCTGTTCCACAATGATCCGCACCGGTTTTGTAATAACCTGTTCCTGCTGATAGTTGTTGGTATAAGTAAACAACACCTGGCCCTTATATTCCCCGGGTTTTGAAATGGCGGCTTCGGTTTCAAAAACGTCGCTTCCGCCGACCTCAAACTTGCCCAGATAATAAGAGGGGTAATCAACTTCGAAATCGCCCTTAAAGACGATAAACAGGTTTTCCACGGGATACTTCCCCGTATTAATGAATTCACTGTAAATCTTAAACTTTCCCCCGGGCTTCACTTTTGGGGGATAAGTAAAGTTTACGATTCTTAAAGCACGGGGTTCTATAACAGGAATACCGATAACTTCCGAGCCGGTATACTTTGTTCCATCTTTGCCTTGGCAGGAGAAATTAATCACCACGTTATAAATTTTGGATTTTGCCTCACCGCTAACAAAAAGTTTCGTGCTTTTGGAGATTGACTCATTAGGCCCCAACGTTTTTATGCAGAAGGTGTTACCACTACCCAAGGGCGAAAAGACATCCAGGGATTGGGTTCCTTCTACGTTGGCCAGCACTACTCGTGCGTTTTTTGCTGGCTCATCGCCGATATTTTTTATATTAAGGGTTAATTGAAACGAGCTTCCGGCCTCAACCTGCTCAGTCGGCAACTTATAAGAAACGACGGTCAGCTCCGGTCCCAGATTCTTGCCGTCCTTGCCTTTCACCGGGATGCTGACCATCCCTGAAGATTCACAACTTTTGCTGTTAGTATCTTCGTATGTCATTTTCACATTTAAATTGTATCTTCTACTTTCGGCATTTTTGTCAGCGGCAAGGCTGAAGCTTCGGGTGACCCGTTCTCCTCCCGCCAATTCCGGAATAAATATGGTGTTGCTGGTTCCAACCGGGGAAAAATTTTTCAAAGCGCCGAGCTCGTCTTCCCCTAAAGAAATCCTGATATTCCTGGCATCAGTCTGGGCGGCGTTGCAAACATCCAGATGTAGTTCGAAGCTTTCTCCGGCAGCGACGGGTGTTTGACTGACTCTGTGTCCTTGTATAACTAATTGAGGTCCGGTCTCCACTAAGAAGGTCTTGCCGCCCTTGTAAATCGGCACGCCGATTACCTCTGAAGCGGTGTAAGTTTGCCCCTCCCGGTCGCGGTATTCTATCTCGACAATGAGGTTGTAGGTCTTTGCCTGCGCCTTCGGGCTGACCGCGAAACGCAGCGCCTTTTCCGTTTTAGCCCCTTGCCCCAGCTCGTCCAGGGCGAAGGCGTTGCTGGAACCTACGGGGAAGAAAACATCGAGGCCGCTTGCTCCTTCCAAATGGTTAGCTGCTACCTTTACGGCACGGGCCTGTTGGTTTCCAAAATTCTTTACCTCGAGAAACACAGAGAACTCTTGGCCTACTTCTATGGTTTGCGGTTCGAATCTTACGTTGGAAATCGTCAGTTTTGGCCTGGTTGCTTCTGCGGGAGAGGGTTTCTTGACCGGTACGCCGATAGTGTAAGAATAGACGTATTCGGTTACCGGCGCCTCGTCGTTCTGATACCGGATGGTAAAGTACAGATTATTAATGCCCGGCGCAGCGGTGCTGCTCGATCCCAACCGAAAGGTCTTCCGAACCTCGCTTAACGGCCCGATGTTACCTTGTACAGAAACAGTATTTGAGATGAGGTACGGAGCAAAAGGGCTGCTTACTGCCCCCTCGTTGATGGCCAGCTCGATATTCGCCGCCGTCTGATCGCCTATATTTCTCAGGGTCACAGTGGCGTCGAAATCATCGCCGGGCTCTATGGGTTCCGGACTGATACTGAATCCGGAAATGACGATCCGGGGACCTGTTGCCGCTTCGGCTTCCTGCGGGCAGGAAATAAAACCTAAACCCGCTGCAAAGACCAATAACGCTACCGCGAAGTTCCGAAAACTACGCAATGGACTGGCCCTCCCCCGGAATGCGCGGTTCGCCCTCGATCTTTTCGATAGAACCGTCGCGCAGGTAAATGATCCTGTTAGCATAGCGCGCTACTTCCCGGTCATGAGTTACCAGAAGAAATGTGCACCCTTTTTCCCGGTTAACCTCAGTGAGCAGGTCCATGATTTCCGAACCGCTTTTTGAATCGAGGTTTCCGGTAGGTTCATCGGCCAGTACGACCGCCGGCTCATTGATTAGCGCTCGGGCGATGGCTACCCGCTGCTGCTCGCCGCCGCTCAGTTCCGCCGGCTTGTGGTTAAGTCGGTGATCGAGGCCCACCATCTCAAGCATCTTCTTGGCCTTGTTTGTTCGCTCTCCCGACGTAACACCGCTGAACAATAAAGGTAGAGCAACATTCTCCAAAGCAGTGAGATTTGGTAAGAGGTTAAAAGACTGAAAGATAAAGCCGATGTGCTTGCGCCTGAAAATCGCCAAACGGTTTTCGTCCATGGGGATCAGAGAGTGCCCGTTGACGATAAGCTCACCCCGGTCCGGCCGGCACAACCCGCCGATGAGGCTCAGCAGCGTTGACTTTCCCGAACCCGAAGGACCGACCAGGGAGACGAATTCGCCACGGGATACCTGCAGGTTTACTCCCCTGATGGCCACAACTTCGCTTTTGCCTAAAGAAAATTTATGGGTAAGATTCTTAATTTCGATTATAGTCACGCTTTTCCTCCGAACAGTATTCCAGCCGTGAACGGAGCCGCGTTCTTATTTGCTCGTCCACTTTTTCTTGAAACATTCTTCACAATATATTTCTCCCGTTTTATGCAGGATTACGTTAGCCCTGCCCATCTGCATAAGCAAGTTATCTTTGGGTGTGCGCCCGATGACAGCCATGAAGTCTCCCGGCTGCAGGCGACGCCGGCAATAATCACACTGATAGGAAAGCTTATTGTTCCTCGGTTAACGACCTTTCTTTAAACTGCAGGGTATTTCTCTTTACGGTACTCCCGCAGGTGCTCCCAGACCGAAGCCCTGACCGATGGACCCAGCGACATAAGTGAGCAGCACCGCAAGCACCCACATCCCTACTACCGGAACGGCCGCCCGCATCTTGGTCGTACCGTAAACCGCCGAGAAGCCGATTATTAAAAGCGCCAGATTCCAAACGTTGAAAACGTTAGTGTTCGCCGTTATTGCGTGCCACAACCCGGTCCCTTGAGGTACAGGTAGATTACCAGTGGCCAATGCGTATATCCCTCTCACCACACTACCAATAAACAGCGGTATCCAGGCCCAACCGACGATACCGAAAGCCTGCCGAAAGACGCCTTTGCCGCCCAAAGCACGAACCAACAAGTGCAAAATGCCGGACTGGATAATCCAGGCGATCAGCACGCCGATTATAGCCATCACGGCGCCTGTAGCTGCCGCAGCCGGTGAGGAGCTGATCGCAACAATCCTTTCGATTTGCTCGGGAGGTACGTTCGGGGTTTCAGCGAGCTTCTTGTGCATCTCAGCAGCTAACTTCCCCTGCTGAGAAAGGGTTGTGGCAACGGTTAAAAACACCGTACCGCCTATCATTAGAAATGCCGGCAGGCCCAGGCCCGCCCTTCCTCCGGTTTGCCGAAAGGTGCTTCCGGGGTGTCTGATTACCCCCCATAGAACTTGCCACCATTTTAGTTTCTGTTCTTGCTCCTCCGGCACCGTTTGTTCCATAACGGTTGTCTGCTCCATTGTTCAAATCGCCTCCCTTTATCCTTCCGGTCAGGTTTTCATTCTATTACGCCGGAAACCATCCGGATAAATACCCCCTACTGGACGAAAACTCCGGGACGGGTGCCGGTTTGTACCAGAATTACTGGATTTTGGCCCACCGAGATAGTCTATCCACATAGTAACACGCCCAATTTTATCCAACCCGGACTTCCTTATGGGAAGCCGCTTACAACGTCCGTTTATCTATAGACTGTCGAACTCGGGAGTAACGGCTAAATTCTTCAGTACCCCCATAATGTTCTCGATAAAGCAGTCGTTGACGGAAATAGCATTATAAATAAGCCCGAAGGGAACATCCACGAGCATTAAGAATGGAACATAAAAGAGAATACCTATTACTATTTTTGGTTGCTTTGAGGAAACTATTGACCACATTTTTTGTTGTATCACTTTCTCGGGTTTCCCGTTAGCTTTCACCCTACTTTTGCTTCTTTCCTTTCTTGCGTATAAAGCTGCCAATACAAACCCTTTCGTTGCATTAAATCATCATGTTTGCCCTGCTCAACTATTTGCCCCTCATTAATAACAAATATCCTGTCAACGTTTCTTATAGTTGATAGCCGGTGTGCAATTATTAACGTTGTCTTATTCTTCATGAGTCTTTCCATGGCAAGTTGAATTAGATATTCAGATTCGTTATCCAGGGACGAGGTCGCCTCATCGAAGAGCAATATTTGAGGGTTCTTAACCACAGCTCTAGCAATGGCTATTCTCTGTCTTTCTCCTCCAGATAGTTGAATTCCCCTTTCACCGATTATCGTATCGTAACCGTTAGGAAGAGACAAGATAAATTCGTGTATGTTGGCTAATTTTGCTGCATATCTTATTTGCTGTTCAGACGCTTCGACACATCCAAATCGAATATTATGACGTACGGTGTCATTAAAAAGGAATATATCTTGAGCAACTACTCCAATTTGTGTTCGTAAATCCTTAAAAGATAGATTCCTGATGTCTACATTATCTATTAATATAACGCCTGAGCTTGGATCGTAAAATCTCAATATAATATTAAAGAGTGTAGTTTTTCCTGCTCCGGTTGGACCAACAAAGGCTACTTTTTCGCCAGGGTTTATTGTAAAAGATAAATTTTTTAACACAAACTTTTGGCCATATTTAAAACAAACTTCCTTAAACTCGATCTTACCTGAAGCGACTTTTCCTGGAATTTTGGGTAATGGTCCTTCTATAATAACTGGTTTGATATCAAGAATATCAAAAATGCGCTTCAGGGACGCTGCTGTAGCTTGAAAGTTGAGATTCATTCCAGATAAACCCTGAATAGGGGCATAAAGGTAACCGATAATTGTGTAGAATGCAATTAAGGAGCCTATCGTCATTGAACCATTTAAAACATCGATAGTACCAAATGCAAATAAAGCTATGGGGCTTATGCCAGAAATTATATTTATAATAGCTCTTGCTAGAGAACAGTTAGCTATTAAAGATAAGCTCTTTAACAAATAATCCTGCAATTTGTTCTTAAAAACGTTGCAAACGTAATTTTCACAGCAAAATGATTTGGTTGTTCTTATGCCGGAAATCGCTTCATGTAAAATTGTGGATATATCAGCTAAGTATTGCTTGTTCTCCATCCCAACCGAGCGAATTTTCCGATTAAATTTTGAGAAGACAATACCGTACGATGGGAGTGTAATCAATGCTATTACGGCAAGTTTTACATTCATAGTGAAAAGAGCACAAACAGCGACAATTAACATAAGAATATTTGATACGCTACCAACCAACGAATCAGAAATTAGGAAGTAAAGATCATTTACATCACTAAGGAATCTTGATACTATGTCCCCGGTCCTGGCTTTATTAAAAAAATCTATATCAATTTCATGAAGATGCTTGAACAATTCTAAACGGATATCGAAAATAACCATTTGAGACAATCGTCCGAACATATAGCTATTTATATAATTAAGTATATTTTGGAATAGAATAATGGTAATAACAGTTGCCAAAATCCATACAATTAAGAAAGGTTTTTGGCTGATAATTACCTTATCAATTAGTATCTTGAGGCTAAACGGAACTCCCAAGGATGCTATTGCTGCAATCACAGTTGATAAAACCAAACATATAACTTGAATTCGATAAGGTAAAAGATATCTAATAAAGCGTAAAAATATTCTAATTGAATTACTCATTCTTATTTATCGCCACCCGAATACAATTGAGGTAACTGTAGACCTAAATTAGGTGGATGGAACAGAAAGTTCCATCCACCCATTCTTTTGGTTATTTACCAGGGCCTATTTACCACTCCAGCAATCATGAAACCACCCTGTTCCAGTCACACAGGTATCCCACCAACCAGTGCCAGCACGACACGTATTGAAAGACTCTGGTTGTACTTCAGCTTGTGCGTTTAAAGTTATTGTTCTCCCGTCTAACTCCATCAATTTGGGGGATTCATAGGCAGCTTTTTTCAACATTATAATCACCTCCTTTCTAAACATAGTAGGTCTTTTTAGCCATCCTCATAAGTCATGTTTTACTACGGTTTCTTTTCAAGGGGTAAAAAGTTCCCATCAAGACGATTAAAAGTACAGTAATTATGGTTACCAATACCCCTCCCTCTGGACCAATATCACCTCCGGTAACGATATTTGGACCCTGTAACACTATCTGAAATAATTCAGGAGGATGATGCACTCCACTTACAGGAAAACCAAATACTGAACCCTGGAAAAAGTTATAGAAGAGATGAAGACCGATCGGAACCCAAAGTGTGCGAGTTATTATGTAACTGTAACCAAAAAAGAGGCCGGTAAGAAAAAGATTAAAACCCCATAATAACTGTTCAACGTGAGTCTTCATGTGGAGGAAACTCCATAACAACGATGACATGGCGAGTGCCGGTATGATCCCAAAGCCCCTTTCGATACTTTGAAGGATATATCCTCTAATCATAACTTCCTCAATCATTGCTCCAAAGAAATAAATAACAAACATCGCTAAGAAACCCAATATACTTTGCGAAGCTGCGTTATAGCAGTTTTCTGGGAATATTTGAGGGCAGCTCAGATTACCAAAATGTTTAATCGAAATCCAGCCGGCTTCAAGCTGGATAACGAAAACTAGTGAGAATAGTATTCCTGTAATAAAAATACCAAAACATAGAAAAAACCATGTTTTTCTGGTCATTGTTAGACCCAAATTTATGAATGATCTTTTATCCCAAAATTTAATAAATATCCACGTTATACCTAAAGTTACAGCGAGATATAACAATTGGTCGAAAATTTGACCAAAATAATAATCGTTAAATGAAACCTTATTGTGAAAATAACTTAGAGGAATATCTATCAACATAAACGCTGAAAAATAAAATAAAAGACCTATTACTGTTTTTGTCCCTTTCAGGGAAATGAGTGATTGGACTTTCTGTTGTATCACTTGTCGTGATTCCTTATTTACTTTCATGGCGATCTAACTCCGCGTCACCCTTTTTGAAGATACAGGTTCCTATCGTGGCCGGGGTTGAAGAGAACTAATTCTGCCCTTTTCAATTAGCCGGGTTTTTGGAAAGAAACCCCTCTCATAGGCATAAGAGCAAATGGGCACGGGCGCAGAAAGAGAACCAAAATGACTGAATGCAACTGCCCTGCAACGTCCTTGACAGTAGTTCTTGAAAATACATATTGAACAAACCCCTTCGAGTTCCCGAGGGACTACTCTTCTTATTTCCTGCAAGATTGGATTATTATCCCATATGCTCTGGATAGTTTTGTGCCGAACATTATCGGACTGCAGTTCTTTTATAGTGGTTCCGATGCCACAAAAAGAAACATCGCCGTTTGGTAAAATGCCAAGCATATTTTTAATCCCACAGCCAAAGAACCTGCGATTTTTTATTGCCTGGAGTGATTTAAAGGCTAACGGCATGTCCATTGCAATATGAGCTTTATACCTGGAGGGCAGTTCTTCATCGATATACTTGTTAAGCGCAATTAATTCGTCGAACGTAAGTAGTTCGTTCTTGGATAAATGCGTCTTTGCTCTTCCGAGTAAGCTTATCTGGTTAAATTTAAACATCTTGATTCCCAGGCTAAGCCCCAGTTTAATAATTTCATCTACTTTTTGGTAGTTACTTTTGTGAACACATGTTATTAACTCAATAGGTATATCGTGTTTTAGTAAATTCTTAATACCTTCTATTGCCAGAGCAAACGAACCTTGTACGCCACGAAAATAATCATGTTCCTCTGGATCATGACTATCCAAGCTTACTGAGACCGTAACCTTAATCTCATTAAGTAATGCTGCTAGTTCAGGCTTTAACAATGTAGCATTGGTTTCGATGATGATAGATAGATTTCTCGTTGAGGCATATTCGAGTATTTCCTGAAGGTCTTTCCTTAAGAGAGGTTCGCCACCAGTGAGTTTAATGGTTTTTAAACCTAGCGGGATTGCTTGATCAATAATACCTTTAATCTCGTCGGATGAGATTTCTTTTCCCTTTTCTTTGTTTTGTCCAGCGGCTACCCAGCAATGCTTACACCGTAAGTTACAATCATTAGTTAAATAGAAATAGATGCTCCTAAGTTCTTCTTTAGATATGGACACGTTTACACTCCCTCTCAATATTGATAGGGTTGAGTCGACAAAAAGGATCAGGAGCGGTTAAAGAACCATATTCTTGATACGCATTTGCCCTGCAGCCCCCCGGGCAAATGCTAACAAGGTGACAATCTTGACAACCTTCAAGTGAAGTGACTTTCAATTTGAATAATGACCGAAATTCGGCAAGTATGGAAGAATATTGCCACACTCTGGCAAAATCGCTTCTCCTTATATTGCCACAAACCAACTCCTGTAAGTTATTGCAAGGTACTATATCCCCATTTGCGGTGATTGCTATGGTTTCTTTGCCGGCGCTACATCGAGAAATAGATCGGATTCCACCGTGTGGATTCGGAGGACTGTTATAAAGTTTCATCTGATCGATGTACCAACTACCTACAAATGCTCCATATTTTTGCCCAACCTTCCACAATTCATCTGCAATTGTTGTGTCTTCTTCCAAAGAAGGAACAATTTGTTCCTTGTTAGTTCGCGCTCTACCGGTAGGGTGTACATGATTAAACCCGATTTTTTCGACGCCTAATCTCTTGGCCAGTGCTACTATGTTTTCTATGTCTTGATAATTAATTCTCGTAACAACGCTGTTAATTACAACGCGACAATTATGCTTAAGTAGCGACTCTATTCCCTTAATAGTCTTAATAAACGAACCTGAACCCCTGTTCCGGTCATGTATTTCGGGAGTGGACCCATCTATGCTAACCGAGATTACAGAAATGCCAAGTTGCGATAGCTGCTGAGCTATTTTGTCGGTTACGAGTGTGGCATTGGTATTCAATACGACAGATTGGTTTTTTCTGATTTCCCTTACAATAGTGAAGAAATCGTTCCTAATCAGAGGTTCTCCGCCAGTTATAACTATTCGAAAAACCTTCAATTTTGCCAGATATCTAACAAAGTCAATCCAGTCTTCAGTTGATAATTCTTCGGGTCTGGCCTGTCCACCATCCGCACAACAATGTAAGCAATTAAGATTGCACCTTTTTGTTAGCTCAAGAAAAACGGTTATAGGTACCCTTGAAATTTTAGTCATTTTCGATCCTCACTTCCGCAGGCACAAGGAGTTTCCGGGAGAGAAGTATTTCCAAAAAGCTTTTAACATCACTTCGAAGAGTATCCATCGGGACTTCTGGATACTGAATAGCCAGTGTCTCAACAATCTGATCAATGGTATGTGCTCCGTCGCAGTGTTTCCATATCAAGAACCCTACTTGGTTGAGTAACTTAATATCGTCTGTGTCTTTGTTGAATAGGAGTGTACCTTCTTCCTCTTCCCGGGTGATGATACTTGGGTGAATAGAATAACCTCTCGCCATTTTCAAATACCTCCCCTTCGATTCTTTTCAAAACCTTTGCCACAAGACGACAACCTTCCATTGGAGGGTCAGGTGCACCGCAATTATCTCCTTTGGTGAATATGTAAAGGTTATGATTTATAAAAGCTTTCTTGATCAGACGATGGGCAATAATATCTTTTCCCTTAAAACAGACGACCACATCACCTATCCTCACTGATCCCGGCTTAGCGCTACGTACGAGAACCATGGAGCCTGCTCGAATCATTGGCTCCATGCTATTACCATGCAAAAGCATGACGACCCGCTCGTATCTTCTGAGCGATTCCAGCAAAACGGTTTGCTCTAAAGTGTATGGAGTAGAAAATCGCGACGAAATTTCACTGACCATTCCAGGTACGCTTAATTGGTCATCCTTACCCAAGGGTCGTTCATAATAATTAAATGAACTGGAGATAGACAGTAACTGTTTATCTGCAAGCCTTAATATGAGTTCTTTAAAATCAGCATCATTGGCTTGCTCCCCTGCGTCAGTATCAGAGGATATCTCCTTGATTAAATCGTTGATAGTTTTGACACCGATAGCAGCCTTCCAAATTTGCAATTCCAACCCATCTACCTTGGAATAATCTTGGATAAACAAGTGACCGTCTAAGTTAGCCATTTTCACCAGGTACGACTCTTTTTCATAACTTACTTCAAAGGTGTTCTTGGCTCGGCTAAAAGTTAGATCATCTCTTAACAAATTTTTCCCCTTCTTCCCTAACTGAGGGCAAAACACGCCTACCCGGATAGATCTCTCTGGATGATAAGTTCTCATAGGTTTTCTGTTACATCTCTTTCTCTAGCCTCAGCCTTATAATCCAACTTAACCCAGCCCGATAGATCCTGTCCACCTGCAAAATGCAGTATTTTTCTACTACATTTTGCAGTAGATTATTGCATTCTGTAGTAGTTTCTACTACATTTTGTAGTAGTTGTTTTCCATCTAAAGGAACTATGGGAGCTAATTTTATCATTCAGCATTAAATCTGGACAGTAACCCGTCTAAACTGCTTACACCAAGTTTTTGGTAGATGTTCTGGCGGTGCTTCCTAACCGTGCGGATGCTTAGACGAAGTTTTTCCGCTATCTCCTTGTTCCTTAACCGGCAAAGTAAAAGCTGAGCAACTTCCTGTTCGCGCGGGGTAAGTTCCCGCTCTACTTCCGGGGGTATAGCAAGGCTGGGCGGTAATCGCACTCCGGTTTGCTGGAGTTTTCGCTCAAGTTCCCGGAGGTAAAGCTCCTTTTCTATCAAATTGACCAGTGCTTGCAGGTGCGCGGCGGCTAAGCCCAATTCCTTCTCCGCATCCAGCGAGATGTCGAGATAGCCGATAGTCTTGCCCTCAAGGTCTTTCACCGGACCGGCGACGCACCACCAGTCTTTGAAAAGCTTGCAGTAGTGCTGTTCACCCCGGATGGCTAACAAGCGGTTGTTCTCGCGTGCTAAGGCTAAGGCGTTCGTGCCGCAGCTTTCTTCGGTGAAAACGGTGCCGGGCTTGACGCCGGCTTCCTCAATGGCACCCAACTCCTCCGGCGTGGCGAAGATTTTCAGCATCCCCAACATCCCCAACGGGGACGTTTACCGCCCTCCTCAGCCACCAGCAGAGGCGTAAGATCGTCCGGATTTATCTTCAACAGGAGCTCTTAGCGGCGCCGGAGCTGTTTTCGCACCGGTCCAGGCGATATCAAAACCATAAGCAAGGTTCTTGATGTTTACCCCCCGCGTGCCCAATACTCCAGCTACCAAGCCTGCTGTATGTCCGGTATAGCAATAGAGTACGATTTCATCTTTCCCGCCTCTGTTTACATGATTGGCCAGCAACCGCCGCAGTTCCTCCTCCTTTTCCTTTTTACCCATAGCCGCAGCCTCAGCGATCCAAATCGCGCCCGGAATGTGGGCTGCGTTGTAGTCGCATCTGGCACGTACATCTACTACTAAAGGGTCGTTGGTAATGGTATCACCGCCACTATGCCCTTCCCGGTAGTCAGCCAGGTCACCGTCACGGTCGTCGTCAAGCAGGTCGCGCAGGGCCGCCGCGCTGATGAAGTTCCTCTCGATGTCCGGCTGCTCTGTACTCCGGTTACCCAATCCCTGCAAATATAGCTCTCCTTGTTTTACCGGTGTCCTGAGGTTGACCGTCCGGCTGGCTGCGTTCCAAGTCACGTCTGCCCCGAGAATTTCCGCGATGGTCCGTAG
This sequence comes from Bacillota bacterium, assembly GCA_040757355.1. GTDB lineage: Bacteria > Bacillota > Desulfotomaculia > Desulfotomaculales > Ammonificaceae > DTYU01. Next base: position 7,775 of record JBFLWY010000038.1, on the reverse strand, counting down.
CGGCACGAAGGCCCGGTTCTCAATCATTATAGGTGGAGGAAGGGCGGCCCAATCCTCTCCGTCAACGTTAATACGGATACTTTTGCTGGCAGCCCCGGCCCAGGATGCCGCCACAGAAGCCAATAAAAAGCAGGGTAGCAAAATCAAGCACAATCTCCTCATAAATCCCGTCCTTTCTCTATGGCGCTGGTTTCTTAAACTTGTGCGATGCGGAGGATACCAAAAATCGGGCGCTACAGACAATCACCTTTCGAATCTATCGCTTCCCAGCTTCTTTCACCACGCTATCAGTTCTACAGTGTCGTCGTAATAAATTGTCTTGACCACGGTATTTTTGCCACCAGGAGGAGGAAAGGTCGCAATGTGGACCTTGTGCGCGTCATAGTCGTCAATGTAGGCAAACTGCTTACCGTCAGGCGACCAGACCGCCCGCACAAAGCCCGGCACCGTTACTATTTCCCGGCCATACCGGTCAACGATACGGCTCTCGAAAGGAGGAACCGTCGGTGTCGGTTCAAAGCGCAGCAGCAGATAATCGCCGCTCGGGTGCCAGATCGCCGGCTCTCCATAAAGGAAAGGCGCCCTGAACTCGTAAATCACCTGCGTCTTCTTCTGCACTAAGTCAAGGATGGCGTAACCTTGTCTGATCTTCCGGGGGTGGCCGCTCAGGATCTCCTCCCGCGTCGGCCCGTCACGACATTCGGTGAAAAAGACGGCCACCTCCTCCGGGCGGCGGGGCGACCAGGAGGCGGAAATAAAGAAGACCCATTCCAGGCCGAATTCTCCGGGGCATAATACACTGCCGGCGCCCTCCCGAACCCGGTTCGCGGCATCCAACTCTGAAATAACTACACCCGTATCGCCTATTTCTTCAGGGTGCGGATAGGCGATCCGTTTTCCATCCGGCGACCAGGTAACCGACCGATAAGATCCGAAGTTTTCAGTCAGCTGCTGCCGGTTGGTGCCGTCAAGGTTGATCACCGCCGGGACCACCCCATCACTTGAATCATCGTCAGAGGTAGGACCTGCTAAGAAGGCGATACGGCGGCCCTCAGGCGACCAGACCGGATGGGACTCACGGACCTGAGGCGTGCGGGTCAGGTTGCGCGACCGCTTCGTCTGCTGGTCGTAGAGCCAGATGTCGCCGCCTTTGATATACGCCAGGTACCGACCGTTAGGCGAGTATTGGAGGAACTGGCAGGTGTCGCATCCGCGGACCTGGAACGGAAGGATATCTCCCCCAACGAAGGCTACCAGGTGACGGGTGAACTCTTTTTGAACGTCCGCCGCCTCCAGCCGGTCTTCAGATAGCTGAGTTTGTTGTTGAGGACGCGGCTTTTGCCGGACGTCTTCACCTGCTCGCTCTTTTGTGCACCCCGGCAAAAACGTGAGAAGTACTGCCATTAGTAGAAAGACAGCGATTCCCGAAAACAGGATATCCAGGGATCGGTGTCGGCGTTGCTCCTCCGAGGAGTTCTTACGAGAAACCAGCATCACTTTTCACTTACCTCCCGGCTAATTTACTTTCGCCAGCACCCGAAATCCGGAGGCCAGAGAAGGAGAGGGGCTCAAGAGGCCTTCTCTCCTCCTTGGCACTACCAGACAAGGGCTACTTCCGCTGGTAAAAGCAGTGATCCCAGCCACCATTTTGGCAGGTCTGTCCACGGTTGCTGCTGCAATTAGGAGCCCCCGGATGTGAACTGGAGCATGTGTCACTTGTTGTTGAGTAGAACCAGATCGGCCCGTTGCGGTGCGCCCCGGTATACTCGGGAGTGGAACAGTATGCAGTGCAAGGATTAGAGACTATTTGGCCCGAAGGGCACCAAGAGTTTACCGGATCGGGAACATTCCCGTAGAAGACGTCCCGGGCTACTTGATCCGTGTCTGGATTCCTTCTCCCACACTCATCATTGAACTGACCCGACTGCGTGATCACGTTCCAATATTTGTAACAAAGAGAAGGTCCGCTGTTATTAATGAACGACAGACAGGGATCCAAACTAGTGCCGTTAAACACCCGCGTGCGTGCGGTCCACCCGACTGCACGCATCCCACCGATTGATTCACCACTTGCCTCACAGTAAATCATAGTTGAGAACCTGTTCATCATGTCCGTGCAGATGTCTTGGGGGCTGACATCTCCCTCAAAGACTATCCCTTTTTGAGTGGTACTTCCCGGAATGCGGAACTTGTCTGGCGCGGGGAAGTCCCGGCTGAACGGGATGTACTGGGTATACTCCGCTTTTGCTTCCTCCAGCCGCCCTAATTTCTCCAAAGCATAGCCGCGGAGCAGATAGAGGTAGTCAAGCCGTTCACCCGGTTTGAGAACGAGTATCTGTAAAGCCTCGTCAAACCGGCCCTGGCTAATCAGAAACTCGCCGAAGTTAGTAATAGCAGTGTTGGTTCCCTCGGGCCGGAGTTCAATCGCCTTACGGAAGAACTCTTCCGCGCGGGAGTCACCGAGCAAAGCGAGGCCGTTGGCGTAGTCTAGAATGGCAAGATAGTGGTCGGGATACCTGCTGAGCACCTTCTCAAAGAAGGCGTTAAACCGGGTATCGTCTTTCAATTCCCCCAAAGTTTCGGCGATCACATCGGTGTACCGGACGGCGCCATGCTTAAGGGCGATATCCGCAGCTCTCAGGAATTCATCTGCCGCCAGCTTAATGTCGGCCAGATCGTGTGAGGTGCGGTACTTTTGCCTCAACGCGTAACCGTAAGCTGCGTGCGCGAGCCGGCTTTCCGGGAAGCGCTCCGTAGCCGTTTTAAAGGTATGTACGGCATCGGCGATCCGGCCTTCCAGTAACATCTGTTCACCTTCAAGATGGAGCTTTAAGAGTTCCGCGGGCTCGTATGAGTCAGGCAGCATACCAGAGTGAGACAGAAAGCTGTCTCCAGTGGAATTTTCGGCTACAGGGCAGGATTTTCTTAATACACATCCGCAGGACGACCCGGTAAGACCCATAGAAACTGCGGTTGTTTGCTCAGCATTTCCTATGGAACAGGCATCGCGGGCGAAAGCCTGTCCATTTACCAGAGTTATAATCCACAACATTACGGCCAGCACCAGAAACAACTTGGCCTGCCAGTAAAAACAGTCTATTCTAAACATTCTACCACCTCCAAAATAAACTTCTTCACTTATGGCCTAACTCGTCCCAGTACCTCGTGTGCGCTGAGCCTTTCAAAGTCTCTTTTCTCGGAAGTTCCCACCTCCTCCGACAGAAAATGGCATATTCCGTTCCAAAGATTTACTTAAAGCTTAGCATCGCCAACTGCGCCTTGTATACCCCCAGAACTGGGGGTTTTTATCCCCCTAATTTCGGGGGTTTTAATCAGCGCCCCGAAGTAGATTCGAAAACACGAGGAACCAGTAAGAAAAGCAACCGGACAACAATTCAGCGGTTAAGCAGGGCGAGGAGCCCTTTTACGCCGCCTCTTACGCCGAGCTTTTGGTAAATTTGCTTGCGGTAGTCTTCCACAGTGGAAACACTCAGATGAAGCCTCGCCGCAATTTCTCTGCTACTCAGCCCGCAAAGCAAAAGCTCTAAAACCTCCCGTTCCCGCGGCGTGAGTTTTGCGGCTGCCTCCGGCGGGATACGGGGTGGTGCCGGCGGGAGATTATTGTTGCTCTTGGTTTGATAACAGTCCAGCAGCAGAAACTCTCTTTGTATCGAATGAATCAAAGTTTGTAAAAGCGCCACAGCCAGGCCGAGCTCTTTCTCGGCGTGCATTGAAATATCGAGGTAGCCGCGGATTTTGCCTTCGGGGTCTTTCACCGGGCTGGCGACGCACCACCAGGCCTTGAATAGAGCACAGTAATGCTGCTCACCGCGGATGGCTACGAGGCGCTGGTGCTCTTTCGCCAGGGCTAAGGCGTTGGTGCCGCAGCTTTCTTCGGTGAAAACGGTGTCGGGCTTGACGCCGGCTTCTTCAATGGCGATTAATACTTCCGGGGCGGCGAAGATTTTCAGCGCCACGAGTTCCGGGTCGCAGAGGATGTAGATGTGGTCCTTTTGCGGGCCGGCGTAATGACGCGGGGTGATTACTTGTCCAGCGGTGATAATGAGGAGTGCATTCTTTGCCAGGCGAGGGTCGAGGAGGGTTTTGGGCAGGATTTGTCGGGGTTTATCGAGTTCAGGCGGCACCCGCAAGGCGCGGCAGCGGTCATACGAAGCCTTCAGTTCCGCCGGGGAGCAGAGACAAGCACTATAATCAGGCGGCCCCGGGTCTTTCGGGAAAAGAGACACAATCCCACTCCTTCCGGCAAACGAAAGCTTTTTATCTCTTGGTTAGCCGGAGATTGCTGTAGAGATTGGCTGATTGACGGAGGGATATCCTGATCTATGGAAAATCGCGACATTTACTGGAAGCAATTATATCAAAAAAAAAAAAAAAAAACGGTCTACAACAATTTTAGAATTTTTCGTGGTAGACACCGAAAACACTGTAGACTTCCTGCGCCACGGGTCAACCAAAGGCGCCAGCAGCATGAATCGGCAGCATCAAAAGGTAAAAGCCCAGGGTCAGCAGTGGCCCGAAAACCGCCCCCGTTGAGCGGCATCTCTTCCGGGAGCTTTAAATGGATTTAAAACCGCTCCGCCGACCACCCCGCCAGGACCACCCACACTAGCCAGTCCGTTTTTAAGGCCTCCCAGGTGAGGGGACAAATTTCGTCTAATACACAGGGATGGTTGCCCTAAAAAATGTCGTGCTCTTGCTCAGGAACGCGTTCGCTGGTATACTGGAGGCTGAGAGAGCGGTTATGATCGTGTTCCCTTGCAGTTTTAGGCGAAGAAGGACGATAACGGGTTTTGGTGGGATTTTATTCCCCGGCCTCGTGTAGGTTATCGCAAGCGACTAACTTGAGGTGAGACTGAAATGGGGGATATACGGGTCAGAAAAGTTGTGGAAACCGATGGGGAAATATGCATCACCGGGTTGCCTTTCAAGAAGGGGCAGACGATAGAGATGACCTTAAAACCAATCAAGGAAAAACAGGACGCTAAGCCGGTTTTAACCGCGCAAAAGCTTTTGCGCTCCGGCTTGCCGGGTATCTGGGCAGACCGCAAAGATATCGGCGATAGTTCAGTTTATGCTCACTGTTTGCGTGAGCAGGCTCAGAAACGCAAGAGGCTATAATGGTTCTCCTTGATACAGACGTAATGGTTGATATTTTGCGGGGTTACCCGTCGGCTCTATCCTGGCTGGAAAGCTTGGACGACGAGGAAATCGGCTTGCCTGGTTTTGTCGTGATGGAACTTATTCAGGGCTGCCGGAACAAAAAGGAACAGCAATTGGTTGAAAATGTACTGGCAGGGTATAGAATTCTATGGCCTTCACCCCAGGATTGCGATAAGGCGCTGGCTGTTTTTGCTTCTGCGCACCTTACAAGTAAGCTTGGCATCCTTGATGTTCTAATAGGTCACACAGCCGTTGGCTTAGGGGAACCGCTTTGTACTTTCAACGTGAAGCATTATGCTGCCATCCCCGGCCTTAAAACGACCCAACCGTATGCCCGTTAACGAAGGCAGACGCACCTCCTTTGCTTTTGATTATCTGATGTGCCGGAAGCTTCAAATGGATGAAAACCGCCCCGCCGAACAACCCTCCGATGATTACCCACAGCGGCCAGTCCGGCTTCAGGGTCTCCCAGTTGAGGGAATAGCCTTCGCTTACCTCTAATCTACTACGCGGATCCCAGTTTGCAATATCAAAGTGTTGAAAATCAATGAAACACCGGAAGAAAAGCTTCAAAATTATCAGGCCCCATCTTTTTGGATGGGGCCTGCGGTTTCGTTTATCTTTGGGCTGGCGCGCTTCCTTCCCCTGCCGGGGGAAGCGTGATCTCCGGTGCGTTCGCTGCCTCCGGCGGCAAGACCACCGTTATCCCTTCGCCGTATTCGTAATCCGTAAAGTGCATCACCGTCTCGATTGCCTCAAGCGGGTTCGGCTGCCCGCCCATCATTTCTTTAAACACCGCCACCGTCTTGAGATCGCCGCCGTAGAGGAGAAGGTCGTCCTTGCCGATGTAGAGTCGCCCCCAGTAGGAGATGGCCGGGAAAAAGTCGGCTGTCGGCATCACCTTCTGCAACTCTTCGCCGCCCTTGTCCAGTGCCTTCAGGAAGAGGGCGGGGTCGTCCACCCGGCCGTAGGCGCCGATCTCGTAAATCTCCCGGTCACCGAACTTTGTTGCCCCGAGCAGCCGGTAATGCAGGTAAGGTTTTAGCTCCGGCGGCAAAACCTGGTTGCGCGTGTTCGTCATGGCCTCGGTGAATGCCTGCCCGAACTCCTGCGGGAACCGCTGCCAGACCTTCTTCCCCGTCTGCGGATCGGTAAGGCCGAAGTAGACGTTGCCGTCAACCATATAAAAGTCACTGGATAGCGACACCGGCTTGCCTTCTATCACCGTATCAAGCCGGCTCGTTGACGCTATATTCCCCGGTGCCTGGAAGGTAGTGGTAGCCTCTATGTGTGCCGATCCCACTTCAAGGTTGACGCCGGGGCGCAGCCGCGTGGCGATATCCATGGCCGTTTTACCCCGGAAGGCGGTTACCTCGGCCATAGCCGCCGCGTTCTTTTCTACGATTTTCCACGCCTCCGGATCGCTGCCGAAGACCTGTGTTAGGAAGTTAGCCGCTTCCCGGACGCTCATTTTTTCCTCTGGCGCGGCCGCTGCCGGGGCGATTCCCTGGTTGCACATCCAGTTGTAAAGCGAAGCCGCCCAGTGGCCCTGCGGCAGGGGACCCGCCTCAGTGTCACTGACGGTGGTGAAGAGGCCGAAGGTCCGCGCCACGAGCACCACCGCCTCCAGGCGTGTTACCGGCCTTTCCGGCCGCAGGGTGCCGTCGGGGTAACCGGTAATAATGCCTTTCTCTTTCAGCGTAGCCACTGCTCCGGCGTACCAGGCGTCAGGGGCCACATCCTTTGCCACCTCGCCTTTCACCGGGCTTTGCGGGATCGCGGCCGCCTTCATCAGCATCGCCGCAAAATCAGCTCGCGTCGCCAACTGCCCTTCCGCTGGCGGCTGCGGCAGAACAGCAAGCAAATCGTCCGCCGCCGGGCCGGCAGCCAGCGCCGCCGGCACCCACAAGACCAGCGCCAACAGCACCGGCAGCAACATCATAGTAATCCGTCGCACCATTTTTTACCTCCCCAATGCTTGTTTTCTGGTGTCTACTCCCGCTGCAAGATTTTGGCCGCTCGACCACCCCCCCGCTCGCAGAAGCCGCTACGGACGCACCCCGGTACAATCCTTTCCCGGCGGCTGCCGAAAACTTTGTTCTGAATACCGTATTTTACTCTTGCCGCTTTCGGTGCGTTCTTTTTTGTAAACTTTTCCAGGACAAATAAGCCAAAGCCCCCACCCAGTGGGTTAAAGCGATTAAAACCACCCACACGGCCTTGACTTTCCCTGGGTGTTCCTCTAACACACAAGTGACGAGCACCCAGATCCAGAAGACCGTGCTGGCCAACCCAATAATACCGATTGCTAAAGCCTCGGGCAAAAGACTACTGTTTAGATTAATAACCATAAGTTTCCTTTTTTAAACAGTCCAATCCTTTGTAAAAGATTGGTAGGAAGAATAGGTGAGACACAATCCGCATTTTGTGGGTGTTAACAGCTTTTACAGGGATAACCTATTATAGCACAAAAACACCAAAAATCCCCATAGAAGCAATAACAGTCACAATTAGGATTTAAATAGTCGCAACACCCCCAGCAATACTGGTTTGAACACCTAGATGCAGCATTAGCGTGAGCACACTTATGTAGC
>JBFLWY010000037.1:0-24072 GCA_040757355.1 Bacillota bacterium | reverse complement strand
CCCTTTCTTCGCTTGAGCTGGCGCCGGTGGCGGAACTCATCCGGCAGCACCACGAGCGGTGGAACGGGAAGGGATATCCCCGGGGGCTGCGCGGCGAGGAGATCCACATCCTGAGCCGCATCCTGGCCATAGCCGACGCCTACGACGCGATGACGTCGGACCGGCCGCACCGCCCTGCGCTGCCGCCCGAGGAGGCCCTTAAAGAGCTGAAGAGATGTGCGGGGACCCAGTTCGACCCGCGGCTTGTCGGGATTTTTGTGGAGTTGCTGACAGGAAAGGAAAAACGGTCAGGGGAAAATGCGTAGGACGGAGAAGGCTTCCCCGCCGCGCCTTGGTGCTGGTGGTAGCCCTTGTCCTGCTTTGGTGCCTTAGGGGTGCAAGGGCTGTTACCTCTGCCGGCACAGGAAAAGGAGTGCATTTTCAATACCCTGTCGCAGAGAGTTTTTTGCCCCATTTGGTTTCGGGTTCCCTTTCAGATGGGCGGGAGACGGTGATGTAGCTTAGGATGCCAAAGAAATTACTGGAGCTTCCAACCGTGGCTGGAGGACCTAACACAGCGCTCCATTCGGTAAAGGACTGGTGACCCGCAGTTACGGGACGGCTTCTTCGGGAGACGGCAGGAGTACGTAGTAATCGCGGAACTGTTACGCCGGGGTTTTTACGTCTACCATACACTGTCAGGTGGTTTCAGGCAGGTATGCCGAATCGGTGAAGAGGAACAAGTACCACCTGCTTACCTGCCGGTGCGCTGAGGCAGTAACGCCTGAGAACCACATTATGATTCGACAGCGAGGAGCAAGCGAGCGCGCCGGGTACGAGCACTTGGGATGTGTAAGCCTAACCACCGTTTTTACTCCGTGTTTATCCTTCCGCTGGCTGGAAAATTCTAACTTGACAAGCCTGTTGTGTACAAATATAACGCAGCCTTCGGAGAGGATGCGCCGGTTTGCAAAGAGGTCTGAGGATCAGATTTTTGATGTGTGTGAAGACATGGCCCCGCTACTATCTTCCAGAGTGTCCAGCTACGAACTTTACGACGCCGTCAGCCGCCTGAACCCGGAGCTGCAGCAGGCCCTCCTGCGCCTGGTCAAAGAGATGCTGCGGGTCCAGGAGGCAGGCTTTCGAAAACCGGAACGAGGGGGTGAAGGCCAAAAAGATTAAGGATTTGGCGCGCGAAGTCTTACAAAAACAGCGGACCGCACAGCTCGCACCTGCGCGGCCCGCGCCTACCCGCGGTTAGCGGATAGTCGTAGCATCGTTTTAGCCTTTCGTCCTCAACCGGAGAGATTCCTTCTGGACGCCTGCATTTTTTTCAGGAATTTCTAAAAACTATCTTCCCCCAATAACCGCGGCAGTATCGAAGGTGCCCGTAATCCTCGTTCTTTGAAAATATAAGAGAAAGGATTTGAAAACCATGCCCTTTTCTTTGAGCGATTTTCTCGGTGCGGTTACCATTGGCGAGCCGCAGCACCGGCATAACCTCTGCATCTTCCCGCTCTTTGTATCTACCGGTTCTACGGTTTCGTACCTTCTCTTGGAAGAAGTGCTGGAGCGAGGCGTTCTCGAAGTCAACGAAGTTAGCAAGGCCGGCAGCGTTAACGCCGTTTTCGTTACCAACACGGGGGACGCGCCGGTGTTGATCCTCGACGGCGAGGAGTTGGTAGGGGCGAAGCAGAACCGGATATTGAACGCCACGGTGCTCATCCCGCCCAGAACGAAGGTCCAGGTGCCGGTAAGCTGTGTCGAGCGGGGCCGGTGGCGCTACATAAGCCCCCGTTTCGGCAAAGGCGTCTTCGGTTATACCACCCTGCGATCCAGTAAAGCGGTGCAGGTGGCGGAAAGCGTTGAAGCCAGCGGGATGTTCCTGGCAGATCAGGGCGCCATCTGGGACGAAATAGATCGAAAGCAATTTGTCATGGACGTAGCCTGCCCGACCGGCGCGGTCCACGATATTTACAAAGGTTATCAGGATAGGCTGGAGGAATACGTTGCCGGGTTGCAGCCGCAGCCCGGACAGGCGGGCGTGGCGGTTTTTATCAACGGCCGGTTCTCCTGCCTCGACCTTTTCAATCAGCCGGCGACGCTCCAGAAGATTTGGGACAAGCTCCTCAGGAGCTACGCGCTGGAAGCGCTGGAATTCAAGGGGCGCGGCACTTCAAGGCGCAAGCCGGAGCTCGAGCCGGTCCTGAGGACAATCCGGGAAGCGGAGATCCGGGAGTACCCTTCCGTTGGGAAGGGAACGGATATCCGCCTGCGCGGCCGGGGCATCGTCGGCGCTGCGCTGGTGGATGAGGGCAACCTCCTGCACCTGAGCGTCTTCGCCGCCCCGCAAACCGGCAGCCGCAGCGGCATCGCCCGCCCGCACAGCAGAAGACGCCGTGTTTGGGATGAGTAGGCAATCCGGCTTAGGCTGGGTGTGTTTCGTCTGTCTGTCGTCCTGGTCATACTCGATCATAGGCCGGGCCCAAACTCCTTCCGCCGGAGGCTGAGTGTGCGCCATCTACTGCGGCCAGCACCTCAGCGAGCAAGGGGTGGCTTGTCTGTAAAAGGGGGTCGGCTCTCTTCCCGGCCGGCCTCCGCTTCAGATAACAGGATAATGTAGAAGGAGAGTACCGAAACTGTTTCCGGTTCGTGTATTTTATTCCATTCGGCAGGAAATCTATCCAAAACTAAGCGAATAAATTCCTAAAATTGTCGTGTAAGTGCGAATCAACCAAGATTTGCGGCGGTAGTAATGTGATTCTTGTTGCAGGTTGCAACAGAAGAAGGACGATGTCCGAAGATTTAGCGGAACAAATACTCCGCGCAATCGATCAGGTTGCGATGTTATACCACCGGCTGGTGCTGACGGTAGCGCCTGCCGGTGCAGGGAAGACAACTGCTTTGCAGGAGGTAGCCAGGCGTCAGGGCTACCCGTACCTGAATGTAAATCTGGAATTGAGTCGTGCCCTGCTCGAACTGGCACAGGTTCAACGCTGTTTACAAGCACCCCGCCTGCTTGAAGAGATTATCAGAAAAACAGGTGGCGCGGTTGTCCTGCTCGACAACCTGGAGATGCTCTTCGATGTGTCTTTGAAACAGGATCCGTTGCGGCTGCTACAGGGTCTTTCCCGGAGCCGGATAATTGTTGCTGCCGTAAGCGGTGTCCGTAAAGACGGTTATCTTGTTTATGCTGAGCCGGGCCATCCGGAATACCGGCGCTACCCGCTTGCGGACCTGGTGATCGTGAGTCCGGAAATGCCGGCCTAAAAAGCGCTTGGACAGGGAGCCAGAAGGGTGGTGTTACCGTGAGATACGGAGAGTTAATTCAGTTTGACCCCATTGAATCAGTTGTTCAGCTTCGGAGTGCCGATATCCTGTCGGAAGCCAGGCAGCTTGTCGCCACCTATGTAATCTCGGAGGAGATGGCCGAAAGGCTTGCGGCAATAGTCTTTCCGCACCTTCAGTTTGCAGAACCCGCCGATAATAAAGGCATCCTGGTCGTGGGTAATTACGGGACCGGTAAGTCCCACCTGATGTCCGTAATCTCTGCAGTCGCCGAACACGCCGATCTGGCGGCGTACCTCAAAAATCCCCGGGCTGCCGAAGCCGCCCGGTCTATCGCCGGGAGGTTCAAGGTGATCCGAAGCGAGCTCGGATCAACCACAATGGATTTCCGGGAGTTTATCTGTTCCGAGCTTGAGGAGCATTTGGCCAGATTTGGCATCACCTATAAGTTTCCGCCACGGGACAGGATCCCCAACCACAAGGGTGCCTTTGAGGCGATGATGGCGGCGTTCCACGAGCGGTGTCCGGACCAGGGCTTGCTCTTGGTAGTGGACGAGTTACTGGATTACCTGCGCACCCGGAAGGACCAGGAACTGATCCTGGACCTGAATTTCCTCCGGGAAATCGGCGAGGTTTGCCGCGACCTCCGGTTCCGGTTTATGGCCGGTCTGCAGGAGTCGCTCTTTAACAACCCCCGCTTCTCCTTTGTAGCGCAGACCGTACGGCGGGTGAAGGACCGCTTTGAGCAGATCCTTATTGCCAGGCGGGACGTAAAATACGTTGTGGCAAACCGTTTGCTCAAAAAAACGGCTGAGCAACAGGCCAAGATTCGCGAACACCTTACGCGCTTCGCTAAGTTTTACGGTAATATGAGCGAGCGCCTGGAAGAGTTCGTCCGTCTTTTCCCTATCCACCCCGATTACATTGAGATGTTTGAGCGTGTTACCGCCGTGGAGAAGCGGGAAATCCTCAAAACGCTCTCCTTCGCCATGAAACGCATGTTAGACCGCCAGGTGCCCGCTGACGCTCCGGGCCTGTTATCTTACGATCACTACTGGACCATACTGAAGGAGGACCCTTCCTTCAGGGCGATACCTGAGGTTCGCGAGGTTATCGAGTGCAGTTCGAAACTCGAAGAACTGGTGGAAACGGGCTATCCCAAAGGGAAAAATAAGGAGCTGGCCAGGCGGATAATCCACGGCTTGAGCCTGCACCGGCTGACGGTGGGGGATATTGAGAAGCCGGTGGGCCTGACGGCTGAAAACCTGAGGGATACGCTCTGTTTGTTTGACCCGCTGGTGGCCGAGCTGGGCGGTGACCCGGCCGATGACTTGCGGGGCGAGGTGGAGACTGCACTCCGGCTGATCATTCAAACGGTGAACGGCCAGTTTATCTCGGCGACGGAGCAGGACGCCAAAGGGCGCCCCGGCGGGCAGTTTTATCTTGACGTTAAGAAGACCGTGGATTACGACGCCCAGATCAATAAACGGGCAGAAAGCCTGGATAAGCACCGGCTCGACCTGGCGTACTTCAACGCCCTAGCGCAGATATTGGAGCGTTCGGACAACTACTATCCGGGCACCCACCTGGCCTGGGAATACGAACTCGAGTGGCGGGAGCGCAAAGCGTCCAGGCTGGGCTATATGTTCTTCGGAACCCCTAACGAGCGCTCCACGGCCCAGCCGCCGCGGGATTTCTACCTGTTTTTCATTCAGCCTTTCGATCCGCCGCCGTTCAAGGATGAGAAAGACCCGGGGGACGTGTTCTTCCGGCTCATTCACAGGGACGAAACCTTCGAAGCGGCCCTGCGCCAGTATGCAGGGGCGTCGGACCTGGCCGAAACGTCTTCGGGCAAGGATAAAAGCGTCTATAACGCCAAGGCCGATCTTGCCCTCAAAACGCTGGTGAAGTGGCTCAGGGAAAACGTTATGACGGCCTTTGAGGTTACCCATCAGGGCAGGACGAATACCGTTCAGGAATGGCTTAAGGGCAGATTTGCCAGAGGCGGCGCTGATACTAACGTGCGCGACATTATTAACGCGGTTGGCTCCACGTGCCTGGCTACCCATTTTGAAGACCAGGCTCCAGAGTACCCGGTTTTCTCCGTGCTCATCACCGGCGCCAGCCGAACCCAAGCAGCGCAGGATGCCCTGCGCTGGATGAAAGGCGCCACCCAGAGCAAGCAGGGGACGGCGGTGCTGGACGCCCTCGAACTCTTAGAGGGGGACCGGCTCGACCCTTACCGTTCCAGGTACGCTAGGTATATCCTGGATCGTCTGCATGGTAAGGAGCACGGGCAGGTGCTCAACCGGCACGAGCTTATCCAGGAGGTGCGCGGCGTCGAGTATATGGCGCCGGATAAATACCGGTTGGAGCCGGAGTGGGTGGCGGTCCTTCTGGCCGCGCTGGTGTACACCGGGGATGTGGTTCTGTCCGTTCCGGGCAAGAAATTCGATGCCAGCGCGTTAGAAGAATTAGTGGTTACTCCCGTTGAGCATTTGATTAACTTTAAGCATATTGAACGGCCTAAAGAATGGAACCTGCCCGCTCTCAAGGCACTCTTCGAGCTCCTCGGATTGACACCGGGTATGGCCCAGCTTGTCACCCAGGGCAAGGACGAACCTGTCCAGGAGCTGCAAAAAGCGGTGGAACGGACGATTGGGAGAGTGGTTCTCGCTCAGCAGCACCTTCAGGGCGGTATGCACTTCTGGGGCCGGAGCCTGCTGTCCGTAGCAGAAGAGAGCGAATACTTGAAACGTCTTAGCAGCACCAAGGACTTTTTAGAATCGCTGCAGGCTTACTCTACTGCGGGTAAGCTCAAGAACTTCCGTTACGGGGTACCCGAGGTGAATGCTCAGAAAGAGGGCTTGGAGGCCCTCCGGGAGATTGAAACCTTGCAGGAGTTAGTGGGTGATTTGGAACCCATTACGGGTTATCTTTCTCAGGCCGAGATGGCTTTGCCCGGCGATCACCCCTGGGTTGCCCGAGTAAAAGATCTGCGAACGGAGTTGTTTGTGCAAATCAACGATCCCTCCAGGCGATTGGACCCTCCTTTGCGGCAGCAGATGCGCCAAAAGCTAAATGAACTAAAGAAGGAGTACATTCAGACCTACATAACGGTTCATACCAGGGCCCGGCTAGGGGCGAGCGAGGATAAGCGCAAGGCGCAGCTTCTGCAGGACGAACGGCTTAGCCAGCTCAGGAAATTAGCTGCCATTGACCTGATGCCCACGGGCCAGTTAGCGGAATTCCAGAACCGCCTGGCGGAGCTGAAAAGCTGCTTCAACCTTACGGAACAAGACCTGACCGCGGCGCCCGTCTGTCCGCACTGCGGCTTTAATCCCGCGCACGAAAAATCGGCTCTTCCTGCCGCTAAACGCCTCGCGGCTATGGACGAGGAACTCGACAGGCTTTTGGAGGCCTGGACCAAAACCCTGCTAGATAATCTCGAAGACCCGACTACGCGGCAGAATTTAGAGTTGCTGAAGCCCGAAGCCCGGAAACTCATCGAGGACTTCCTCCGGGAGCGCCGGCTTCCTGCCGGCCTGGAACAGGAGTTTATCCAAGCCGTCCGGGAAGCCCTTTCGGGGCTCACTAAAGTGGTGGTGAAGACCGCCGACCTGCGATCTGCTTTGCTTGCTGGCGGCGCACCGGCCACCCTGGCCGAGATGCGGAAACGTTTCGAAGATTATTTGAGTGGGTTGGCTGCGGGAAAGGATCCCCAAAAGGTACGGGTAATGGTGGAGTGATTATGCGGAGTGTTAGCGAAGTACGCGAACTCCTGAAGGAGCTGAATAACCGGCCGGCGGAGGACCTGGAAGATCAGGATTTGGAGTTCAAAGAGTGGAAAAGTCGCAGTGTGAACGACATGGCGCGCGTGGTGGTTGATATAGCAGTCTGTATGGCTAACGGCGGTGGGGGCACGGTGGTTTTCGGTATAAATGATAAGGCAATCGGACGCGGCCGTGCGATTACGGGTGTGCCGCGTGAAATTGATGTCAACCGGCTTAAAAAAGCCGTTTACGACTTGACCGATCCTAAGATCACGCCGGTCTTCGAAGAGCTCACCGTGCGGGAAGGAACAGGGCGATTGCTGGTGATGCAGGTTTACCCGGGTCTCCCTCCGTACACAGATACCTCCGGTAAAGGGAAGATTCGTGTCGGTAAGGACTGTCAGCCGCTCACCGGGACACTCAGACGCCGTATTATGGTGGAAACCGGGGAAACTGACTTCACGGCGGTGGAGGTACCGGGCAATCCAGCCGCGCATCTTTCTGCTTTAGCTCTTGAAGAACTCCGCAAGGTAGCGCGACACGAGCGTGCTCCGGAAGAACTTTTGCAATTAGACGATTTGGACCTGCTCGGTGCGCTGGGCGTCCTTCGCAATGGGCGTCTGACCCGGGCTGGTATACTTCTTGCCGGTAAAGAAGAATCCATCAGGAAACATCTTCCGGGGTACATCTGGACTCACTTGAGAATGCGAAATGATACCGAATACTTTGACCGTACAGATGGCTGCGAGGCCCTGCCGGTTGCCCTGTTGCGTTTGACTGACCGGATCATGATGGATAATCCTATCACCACACTTGAATACGGCTTGTTTCACTTCGAGTACCGAACCTATCCGGAGATCGCCCTCCGGGAAGCACTAATGAATGCTTTTTGCCACGCGGATTACCGTATTGCCGGGCCAATCCTTGTCAGGCAATTTCCGCAAAAAATTGAGATCAGCAACCCGGGCGGCTTTATAGGGGGTATTTCGCCCGACAACATTCTCCATCACCATCCGGTTTCCCGGAACCCCAATTTAGTGGACGCCTTAACCCGCCTTCGTCTCGTTAACCGCAGCAACTTAGGGATCCCGCGGATGTTCTCATCTTTGCTCATCGAAGGGAAGGAGCCCCCGTTGATTGAGGAACAGGGTGAGGCGGTAAAGGTGACTTTTTTAGCGAGCTCACTATCGGTTCCCTTTCGGGTCTTTGTGGCCGAGGAGAATAAGCGCGGCCGCACGCTATCGGTTGACCACTTGCTGATTCTCCAGCACCTGCTGCGACATCCTGAACTGGATACAGGCACAGCGGCGCGCATATGCCAACGGCGGGAGACCGAGGTCCGCGAAATTCTGAGTGAGATGGAGCAAGACTTCGGCTATCTGGAGAGAGGCGGAACTGGTCGGGGCACATACTGGACGTTACGCTCCGACCTGCACCGCCGCCTTTCCGTTCCCGGGCATCCTGAGCGCGACCGGCGAATTGATTGGGAGGCGGCGAAAACGCGGGTGCTTAGCGTTTTGCGGCAGCGAAACAGACGTGGAGAGACCGGTCTAACCAACGCCGAAGTACGGCAAATTACCCATTTCAATCGGTTTCAGGTAAATCGTCTAATCCATGAGCTTCAGGATGAAGGCGTAGTGCTTGTAAAGGGATATGGCCGTGGTGCACGGTATGTTTACGTGGAGCCGGCGAACCGGCAAAAAAGTACTTAAAGGGATATCTAAAATGTGCTCTTAACATTTTGCTTCACATTTTTCTTGCGAAATGTTAACAAAAATGTGCGACAACATTAGTTTGCGCATTAAGCGAACATCGTTGAGCGGTTTTCTATCTTGATTTTTCGGGGAGCTAAAACCAGTGAACGACTTATTTTCTGCCTATAAACCTGAATCAGGAATTGATCGTCACGAAGCCGTTCAATGTCTCGGGCTGACCTTCGAATCGGAAGAGGCCCGCCGGGAACACTTTGCGGAAAAACTGCGCGCGGGATTGGCGGAACTGGAGGCGAAGCTCGGCGGTGTGCCCTTCACAGGCGTAGAGGACACGGTGGCGCGGCTGAAGTCAATTGAGAAGTGGCCAATGGGTGAGGAGGAGCAGCTGCGGGAGCTGGCCCGGCGGATGGCCGCGAACGCCCGCACCCAAAAAGGGAAAGATCTGCTCTGGCTCTGGAAGGACGAGGTGGGCTTCCCGCACGGGGAGATCGAGGATATCCTGCGGCTTTCCGACCCGCCTTACTATACCGCTTGTCCGAACCCGTTCATTGAGGATTTCATCCGTCTTTACGGCAAGCCTTACGATCCGGAAAATGACAACTACCGCCGCGAGCCTTTCGCCGCCGACGTGAGCGAGGGGAAGAACGATCCCATCTACAACGCCCACTCCTACCACACGAAGGTGCCGCACAAGGCGATCATGCGCTACATCCTGCACTACACGGAGCCTGGAGACCTGGTCTTCGACGGCTTCTGCGGCACGGGCATGACCGGCGTGGCGGCGCAGCTCTGCGGCGACCGGAAAGCAGTGGAGGCGCTGGGCTACCGGGTGGAAGAGGACGGCACCGTTCTGAAACCGGAGGAGGAGGACGGCAGGACGGCCTGGAAGCCTTTCGCCAAGTTAGGGGCTCGCCGCGCCGTCTTGAACGACCTCTGTCCGGCCGCCACCTTTATCGCCTACAACTACAACACCCCGGTGGACGTGGCCACCTTCGAGCGCGAGGCGCGGCGTATCCTGGCGGAGGTCGAGGCCAAGTGCGGCTGGATGTATAAAACAGTGATGAGTGATGAGTTGAAGGTGATGAGTGGTGGGTTGGCTGAGGAGTTGGCGGAGAAAATCCGCAGCGCGAAAACGGTCGAGGAAATCCGTTCTTTGCTCAGCGCTCATCACTCATCACTCGGCACTATAAACTACACCGTCTGGTCGGACGTCTTCATCTGCCCCGACTGCGCCGGTGAGGTAATCTTCTGGGAGGCGGCGGTGGACAAGGAGGCGGGCCGGGTCCGCGAGGAGTTCTCCTGCCCCCACTGCGGTGCCCGCCTTAGCAAGCGCAATATGGAGCGCGCCTGGGTGACAAAGGCAGACAAGTCTATCCCCCAGTTTCCCCATCACTCATCACTCAGTACTCATCACTCATCACTAATTCGCCAGGCCAAACAGGTCCCGGTGCTCATCAACTACACCTTTGGCAAAAAGCGCTTTGAAAAAAAACCGGACGCCTTCGACCTGGCGCTGATCGAGAAGATAGAACAAAGCGACATCCCTTACTGGTTCCCCACCGACCGCATGCCGGAGGGGTATAATACCGAGCAGCCGAAGGTTTCTCACGGCATCACCCACGTGCACCATTTTTATACGAAGCGGAATCTGTGGGTGCTGGCAAGTTTGTTAACTAAGATGCTGTTTGATACAAATCGTCCTATATCTATCCAAAATTTATTGAGTTTAATTTTCACTGGAATTTTGCAGATCAGTAGTAAACAATCGAGCTTTCGTTATGATTCCAGAAATCCTCAGAATACGGCAGGAGGAATATTGAAAGGTACTCTTTACGTTCCATCTCTTCCTCGTGAAGGATCCATCTTTGAGAACTTTAAACGGCGTTACAATTTTATACTGTCAATGTTACTAAACAAAATAAGTGAAGAATCACTATCCTCCGGTTTACAAAGTTCTTCTTTAGGACATAAGGGATTGATAGAGTCCGTAATCGACTACATCTTCACCGACCCGCCCTTCGGCGGCAACCTGATGTACTCGGAGCTTAACTTCCTCTGGGAGGCCTGGCTTAAGGTTTTCACTAACAACAAGCCGGAGGCGGTGGAGAACAAGGTCCAGGGCAAGGGGCTCCGGGAGTACCAGGAGATCATGACCCGGTGCTTCAAAGAGTACTACCGGGTTTTGAAGCCCGGGCGCTGGATGACGGTGGTCTTCCACAACTCCAAGAACGCGGTGTGGAACGCGATTCAGGAAGCCATTCAGGAGGCCGGGTTTGTGATCGCCGACGTCCGCACCCTGGATAAAAAACAGGGGACCTTCAAGCAGGTGACCTCAAGCGGCGCGGTCAAGGTGGACCTGGTCATCTCCGCCTACAAGCCGAACGGCGGCCTGGAGGAGCGCTTCAAATTAGAGGCCGGCACCGCGGAAGGCGTCTGGGACTTCGTCCGGACCCACCTGCGGCAGTTGCCGGTTCCCGCCTGCAAGGGTGGGCGGCTGGAGGTCCTCCAGGAGCGGATGGGCCATATGCTTTACGACCGGATGGTGGCCTTCCACGTGCAGCGGGGGGTGCTGGTACCGCTTTCCGCGGCGGAGTTCTACGCGGGCCTGGCGCAGCGTTTCCCGGAGCGCGACGGGATGTATTTTTTGCCCGATCAGGTGGCCGAGTACGACAAAAAGCGCCTTCAGGCCAAGGAGCTTACGCAGCTCGAACTCTTCGTCACCGACGAGGCGAGCGCCATCCAGTGGCTAAAGCTACAGCTTGCCAAAAAGCCCCAGACCTTTCAGGAGCTTCACCCGCAGTTCATCCGGGAGATCGGCGGCTGGCAAAAGCACGAAAAACCGCTGGAGCTAAAAGAGCTTTTAGCGCAGAACTTCCTCTGCTACGACGGCAGGGGCCCCATTCCGGCGCAAATCGTCGCGTGGATGAAGCAGAGTTCTGAATTCCGCAAAATCATTCAGGACGAACTTGCAGCGGGCAGGGCTGCCGAGGATAACGGCATGCTCATCACTCAGTCCTCATCACTCATCACTCGCGCACTCGACCGCTGGTACGTACCCGACCCCAATAGAGCCGCCGACCTCGAGAAGCTGCGTGAGCGGGCCCTGCTGAAGGAGTTCGAGGAATACCGTACATCAAAGCAGCGGAAGCTAAAGGTCTTCCGCCTGGAGGCCGTCCGCGCCGGCTTCAAAAAAGCCTGGCAGGAGCGCGACTACCGGACCGTCATTGACGTAGCCCGCAAAATCCCCGAGAATGTTTTACAGGAGGACCCGAAGCTCCTGATGTGGTACGACCAGGCGTTAACGAGGACGGGTGAATAATTTATGGAGCAATCGTGTGCAGAAGTACTAATCTTACTCGGGGGCGGAATAGATTCCTCTGCTCTAATACCCTTTTACCTTTCGCGAGGAATGAAAGTTCAGGGTGTTCACTTTAATTATGGTCAACCAAGTGCTGTTGGAGAGCGACGCTCAGTAATAGCTTTATCAGACTATTATAATATTCCGGTATTTACAGTAGATCTTAAGCTGCCGATCGTTTGTGTCAATTGGGAGTATCGCGGTAGAAACGCGCTATTGTTACTTGCTGCAGCTAATGTTATTTCTGCTGGCCCCATTTTACTTTCCATAGCTATTCATGCTGGTACTCCGTATTACGATTGTTCGAGGACATTTTTGATGGATATGGCTCGAATATTTGACGGTTATTTTGGTGGAACTATTGGTATTGAAGCTCCCTTTATAGATTTCACAAAGCCTGATATTTTTGAGTTTTGCCTGCAAAATGAAGTGCCTATAAGTCTGACCTATAGTTGTGAACGACACGCCGAATCACCGTGCGGCGAATGCCCGTCCTGTAAAGATAGGGAGATGCTTTATGCTGGTTACCGAAATTTGCAAGGTACGCAAAGTTCCGGTCGCTAATGTTAGAACCCCACTTCTTATCCCGTCTTTTTCAAGTCGTGGCTTTCCGTATATACGCGACGTTTATCAACTTCTGAAGCCCTATGTCACAAAAGCTTCCCTCGTAAGTGCTTATGATATTTACTACGGGGAGATATTGGAAAACGAGATCTACTCATCCGATATAGTTTTTATAGATAGCGGAGGTTATGAAGTTAAAAGTAACCCTTCAAGAGTTGATTCTCTTCACTGTAAGCCCTGGGGTATAGGTTATTATCTTGAGGTACTTAATAAGTTACGCCCTCTTGCGCAACTAATTCTCGTTAATTATGATTGCGGCGAGTCTCAACCACTCATCCATCAAATGGAGAAAGCTCAAATCCTTTTCTCAAGATATCCATCCTATGCTTCAGATTTTCTTTGTAAACCGGAGAGGGAAGATTCACAAGTAATTAATGTGGATGAAGTAGTGGATAATGTTAGATTATTCGCTTCATTTTCCATCTTTGGGGTTACGGAAAAGGAACTTGGAGACTCCCTTTTAAGCCGATGTCGTAACCTTTTGACAATACGATCTGCTTTTTTGGGGCACGGTTTGGAAATTCCGATACATATTTTTGGTTGTCTCGATCCTGTTTCAGTCGTTGCGTATTTCCTCTGTGGTGCAGATATTTTTGATGGATTAACGTGGCTTCGATATAAATTTATAGATGGTCTAACATTTAGTTTATCTACAGCGAGGTTTCTGTTGGGACAATGGGAATACTGTGACAATGAATTAGACGTTATGAATTGGATTCAAAATCTCCAATTCCTTGATCACTTATTGAAGTCTATGATCAAATTTATTAATACTCGTTCAGTCAATGAATTCTTTATGCCTCAGGAATATATGGCCAGAATAGTCGAGTTAGTTAAGACTGCTGGGTTACAAATTGGAGGGGAGAAGTGATGAGCGGGAGCAGCGGAGGATTCCAACGGCCTTTTCGACCACGAAAGGATCTACTAAATGAGTTACTTCGCCGGGCAAATGCTGGGGTAGATTCTTCTGTGTACACTTCTAAAGTAAATAGTTTTCTGCAGGATATTCTTCAGGAATATAACGGTAGAGACGTTGAGGCTATAAGGAGACACCTTGAAACGATTAAAAAAGCCCTCGAACGCGATATTGAAGGTACGATAGACCTCTTGTTTGGAGGATCGGTCAAAAAACATACCTTTGTTGATGGCCTAAGTGATGTAGATACGTTAGCTCTGATTGATGATACTTCGTTAGAGGGAAAATCTCCATCTGAAATACTGGGTTATTTTGCCAAGCGATTGCGGCAGCGATTGCCTCATACGGAAATATCTATAGGAAAACTGGCTATCACAATTCGTTTTAGTGATGGACACGTTATCCAGATTCTACCGACATTAAGAACGAAGGAAGGATTACGAATTGCCACTCCTCAAGGAGATCGGTGGAGCAACGTTGTTCGACCAGATGCTTTTGCTAAAAAGCTTACTGCCGTAAATCGAGATTGTGGTGGCAGGGTAGTACCTGTTGTTAAACTATTTAAGGTGCTACAAAGTAACCTTCCTAACGATGCTCAGTTATCTGGTTATCACATTGAGTCTTTAGCAATCGAAGCGTTTAAGGGTTATACTGGGAATACAAACTATAAGGAAATGTTAATTCATATGTGTGACAGAGCTGCCGAGTTAGTTAAAAAGCCAATTATGGACCGGACTGGGCAATCGCTTTATGTGGATGAGTATTTAGGCCCATCCGGCAGTGGAGCACGGCTTCGAATTTCCGCATTCCTAAGCAGGTTGGCAACGCGAATGAGGGTAGCAGATCAAAATTATACTATTGCAGTGTGGGAGGAACTGTTCGGAAATGAGTGAACCCTCTAGCTTGGTAAAACAATTAGAAAGGTTGCGACGCGTTGCAGATATGCAAGCTACAGCACATAGCTACCTTCGAGACATTTATAATCGCTGGCATAACCTTTTAACAGTTGGGGCTCTCCTTTTTTCTGCGTTTTTACTCACTTTCGTGATGGTTTCCGAAGAATTTGTTCGTCGGACAACAGGTATTTCGCCAGATACTTTTAAATGGTTAGGCGGAATTGTGGCTGCAGCGAATTTCTCGCTTACGCTCATTGAACTCGCATGGCGACCAGCTTCGAAGGCTGCATTGCACGATAAGGCTGTACGCCACTATACAAAGATTAAGTATAGGATACAGCAGCTAGAAGCTAAACCAGATGAAATAACTGAAGAATTAGTCACGCAAATCCAAGAACAGTACTTGGAAGATTATGATTTGCCAAGAATACCTGAAAGTAAATTTCTTAAAGTAAAACGCTGGCATTTAATAAAGGTTGCCATTAGTCGAGAACTAGATAAAAATCCCCATGATCCTATATGGCTAGTTAGATTGAAACTATGGAAGAAGTGTAAAAGGAACAATGAGGACGATATCTAATGATGATACTTGGATGTATAGCCTCGAGTATAATGAAATCTGTTTGGTAATCAGCACTCAAACGTTGTGGAATGAGACTTACTGCCGCGTCTGGCTGCCGCTCCAGGATACTGTCGTCCGTGTCCGGGCCGACCAACTTCGCCCTCTAAATACTCATCACTCATTACTCAGCACTCATTACTTGGTTTACATCGCCGCCGCGGCCCGGATAACGGAGGCCCTGGCCCAGGGCGCGCTGCTTGCCCTAGTAAAAATGATGAGTGATGAGTTACGGGGAATGGGGGATGGGTGATGAGTGAAAGGATAGGTCGTTTTGAAGATTTAGTTGCCTGGCAAAAGGCACGGGAGCTCACAGCGGCTGTTTACAAGACAACGAAACAGGGAGAGTTCATGCGAGATTTTGCCCTTCGCGACCAAATTCGTAGAGCGGCAATTTCTGTTATGGCAAACATTGCGGAGGGATTTGAAAGAGGAAAGCCATCCGAATTTCACCAATTTCTATCAGTTGCCAAAGCATCTTGTGCAGAACTACGATCCCATCTCTACGTGGCGTTGGATGCGGGCTACCTTGATCGGGAAAGTTTTCACAGTCTTCTATTGAGTGCGGAAGAAGTAGGACGAATATTGGGCGGCCTTCGAGCTTCAGCCGAACGAAGGAGAAACCACCCATGACCCATCGCTCATCACTCAGTACTCATCACTCATCACTCAGTACTCATCACTCATCACTCAGTAAAGGTAGCTGGCGCGACCAGATTTTAAAGGAATTCACACCGGGTGTAGCCCGCCTAATACTGGTTGCCGACCCGGACGGACTGCTCACGGAGGAAGGCATTTTGCAGGTCCTCCGGGAACGGGGATTTGAACTGATTTCTTACGAGGATCCGGTGGCTTTCCGGTTTGCCTATGAGTCAAAATACCGCTCCCGGTTGGATCAGGGCGACTTGGTAGGTCTTGTGGTGGTTGTCCAGACGCCCACGGCCGACCTGCGTAATTTACCTTACGATCTGCTGCAGAGAGGGAGAAAGCTTTCTTTTAGTCTCGGGGACCTTTTCCCGAACTTGAGTTACGCTGTGGTGGCCGCGTTAGACCGCGGTGAACTCGGTATTCTTTACGAAGCGCAGGAACGATACAATCCCGGGATATTGGGAAACAACGCGACAAAAGACTTCGTGCTGCGCCACGTCTTTGGAGTCGTCCCGGAACTTATTAAAGAGCCGCAGGACCTGCTCCGCCTTCTTCTCCAGCGACATTACCAAGGACGGCGGGTGCCGAAGGTGCTGGACGAACGGTTCATTCAAATACTCCGGAACGACGGGCGTTTTGACGACTGGCCGTTGGAAGAGATTATTCCCAACCGGGAAGCCTTTTTTAGCTTCTTACAGGAAAGATGGCCGATTTTTCTTGATCACCTTGCCAAGGGTACGGGTGAGTACGGCCGCGAGGCTCAACCGGTTTACGATCTCCGTTATTCCGGTCCCTTGTACCTTCCCTTTGATCACGACGACGTCCGGGTTTATGTTGATAATCTGTTTGTGGAGGGCCATCTCACTCCGGTATTTCATCCTGCTGGGACCAAACTTTCCTCGCGATGGGTAGCAGTAGGTCTGAAAACGGATCCCGCGGCAGTGTGGCGGCGCCGGTTCGATAATCTGATTCCGGTTATAGAGAAATCCGTTCCGGGCGAGGGTGCGCGGTATAAAGAATGGTTGAACTTCGCCCGCAACTGGGCCGAGTTAACTGTATTGCGGTTTGAAGAAAATTTTAGTGGGGACCGCGCAGACGTGGAAAAATTTGAAACCCTTCGCTACCGGGTTGATAACAGCTTCTTCACCTGGATGCGGGACCGCTACGGAGGTCTGCACAACCAACCGCCCGCACCTCCCGTTATGTTGCACCACATCCCCCGCTACCTTACACGTGCTCTGGATAAAGGTTATCACCAAAGAGTCGCCCTGGTCGTTCTAGACGGCC
This sequence comes from Bacillota bacterium, assembly GCA_040757355.1. Classification (GTDB taxonomy): domain Bacteria; phylum Bacillota; class Desulfotomaculia; order Desulfotomaculales; family Ammonificaceae; genus DTYU01. The sequence continues at coordinate 6,972 of JBFLWY010000037.1, read as the reverse complement.
TTGCCTTTGACCAGTGGCTGGTTATTCGTGGCACCTTTATGGACTGCTGGCCGAACTTTCGGTTCCACGAGAGTGCGGTTTTCGCCTGGGTTCCCACGCTGACGTCTGTTTCGCGTCAGGCTCTTTTTGCGGGAAAGCCCCCGCTCTTTTTCCCCGGCAGCCTCCATACTACCGATAAGGAGCCCTTGTTGTGGACGCTTTTCTGGTCTGATCAGGGTCTAGAAAAAGGCGCGGTTGCTTACGTGAATGTAGTGGGGGACGAGGATCTGGACAAAGTTGCGGAGGCTCTGGCCCCTCCTAAAATTCGCGTGGCTGGCGTGGTGGTTAGGAAGGTGGATAAGATTATGCACGGGATGGAGCTCGGTACCGCCGGAATGCATAACCAGATACGTCAATGGGCGAAAGAGGGGCACCTCGCCGAGTTGTTTAATCTGCTTCTTAAGCATGAATTTGCGGTTTATCTAACGTCAGACCACGGAAATATCGAGGCGCGCGGATGCGGGGTTCCGACCGAAGGTGCCGTGGCCGACCTGCGCGGGTACCGCGCCAGAATCTACCCTGACCGGCTCCTGCGAAAGCGGATTAAGGAGAAATTCCCGGACGCCATCGAATGGGCGCCCACCGGGCTTCCGGAAGATTACCTGCCCCTTCTGGCACCGGCTCGGTCGGCCTTCATCCGTGAGGGAGAAAAAGCCGTTTGTCACGGGGGTATTTCTTTGGAAGAGGTGATAGTTCCTTTAGTGTGTGTGGAGCAGATCAAAGGGAGGAGCTTATGAACGAGCGGATACAAGTGGGTTTCAGCCAGCGGATTCGGCTTGAGTGGATAGAGAGAACGGCGGCCTTAGTATTGGCGGGCTATGAGAGAAAAGAGATCCAGGGCGCGCTGCAGGAACTCTTGAAGGATCGTCTCTCTGTAGGCGGGACCGCCGAACGCGGAAACCGGGAAAAGGCGATCACCATTCTCTTGAAAATTTGGGTTTCTCCGCCGGCCCGCCTTAGGAGCCTTCGTGATGACGGCCTGGATTTGCTGCGGCGAATGCTTAGTGAACAGCATCTGGCTGTCCACTGGGGAATGACCATTGCGGTTTACCCGTTTGTGGCACTCGTAGCTGAGGCTGTCGGGCGGCTGTTGCGTTTGCAGGATTCGGTTTCCCTGTCGCAGATCCAACGGCGGCTGCGCGAACAATTGGGAGAAAGAGAAACGGTGGCCCGGGCCGCCAGGCGGGTCGTCCGCTGCTTTATTGATTGGGGTGTGCTGCAGGAAACCTCTCGGAAGGGCGTCTACCGGGCGGCACCCGTCCGCGAAATTAAAGATGAGAAACTGGCCGCCTGGGTGATTGAGGCGACGCTTGTAGCGGGCGGTGCCGATGCTTATCCTTTGTTGCAGCTTGTATCATCGCCGGTATTGTTTCCATTTTCCTTGGGGACGGTTGCTCCTTATGTTGTGGAAGTCAACGGCAGGCTTTGTCTTTACCGGCAGGGACTGGATGAGGATATGGTAATGTTAAAGGCTTGAAGTAAGGATAAGTAAAGCTCTTTCCGTTGAGAGCCTTGCTCAAAACGGAGGGTTAGGTCAACAATGAATACAGGTACGATTAAAGAGCGACGGGTTTATCGAATACTTAATTTGCACGAATGGCTGAAAAGCAAAGCTGCCGTTTCGGCAGCCGATGCCGAAGAGTTTGAGCTTCATCTCGCTGCGCACGAATGGTCATTGGCGGAACCGCTGGATATCAACCGGAAGGACGATTTTTCGTGCCTCCCGAAAATAGACGTTGACCCGTATGAACATCAGGTTGATAATGCGATCCAGTTTTTTCGCTGCCTACACCCGGCCGGTATGGTTGCTGACGATGTGGGGCTGGGGAAGACGATTACCGCGGGACTTATCGCCAAAGAACTGCTGGACCGCGGGCGTGTTGAATCCATCCTGGTAGTTTGCCCGAAGAACATTATGGGTCAGTGGGCAGATGAGTTGCAAACCAAGTTCAACGTTGTTGCCCGGGCAGCAGTCGGCGGAGATTTTGCTAACCTGAAGAGTCATCCCTTCTGGATCACGAGTTATCATACGGCGCGCAGCAAGATTGCGGCTATCAGAGACCGGCAATTCGATCTCCTTATCCTCGATGAGGCTCATGCGCTTCGCAACCTTTACGGTACCCCGAACCCCCCAAAAACCGCCCAGGTGTTTCGGGACCTAATGCGAGAAGGAAAAGTGCGGTTCTGCATTATGCTTACGGCGACGCCTCTCCAGAACCGGTTATGGGATATTTACAGCCAGTTTGAGGTCCTGAAGGCTCCACAGCCGAATCCTCTGGGGCCGCCGGATGAATTTGCGCGTCGCTTTATAGCGGATCGTGAAGCCCGGCGCCTCCTGCCGGGTACGGAACCGGAGTTCAGGCGGCGGGTGAGCCAGGCGTTGATCCGTACACGGCGGAAGGATGCCGAGCTACTGTTCCCCGAGAGGGAAGTGAGGGACAGTCGTTTAACACCGTTACCGGAGGAAAGAGAATATATTGAGCATGCACTGAAAGTTATTCTGGAGTTTCCAAAACTCGTTCAATACACCTACGCGCGCAGCCTGATGAGCAGCCCGTGGGCGCTTGCGGCCTCGTTCGAAAATAAGGCCCGTGAAGACTATATGCTTTCTCCGGCTTTCCGAAAGCGCTTGCTCGAACTGGCGGAGGCCGGAAGAGCAATTACCGAATCAGCGAAGACTCGCGCCGTTGTCGAATACGTAAAAGCAGCTGCGAAAAAGGGGCGTGCTGAACGTCTGATCGTTTTTACCATGCGAATAGAGACATTGCGTTTCTTGGCAAAAGCTTTAGAACGTACCGGTTTCAAAGACCAGATTGCAATTTTGCAGGGTGGGCAGGCGATGGCCAACCGGCGTGCCATCCAAGACTTCATGGCGGAGCCTCCTATTCGTCCGATCCTTCTCTCGACCGATGTTGGGGGCGTGGGGCTAAATTTGCAGGCTGGCAACGTCGTAGTCAACTATGATCTCCCGTGGAATCCGATGGTAATCGAACAGCGAATTGGCCGTGTTCAGCGACTGGGCCAGCAGGCCAGAAGAGTTATCGTCTATAACCTGGTTTTAAAAGATACCATTGAAGACCACGTTGTACTCCGGTTAATGGAGAAGCTCAACCTGTTTAATCAGGCAATAGGCGAGATGGAAGAACTGCTTGAGCTTTGTGGGTACGGCGAGGAAGGGCGGTCCCTTGAAGAGGTCATCATGGAGTTAGTACGCAAGGCCGCGGAGAAGAAAGATGTTAGCGAAGATCTGCGGCGGATGGAAGAAAGCCGTCGGAAGGCGGAAGCGAAAATGAAGGAGATGCGGGAAGCTACGGAGCAAGCCCTGGGAAGCATCCGCGCCGCTGACCACGGCCGTCGCCTGGCCGGTCTCAAAAGAATCAAGCCTCGCCTTGACCTGCGATCGTTGATTCGAGGATGCCTTCGGCGTGCTGGTACTAAGATTCGGGAAACATCTGATGGTCGGCTTTTTATCGCGTCAGCAGGGAGAGAGACAGAACTGGTCTTTAATCCGGCAGACTACCACTCTGGTTCAGACGGTCACAAGATACGGCTTGTTATGCCGGGAACGAAGACCTTTGACAGGATTACACACTGGGTCCGTGAAGAGGCATCGGCTTATATCTTAGATACGCGAAAGCGGGGTCTGGATAAGGTCGAGGCAACGCTAAAAGAAAAACTCAAAGATTTGGGGATGGTGCTCAATCGTTTACGGGTCGCCGCAAAAGAACCAAGACTGGCTCTGCGTGCGTGGTTCCGTGTTGGTGCCACCGTGGCTACCGATCGTTACGAAACCATTGTAGAAATACCTATTATCCATACTGAAGATGGGGTAGCCGACCTCGTCGAGTTATCGTATCTGGACGAATTAAGAAGAGACGGCGACTTTACGCTGGCAGCACCTGATCAATTGGTGAAAATGAAATTTAGTATCGATCCGGTTCATGTGCAAGACCTTGTAGAAAAGGATGAAAGCATCAATACCTTTTGTCGGTTTTACGAGGGTCGGTTTGAGGACGATCTTCTTCGTCTGGCTGAGTTTGTACGACAAAAATATTCAGGTGTCCAAGAGCCAGACTCGGAATTGCTGGTACGCAGGATTGCCGGCACGGATCCCTCGATTAAAACGGCCCTGCATTCTCTGGAGCTGCGGTTTGTCCCACAGGTTGAGATGCAGCCGTTAGGCATTTGTGGGTTAGTTTACGACCGTGTCGAGGTTGAGGCTTTCGTACGAAATCGGATGCAACAGGAAGCACATCCTGTGAGGCTTACGGCGATACCATTAGCGGGCGTGGTGTCTTCAGAATTACCGATAGTTGGGAAAGCGGTGGCCGTCGGGGAGGGTTGGGCCTGCCCTGGCGGTCACATCGTTGCGGCATCTGATTTTGAGCACTGTTCTTACGAAGGATGTACAAATGGCATATGTAAAACCTGCCGCCAACAAAGCCAGGTTGCTTCTCCGCTGTCGGCGTGCGTTTCCTGTGGCCGGTTGGTCTGTGCTGAGCACCGGCGGGTTTGCAGGCAATGCAGCGGTATATTCTGCTTTGATCATATTTTCCCCTTGGATGAAGAAAAAAGCTTTGTTTGTACTGCGTGCTCTGTTGTGCTGCCTGACGGAAGACGGGTATTGGCAGAAGAGGTGCGTGTTTCGGCGGTTTCGGGTAGAACCGGTTTAATTTCAGAGATGCGACGCAGTGCTGTTTCGGACCAGTGGGCGTTTCCTGAAGAAATGGTACAATGTGAGGCCAGCGGGAGGCTTGTTTTACCTGACGAAGTTGTGGAGTGCGCTGTAACTGGCCGGCGTGTAGCGCCAGACCTCGTCGAGCAGAGTGCTGTTTCGGGCCGATACGCCCTCAAAGAATACATAAAGACCAGTGATTGGACGGGAAAGCCGTTTATTCCCGGAGAAGAAAAAATCTGCGCTGAAACTGGGAACGCGCTGCTCCCTGACGAAGTAGGCGTTTGTTCTGTCACTGGCCGACAGGTCAGGAAGGACCTGTTAGAAAAGGATAGTGTTACTGGAAAGTCTGTTTTAAAACGGATCATGGAGCCGAGCGCGGTCAGCGGACGCCTTGCCCTCCCCGAAAATATGGTTGAAAGTGCCTATAGCGGCCGCAGAGGGCTGCCGGATGAGGCGGAAACCTGTGAGATTTGCGGTCAGCAGGTGTTGAAAGACGAACTGATTGTTTGTCCCGAAACAAAACGAAAGGCAACACCGGACCATTTTGAGCGCTGCGAATTCACCGGTGACCAGGTTTTGCCGGAGGGGCTCGCCATTTGCGAAGTTACTGGTAAAAAAGTCCGGCGGAGTCTCCTGCGCCTCTGTCCGGAAACAGGGAAGCGAGCTTTAGCCCAACTTTTCGAGAAGTGTGAGCATACAGGCATACAGGTCCTGCCGGAAGGTTTAGCTGTATCCTCTGTGTCGGGGAGGCGGGTACGAAGGTCACTGTTGGTTCCTTGCGAAGAAACCGGTCGGCTGGCACTACCCCAGGAATTGGGTATTTGTACCGTAACGGATCGCCGCGTCCACCCGGACATGCTCATCAGGTGTCCGGATACGGGTTTAACTTTTCTCCAGCGCGCTGGCGTCTACTGTGAAGAATCAGGTGTTATCGTACACCCTGCCGCAATAGGACAATGCTCTGAAACCGGGCGAAAGGTTCGCCGTTCTCTTTTGGCAATAGATGACCTAACCGGGAAGCCTGTTTTACGGCGTCTTACCGATAGTTGTGAGGTTACTGGGGTTAGAACTTTAGCCAAAAATTTAGCATTCTGCAGGCGATCAGGGAAAAAGGGACTGAGCAATCTTTTTGGTTACTCCGACCTTTCCGGAGAACCAGGGTTGGCTGATTTATTGCAACAGTGCGCAGTTACCGGCAGGCGATTATTCCCTGACGAGCTCGTTACTTTGAGCGATGGTCGGCGTGTGGGTAGGGACCGGCTATTCTGCTGCCCGGGTTGTGGGAAGATGACAGATTGCGGCGAGGTTTTTCAGTGCCGCTGCTGCAAGCAGTTTTTCTGCGCTGAGGAAGAGGAGAACTCCCTTTGCAGCTACTGCCGAACGTTGTTAATTAATCACCAGGGTCAACCCTTACCCGACGAGGCCAGCGAAGCTTTGCGGCTACATTGTCCACCGTTACGACGTGGCCGATATGTGTTAGCCCATAGTCTTATTTTCATAGTGGGGCGTGGTGCCATCTGGCTGCCGGGCAGGAAACCGACCTTGCTAGTCTTTAAGCGCGAAGGCAATACGTTGCGCGAATCTTTCGAAGGAACTCCTCTCTTTATCCGAACTGTAACGAGGGATATATACTGTCTTTAGCGAGCCGTGCGTTAGAGACACGTAGGCGGCATTTTAACAGCCTCGGGCGGGCGGTATTCCCTGCATGCGGGTGTTCAATATTAGCTTAATGCAGATATTCAGGGGAAGAAAGATACCTCACTGCGGAATTGAAAATTACAACGGACGGGCTTGCTAAAGAAAGGGGAAGGAAACGGAAGTTTGCGGGTTAAACCGTTTTGTTTTACTACTACTTCGTGAAGCTGGTTTTGCCCGGCTGAAAAAGAGATTATGGCTACCAACCTAATTTGACGAAGTGGCTTGGGCAGCTATCCAAAGAACGCGATTTCGAAGGATTTTTCAGGCACGCGGGAAGCGCGTTATTGTTTGGTAAACTTCCACACGCTTGGTTCTAAGAAGCAGCGGTTTTTCGGCGTTTTAGAACTCGGGGTCTCAATATTCAAGCCGGGAGGGGTTTAGCGTGCCGGCACGGGTGATGCGCCAGAACAAGGAAATTAAAGAACTTTTACGCCAAAAGATAAAAGAGAAGGTAGCCCGCGAGAAAGAAAAGAGGCGCAACCGGCTTGATGAGGAGCTTCCTTCCTGGATCTCCTGGGCGCTGAAGCCGGTGGCGGATTTAGCTTTTGAGATGCGGC
>JBFLWY010000036.1:9537-26091 GCA_040757355.1 Bacillota bacterium | reverse complement strand
GGGCTTTTGCGCGGGTGCATCGGAACGATTGAGCCGACGCAGGCTAACATCGTGGAGGAGGTTGTTGAAAACGCCGTCAGTGCCGCTACCCGCGATTCGCGGTTTGACCCGGTGAGTCCGGCGGAGGTGCCGGATCTTGACGTTACCGTTGATGTTCTTGGTGAACCGGAAACGGTCAGCGGGCTTGACGACCTGGACCCAAAGCGGTACGGGGTGATTGTTTCCCGGGGATCGAGAAGGGGACTTTTGCTTCCGGACCTGGAAGGGATAGATACGCCGGAACAACAGGTTTCAATTGCCCGGCGGAAAGCCGGTATTGATCCGGAAGAAACGGTCAAGTTAGAGCGGTTTTTGGTTACCCGGTACCAATAATAATACTTAGACGCAGCGAAGAAAGTAGCTTTCGCTTTTTTTTGGGAGGGGTCGGTTATGCGGGAAGCGCTCTTTTACGAACAAAAGGAAGAAAATAATGTCTTCTGCCGGCTTTGCCCCAAACAATGCGCCATCAAAGAGGGGCATACAGGCTTTTGCAGGGTAAAGGAGAACCGCGGCGGGAAACTGTATGCGCTTAATTACGGGTTCTGCACATCTTCGGCCGTCGATCCGGTGGAAAAGAAGCCGCTGTATCACTTTTACCCGGCGCATACAATCCTGTCTCTTGGTACCTATGGCTGCAACCTGCGGTGCGGTTTCTGCCAGAACTGGGAGATCGCCCACGGTTCACCGCCGGCGGTTTATATGACTCCCGAGCAGGTGGTGGCGGTCACCGCGTCCCAGGGACGGCGCTGTGTCGGCGTTGCGTACACTTATTCAGAACCGGTTGTCTGGTACGAATTCGTTTATGACACAGTACGCCGGGTAAGAGAAGCCGGTTTCAAGAACGTGCTGGTAACCAACGGATTCATTAATGAAAAACCACTCGAGGAGATCCTTCCCTATATCGATGCCATGAATATTGACGTGAAGTCGTTCAGAGACGGCTACTACAAGAAGCACTGCGCCGGAAGGCTGGAGCCTGTTTTGCGGACGGTAGAGCTTGCGTCCCAAAAATGCCATGTCGAGGTCACAAACCTTCTCGTTACCGGCCTTAACGATTCGGAGGAAGAGGTTGCAGACCTGGTGAACTGGCTGGCGGACCTGAGCCCGAACATAGCACTTCATTTTTCCCGTTACTTCCCAAACTTTGAAATGGACCTCCCACCGACACCGGTTGAGAGCCTCTACCGGGCGCGTGAGATTGCAAGGCGGAAACTGAAGTTCGTCTATCTCGGTAACGTTTGGGACGACGAAGCCGGCAGCACTTACTGTCCGAATTGCCATACGGTGGTTGTCAGGAGAGAAGGGTACAAGGTAAGAAACGCGGCTCTTAAGGACGGCAAGTGCACTGCCTGCGGTGAAGCGATCCCGATAGTGGGTGGGGTTTGGGAAAGACACTGAGGATACCGCTTCGTACGCTGTTTCGGAAAGGGCGGAGTACCGAACTTATATTTTCCCCCGCCCTATTGTATTTTTATGCATTGTTTTGTATAATTATGATATTAGTGGTATTATGGCAGGTGATTTAATTGATTAAAGCCGGGATTGTCGGTGCATCCGGGTATACGGGCGCGGAGTTGGTGCGCCTTTTGGCGCGGCATCCAGAGGTGGAACTGGCGGTTTTGACCTCCAGAAGTTACGAAGGCAAGGAAATGGCGGCGGTTTTCCCGCACCTCACCGGCTTTACGGATCGGGTACTATCTGTTCTTGACGCGGACGCGATGGCTGCCGAATGCGACGTTGTCTTCACAGCGCTTCCCCACGGGCACGCAGTGCCGGTGGCTAAAGCGGTGATAGAGCGAGGGAAAAAGCTCATCGACCTGGGGGCGGATTTCCGCTTCCGGGACGTAAAGGTCTACGAGTCCTGGTACAAGGTGGAGCACGGAGCACCCGAGCTTGCGCGGGAGGCCGTATACGGCGTCCCTGAACTTTACCGCGACCAAATAAAAGGGGCGAGGATCGTTGCCAATCCGGGCTGTTACCCTACGGCTTCGCTGTTGGCGCTGGTGCCGCTCCTGCGTTCCGGGGTCATTGCCCCGGAGAGCATTATTGTCGACGCGAAGTCAGGGGTTTCAGGCGCGGGGCGGAAGCTTGACCTTCGGACGCACTACGCCGAGGTGAACGAAAACGTCCAGGCTTACGGTGTTGCGGTCCACAGGCACACCCCGGAGATAGAGCAGGAGTTGTCTGTTGCAGCAGGGGAAAAGGTACGTATCTCCTTTACGCCGCACCTTGTGCCGCAAACCAGGGGCATCTTGGCCACGGTTTACGCGGCCCTGAAAACCAATCTTGACACGGCCGAGCTGTTGGAGGTTTACCGGCGTTTTTACAGCGGCGAACCCTTCATCCGGGTGCTCCCGGCTGGAGTATTCCCGCAGACAAAGAGCGTGACCGGTTCAAATCTAGTGCACCTGGGTGCAGTAGCAGACGCGCGTACCGGCCGGGCGGTTCTCCTGGGGGCGATTGACAACCTGGTTAAAGGGGCTTCGGGGCAGGCGGTACAGAATATGAATCTGATGTTTGGTCTTCCGGAAACGGCCGGGCTTGATTTTTCGGGAATTTTTCCGTAGCTTCCGGGTATGGAATTCAGAAGCCAGAATTCAGAAGTCGTAATCCAGAAAAAGGGAATATTCGATTAATTTGACTCCTGAATTCTGCTTTGTTAACGTCGAACTTCGAACTATATAACTTTGAACCGTTTTGGAGGGAAAGCGTTTCATGCAGTGGATTGAAGGCGGCGTAACCGCTCCCGCCGGTTTTAAGGCGAGCGGGGTGGCGGCTGGAATCAAAAAGAGCAAAAAGGACCTGGCGCTCCTTTACAGCGAAGTACCGGCGGCCGCGGCGGGGGTTTTCACGACCAATAGGGTGAAGGCGGCACCGCTTGTTATCACCGCCGAAAGGTTGGAGAAAGGCGTCGCACAGGCTGTGGTGATCAACAGCGGTAACGCCAACGCCTGCACCGGACCGGAAGGATACGCAGACGCACTGGCTATGGCGCGTGCGGCAGCAAGGGCCTTAAAGATTCCGGAAGAACGAGTCCTGGTCGGCTCTACGGGGGTAATCGGACAGCGCCTGCCGGTTATAAAAATAGAGGAGGCGCTGCCTGCGGCTGCCGAAGCACTGGACGGTACGGGTCACTTAGCTGCAGCGGAAGCAATCATGACCACGGACACCGTGGTGAAGGAGGCAGCCGTCCGGTTTTCCGTGGGCGGGAATGAGTGCGCTGTGGGAGGGATGGCCAAGGGCTCAGGGATGATTCACCCTAATATGGCGACGATGATGGCCTTTCTTACCACCGATGCAGCGGTGGGGCCCGGGCTTTTGCGCCGGGCATTAAAAAGTGCGGTCGACGCTTCTTTCAACATGATTACGGTGGACGGGGATACCAGCACCAACGATATGGTGGTGGTTATGGCAAACGGCCGGGCCGGAAATGCCGAAATCACCGGCGAGGGGCCGGACTATGAAAGATTTGTGGCGGCACTTACGGCTGTTGCCGTTCAACTGGCTAAGAAGGTTGCGCGGGACGGCGAAGGGGCCACCAGGCTGATCGAAGTTTGCGTCAAAGGGGCAAGTTCAGTTGCGGACGCACGCAAGGCGGCGCGGGCCATTGCCGCCTCGAACCTGGTGAAGTCGGCGGTTTTCGGCCGAGACGCCAACTGGGGAAGGATTTTATGCGCAGCCGGGTACTCCGGGGCCTCTTTTGACCCAGAGAAAGTGGACATTTTTCTTGGTTTGGAACAGGTGGCGGCGGACGGTGCAGGGCTGCCGTTTTCAGAGGAGCGTGCTTCGGCGGAACTTGAGCAGGACCCGGTAGTAATTACTGTGGACCTTAAAGAAGGCACTGGTATGGCCACAGCCTGGGGTTGCGACCTGACTTACGATTACGTGCGCATCAACGCGAGTTACCGGACTTAGGAGCCGGGAGTCAGGAGTCAGAATTCAGTAAATAAAAAATAATCACACAAATACACGAAGACTCAAAGAATAATGAACGAAAATAAAGTCGGGTAAAGTAATACTCCATGTGGAAATAGAGTAAATCTTTGTGACTTTGTGGCTTTGGGTGAGAAAATAAAAATGAAATTCTAACAAAGCGCTGCACCTGACAGCGGGGGCTGTTGGGACTATTCCGGATTCTGTATTCTGAATTCTGGATTCTAAATTGTTGCGGGTGAGAAGAGATGGTTTTGACAGCGATTGAAAAGGCGGGCATTCTGGTCGAAGCTTTGCCGTACATCAAGAAATTCTACGGAAAAATTATCGTGGTTAAATACGGCGGGCACGCCATGATTGACTGCGACCTGAAGCAGGCTGTGATGACCGACCTGGTGCTCATGAAGTACGTAGGCATGCACCCGGTGGTTGTTCACGGCGGTGGCCCGGACATTTCGAAGATGCTGAAGCGTTTAGGGAAGGAGACGTCATTCGTCAACGGCCTCCGGGTTACGGATGCCGAAACGATGGAGGTTGTAGAGATGGTCCTGGGCCGTTTGAACAAAGAGATCACCGCTCTGATCAACCGGCTTGGCGGGAGGGCGGTAGGCCTTTGCGGAAAGGACGCTAACCTGGTAATGGCGGAAAAGAAGCCGGGAGTCGTTAAACGTGCGGACGGAGCAGAGGTGGTACAGGATATCGGTTACGTCGGCAGGATAACACAGGTTAACCCGGACCTTCTTGCAAGCGTGATTCAGCAGGGGTACATTCCCGTGGTTTCACCGGTCGGCCTCGGCACCGATGGGAAAGGGTACAACATCAACGCCGATACCGTAGCAGGCAAAATCGCCGAAGCCCTTAAGGCTGATAAACTGATTATCTTGACGGATGTTGAAGGAATTATGAGCGAGCCGGAAGACAGGAGTTCAGTAATTTCGGTAATTAAAATCGGTGAAATATCGGGTCTGATTGCATCGGGCAAGATTTCCGGCGGCATGATCCCGAAGCTTGAATGCTGCGAAGCCGCTCTTAGAGGCGGGGTAAGGAGCACGCACATCCTCGACGGCAGAGTGATGCATGCGATTCTGCTCGAGGTGTTTACGGATGAGGGTGTAGGGACGATGGTAGTACCTTAAAGGATAGAGGTGGAAGAATGAAGGCTGAAAATCTTAGGGGTTTAACCTCCGCGAAGATTGTAGCACAGGCCGAGAAGTATATCATAAAGACATACGGACGGGTGCCGCTGGTGTTGGTGGAAGGGGAGGGGGCACGGGTCCGGGATGCTGACGGCAGGGAGTATCTGGATTTTGTAGCGGGCCTTGCCGTGAATTCCCTCGGGCACTGCCACCCGAAGGTAGTGGCGGCTATTCGGGAGCAAGCAGGCGTTCTGATGCACTGCTCGAATCTATACTATAGCATACCACAGGTAGAACTGGCAAAATGGCTGGTGGAGCACACTTCTTTTGACCAGGTGTTTTTCTGCAACAGCGGGGCGGAGGCCATCGAGGCGGCACTGAAGCTTGCCCGTAAATACGCAAAGAAGAAATGGGGCGCCGGCCGCTGTGAGATCGTGACGGCGGAAAACTCGTTTCACGGGAGGACGTACGGAGCGATTACCGCAACGGGCCAACCCAAGTACCATCAAGGTTTCGAACCCATGTTGCCCGGTTTTGTGTACATCCCGTTTAACGACGCCGTGGCTTTAAGAGATGCGGTGGGGGAAAAAACGGCGGCCGTTTTGCTTGAACCGGTACAGGGTGAAGGGGGAATTTACCCCGCCTCGGCGGAGTTTTTACGCGCCGCGCGGGAAATTACCCGGGAGAGAGGAACAGTCCTGATTTTTGACGAGATTCAGTGCGGCCTGGGACGGACCGGACGGCTTTTGGCCCAGGAGCACTACGGGGTAGAATCCGATATCGCCTGCCTGGCGAAGGCTCTTGGAGGGGGCTTCCCTATCGGCGCGATGCTTGCGAGTGCCGAGGTGGCATCCGGTTTCAGCCCCGGCGACCATGCTTCCACTTTCGGCGGAAACCCACTGGCGGCGGCTGCTGCTCTCGCAGCAATGAAAGCGTTGGAAGAGGAAGGGCTGATCGATAATGCGTTTCAGACCGGTGCCTATCTGAAGGAGCGCCTGGCCGACCTGGGAAGAGAAACCGGCCTTGCCGGCGAGGTCAGGGGTATAGGGTTAATGCTCGGCCTGATGGTGAAGATTCCCGCGAAGCCTCTGGCGGCTGCTTGCCAGGAAAGAGGGCTTATCGTGAACGCGATGAAAGACGATACCCTGCGGTTTGTTCCGCCTCTCACCATCACTAAAGCAGATGTTGACAAAGCAGTTGAGGTTTTAAGAGAAGCAATGCTGGCTACGGCCGGTAAAAGCAAGGAGGGCTAACGTGTATGCTTCGTTAAGGAAACTGTTTAACGGCAGGGACTTCCTGTCGATCAACGATGTTACGGGCGAGGAAATCACGGCGGTAATCGGTTTTGCCCGGGAGATCAAGGAAGCTAAGCGCAGGGGTGATCCTCATGCCTTCTGCAGCGGAAAAACCCTGGCAATGATTTTTCAAAAGCCGTCAACCCGTACGCGGGTGTCTTTTGAAGTGGGAATGTACGAGTTGGGGGGGAACGCCCTCTTTTTAAGCGCCCAGGAATTGCAGCTTGGCCGGGGCGAGACCATCTCTGATACGGCGCGGGTGCTCTCCCGCTACGTGGATGGCATAATGATACGGACATTCAGCCAGCAAGACGTGGAAATTCTGGCGGCCGGCGCGACAGTACCTGTTATTAACGGCCTTACAGACTGGGAACATCCCTGCCAAATAATGGCCGACCTTATGACCATATGGGAGGCAAAGGGGCGGTTTGAAGGCTTAAAACTCGCTTATGTCGGGGATGGAAACAACGTCTGCCACTCGCTTCTCCTGGCTTGTCCCCGGGTAGGGATCGATATCGTTGTGGCGTGCCCGTCCGGCTATGAGCCGCACCAGGAGATTATAAATGCGGCAAAGGCGGCTGCCGGGAACAGTACGGTTAAGGTGATTGCAGACCCCGTGGAAGCGGTGCGCGGGGCCGACGTGGTCGTTACTGATGTTTGGGCGAGCATGGGGAAAGAAGCCGAACACCCAGAAAGAATAAGAGTTTTCCAGCCGTATCAGGTCAATACCGCTCTGACGAGCCATGCGAAATCGGACTTCATATTCCTGCACTGCCTCCCGGCGCACCGGGGCGAGGAGGTTACTGACGAAGTAATCGACGGTCCGGCGAGCCGCGCTTGGGACGAGGCCGAAAACAGGCTGCACGTGCAAAAGGCGCTATTGGCTCTTTTGCTTTAATTCAGGGTCGGTTCGAAGTTCGAGCTTAAACTGACGAGATTTAGGGCCAGTTCGAGGTTCAAAGTTTAAGCTTAAACTGAAAAGATTTTCAGGTCAGTTCGAAGTTCAAGGTTCACAGTTATTTTTTTAAATCTTTTTAAACCGTGAACCGTGAACCGACCTTAAAGGTCCGTCAGCACAAGCCCGAACCGTGAAGTGACCTTAAAGGTCTATCAGTATAAGTTTGAACTTAGAGGAGGTGACCTATGAGTAAAAAGGTGGTTCTGGCCTATTCAGGAGGGCTTGATACTTCCATCATCATCCCCTGGCTGAAAGAGAACTTCGGGTGTGAAGTTGTCGCCATGGTTGCAGATCTCGGACAAGGAGAGGAACTTAAACCTATCAGGGAGAAGGCGTTAAAAAGCGGGGCCGGCAAGGTTTACATCGAGGACGTAAGAGAGGAGTTTATAACGGATTACGTCTTTCCCACCCTGCGGGCAGGAGCGGTTTATGAGGGCAGATACCTTCTTGGGACCTCAATGGCGCGTCCGCTGATCGCCAAAAAGCTGGTCGAAGTTGCGCACCGGGAGGGTGCGGAAGCGGTGGCGCACGGAGCCACCGGTAAAGGGAACGACCAGGTGCGCTTCGAGGTGAGCGTAAAGGCACTTGACCCCGACTTAGCGGTGATCGCCCCTTGGCGGCTGTGGGATATCCGCTCGCGTGAAGACGCGATTGCCTACGCGGCTGCCCGCGGTATCCCTGTACCGGTGACCAGGGAACGGCCCTACAGCATGGACCGGAACATCTGGCACTTAAGCCACGAGGGCGGCGACCTCGAAGACCCCGGAAATGAAGCCCCGCCGGACCTTTGCCTGTTGACGGTGCCGCCGGAGGAAGCGCCGGATGAACCCGCGTACGTGACCCTCCACTTCGAGGGGGGTACACCGATTGGGCTTGAAGACACCCGGCCGGACCCGCTGACCCTGGTTGAGCGGCTGAATGTCCTCGGCGGCAGGCACGGCATCGGCATTGTCGACATGGTGGAAAACCGGCTTGTGGGGATGAAGTCCCGGGGAGTATACGAGACACCCGGAGGAACGATTCTCTTTTTCGCCCTTCGGGAACTCGAGCGGCTGACACTTGACCGGGCGACGCTCCACTTTAAAGAAATTGTGGCTCTTAAGTACGCGGAACTCGTATACGACGGCTTATGGTTTTCACCACTGCGCGAGGCTCTGGATGCTTTTATTGCGTCAGTATGCCGTACGGTAACCGGGAAGGTTCGCCTTAAGCTCTACAGAGGGAATATCTCCCCCGCGGGTGTCTGGTCGCCGCATTCTCTCTACCTGAAGGACCTGGCTACCTTCGGACGGGACGAGATGTATGACCAGAAGGATGCCGCGGGATTCATCAACCTCTTTGGCCTCCCGCTCAAGGTGCGGGCTATTGTCGGAAGGATGAAGGCCGAAGAGTGAAGGAGGAAGATAAACTTGGGTACACTTTGGGGGGGACGCTTCGAAAAGAAAACCGACCGGCGGGTCAGGGCATTTCAAGACTCCTTGAGCTTTGATTTTCGGCTTTGGCCTTACGACATTGCGGGAAGCCGGGCGCATGCAAGCATGCTGGTAAAGGTCGGAGTCCTGACCGAGGTTGAGGGGGAAACCATCCTCAAGGGGCTGGACAAGATCTACGAGGCTTTTGCTGCGGGGAAAGTGGAGCCGGCGGGAGAAGAAGATATCCACTCCCTGGTCGAGACGCTGCTGCTTAAATGGGTCGGGGAAGTCGGGAAAAAGCTGCACACCGGGCGAAGCCGCAACGACCAGGTAGCCACTGACTTAAGGCTGTACCTGCGGGACGAGATCGATGCAGTGCGGGAACTGCTGCGGGAGTTGCGGCTGGCACTGGTGGAAACCGCCGCTGAACATGTGGAAACGCTGATGCCCGGATTCACGCATTTGCAGCCGGCGCAGCCGGTGACCTTCGCCCATCACCTGCTGGCCTACTACGAGATGTTTACCAGGGACGACACGCGGTTTGAAGAATGCCGCCGGAGAACGAACGTCCTCCCGCTCGGGGCGGGAGCCCTGGCGGGAACAACCTTTCCGCTCGATAGGGGGTTTGTGGCGGAAATACTGGGTTTCGACGCCGTAAGCGAAAACAGCATGGATGCAGTCAGCGACCGGGACTTCGTGGTAGAGTTCTGTGCTGCGGCTGCGCTTGCGCTTGTCCACCTCAGCCGGTTTTGCGAGGAGATCATCCTGTGGGCGACACCCCAGTTCGGTTTTATCGAGCTTGACGATGCTTTTGCCACCGGGTCCAGTATGATGCCGCAAAAGAAAAACCCCGATGTGGCGGAGCTATGCAGGGGCAAGACGGGGCGGGTGGTCGGCAATCTTACCGGGATTTTGACTCTACTCAAGGGGCTGCCGCTTGCTTACAACAAAGACCTCCAGGAAGACAAACCCCTGCTTTTTGACACGGTGGACACCTTAAAAGGTTGCCTCGAAGTCTTTATTCCGATGCTGCAAACCCTTAAGGTCAACCGTGAGCGGATGACCGCTGCTGCCCGCCGCGGTTTCTTAACCGCCACTGACCTCGCGGAGTACCTTGTCCGGAAAGGACTGCCTTTCCGCGAGGCACATGAAGTAGTCGGCGGTATCGTCCTGTACTGCATCGAACACGGGAAAGAGCTTGAAAGCCTTACGCTGGATGACTACCGGCGCTTCTCTCCCGCAATCGACCACGATGTCTTTCAGGCGGTTAGGCTTGAAGAGGCTTTGGGGGCGCGGCGACTTTTGGGGAGTCCTGCGCCTGAGACGGTTCAAGACAGAATTGCATCCCTTAAAAATTTATTTAAAAACGATTGACAAGCAAGGAATTTTTTTAGTATCATTAGAAGTGTAAGTGATAACTTTCACATACCACCCCTGCCCAGTAATCAAGGGAGGCCGTCCCGGTGAGTAGGCTTGCCAAGGCTTTCGAAGTCCTTGAAGCAGCAGGATGCAGGTTCGTCCCGGTGCCGGGAACGAAGTGGTATGAGATCGGCTCTCTTGAGGGCGGGGTAGTACTCATAAAGGAGCAGCAGATAATGGAGTTCTTTGGCGACGGCGATCCGGAAAAAGTCAAAGAGTGGTTCTTAAAACAAAACCTGAAGCCGACTGACGAAAGGTAAAAGAGCTGGTAACACCTCAACATAACCCCCATCCCTGAGGCCAGATACGCTGGCCTTTTTCTTCGGAGCAGTAATTACACCATTTTTCACAATAGCCGGTTATTGTCACACGACTTTTTTATTTTGCTTTTTGCTGGTCCGGCTTGACAGGTTATCCGGGAAGAGGTAAAATTTCACGCAATTCAAGGTCTTAGCAGGAGGAATAAATCCATGTACAGAATCGCGGTTATTCCCGGTGACGGAACGGGACCGGAACAGGTTAGAGAAGGAATAAAGGTGCTGGCGGCGGTATCAGAGCGCGAGGGTTTTAAATTTGAAGCCGTCACCTATGACTTTGGCGGAGAGAGGTACTTGCGGACAGGAGAAACGCTGCCGGATGGAGCACTTGACGAGCTAAAGCAGTTTAACGCCATTTACCTTGGTGCGATCGGGCATCCTAACGTTAAACCCGGGATTTTGGAAAAAGGGATCCTTTTACGTTTACGCTTCGAATTGGACCAGTACATCAACCTCCGGCCGGTGAAACTGTATCCGGGTGTAGAGACGCCGCTTAAGGACAAGGGGCCGGAGGACATCGACTTTGTCGTAGTCAGGGAAAATACAGAGGGCCTTTACTGCGGCGCCGGCGGGTTCTTAAAACGGGGTACGAAGGATGAGGTTGCGGTTCAGAATTCGATCAACAGCTATAAGGGCGTGGAGCGCTGTGTCCGTTACGCCTTTGAATACTGCCGCCGGCGGAATAAAAGAAAAAAGGTGACGCTGTGCGGCAAAACAAACGTCCTTACCTACGCCTTCGATCTCTGGGAGCGGGTATTTCACCAGGTGGGGGAGAATTATCCGGAGATTGAGCGTGACTACGCACATGTCGATGCCACATGCATGTGGATGGTGAAAAACCCGGAGTGGTTTGACGTCATCGTTACGGACAACATGTTCGGGGATATCATCACCGACCTTGGCGCGATGATCCAGGGGGGTATGGGTATCGCCGCAGGCGGCAATATCAACCCTGAGGGAGTATCGATGTTCGAGCCGATAGGTGGTTCTGCGCCCAAATACACCGGGCAAAACGTGATTAACCCGCTTGCGGCGGTCTGCGCCGGTGCGATGATGCTCGAGCAACTCGGTGAGACGAAGGCGGCGGCGCGGGTCGAGAACGCTGTCCAGGAGGTCTGCGCCAAACACTTGAAGAGTTTGGCCGCGGGACGAATGGGCTATTCTACCAGCGAAGTGGGCGACCTCGTTGTCCGTTATCTTTAAGCAAAGGGAAGTTGTCGCGGCGTTTCTGTAGGCATCAACACTTGACATGCCGTTAATGATTTTTGTATACTGAGGGGAAATTATAGCGGTTAAAGGCGAAGAAGGGGACTGGGTACCGCAGGCTTTTTGCAGCAGAGAGCCGGGTCGGGTGAAAACCGGTGCAAAGGCGCGGTTGCCTGATCACCCCGGAGCCGGGTGGTGAAAGGTTTTTCTCGAGTAGCCTTTCCCGGGTTGGTTTCCCGTTATCAAAACCGTGTGTTGCGCGACACACATGAGGGGTCGTTTCACCGCGAGGTGGCGGCAACCGGGGTGGTACCGCGGAGGTTTCAGCCTCTCGTCCCTGACCCAGCACTCAACTCATCGAGGGGAAAGGTGCCTTAGACTAGAAGACGTTTTTTGCTGGAGAGGGCATCTTCAGAATGGTGAGTTGAGTGCTGGGCGGAGGCGGGGGGCTTGTTAAGTTTAATCCGGGGCAAGGGGGAAGTAATAGTGGGGCTTACGATCTACCTGGACGGCGAATACGTTCCTGAAGAGAAAGCTGTCATCTCGGTTTTTGACCACGGATTGTTGTACGGTGACGGGGTTTTTGAGGGAATAAGGGCTTACCACGGCCGGGTCTTCAAGCTGAAGGAGCACCTCGACCGGCTCTACGAATCGGCAAAGTCAATCCTCCTTGAAATTCCGCTGAACAAGGAGGAGATGCAGGCTGTTGTTCTGGAGACCTGCCGCCGGAACAACATCCGTGACGGGTACATCCGGTTGGTAGTCACGCGCGGTAAGGGCGATTTAGGGCTCGATCCGAAAAAATGCCCCATGCCCTCGGTTTTCTGCATTGCGGCTTCTATTCAACTGTATCCGCCGGAATTTTACGAGAAGGGGCTTGAGGTTATTACGGTGCCTACCCGGCGGAACATTTCGGAGGCGGTTAATCCGCGGATCAAGTCATTGAACTATTTGAACAACATTCTGGCTAAAATTGAAGCAGGGCTGATCGGGGTCCAGGAGGCCATTATGCTGACCGGCGACGGCTATGTTTGCGAAGCCACAGGGGACAACATTTTTATCGTCAAAAACGGCAGTCTCGTGACACCGCCGCCGCATTTGGGCATTTTGGACGGGATCACCCGGACCACGGTGATGGAAATCGCGCGCGGCAAGAGAATACCGGTCTTTGAGAAGACCTTCACCCGGCACGACGTTTTTATCGCTGACGAGTGCTTTTTAACGGGAACGGCTGCCGAGATCATCCCGGTGGTCAAGGTCGACGGGCGTGTAATCGGAGACGGGCGCCCGGGAGAAATCACCTGGGACCTGATTCGGGCCTTCCGCGAACTGACAAAGACCGACGGACCGGAAATTTAGAGGTCGGAGGCAAGAGGTCGGAGGTTGGAGAAGTTGAGTTGAGGATAATCATACCGGTGATTTCCTTCAAAAGAATCCGACGTCCGACGTATGACTTCCGACATCCGATAAAGGAGGCTTGTTCTTTGCGAAGCGACACGGTAAAAAAAGGCCTGGAGAAGGCGCCTCACCGTTCACTTTTCAGGGCGTTGGGTTTTACCGATACCGAATTTGACCGTCCGCTGATCGGAGTTGTGAACTCTTTCAACGAAATCATTCCCGGCCATATTCACTTACGGGAGATTGCGGAAGCGGTGAAGGCCGGCGTCCGCATGGCCGGCGGGGTGCCGGTCGAGTTCCCGACGATCGGGGTCTGTGACGGGATAGCAATGAACCACCGCGGTATGAAGTACTCCCTGGCTTCCCGGGAGCTTATTGCCGACAGCGTTGAAGTAATGGTCGAGGCGCATGCCTTTGACGGACTGGTTTTTGTAACCGCTTGCGACAAGATCGTTCCTGGTATGCTGATGGCTGCGGCGAGGCTTGACATTCCCGCGATTGTTGTAAGCGGTGGACCGATGCTGGCGGGCAGGTTCCGCGGCCGGGACGTTTCCGTGACAAACGTTTTTGAGGCGGTGGGACAGGTCAGGGCGGGCAAGATGACGCCAGAGGAACTGGCCGAGTTGGAGGAAGCGGCCTGCCCCGGGTGCGGTTCCTGCGCCGGGATGTTTACCGCGAACTCGATGAACTGTCTGACGGAGGCTCTGGGAATGGCGCTTCCGGGAAACGGCACCATCCCGGCGGTCAGCGCGGCGCGCCGGCGCCTCGCGAAGCTTTCCGGCATGCGGATATTGGAGTTGATAAAAGAAAAACTGACACCATCCCGGATTCTTACCCAGGCCGCGTTTATAAACGCCCTGACCGTCGATATGGCGCTCGGTTGTTCCACCAACACGATCTTGCACCTAACGGCCATTGCGCACGAAGCCGGGATCACATTTGACCTGCGGGAGATCAACGAAATCAGCGGGAAAACGCCGAACCTTTGCCGGTTAAGTCCTGCGGGGCCTTTTCACCTGCAAGATCTGGACGAAGCGGGCGGAATTCCGGCGGTCATGAAAGTGCTGTTCGAAACGGGGTTAATAAGTGGTGAAGCGCTGACGGTATCCGGGCGGAAGGTAAAGGAAAATCTCAACGGGTGTACGGTCCGGCGCCCCGAGGTAATAAGGTCGATTGCGGAGGCCTACAGTCCTACGGGCGGACTGGCGGTCCTTTTCGGCAACCTGGCGCCGGAAGGCGCGGTGGTGAAGCAGTCGGCAGTGGCGCCGGAGATGCTCCGGCACCGCGGACCGGCGCGCGTTTTCGACAGCGAGGAGGAAGCGGTGCAGGCCATAACGGGCAATTCATTGAAAAAAGGTGAGGTCATCGTGGTGCGGTACGAGGGCCCGCGCGGCGGACCGGGGATGCGCGAAATGTTGACCCCGACGGCAACGCTGGCGGGGCTCGGGCGCGATAAGGATGTGGCGCTGCTTACTGACGGGCGGTTCTCCGGCGCTACGCGGGGTGCTTCCATCGGGCATGTTTCCCCGGAGGCGGCGGCGGGAGGACCCATTGCAGCGCTGCGTGACGGTGACCTAATTGAGATTGATATTCCCGGGCGGCGGCTTGAGGTGTTATTGGAGGAGACCGAACTCGCTGCGCGGCTCGCAACGTTACCGCCTTTTAAGCCTAAGATCTCCCACGGCTACCTCGGCCGTTACGCCGGAATGGTTTCTTCAGCAAGCAGGGGGGCGGTGTTTCCCTTTCACGACAGGTGAGTTTGATTGGCTGAGACGGGGGTGTTATTTTGAAAAAGATCTCCGGGGGAGAGATATTAGTTCGGAGCCTGAAGAAGGAAGGGGCGGAGGTCATTTTCGGGTATCCCGGGGGGTCAGTGCTGCCGATTTACGATGCGCTTTACGATGCGGACATCCGGCACATCCTGATGCGCCACGAACAGGCGGCGGCCCATGCAGCGGACGGATACGCCCGCGCTACCGGCCGTCCCGGGGTCTGTATGGCCACTTCCGGTCCCGGTGCAACGAACCTGGTTACCGGAATTGCTACCGCCTTCATGGACTCAAGCCCTCTTGTGGCGATAACCGGACAGGTAGGGACTGCCCTCATCGGGAGGGACTCCTTCCAGGAAGCGGACATAACCGGAATTACGCTGCCGATAACCAAGCATAACTATTTGGTCAAGGACGTTCGGGACCTTGCCAGGACAGTCCGGGAGGCTTTCTACATCGCCACGACGGGTCGGCCCGGTCCTGTCCTTATCGATATACCCAGGGACGTATCCGGGGGGAAGACGGTTTACGAAGATCCAGGGCCGGTAGACCTGCCCGGGTACAAGCCGGTGCTCGACCCTGACGAAGCCGCGGTGCTCGCGGCGGCGGAGTTAATCGCCGGCGCCCAGCGCCCGGTCATCTATGCCGGAGGCGGAGTCGTAATTTCTGGTGCCCACGAGGAGTTGCGCCGGCTTGCCGAATTAATCATGGCACCGGTTACCACTACACTAATGGGCATCGGCGGTTTCCCCGGAAATCACCCGCTTTCCCTCGGGATGCTGGGGATGCACGGCACGCGTTACGCAAATTACGCCGTTTGCGAGTGTGATGTCCTGATCGCTGTAGGAGCGCGGTTTGACGACCGGGTAACCGGGAAGGTGGAGACGTTTGCTCCCGAGGCCAAAATAATACACATTGACATCGATAAAGCGGAATTCGCGAAGAACGTCCGCGTAGACGTTGCGGTCAGGGGGGACGTCCGGCGGGTGTTGACAAAACTGCTCGACGTGCTCAAAGGGGCCTCACACCCGGTGTGGTTGGAAAAGATCAACACCTGGAAGAAGGAGTATCCGCTCGAGTTTGCGGAAAACGGCTTGAAGCCGCAGTTTGTAATCAGGGAACTGGACCGGGTAACGCAAGGCAAGGCCCGGATAACCACCGAGGTAGGACAGAACCAGATGTGGGCGGCCCAGTTTTACACTTTTACGCGACCTCGCTCCTTCATCTCCTCAGGCGGGCTGGGGACGATGGGCTTTGGGTTTCCTGCTGCGTTGGGGGTCCAGGTCGCTTGTCCCGACGAAACGGTTTTCGATATCGCCGGAGACGGTTCAATCCAGATGAACATCCAGGAACTGGCGACGGCGGTAAGCAATGAACTGCCTGTGAACGTTGCGATTATGGACAACGGTTTTCTCGGGATGGTCCGCCAGTGGCAGGAACTCTTTTACAAGCGCCGGTATTCACATACAGAAATCTATGGTCCCGACTTCGTCAAGGTTGCGGAGGCGTACGGTGCCGAGGGTGTCCGAGTGACCAAGGCCACCGAGGTTGAAGCGGCTCTGGAACAGGCTATCGCTTCGCCCAAACCCGTCTTTATCGACTTTATAGTGGAACGCGAGGAAAATGTTATGCCCATGGTTCCACCCGGCGAGTCTTTGGAAAAAATGCTGGG
>JBFLWY010000036.1:4033-9437 GCA_040757355.1 Bacillota bacterium | reverse complement strand
AGGTTGAAGCGGCTCTGGAACAGGCTATCGCTTCGCCCAAACCCGTCTTTATCGACTTTATAGTGGAACGCGAGGAAAATGTTATGCCCATGGTTCCACCCGGCGAGTCTTTGGAAAAAATGCTGGGTTAGGTTGTTACGTCGCCACCGGGAATGAAAATGGTTCAATTGCTTGGGCTTCGGCCTTCCTTAAGCCTAACGTTGAATGTAGAACGGACTCCACCCAGCACTCAGTAATTACTTTGAAGTTTGAAAGCCACCACGTCATTTAGGCTAAGGAAGATTTTTTCTTCGAAGCGCAAAAGCTACACTGAGTGCTGGGCTGTCAGTATAAGGTTGAACGTCTATTTTCGGAGGAGGGTAACCTGATATGCGCCACACCTTAGCCGTCCTCGTGGAAAACAACCCCGGGGTGCTTGCGCGGGTAGCCGGGCTTTTCGGCCGCCGCGGGTTCAATATTGAGAGCCTGGCCGTCGGACAGACCGAGAACCCGACGGTATCAAGGATGACCATTGTCGTTGAAGGGGATGATAGGGTCCTCGAGCAGGTCACTAAGCAACTCCGCAAGCTGATCGAGGTGCTGAAGGTCCAGGATGTAACCAAGGAGGAGCACGTGGACCGGGAACTGGCGCTGATCAAGGTTAATGCGGAACCGGCCAAACGGGCCGAAATCATCCAGATCGTCGAAATTTTCCGTGCGCATATTGTGGATATCGGCCGGAAGAACCTGATCGTAGAAGTTACGGGTGACGAGGGCAAGGTAAACGCGCTTGAGAACGCCCTCAAGCCTTTTGGGATAAAGGAACTGGTGCGAACCGGGAAAGTGGCGATGCTCCGGGGAGCCAAGGATATTACAACAAACGGCAAGGAGGTAGAGGCATGATCAATGTTTTCTATGACCGGGACGCCGATCTCGGTTTCCTCAACGGGAAGACCGTGGCGGTTATCGGTTATGGTAGTCAGGGGCAGGCGCAGGCACGGAACCTTAAGGATAGCGGCATAAACGTTATTGTAGGGTTAAGACCGGCAAGCTTTTCGGTAGAAAGAGCGCAGGCGGACGGCTTGGCGACTGCTCCCGTACCGGACGCGGCCCGTCAGGCAGACATAATACAGATGCTGATACCTGACGAACAGCAGGCAAGAGTTTACCGGGAAGAGGTAGAGCCTTACCTAGTAACAGGAAAGGCGCTGATGTTTTCGCACGGATTCAACATCCACTTCGGGCAAATTGTCCCGCCCCAGGAAGTCGATGTGTTCATGGTTGCGCCGAAGAGTCCCGGCCCGATGTTGCGCCGGTTGTATGTTGAAGGGGCGGGGGTACCGGGTCTGATCGCTGTATATCAGGATTATACCGGGCACGCGAGGGATCTCGCCCTTGCGTATGCCAAGGCCGTGGGATTAACACGGGCGGGTGTTTTCGAGACGACATTCCGGGAGGAAACAGAAACAGACCTCTTTGGGGAGCAGTGCGTGCTCTGCGGCGGGGTGTCGGAACTTATCAAGGCGGGTTTCGAGACCCTGGTCGAGGCGGGATACGCGCCGGAGATCGCCTACTTTGAGTGTCTTCACGAGTTGAAGCTCATTGTGGACTTAATTTACGAAGGCGGCCTTACGGAAATGCGCCGGCGAGTCAGCAATACTGCGGAGTACGGCGACTACACAACCGGCCCGAGGATAATCGACGAAGGGGTCCGGGAGGAGATGAGGGAGGTGCTCGCGAAGATCCAGAGCGGCGAGTTCGCGAGGGAGTGGGTGTTAGAGAACCAAGCCAACCAACCGGTACTAAGGGCGATGCGCCGGCGGGAGCAGGAGCAACAGATAGAACAAATTGGCAAGGAATTGCGGCGGATGATGTCTTGGCTGCGGAAATAGGGTGACTTGGCCGACTTCGAACTTCGAACCGCCTTTAAGGTAATGAGTTTAAGCCAAACTTCAGACCGTGCAACTCGAACTTAGAACTTCGAACTGACGATAAAGTTTTTCAGTATAAGTCTTAACGTCGAACTCTTATGGGGGTGGGGCCGTGGTTACGGTTGGCGAAGCGGTCGTGCGGTGCCTTGAAGCGGAAGGGGTAGACCTGATTTTTGGCTACCCCGGCGGGGCTATCCTGCCCGTTTATGATGCCCTCTACCGGGCAAAAATCAAACACGTGCTTGTCCGCCACGAACAGGGTGCGGTGCACACCGCGAACGGTTATGCCCGCGCGACGGGAAAAGTGGGCGTTTGCGTCGCAACCTCCGGACCGGGGGCAACCAACCTGGTCACGGGTATTGCTACTGCTTACATGGATTCAGTCCCGTTGGTCCTTTTCACCGGGCAGGTGCCGACCGTTCAGGTGGGGACCGACGCCTTCCAGGAAGTTGACATTACGGGGGTAACTCTTCCCATTACCAAGCATAACTTTCTGGTAAAGGACCCGGCCGTGGTTCCCTCGGTGATAAGAAAGGCTTTTCACCTTGCCCGTAGCGGACGCCCGGGGCCGGTGCTGGTCGACCTTCCCCGGGACGTTACCGGTGCGAAGATACGTTTTGAATACCCCGAAAGGGTCGAGCTTAAAGGTTACAAGCCTACTTACAAGGGGCACCCCACCCAGGTTGCCCAGGCGGCACGGATGATTTCCGAGTCGATCCGTCCGGTGATTCTGAGTGGCGGCGGGGTGGTAAGTTCAGGTGCCTCGCCGAAGGTAATAAGGCTTGCTGAGACGATTTCTGCACCAGTGGCCTCAACGTTGATGGGGCTCGGCGGGTTTCCCGGTGACCACCCGCTGTTTTTAGGGATGGCGGGCTTGCACGGAACGCGTTACGCGAATATGGCCATTACGAACGCGGACCTCCTCATCGGTCTGGGGGTTAGGTTTGCTGACCGGGTGACCGGTGCGGTGGAAAAGTTTGCACCGAATGCCAGGGTCATACATGTGGACATCGACCCTGCCGAGATAGGTAAGAACGTCCGACCGCACCTTCCGATAGTGGGCGATGTGAAGCAGGTGCTGGAGGCGCTGCTCCCGCTGCTGTCCCTGCGCAAAAATGAGGAGTGGCTGGCTGCTGTTGAAGGGTACAAGAGCGAATATCCCCTTAAATACGACCGGGAAAAGGGATTTAAACCGCAATACGTGGTTGAGCGGCTGAACGCTGTAACCAAGGGTAAGAGCATAGTTGTCACCGATGTCGGGCAGCACCAGATGTGGGTGGCGCAGTATTACTGTTTTAAGTACCCGCGAACGCTTATCACCTCGGGCGGCCTTGGGTGCATGGGATACGGTCTGCCTGCATCGATCGGCGCAAAGTTCGGCCGGCCTGATAAACAGGTGGTCCTGGTCTGCGGCGACGGGGGGTTCCAGATGACGATGACCGAGCTTGGGACTCTGGTGGAACAAGGTTTAAGTGTTAAGATCTTTATTCTCAATAATAAACGGCTGGGAATGGTCCGGCAGCTCCAGGAGTTTTACTGCGATAAGCGGTACTCGGCGGTGGACTTTGAGTTTTGCCCCGATTTTGCCGCCCTCGCCGGAGTTTACGGCATTCCTGGCTATAACGTCGATACGCCGGCCGCTTTGGATGCGGTTCTGGAGGAAGTGCTCTTAAAGGAGGGGCCGGCGCTGGTCAACTGCCTGGTCGAGCCCGAGGAAAACGTGCTGCCTATGGTTTTGGCCGGGCGGGGTCTCGAGGAAGCGGTCTGGTAAGCCATATTGGAGGAGAGAGATGGAACGCATTTTCATATTTGATACCACACTTCGGGATGGAGAGCAGTCACCCGGGGTCAGTCTCAACGTTAAGGAAAAGGTGCAGATAGCCAAGCAACTGGTGCGTCTCGGCGTAGATGTCATCGAGGCCGGGTTTCCCGTTGCTTCACCTGGGGATTTTACTGCGGTGACTGAGATCGCGAAAACCGTTAAAGGGGTTTGTGTTTGCGCCCTCGCGCGTGCAAACTCCAAGGACATCGACCGTGCATGGGAGGCCCTGCAGGAGGCGGAACGACCGCGGATCCACACCTTCATTTCCACCTCGGATATCCACCTCAAATACCAGTTGCGGATGAGCCGCGAGCAGGTGTTAGAGGCGGCGCGGGAAGCCGTTAAGCGTGCGAAGGGGTACACTGCCGACGTTGAATTTTCCGCGATGGACGCTGCGCGCTCCGACATCGACTACCTGTGTCAAGTCCTGGCGGCGGCAATTGAGGCTGGAGCCACCGTAGTAAACATTCCTGATACTGTCGGTTACGCCGTGCCGGAGGAATTCGGCGAATTCATCGGGACGATCCGGGCGAAAACGCCCGGCATTGAAAAAGTGACCGTCAGCGTTCACTGCCACAATGACTTAGGCCTGGCTGTAGCGAATACACTTGCCGCGATCAAAAACGGTGCGAGGCAGGCGGAGGTTACGATAAACGGGATCGGAGAGCGGGCGGGCAATGCAGCACTCGAGGAACTGGTGATGGCCCTTTACGCCCGCCGCCCGCTGTACGAAATGGTTACAGGCATCAAGACAGAGGAGATTTTCCGCACTTCGAAGCTTGTGGCCACGCTTACCGGGATGGCTGTGCAGCCGAACAAGGCGATTGTTGGGAAAAACGCCTTCGCCCACGAGTCCGGCATCCATCAGGACGGGATGTTGAAGGAACGCAGCACTTACGAGATCATTGACCCGGCGGTTATCGGTATCCCCCGGTCCAGCCTGGTTTTAGGAAAGCATTCCGGGAGGCACGCTTTCAGACAACGGCTCCAGGAATTGGGGTACGTCCTCTCGGAAGAGGAATTGCAAACCGCCTTTGAAAGGTTCAAAGAACTTTGCGACCGGAAAAAGGCGGTTACGGACGACGATATTCTGGCGCTCGTGGAAGAAGAGATCGGCCGGGTGCCGCCGACCTACGAACTCAAATACCTGCATATTTCCAGCGGCACGACCATAGTGCCCACGGCGACCATAGGGCTGCAGGTAGGTGATAACATAGTCGAAGAAGCAGCCTGCGGGAACGGCCCTGTGGACGCCATCTATAAGGCGATTGATAAGATTACCGGGATCAAGTGCACCCTTGAGTCATACGGGATTGACGCGGTCACAGGGGGAAAGGACGCCGTCGGCAGCGTGATGGTGCGGGTATCCAGTGAAAAGGGCAAGACCTACCTCGGACGCGGGCTCAGCACCGACGTCCTGGAGGCCAGCGCGCGGGCTTACATCGACGTGCTGAACAAAATGGCGATGGACATTAACGGCCCACGGGGTATTCCCTAAAGGGATGGCTTTAGGGCCGGGGAAAGGGTGGACGAAGGTTTGGGGCGTGTTCCGCAAACGATTACCCAAAAGATTCTGGCAGCGCATGCGGGCAAGGAATTCGTTGAACCGGGAGAGCTCATCAGCGCCAAGGTCGACGTACTGCTCGCGAACGACATTACGGCCCCACTGGCC
>JBFLWY010000036.1:2193-3933 GCA_040757355.1 Bacillota bacterium | reverse complement strand
TGTTCCGCAAACGATTACCCAAAAGATTCTGGCAGCGCATGCGGGCAAGGAATTCGTTGAACCGGGAGAGCTCATCAGCGCCAAGGTCGACGTACTGCTCGCGAACGACATTACGGCCCCACTGGCCATTAGGGAGTTTGAACGCATAGGCGTGCAGGTTTTCGACCCGGCAGCGGTGGTGATGGTTCCGGACCATTTCACGCCGAACAAAGACATCAAGTCGGCGGAGCAGGCGAAGGTTGTAAGGGATTTTGCCCGGCGGCACGACCTGCCCAACTACTTCGAAGTCGGGCGGATGGGCATCGAGCACTGTCTCTTGCCGGAACAAGGTCTGGTAGTACCCGGCGACGTGATCATCGGTGCTGATTCCCACACTTGTACCTACGGGGCACTTGGAGCTTTTTCAACCGGTGTCGGTTCGACCGACCTGGCTGCCGCAATGGCCCTCGGCGAGACCTGGTTCAAGGTCCCCGAATCATTGAAGTTTGTTTTCACCGGTGAGCCTGGTCCCTGGGTCGGGGGTAAGGATCTGATCCTTTACGCCATCGGGGAGATCGGCGTGGAGGGCGCGCTGTACTGTGCGATGGAATTCGCCGGGCCGGTGATCGAGAACCTGTCCATGGACGGCCGGTTTACTATCTGCAACATGGCGGTGGAGGCCGGCGCCAAGAACGGTATCATCGCTCCCGACGAAAAAACCGCGGTCTACGTGCAGGGCCGGGGGCGGCGTCCCTATAAACTGTTCCACAGCGATCCGGATGCAATTTACAAAAAGGTATATGAATATGATCTAACCGGGCTTGAGCCGTGCGTAGCCTTCCCGCATTCACCGGATAAGGTGCGGCCGGTAAGTAAAGCCGGAGACGTAAAAATCGACCAAGTGGTGATCGGCTCCTGTACCAACGGGCGGCTTGACGACCTGCGCCTTGCGGCACGGGTGCTCAGCGGAAAACAGGTTCACAAGGACGTGCGGTTGATTGTGATCCCGGGGACCCAGGAGATTTACCGCCAAGCGCTGAAAGATGGCCTTATCGAGGTCTTTATCGACGCAGGTGCTGTGGTCTCCACACCTACGTGCGGACCTTGCCTCGGCGGCCATATGGGTGTCCTGGCGAAGGGCGAGCGTGCCGTGGCAACTACCAACCGAAACTTTGTCGGGCGGATGGGGCACCCGGAGAGCGAGGTTTACCTCGCCAACCCGGCGGTAGCCGCGGCGAGCGCTATTGCGGGTTGGATCGTGAGCCCGGAAGAGGTGAGATAGGTGTTTGAGGGATCAGTCTTCAAATTCGGCGACAACGTTGATACCGACCTTATTATTCCTGCAAGGTACCTGAACACAAGCGATCCGGCGGAGCTGGCACGGCACTGCATGGAGGACGCTGACCCCACCTTTGCCGGCAGGGTGAAGCCGGGGGACGTCATTGTAGCAGGCGCGAACTTCGGCTGCGGTTCCTCCAGGGAGCATGCCCCCGTAGCGATAAAAGCAGCCGGGGTGGCTTGCGTGGTGGCCAAGAGCTTCGCTCGGATTTTTTACCGGAATGCCTTTAATGTGGGACTTCCGATTCTGGAATGTGCGGAAACCGATAGTATAGCGGCTGGAAGCCGGCTACACGTAGATTTAGCAAACGGAAGGATCAAGGTAATCGAGAGCGGGCAGGAATACCAGGCACGCCCGGTACCGCCCTTTATGCAGGAGATAATAGCGGCGGGGGGCCTGATACCCTACGTCAAGGCCCGCCT
>JBFLWY010000036.1:0-2093 GCA_040757355.1 Bacillota bacterium | reverse complement strand
AAAATGGCTCAATTGCTTATGCTTCGGTCTTTTTATCAACGTTGAACGTTGAACGGACCCCACCCAGCACTCAGTAAGATCTTTGAAGTTTAAAAGCCACCACGTCATTTAGGCTAAGGAAGATTTTTTCTTCGAAGCGCAAAAGCTACACTGAGTGCTGGGCTGTCAGTATAAGGTTGAACGAGTATTTTCAGGGGAGTTGTAAAACTCCGACTAACTTTACCAAGAATATTTTTTCACTGGAGGTTGCGCCAGTGGAGATGCGCACGGTAACTGTGTACGACACCACGCTCCGCGACGGGGCTCAAACAGAAGGAATCTCCTTTTCGGTCGAAGACAAGCTGAAGATCGCTTATAAGCTTGACCGGCTTGGATTTCATTATATTGAGGGCGGCTGGCCCGGTTCCAACCCGAAGGACATGGAGTTCTTCGAGCGTATCCGGGATGCTGAGCTGGAAAGCGCTGTGATTACCGCTTTCGGCTCTACCAGAAAAAAGAACATCCGGCCTGAGGACGACGAAAATCTTGCGGCGATCTTGAAGTCGGGGGTTAAAACAGCTACCCTGTTCGGGAAGAGCTGGGACTTCCACGTTGACCGGGCACTCAACACCACGCTTACCGAAAACCTGGCGATGATCCGGGAGTCCGTGGCCTACCTTCGCGAGCAGGGGCTGGAAGTGATTTATGACGCCGAGCATTTCTTCGACGGGTATAAGGCAAACCCCGAATACGCTCTTGCTACCCTCGAGGCGGCCGAGGCCGGCGGTGCGGCAACGCTTGTTCTGTGCGATACCAACGGCGGTACGCTTCCCTGGGAAGTGAAGTCGATTGTTGAGGAGGTATGCGGCCGCTTCAGTGTGCCGGTGGGCATTCATGCCCACAACGACGCAGGTATGGCGGTGGCAAACACCCTGACGGCAGTTCAAGCAGGAGCCAGTCACGTCCAGGGTACAATCAACGGATACGGCGAGCGGTGCGGTAACGCCGACCTCTGCGTGGTTCTCCCCAACTTAACGTTCAAGTGCGGTATTACCACCATCCTGATTGAAAAAATGCGGCACCTGGTGGAACTCTCCCGTTACGTAAGCGAGATAGCCAACGTACATCCCAACCCCCAGCAGCCTTACGTGGGGATGAGCGCCTTCGCCAGCAAGGCCGGAGTGCACGTCAGCGCGGTGATGAAGGACCCGCAGACGTATGAGCACATTAACCCGGAACTGGTCGGCAACCACCGGCGGGTACTTGTTTCGGAGCTGTCCGGCCTTTCAAACATGCTCTACAAGCTCCGCGAGCTCAACCTCGACCTGCCCACGCAGGGCGAGGCGGCCCGACAGGTGCTTGCGCAGCTAAAAGAGCTTGAGCACAGGGGGTTTCAGTTCGAGAGCGCCGAGGGTTCCTTTGAACTCCTGCTGTTGCGGGCTGCCAACGGGCTTGAAAAACCCTTCCTCCTGGAGAGCCTGCGCATACTTACAGAGCTGAAGGAGGGCGGGACGGTTCATTCCGAGGCCACGATCAAGCTCCGGGTGGCGGACAAGACGGTTCACACCGCCGCGGAGGGCAACGGTCCGGTAAACGCCCTCGATAACGCGCTCCGTAAAGCGCTCGAGCGGTTTTACCCAGACATCGAAAAAATGCGCCTCACCGACTACAAGGTGCGTGTACTGGACGAGGCGGCGGGGACAGGAGCACTTGTCAGGGTGCTCATAGAGACCGCTGACGGGAAACGGACCTGGACCACGGTAGGCGTTTCCGCCAATATAATCGAGGCAAGCTGGCAGGCGCTTGCGGACAGCTTCGCCTATGGCCTCCTGAAAGGCAAAGCCCAAGCTAAAGAGACCGGATCTGAGGATTCTCCCCCAGGCTAACCAATTATTTACCTGTGACATAAGATAGAATATCGTTGACATCGCCGTCACATAGTAATAAAGTTTTGCCCGGAGGGGGCTTTTTCGGGTGGGTGCTCTTTTCGGTACGGACGGTGTCCGTGGGTTAGCCAACAAGGAGCTTGGACCTGAACTCGCGTTTAAACTCGGACGGGCGGGAGCCTACATCCTTTCACGCGAGGCTGGGTCCAGAAGTATCGTTGTGGGGCG
>JBFLWY010000035.1:3137-26724 GCA_040757355.1 Bacillota bacterium | reverse complement strand
CAGTTCTTACAGGAGCACCTGCAATTGGCAGAAGCGGAGATCCGCAAGCTGCTCGACTACCTGATCAGCGGTCTGCCTTCATTTTTCAAGGAACGGCTCGCTGTTTGTTACTGCGAAAGTTGAGTTATTAATAAACTATGCAGAAGTTATAGCGGTGCTTCATTCGGTGAAAGGAGTAATCAACGTCCACGACCTGCATATATGGACCATAACCTCCGGGCTGGACTCCTTGAGTTGTCATCTGCTTGCAAGCGATGATGCCGGTGAGCATACCATTCTGCAAGAAGTAATCAAGAAAATTGAGGAAAGGTTCAAGATCCGGCACACAACCGTGCAAATAGAAAAGTCTCAGCTCCGGCACGCGGAATCAAGGGTATAAGTTTGGATTCCGCGTGTCAGGGGACCTTCAATTTTTGGCCCGTAAAACCTGAGAGGGCGGTCTGGCAGACACTGCGGCCGACTGCCCGGGATTACCGGTTGGGAGGGCTCTTTTATTTTAGTCACATAATTGAACCCGCTGGTGTTGAAAGTTATAGAAGGATGTTTTGGCGGCGCCGTATACATGGAAAACGCGTTTTCAGGGATACGTTTCTTCCAGCTTAGGCTGCAGGACTGCAGGCGGAAAGAAGAGAATTCTCTTCCGGGTGGCGTACGGTCAGGGTAGAAAAAATGGAGAAACTCCAGGTGATGCAAATATCCAGCTCTTAGGGAGCGTGCAGATGGCTGACAAAAGGATATCCGGCAGGGGAAAGACTGTTCAAGTGCCCCCTCCGGGGACGGCTGATCCTCCGGGGACTTCCTTCGAAGAGGTCTATCAGCTCTTCTACTCCCGATTGGTGAAACAGCTTACCTACCTCATCGGGGACAGGGGGGGCGCCGAAGAAGTCGCCCAGGAAACCTTTCTCAAGCTTTACACGGTCCCGCCGCCCACGCGGGAGAATCTGGCCGGTTGGCTGTATAAGGTGGGAGCCCGGCTTGCGTTCAACTACCTTCGCGGCGAAAAGCGGCGGCTCAAGTGGGAGGAGAAGGCAGACGGGTTCCCGCGCGAGGTCGTCCCCCTCGAAGAAGGGCTGTGGCGGCAGGAAACAGTCAGAACCGTGCGCCGGACCTTAAACGAGATGCCGGACCGATACCGTATGGCTTTGCTCCTGCGTCACACCGGGTTATCGTATCAGGAAATCGCCCGCGTCCTGGGGGTCGCCCCGGGGTCGGTCGGGACGATCCTGGCGCGAGCCCAGCGCATTTTCATAGAACGTTACAGACTGCGGAAGGGGAAAGAGAGCTGATGCGCTGCAATGAGGGGAAGTTAATGGCTTACCTGGACGGTCAGCTTTCCCCACGGGAAACGGCCGGCGTCGCGGAGCATGTTGCAAAGTGCGACCGGTGTTCACGGATGCTTGAGACTTTAAGCGCTGAACGCGCAGAGGTTGCAAGGGTGCTCGAACCTTACCGCGCCACGGTCGAGGGTTCAACGCGTCCGGCGGGCGGCGGGAAACCCTCCAGGCCGGCGCGAAGCGGTGCACCCGTTTCGGGTAATGTAACAAACTTTTCACCAGGAAAGGGAGTGTCACGCATAATGAAGCGCTACCACAAGGCCCTGGCGGTCGCAGCCGCGGTCGCTGTCATCGCGGGGCTGTTCAGTATCGGTCCGGTGCGGAGTTTTGCTGCGCAGTTTTTACGGGTCTTCCGGGTTGACCAGGTGGAGGTCGTCCACTTCGACCCGGCGGACGTCAAAGAGTTGGAGAAGGCGCTCCAGACTTACGGGAGGGACGTGGACATAGCGAGTTTTGGGGAGATCCAGCGCGAGGAGAACAACGTTTTTGACCGTTTGGACCCCGACACGGTAAGAATAGCCGGCCAGTCCGTCGTCCTGCCGCGACAGTTGGGACCGTACCCGGCAGCCGGAGATTTGAAGGTGGTGCCCGGAGAGAAAACGTCCATTAAGCCTAGAGTCGACGGTATCAACGGTTTTTTAGCCAGCCTGGGCAGCAGCAAGCTGATGCCGCGGAGTCTGGACGGGAAGACTTTTACCATTGACGTTCCGCCGGTGGCGTCCAAACCGTACCGGGCGGGGAACACCGACGTTTGGCTGTTCAGGTCTGTCTCACCGGAATTTATGGTGCCCGAGGGCGTAGAGGTGGCACAGGTCCGGGAAGCCCTTCTGGCCATACCGATCTTGCCCGAGCGGATGAGGAACACACTCGCCGGCATCGACCCCTTCGGCAGTACGCTTATGGTGCCTGACTTCGGCCAGTCGCAGGGCGGTACTGTGGCGGAAGTCGCCGTCAACGGCACCAAAGGCGTGTTCATCACGCCGGGCAGCGGCAGCGTGGGGCCGCGGCCGTCGCACTCGGTGTTGATCTGGCCGCAGGGCACGGTCTGGAACGCCCTGGAGGGGGACTTCGACCTTAGCAAAGCTCTGGATATAGCTAAACATGTTGAGTAGCCCTGTGCCGCCGGTTAACCGGCAGATAACGCCTTTTCAGGATTCAAGCTTGTCTTCTGCCGGTAAGCCGGTATGCTATTAGTGAAACGCGGAAAGCAGAACGAGGCCGAGAATGTTCGTACTGGAAACCAAGAACCTTACAAAGGTTTACCCCACCGGCGGGGGCTGTTTTGACATCACCCTTGCGGTGGAACAAGGGGAGGTATTCGGCCTCCTGGGCCCGAACGGGGCCGGTAAAAGCACGTTCGTAAAAATGCTGGTGGGGCTGCTGAGGCCCACGGGCGGGGAAGGCCGGCTGCTCGGCCTTCCCCTGCGTTTGCCTGCCGCGCGCCGCCAGGTCGGCTACCTGCCCGAGAATTTCCGCTATCATGACTGGATGAGCGCGCGGGAGCTGCTGGAGTTCCACGGCGCCCTTCACGGGCTGGATCACCGGGAGATCCGCACGAGGATTCCCGAGGTCCTGTCAATGGTCAACCTGCGCGGTGTGGAGGGCCGGTTGGTGCGCACTTTTAGCAAGGGGATGCAGCAGCGGCTGGGGCTCGCGGTGGCCCTGCTTACGGGCCCGCGCCTGCTGTTTCTGGACGAGCCCACTTCCGCGCTCGACCCCATCGGCCGCAAAGAGATCAGGGAAACCATCCTGCAGTTGCGGGGCCGGGGAGTGGCCGTTTTCCTGAACAGCCACCTCCTGACCGAAGTGGAACGGGTCTGCGGCCGGGTGGCCGTGATCAACAAAGGAAGAATAAGGGCCCAAGGAAGCCTTGAAGCACTGCTGGGCGCCGGCCTCGAGGTGGAGATGCATGTCGGCGGCGTCACCGCGGCGCTGATGGAAAGACTGGCGAAGCAGGGCACGGTGACCCGGTCGGAGCGGGACGAACAGAGAGACATTCAGAAGATATGGGTGCGGGTGGCAAGCAAGGAGCAGATACCGGTTTTAGCCGAATCCGTGGTGAACTCCGGCAACAAGCTGTACCTTTTCAGCCCGAAAAGGAGCACACTCGAAGAACTGTTTGTGGAACTGGTAGCGGGTGATGACCATGGGGTTTAAGGCCCTGGCGGTAATGATGAAATTCTCCCTGCGGGAGGTGCGGCGGAAGAAGGTACTGATCGCCGGCGGCGTGCTTACGGGGGCCTTTCTGCTTGTCTTTGTCCTGGGGCTGCACTTTATCAACGGCCAAATCCACGGCAGGGGGTTCGAGGAGATCGTCGGGTTCCAGTTTTTCAGCCTGGGGCTGTACGCCGCGACCTTTCTGATTGTGGTCATCGCCGCTTTTGCCGGAGTCAGCGCGGTTTCCGGGGAAATAGAAACCGGCACGGCGCACGGTCTTCTTGCCAATCCCGTGCCCAGGTCGCAGATACTGCTTGGTAAATTCCTCGGCTATGCGCTTTTACTGGGCGTTTATGACGCCGCCGTCTTGTTCTCAATCTGGGGGGCGACGGTCTGGCAGTTGGGCGTAGTCATTCCGGGGGTTTTTGAGATCCTTCCCCTTATGTTCCTGGAAACGCTGACAATGCTCGCGCTGTCCTTTTTGGGCAGCGTCCTTTTTTCCAGCCTGGCCAACGGCATCACGGTTTTTCTCCTGTACGGCGTAGCCCTCTTAGGGGGAATGGTGGAACAGGTCGGTGCCTTGGCCAGGGGACTCAGTGAAAATACTGTAACCGCGCTTATCAACGCCGGAATCATCACGAGCCTGATCCTGCCCGTGGACGCCCTCTACCGCCGCTCGATCTATCTTGCGTCGAGTAAGACGGGAGCGGTACCCAACATTCTGCATAACCTTGGCCCTTTCGGCAGCCTCTCGGTGCCGAGCGTTTGGATGGAAGTCTACGCCGTTGTTTACCTGGGTGTATGCCTTGCCGCAGCCACTTTCCTGTTTTCCCGGAAAGACATCTGACGTGCGTGGCAAGCGAAGCTGGTGAAGGAAGGATTTAGAGTCTACCCTCAGACCAAGGTGACCCAGACATAGTTGAAACGGGAAACAAAACAGCAGGGTGTCTCAGATGTTTACCTTCCATACTTTCGCTTTCCCGCTAAGTATTTCATCCCTGCACTGCGAGTGCACCAACCGAAAAAGGAAACGCCCTTGTTTTGTCGAATAAAGCGTAAAACGCGTGAATTCAGAATGTGGAAAGGCCGTTGGCAATGCGGCTGTGTCAGCTGTGGCCGTGCGTATACGGCGGTGCCGTTTTATCGGGGAGGGTTTGTTTTTGCAGGACAACTACCGGCGCGAAATTAACTACCTCCGGGTCTCCGTTACTGACCGGTGCAACCTCCGGTGCCGGTACTGTTTGCCCCCGGAAGGCGTGCCGCTGTCGCCCCATGCAGAAATTCTAAGACTCGAGGAGATTTACAGAGTAGTCCGCGCTTCGACGCTCGTTGGGGTGAGAAAGGTCCGACTTACCGGCGGTGAACCTTTGATCCGCCAGGGCTTGGTCCGCCTGGTGGCGATGCTGAGTGACATTCCGGAGATCGATGACCTGGCCTTGACCACTAACGGGGTTCTCCTCGCTTCCCATGTACAGGAGTTGAAAGATGAGGGTCTGAGACGGGTGAACATCAGTTTGGACACCTTGAAACCGGAGCGGTATCACTGGGTCACCAGGGGCGGTGTCCTCGGCGACGTCTGGCGCGGGATTGATGCCGCACTTACGCACAAACTCCACCCGGTAAAGCTGAACACGGTAGTGATAAGGGGCTTTAACGAGGACGAGGTGGTCGACCTTGCGCAGCTCACCCTGAGACTACCCGTACACTTGAGATTCATTGAACTGATGCCGTTCGGACCGGCCAAAGAATGGGCCGAAGGCGGGTTCGTCCCAACGGTTGAAGTCCGGGACCGGCTCGAAACCACTTTCGGATCGTTGACAGAAGTGCAGAAACCTACCGGAAGCGGGCCCGCAACGTATTATCGCATCGGGGAAGCACCAGGAACCATAGGGTTCATCAGCGGTGTAAGTGAGCATATCTGCTCCAGGTGCAACCGGCTTCGTCTGACGGCGGCAGGGAGGCTCAAACCTTGCCTTTTCGGGGACGGGGAGTTGGATATTAAAGGACCGCTACGCGGCGGCGCCGGTTTGGAAGAACTGGCAGAACTCATAGCCAAGGCCATAAGGAGGAAATCAAAACAAAAGTCAATGCCGGCGATGCCCGGCGTGATGTCCCGAATCGGCGGGTAGCTACCACAACTTCACGATATCGACATTCTTGAAATAGTGTCTTATTATCTCCTCCGCGTTTTTGCCCCGGCGGGCCATTTCCAGCGCGCCCCACTGACTCATGCCGACCCCGTGGCCGAACCCTTTCCCTTCCAGGATGACTTTATCTCCTTCCACGCGTGCGCTTGTCAGCATGGTGGATTTCATCTCCGTGCTGCCCAAAGCCGTCCGCAGGTCTGCGGCGTGGACCTCAGCGCTGCCCGCCCGGATCCGGACCGCGCGGCCTGAAGGACCTCTTTGGCTAACCGTAATCGAACTGAAATCGCCCGGCTGTGTCCCGATTTTCTGGAAAGCCCTTACTACCTCCTGCTTGGTGAAAACGGCACGCCAGCGGTTGAACTCTTTTGGGGCGGTCGGCCCTTCGCCCGATCTGACCACCTGCGTATACGGCGGTTCCGGGTACTCGTAGTTGAGGCCTTCCTTGGCTGTAGCGGTCAGGCCCCCTGCATGGGAGTGGAACCAGGCGTTAATGTACCTGCCGCCGTAGACCACCACCTTACCCTGCGTCGCCTGCACGGCTGAACGAACGCGATTATTGACGTTATCAGGGTTCCAGGCCTGAGCCTCTTCAAAGGAGGTGGATATGTGGGCGGACGGGTTTAGGTCCGAATGCTTCTTTATTTCGACAAACCTGAGCGTATAGGTGCGTGCCAGGATAGCCTGCGCGGCCAAAGCCTCCGGCGGGAACCAGTTCTTCATCTCACCGGCCACCGTGTTCATCACATACTCCTCCAGCGGCATCTCTTGTATGGTTTTGGTCTCGGTGACAAAAACCTTAATTCGAGGTTCCTTACCCGGTCCCCGGCTGATCTCTTCGGGAATGTCCGGGCGCGGTACCGGTTTGCGGAGCCCTTCCGTGGTACACCCGGTGGCAAGGCAGACTAAGATGACACTCAGGAGAATCATGGTCAAAATCCTGAGGCTGACTTTGGTTTCAATACTCTGCATGGCGTACCCTCCTTTTGGGATATGGTTCCCCTCTGGGAGAAGATTTATAGCTGATAAAATTTCGGTCGAACAGGAGAGGGATTTCCAGTGGTGAGACAGAATAGACTGAGAAGAAAAGCGTTAGGGAGGCGCGTAGGGTGCGGGTTGCCGTGCTGCTCGGAGGACGATCTGCAGAGCGGGAAATATCTTTAAAGTCCGGGGAAGCTGTTTATCAGGCACTGGTTGAAAAGGGCCGGGATGCGGTAAAAATCGACGTCGGGCCGGACGTGGCTCAACAGTTGCAGGCAGAGCGGGCGGACGTGGCTTTTATCGCCCTGCACGGTAAGGGCGGAGAGGACGGGAGCATCCAGGGCCTCCTGGAGATCATGGAAATCCCCTACACCGGTCCCGGGATTCTTGCAAGCGCGCTCGCTATGGACAAGGTGGCAACGAAGCGGCTGCTGATTTCGGAAGGCCTGCCGACGCCGCGCTTTATGAACCTGAATGCAGGCTCTTGGGATCTTTCCCAAACGGCGGATGTCATAAGAAAAATGAACTTGCCGCTTGTTGTTAAACCTGCGACACAGGGTTCCTCGGTAGGCATGGCCGTCGTCCGTAAGGAGGAAAAGCTTGTGCCGGCGATAGAAGACGCGTTCCGATACGACCCGTCGGTGCTGGTGGAGGAGTTCATTGCCGGCACCGAAGTAACGGCATCGGTGCTTGGGAATGCGCGGCCGGTCGTACTCCCCTTAATTGAAATAACCTCGACTAAAGGGGTGTACGATTATGAGGCTAAGTATACGCCGGGTATGAGCGACCACCTGATACCCCCTCGCATTCCCGATGCGGTCCAGGCACGTATCTCGGAAATCGCGCTTGCCGCTTACAAACTCCTTGGGTGTAAGGGATTTTCCCGCGTGGATTTCATAGTCGGAAGCGATTTGCAGCCTTACGTCCTCGAGGTGAACACTATTCCCGGGCTTACCGAAGTCAGCCTTTTCCCCGATGCGGCGCGGGCCGCCGGGATACCCTTCGGCGATCTTGTAGAACGGTTGGTCTCACTCGCTCTTGGACAGGAGGAATAGCTGCTGGACGCGAAACGGTTACAGTTGACCCGCGAAACGTTCGCCCGGATGATCGACCATACGCTGCTGCGTGCCGATGCTACCCGGGGGGATATACGGAAACTCTGCCGCGAAGCGGAGGAGTGCGGCTTCGGCGCGGTGTGCGTGAATTCCGCATACGTGGCGCTGGCGGCGCGAGAGCTCCAGGGGTCTCCGGTTAAGGTCTGTACTGTGATCGGTTTCCCCTTGGGGGCGACCAGCGTTGCCGGGAAGGCTGCTGAGGCGAAACAGGCGGCCTCCGACGGGGCGGTTGAGTTTGATATGGTAATAAACCTGGGGGCTTTAAAAGAAGGTGATGTCACCTATTTAGAGGGCGAAGTGGGTGAGGTGGTTGCGTCCGCACGAAGTGTCCGGGGCGATGCAACGGTTAAAATAATCCTTGAAACCGCACTCCTTACGGACAACGAGAAGCTCCTCGGATGCCGGGTTGCAGTGAGCCGGGGCGCTGGTTTCGTTAAGACGTCAACCGGATTTGGGCCGGGCGGTGCGACCGTCGAAGACGTCCGGCTGCTGAGGAATGCGGTGGGGGGGGCTGTGGGGGTTAAGGCATCAGGAGGAATCCGGGACCTGGCCACCGCGTTACGAATGGTCTCGGCCGGTGCAAACCGGATCGGCACGAGTTCAGGAGTGCAGATCATCAAGCAGTGGCGGGACAATGCCATTTTGGAGCCGGAGGGAGTATAGGACGTGAGTTGGAAGGTAATTGTATTGATTCTGATAACCGTGGTTTTGGTAGCGCTGTGGAGTTTCTTTTCCCCTTGAGGGCCGCGGGGACGGTGCTAAGTTTTAGCACAAGACCGTCTTTAAAAGGAGAACGCATTCTAAAGCTAGTTGTATCAGGTTACCAATAACAAAACATCACTAATACCCTTTCAAACAAAAATTCAACCCTTTTTCCGCAAAACACCTTCATCATTTCTATCTTGCAAGGACGATACATTTCGACATTTACCGCAAACGGTTTGTTGCCCGGTGCGTTGCAATCGTTAGCTTTTTTCTCCCGGAGAAAGTAAACCAGTAGTGGGCTACCAATGCAACGACTATGAAGCCGCTACTAAGGGAGCAGGTCCCAACCACAAATTCTGATTGACGAATAGGAAGAATATAACAATTATGTGTTGATATACAACCCGGTACCTTTTTGCAATTGACAGTAAACTAGTCTCTGTTAACAAAAAAAGATAGACTAATGGTTCCAATTTATTCTCTTTTTCGCAAAAATTCTACAAAAGTATTGAAATTAGGAACAATGTGTTCTACAATTAATTATAATAATCAGCATTTTTCGCTAAATGCCAACAGTGTTTTGACTTACTGTTGTCCTAACTGAGAGTCCCTTTTCTTGCGTCTACCCATATTTAGGTAAGTATGGCATAACTGAAGTGTTGAATTTTAATTTCAGTATAAAGGGGGGTGTAAATTCAAATAAGAGCACGGTACCCCGATGTTAATCTACCACCGAAAGGAGGAAAGTTATGGCCACTCTAAACCGGCGTGATTTCCTGAAAATATTGGGTTTAGGGACGGCAGGAGTCGTTGGTATTCCGGTGGCGGGCTCGGCGGCGGAGTTGCCGGCTCCCGCACCGGGGTCTTACCGACTCAAGCGTGCTAAAGAAACGGCTTCGATTTGCGCTTATTGCGGCTGCGGCTGCGGGTTGATCGTTTACAGTGAAGGAAATACTGTTGTGTCCATTGAAGGCGATCCGGACCACCCCATCAACGAAGGAGCCCTCTGTCCGAAGGGCATCTCAATTTCCGATGCAAATACTATAGTAAACCAGGACGGGCAGCGTGTTCCCAACCCGCGCCGGGTCACCAACGTTTTATACCGCGCTCCGGGCGGCACCAAGTGGGAGGTAAAAGACTGGGACT
Source organism: Bacillota bacterium (assembly GCA_040757355.1). GTDB lineage: Bacteria > Bacillota > Desulfotomaculia > Desulfotomaculales > Ammonificaceae > DTYU01. The sequence goes on along the minus strand of JBFLWY010000035.1, from coordinate 17,142 downwards.
GGGCGATTAAACAGATCGCCAAGAAGGTAAAACAGACGCGCGACGCAACGTTTGAGCAAACTGATGCAGCAGGTGTAACAGTTAACCGGACTCAGGCAATCGCCCACCTGGGAAGCGCCTCTTTAGACAACGAGGAAAACTACGTAATTCATAAACTGCTCAGGAGCCTCGGGGTCATTAACATTGACCACCACGCCCGCCTCTGACACTCCTCAACCGTGGCCGGTCTGGCCAATACATTCGGAAGAGGAGTAATGACCAACCACTTTATCGACTACAAAAACTCAGATGTTGTGATGATGATCGGTTCGAATTCCGCCGAATGCCACCCGATGGCAATGCGTTGGATACTGCGGGGGCGGGAGACACGGGGTACGAAACTGATCGTAGTCGATCCCCGTTTTACGAAAAGTGCTGCATTGGCGGATATCTACGCGCGAATTCGCCCTGGTACGGATATCCCGTTCCTTCTCGGAATGATCAACTACGCCATCGAGAACAAACTTTACCACCGCGAGTACATTGTAAACTATACTAACGCTTCCTACCTTGTCAATGCGGACTTTAAGATTGAAGACGGCCTGTTTTCGGGAGCAAGTGTCAAGGACGGTAAGGTCGTTTATGACACCAAGTCCTGGCAGTACCAGAAGGATGGCGAAAAAATCAAGAAGGATTCAACATTGTCGAATCCCAACTGCGTTTTCCAGGTATTGAAGAGGTACGTATCCCGCTACACCGTTGAAACCGTCTGTCAGATCACAGGTGTGTCAGAGGCTGTTTACCGTCAGGTGTGCGAAACCTTCTGCTCAACCGGCCAACCTGGTAAAGCAGGGAATGTCCTGTACGCAATGGGGATTACCCAGCATACGTACGGCAGTCAGAACGTGCGCGCTATTGCCATGCTGCAGTTGCTGCTCGGCAACATCGGGATTGCCGGCGGCGGTGTGAACGCCCAGCGGGGCGAGTCCAACGTACAGGGCTCAACCGATATGGCGATGCTTTTCCATCTGCTTCCCGGCTACCTGGCCATGGTCGATGCAACAAAACATACCAAACTCCAAGACTACCTTGACAAAGAGGTCCCGAAAACCAGCTACTGGTCAAACACCGGGAAATTCCTGATCAGTCAACTGAAAGCGTGGTACGGCACTGCCGCTACCAAAGAGAACGACTTCTGCTTCGATTGGCTGCCGAAACTTGACGGTAAATCTCATGATCACGTCTCAATCTTCCAGGACATGGCCGACGGGAAGGTCAAAGGGTTCTTTGCGTGGGGACAAAACCCGCTAGTCGGCGGCCCAAATGTAACGGCACAAAAGCAGGCGATGGAGAATTTGGACTGGCTGGTGGCAGTGGACATTTTCGAAACTGAAACCGCAGCCTTTTGGAAGGCACCGGGAGCAGATCCAAAACAAATTAAGACCGAAGTTTTTCTTTTACCGGCTGCATTTTCTTACGAAAAGGAGGGTACCGTTACAAATAGCGGCCGCTGGGCGCAGTACCGCTGGGAGGCGGTAAAGCCGCCCGGTCAGGCAAAGTCGGATCTCTGGATTGCCGACCGGCTCTTCAAAGCCATTAAACAAGAATACCAATCGGGCGGGACGTTCCCTGACCCGGTTCTGAACCTGGTCTGGGATTATGATCAGTCAGGGGCGGACGAGCCCGATGTTGCAAAAGTTGCCCTCGAGATCAACGGTTACATCGTGGCAGACGGCAAGGCACTGGAAACCTTTGCAAAGCTGGCGGCCGACGGCTCCACGGCCTGTGGATGCTGGATCTATGCAGGATACTGGGCTGTGGATAGCGAGCTTAAAGTAGAGGGGGCAAAGCGCCGTAGCCGGACCGATAAGTCGGGGCTGGGACTCTATCCCAAATGGGCCTTTGCCTGGCCGGTAAACCGGCGCATTGTGTACAACCGGTGTTCATGCGATCCCGCCGGCAAGCCGTGGGACCCGGCGCGTACTCTGTTGAGTTGGGACGGGAGCAAATGGGTTACCAACGATGTTCCGGACTTCGGGGTAAAGGATGCCGCCGGTCAACCCATACCGCCTTCGACGACGGCGGCGGGACCGTTCATCATGCTGCCCGAAGGGCAGGGACGGCTCTTCGGTGCAGCGAACGGAATAAGAGCTGCAGCGCTAAAAGAGGGACCACTCCCTGAGCACTACGAACCCGTCGAAAGTCCGGTAAGCAATTTGATGTCCAAACAACAGTTCAATCCGGTTATTCTAAGACGTAAGGGTGCTTTCGATCAGGTAGCGGCTACAGCCAGTTCCAGTTATCCATATGTCCTCACCACGTTCCGGTTGATCGAACATTACCAGAGCGGTGCGGTGACACGGAACTGTCCGTGGCTGGTTGAACTGATGCCGGAAGTCTTCCTTGAGATTTCACCGAAACTTGCTGCCAAGTTACAGGTCAACACTGGGGATGCGGTGGTTGTATCCACAGCGCGCGGCGAGATCAAATGCAAGGTGTGTGTTACGCCTAACATGGGCTCGGTGAAGGTTAACGGTCGTGAAGTCGAGATCGTAGGCCTTCCTTGGCACTGGGGATATCAGGGTCTTGGGTCTGGAGCTTCAGCGAATGTTCTGACGGTGGCTATCGGCGACGCTAATACCCAGATTCCTGAGTATAAGGCCTGCATTTGCAATGTTCGCCGGGCTTAGGGCAAATTAATAGGAGAGGATGGTTGATATGCCCAAAGGAGTGCTGGTTGATCTCACGCGGTGTATCGGCTGCCGCAGTTGCCAGGTTGCGTGTAAACAATGGAATAACCTTCCGGCGGAATCGACGACGTTCAGTGGATCACGGGACAACCCTTCAACATTAAGCAAGAATACTTGGACTCAGGTCGGGCATAAATTGGTTAACCTGAGCGGCGGAATGAAATATCGCTTTGTAAAGCGCCAGTGTATGCATTGTCTGGAGCCGGCGTGCGTGGATGCCTGTTTCATGAACGTCCTAAAGAAAACGCCGGAAGGTCCTGTTGTGGTTGCTTCTGACAAGTGTATCGGGTGCTACTACTGCCAGGTGGCCTGTCCCTTCGCGGTACCGCAATACCAGTGGAAGAAGGGAGTGCCGCAGGTACGGAAGTGCCGCCTTTGCTACGACCCCGCCGGGGAGTATGACCGTTTAGGGCAGGGGTTGACACCGGCCTGCGTGCAGGCATGTACTACGGGGGCGCTGAAGTTCGGGGACCGGGATGCATTAATCGCTGAAGCAAAAGCCCGTCTCAACGCCAACCCGAGTTACGTTCAACACGTTTATGGAGAAAAGGACCAAGGCGGCACCTCCTGGCTTTACATCTCAGACGTACCTTTTGCGGAACTTGGGTTCGTAACCGGTTCCGGCTTCTTCAGCATGTTGAAAAAGCTGACGGGTTAAACCCTACAACGGGGAGTTCTAGGCAGCGAGACTGTATTGGTGGAGGTAAAAGTGAACAGGCAAGAGTCGGAGCAGTTCCTCAACAATCTTGTGGCTTTGTGGCAGGACTTGGCTCGTTGCGAAGTCCGTGGCATTCCGTTGGTGCGGAGGATTCCTACCAAAGAGGAAAGGAAAAAGTGGGAAGCGGGCATGCCGTGGCTGCTGCTTATTCCCCCGGTGATTGCCGAGGAACTCTTTTTCTCGCTGGTTCATTGTGTTGCGGCAACGGCGAAGGAGGTTTTACCGGAACTGGCACCGGATATTTCACAAGCATGCGATTCCTTAAGTGAGGATCCTTCGGTACAGGCTGCTTTACTGAATCGCCTTCGCGAGAGGGTTTTCCATAAGGCCGGCAGCACTCAGGAGGTAGGTATTCCCGACACCGGCGTCTCCCCCGAGTTGAAGGGTTTCTTGATTGGCACCGCGTTAAAGCTGTATATGCGAGAGTACGCCAAGGAGGCCGCGGGATGGTTCACAGCGGCGGACTGGCAAAGGGGAATTTGCCCGGTATGCGGGAATTACCCGAGTTTCTCCGTCTTGCGGGATGAGGAACGAGCACGGTACCTTTATTGTGATCTCTGCGGGACAAACTGGCGTTTTCACCGGATCGGTTGTCCTTTTTGTGAGGTCAGTAACGGCGAGCAAACGTTGTTGGTACTGGAGGAAAGACCGGAGTACCGTATCTACGTTTGCGAGTCATGCCGCGGCTACCTCAAGACCTTGGACACAAAGGTGCGGAAGCTCGACGACCTCTTGGTGGAAAACATCCGCACATCGTTTTTAGACGTACTCCTGCTCCGTGAGGGTTACTGTAATCCGGCCCTGGAGTGGAGCAACGTAATTCCCTTGGCCGAAAGGCCTAAGTATTCCGCTGTCACAGGGAATTGAAAAACTAAGCAGGAGGCGGCTTTTAGTGGAGAGGTTCAGCCGAAGAAGCTTTCGAAAAGGAGGCTTGGTATGGAAATGAAAAGGTATTATTCTTGGATAGCACTTGCTTTCGGTTTGCTGCTGCTGGTTGGATTAACGAACTGGGGTGCCGACCGGGTGGATGCTTATCCAAACATGGGGGGCAACTGCGCCGGGTGCCACGGCGGTACGGCTCCGGCACCAAGCAAGCCTGCTCCAACGCCATCTAAACCGACACCCACTAAACCCACACAGACCAAACCGGCGCCGACTGTAAAAAAACCGGCACCCGCTCCGACGACTTCGTGCGCTACATGCCACCCAGGAGTTACGTCGCCCGTTGCGGGTAAGGGTTGTGCTGATTGCCACGAGGGCGGTGCAGCCCATATGAAGGCGCCTTCTGCCGCCAACATCAGTTCAAAACCGGTGAGTATGTCGCTAACCTTTACAATCGATACCGGTTCGTCGAATCACTTAAGCCTGACCAAGCAGGGTGCACAGGCATGTGCCGACTGCCATAAGCACGCCCGCCGGGATGTCAGCGGAAGCGGCGTACTTGTTCCGATAAAGAACAAGGCGGGCGATTATCTGGGCTGGGCGGAAGTGCGCGCCGGCGCAGCCTACATCTTGGGAACTAATGACAAGGTTCGCAGCATGTATAAAACTATCACCTGGGAACCCGGTCCGGGAGGAGATGCTAACGGAGCAACCATATGGGTGTCCCAGTAGGCAATTAATTTAAGAAGTTTTTGGGATGTTAGGGGAGTAAAAACCTCGGCGGTGTTTTACTCCCCAATTTCTCTTATTCATTACTCAATTTTTGCAGTTGTGATTGAACACATCTCACTTCTCAATTTGTCGGCTTGGTTCGGAGCGAACTACGGCTTTTAGAGGTCAGAGGCAAGAGGTCAGAAGTCGGACATTTAAGGTGGGGATTTGCAAGGCGAATTCCTTCAAATAATCTTGCCTTAGACTTCCTGCATCTGGTTTCTGTTATCGCCGTGTCCGCATTACCGGCATTACACAGAGCGCTCTTAAGGGACAACACGAGCGGCCTTTTTCGAACTTGCGCCCTGAGCCGCAAGTTAAGTGCGGAAGTTGAACTTCATTATAAATAACAGCCCCTTGACGAAGTTAGGTTTAAGGCAGGTTTTTAACCGTTTGCCTTTGTGCTGTGATTTTTGTATACTAATCCTAAATACAGGATAACCGCCAACGGACGGCGGTAAAACTTCCAGGAGGGAGGAACACGTGCATGCCGCATTGCAAGTGCAAGAAGCAAGAAAAGACCCATGACCACGAGCATACCCACCCCGGGTATTCGCACTCGCACCCGCACCGGCACGGCGACCTGGTCCATGAGCACGAACACACCCATTCAACAGTGACTCACAGCCACGAACATACGCATTCCGGCGGGGAGCATAACGGGGTGCACATTGACCACGACCACCACGGAGAGGAGCACGACCACGCCCACTGAAAACTGCCGGCTGCTCAAAAGTAGCAGCCGGTACCATTCTTCAGGGTAACCATTCAGGTTTCCCGTCGGGCGCGGCGATAAACGGCGCATCTCGGAAGTCAGATGCAGGATGCCAGAGGTCAGACCTCCAACTTCCGGCTTCCGACCTCTGAATCGAGTATGCTCCGGCCCGGCCCCCCAGCACTCAAACTTGCCCTGGCAAAAAAACAAGTGGTTTTCACAAACATTTAACGTTTTTATGCAATTGCTACTTTCCAAGTTGAATTGAGTGCTGGGTAAGTGGTGGGTGGCAGGATGAATAGTTACTTGCTCCGCCGGCAATCGCCGCGTTCCATCGATGCAGGTAGTTACTCTTGCGGTTCACTCCGGCAGACGACCCTGATGTTTTTGCCAATTTCCCTGGCGTTACCGTCCATTGCCGTTTCCATAATCTTTAGTTTGGCGTCCAGGATGGAAGGCGCCTCGGTTTTTGCCCCACACGTTAAACAGTGGAAGATCCACGGGCAACCGCAATCCGGCAGGTCCCAGTTTACTTTGTCTCCGCCGCACTCCTCGTGGACGACGCGGGTCTCTTTCAGTACGTCTTCGTAAGCAAAATGTTCTTTTTCTCCCTTTCTTCGCACCTTGATCGTAAACACACGATTTCACTCCCGATTCGAAATTTGAAGCAAACCTTCCCCTAGCGGCGCGGGCCCACAGACCTGCTGCCTGGCGACGGTTGTTCACGGCCCAAATTCACAGTTTAGAGTAATTTCGGAGGACAGCTTTCGTTTTCCTGCCGAAACCAGTCCAGGAAGTATGGCGCTAAGCCGGATGCTTGACCCTGCTGTAAAATTTACTATATAATGAAGCGACAATAGACGATAAAGGATAATTTTGAGGGCTCGATAATAATTACAATAACCTTTGCTTTCTTTTGAAAATGATCAGGTGAAGATTGTAAAAGCGGAGGTATATCCCTAAATGCAGGGTAAAGAGATTCGCCGGCGGTTCCTTGACTATTTTGAAAAGAACGGACATGTAATCATGCCGAGCAGTTCGCTGATACCGGCGAGCGACCCGAGCTTACTGTGGACGGCAGCGGGCATGGTTCCGTTCAAACCTTACTTCACCGGTAAGGCCACTCCGGAGCACCGCCGCGTTGCTACGTGCCAGAAGTGCTTACGGACGCTTGACATAGACTCGGTAGGAAAAACTTCCCGTCACCTTACCTTCTTTGAAATGCTGGGCAACTTTTCCTTCGGTGATTACTTTAAAGAAGCGGCTATTCCGTGGGCATGGGAGTTAATAACCAGGGAGTTGGGTATAGACCCGGCGCGGCTATGGATTTCGGTCTACCTTGACGACGACGAGGCGTACTCGCTGTGGGTCAAGGTTGGCGTGCCGGCGGACCGAATTGTCCGGTTGGGCAAAGAGACAAATTTTTGGGAGATCGGGACGGGCCCGTGCGGACCCTGTTCCGAGATCCATTTCGACTATGGGCGGGAGTATTCCTGCGGGCCTGAATGTGCCGTCGGGTGCGACTGTGACCGCTTCCTGGAAGTGTGGAACCTTGTTTTCATCCAGTTTTACCGCGATGAAGCGGGCAATTATACCCCCCTCGAAAACAAAGGCATTGACACCGGTATGGGTTTGGAAAGAGTGACAGCGGTGCTGCAGGGGGTGAAATCGGGCTTTGAAACGGATCTTTTTCGCGATTTAACACGCGAGATCGCCGAAGTGCTTAAAGTAGACTATGATTCCGACAAGAAAGAAGAAATGGCTGTAAGAGTAATCGCCGATCACGTACGGGCGGTAACCTTCGCGATCGCCGACGGCGCCCTGCCGTCGAACGAGGGCCGGGGATATGTAGTCCGGCGACTGCTGCGGCGGGCGGTTCGCTACGGGGTGCTTTTCGGGGTTGACGAACCTTTCCTCAGCGGGATTTCGAGCCGGGTAATCGACACGATAGGCGACGTGTACCCGGAACTTGCGAAAAACCGGAGGCACATCCTGCGCGTGATAAAAGCAGAGGAGGAACGCTTTCTGGAGACGCTCGCGCAGGGCACTGAAATGCTTAACCGTTTGATTACAGAGGCTGCAGTGGCGAAGAGGAAAATACTTTCCGGCGAGGCGGCTTTCAAGCTCTACGATACTTACGGTTTTCCTCTGGAGCTTACGGAAGAGATTTGTGCCGAACACGGCTTGAGCCTGGACCGCGAAGGCTTCTCGGCGGCGATGGAGTCTCAGCGCGAGCGTGCGCGGCAGGCCCGTGAGACTACGGAATATCTTGGGGAACGGGAGCGGATGTACCGCGAAATAAGAAAGAGCGGGGAAAAGTCCCGGTTTGTCGGTTATTATGCTTTGGAGGGGCCAGCCAAAGTAGTGTCTCTTGTAAAGGAAGGCAAAAAGGTGAAAAGCGCCGAAGCAGGAGATACGGTTGAGGTGGTTCTCGATTCCACACCCTTTTATGCCGAGGCTGGCGGCCAGGTAAGTGACACCGGGATGTTGACGGCACCGGGTCTCAAGGCGGAAGTGGAGAATGTCGACCGTCCGGTCGAAGATGTTATTGTGCACCGGGTAAGAATTACTGAAGGTACGTTAAACGAGAACGCCACGCCAACGGCGTCAGTAGACGCGGCCCGCCGCCGCCAGGTAGCCCGCAACCACACCGCAACCCACCTTTTACACCAGTCGCTGAAGGTTGTTCTGGGGCCCCACGTTAATCAGGCCGGCTCACTGGTAGCTCCGGACCGGCTGCGTTTCGACTTCACCCACTATCAGGCCTTGACCGCCGCGGAGTTGCACCGGGTAGAGACAATGGTCAACCAGGCCGTCCTTACAGGAATACCGGTTGAGGCGTTCGAAGCGACGTTTAAGGATGCTAAAGAAATGGGAGCGACTGCCCTTTTTGGCGAGAAGTACGGGGACAGGGTACGTGTGGTAAGGATAGGGGAGTTCAGCTTAGAACTATGCGGTGGGACGCATTTAAGGAATACTTCAGAGGTAGGTTTGTTTAAGATTGTGTCCGAGGGAAGCGTGGCTTCCGGAATAAGGCGCATTGAAGCAGTGACCGGAGAAGCGGCGCTGGCCTTTGTTAACGCAATCATTAACGATTACCACCAGACGGCCGCGTTTTTAAAAGCACCCCCGCGCAATCTGTCTTCTCTTGTGAAGGCGCTTATGGACCAACTCCGGGAGTTGACACGGGAAAACGAAGCGCTTAAGGACAAACTGGCTGCCGGTGAAGTTCTGGAGCTTATCCATAAGGTTCAGGTGGTTGAAGGGGTGAAAGTACTGGTCACCAGAGTCGGCGCTTCCGACATGGCGAGACTTCGTAGCTTAACAGACGTATTACGTGAGCGGCTGGATTCAGGAGTCATCATTCTCGGAAGCGTGGTGGATGACAGGGTTAATCTTATTGCTGCGGTAACAGAAGACCTGATACCACGGGGGCTTAACGCCGGTTCTTTAGTGAAGGAGGTGGCGCGAGTCGTTGACGGCGGCGGCGGGGGGCGACCCGACCTGGCGCAGGCCGGGGGCAAAAACCCCGCGCAGCTTGATGAGGCGTTACGTACTGGAGAGATGATTGTGAAGGAAAAGCTGACCCTTAGCCCGATGCACTAAATTCATTGACAAAATTCCTTCCATCATAGAGGAAAATTGGCTGGCATATCTAAAAGATATAAAGGTGGGAAAGTGTTGGAAGATAAACTCGGCGGAGACAGTAGCGGGGGGGTATAAGTGGAAGACGCCAGGTTCGGAGAAAAGACCGTGATGTTTCAGGTCAGGAAAGAAGAGCCGCAGACTATCAGGGACATCGTTTTGGTAGTGGTTATGGCGCTTAAGGAAAAGGGGTATAACCCGATAAACCAGTTCGTTGGGTACTTGCTTTCCGGTGATCCGGCTTATATAACCAGTTACCAAAACGCCCGCAACTTGATCCGCCGTCTGGAACGCGATGAACTCTTAGAAGAGTTCGTCAGGGCTTATCTTGAAAAGGAAGGGATAAAGTACCAAGATTTCTGAATATCAGATTGCGTAGGCAGTTTTTCCCGCCAGAGACCTTTTTGTCTCTGGCGTTATTTTGACGGTCAACATGGGTGATTGAATGAGGATACTGGGACTCGATGTGGGTGAGCATAGGATAGGGATGGCGGTCAGTGACCCGCTTGGGATTACTGCCCAGGGGTTAGGAGTTTTGAAAAGGGGAAAATTAAATGATGATGTTGAGCGGCTCCAGGCGCTCGTTAGAAAGTACGAGGTGCGGGAAATCGTCGTTGGTTTACCGCGTGCGCTTGACGGCGGTATGGGACCCCAAGCGCGAAAGGTTGCTGACTTTGCATCGGTTCTTGAAAGAAAAGGTCTTAAGGTAACGTTTTGGGATGAACGCTTTACAACCAGCGCCGCGGAGCGGTACCTGATTCAGGCCAATGTCGGGCGGGAGAAACGCCGGCGGGTGATCGACAAGCTGGCGGCAGTTCTGATTCTTCAGAGCTATCTTGACAGCCGGCAGGCGCCTGAAGCAGGCGGTGCTTGACGTTAGCGTATTCCAGGTATATAATTCCATTATCTTGTAAAGGAGAAAAGGTGATATAATGGCGGATGAGCTCGAAGTCATTACCCTCATAGATGAGGACGGCGAGGAACACGACTTTGAAGTATTGGATATTCTTGAAGTAGACGGATTGGAATACGCTATTCTTTTACCTGTTGGACAGGACGAAGAAGCCGCCGAAGCAATCATCTTAAAATTCAGCCAGGACAACGAAGGAAACGAAATCCTGGTCGATCCCGAAGATGATGAATGGGAAAAGGTAGCAGATTTTTGGGAAGAAACTCGGTTTCAGGAGGACGAGGATAACTAAGAGGAGGGCGTTTGTTTGCGCCGCACGATTGTTTTGGTTGCGGCTATCGTCCTTATTTTCGGATTTGCAACCAGTGCGTTCGCGCTTTGGACCGTAGAAAAGGCCAACGTCCGTCCGGATATCATTGTTAATGGAGTCAGTATAGGCGGAATGCCTTTTGGAGGGCTCACCGCCACAGAGGCTATGGCCAAGCTGAGGGAATACGAGGCGCAGTTGCTCTCTCGACCGGTAAGGTTGGAGTGTGCCGGGCACGCTTGGCCCTTGCCGCTTGAAAGAGCCGGTGTTACTGTTGATACTGCGGTCTTGCAAAAAGCATTGACCGTAGGGCATAGGGGTTGGCTCATACAGCGTTATCTGGAGAGGCGCCGGGTTGCCCGCGAGGGTATTAACTTCCCGGTTACCGCAAGGGTTGACAGGGAAACGCTTACTTCCCTTGTTGCAGAATTGACCCGCGAATTAACGGTCTTACCGCAAGATGCCGGTTTTAGGGTACTCCCCGATGACACCATCGTTGTCGTTCCCGGCCGGGATGGTAAGTATGCTGACGCGGCGGCTGCCTACGACCAGTTGCTCGCGATTCTGAACAAGGGCCGCGAGCCCGTGGTTCGGATCAGGCTGAAAGAACTCCCGCCTGATCATACCACTGAGGAAATCTATTCCATGGGTATCAATTGCCTTCTCGGTGATTTTACCACCACCTTCAACCCCACCAAGGTCAACCGGGTATACAATATCAGCGTTGCCGCCGGCGCGCTTAACGGGTTGCTGGTAAAGCCGGGGGAGACAGTTTCGTTTAACGACATTGTTGGTCCCCGCAGTACTGAGGCGGGTTATAAGACGGCGCCGATGATAATAAACAACGAATTTGTGGATGCCGTAGGCGGCGGGGTATGCCAGGTCTCTACAACGCTATACAACGCGGTGTTGTTAACCGGGCTTAAAATCGTCGAGAGGCGCAGCCACTCACTACCGGTGGACTATGTGCCCGCAGGGCGGGACGCAACGGTGGTTTACGGGGGTTCAGACTTCAGGTTTCAAAACAACACGGATAAATACCTTTACCTCCGTACTTCAGTAAGCAGGAACCGCCTGACTGTTAAGATTTACGGCAACAACAATTTCAAACGCCGCGTGGAAGTCCGCAGTTGGGTCACTAAGGTTCTCGAACCAAAGGTCATCAGGTACGAGGATCCGAACCTCGAAGCCGGAAAAACAGTGGTTAAACAAAAGGGCATCCGCGGCTGCCAGGCGAAGGCGGAGCGCCTTATCTGGTACGGGGACGAGGTAGTGAAAGAACAACTGCCGTCAAGTTCCTACCATCCGCTTGATGAGATTGTGGCTGTGGGGACCAAGGTTATCCCGGCCGTAGTTTCGCCGCAGAAGCCCGGGGAGCGCGAAACGCCGGTGCCAGGCGAATTACCCGGTCAGGGGACCGGCAACCTGAGTGAACCCAGTAGTCAGGAACCGGGAGACTCGACTGCCGGTAACGTTTATGAAGGCGGGAATCAAAACAATTGATGCTGGGTTGGGAAAGGTTTAGCAGGATGGTCTGTGCAACGCTGGGAGTTATAAAAACAAGGCGCACTCTTGCTTTTGCATTTTTGCTCCTGGCAATCCCGGGTTTTCTCGTCGGGGCGACTGTTTCTTATATTTCCTGGGGGTTGAAGCCGGCGGGGGGTGGGAAAACCATCGAATTCGCGATACCCGAAGGGGCAACCACGAGTTGGGTGGCAGCAAAACTTTACCAAAACAAAATAATCAGAAACCCGACCCTTTTTCGTTTTTATGCCCGGTCGCATGACCTGGACAAGCGTATAGCAACCGGAACCTACAAGGTTTCATCCGAGCTTTCAGTGCCGGAAATACTCAGGCGGTTAACCAGTGGTGAACAGGTTACAAAGAGGTTTACCATTCCTGAAGGGCTGACCGTGAAGGAGATCGCTGCACGCCTGGAGCGACAAAATATTGCCAGCGGACAAGCTTTTTTGCATGAGTTACAGAACGGAGAATTCGGCTATACTTTCCTTCCACGTGACCTGGTTGGTCCGGCAAGGTTTGAAGGGTACCTTTTTCCTGACACGTACCAGGTTTTTCCGGACGTTTCGGTGCATGCGGTTATTGAGGGTATGCTCCGCCGTTTTGCGACAGTCTCCCAAGAACTGAACCTGGCCGCGGAAGCGGCTAAGCAAGGTTTGACAGCTCACCAAGCCGTCACCCTTGCATCACTTGTGGAACGTGAGGCAAAGCGCAGCGAGGAGCGGGCTCTGATCGCCGGCGTGCTGTACAACCGTCTTCGTAAGGGGATGCCGTTACAGGTGGACGCCACGGTCCAATACGCTCTCGGCGAACACCGGGAGCGCATCCTGTACGAGGACCTCACGGTCGATTCCCCTTACAACACCTACCGCGTTACCGGGCTTCCACCCGGACCGATTGCGGCCCCCGGCCGTGCTTCATTGTTGGCGGTAATCCGACCGGCAGAAACCGATTACCTATACTACGTGGCTAAACCCGACGGGAGCCATGCTTTTTCGCGGACACTCGCCGAACATAACGCCAACAAAGGGCGCTATCAGAGCAATCCTGAGTAATCAGTCGTTTTATCCGGGGCTGAGAAACTCCCTTAGGCCTTTAACATGGCAACCAGCCTGCCGTTTTCTCTTGCCACCAGTTTTTTGTTGACTAACTCGGAAATGACATCCTCATAAACGGGTCGATACTGACTGTTAAAGAAGAGATCCACGACTTCGTGGAACCAATGGGTCTTTTTCAGGTATTCAAAAAAGCCTTCCTCCTGGAACCCCGATTTGGCCAGCAGCGTATACAGGACTATCTTTTTTATTTGGTCGCGCCCCAGCCTTTCCGGTTCCTTCAGAAACGATTCCAGTCTTCTCCGGCAGCGGTCGATTGCACCTTTCGGGTCGTAGATCGGGCTTCCGTGGCCGGGGTAAACCACCGATACGGCCAACGAAGCCAGCTTATCCAGGGATTCCTGGTGTAAAAAGGGACTGATGTTCCCCTCGATGCGGGTTGTAAGCACGCCGAAGTCCCCGTCCCACGCAGCGTCGGCGGAGAGGAGGAACCGGTGCTGCGGGCAATAGAGTGAGATCTGCCCGGAAGCATGTCCCGGTGTATGCAGTACCATCAGCTCAAGGTCGTCAAGCTTTATGGCGTCACCCTCTGCAAAGCTCCTGTTCACGGTGAAAAAGTCCGCTTCCTGGTCGTAGTAGCGCCACCAGGTGTACCAGTCGTTTTTCGTTTCTATGAAATGCCGGTCTATGGGGTGCATCCCAATCTCACAGCCGGAAAGCTCCTGGATGTACCGGTTTCCGCCGATATGATC
>JBFLWY010000035.1:0-3037 GCA_040757355.1 Bacillota bacterium | reverse complement strand
CCTGGTCGTAGTAGCGCCACCAGGTGTACCAGTCGTTTTTCGTTTCTATGAAATGCCGGTCTATGGGGTGCATCCCAATCTCACAGCCGGAAAGCTCCTGGATGTACCGGTTTCCGCCGATATGATCACAGTGGCAGTGGGTGGAAACGATCAACTCCACTTGCCGGATGTCAACACCGGTCCGGTTGATAAGGTGCACTGTCTGTTCGAGGTTTTTCTTGTACCCTGTATCGATAAGTATTTTACTTTTACCGTTGAAAACGAAGTGGTTTCCGTTAAGCCAACCGCGTTCGATAAAAAAGAAGTTATCCGCCATTTTTTTAATCACAGGTCCGGTCTCTCTCCTTTGCGCAACTTATGGTCAAATAGGTTTACCACCATAATTCTACCACCTGTTACGCCATTTGGTGCCGGTTTTCCTGAGGATCCGGCGGCGGATCATGGTATGTATAGGAATATGCATTTTAAGAATGCGGGTTAGCGGGCTTAGCTCAGAGAGAAGCGGGATTGCTGCCTCACACTGTATAACCTACTCCCGGACGGGTAAAGCTTTCCCTAAACGTAACTATTCAGCCTGTCACATCACACTTACGGAACGCCAGGCTATCGCTGGGCAGAGCGCGTAAGCCGCGAGGGACGAACCGGAGCCCAGCACTCAGATTGTTATGAAAGTGTAGTCTCGCGGAGCGAACAAATATGTGTTTTCTCAAAAGTAGTATCTTATCAAGACGTAACTGAGTGCTGGGTGAAGATTTGGCCCGAGTGGCTGGTCATGGCGCTATGCGCAAGCTTTAGCCGCGCCCCGCGGGGTGCCTGAGTTACCCGTAAACGGGATTGTGAGGAAGCATGTATCTATATCAGAGACGCTTGGTATTGTTTCTGGCCGGCGCGACCCTTGTTTTCGGGGGGTTACTGCTGCGGCTCGCGTACATCCAACTGGTTGACGGTCCGGGATATGCCTGTTCCGCTTTCAGGCAGCAGGCTGCTGTGTTGTCCCTTGAGGAATGCCAGAGAGGAAGCATTCTCGATAAGAACGGTGTTTCTCTAACGGGTGAACGCTGGGTAAAAAGGATCGCGGTATTTTCAGAACTGCTGAGAGATAAAGATTCAACGGCTGCACACTTGGCTGCCGTCGTAAATGCACCGGAACGGGAAATCAAAGAAATGATTGCAGAGAATAAGACCTTGCTCCCTTACCCGTTAAGCGAAGAACAGGCAGCGGCGGTTGAGCGGACGGGCTGGCCGGGAGTCGCGGTGGTTCCGGTCAAGGAGCGTTACGGACCCCGACCCCTGGCTGCGCACGTAGTTGGTTACTTGGGGAAGATCGATTCCCTAGCCGAGTGGCGAAGACTTAATAAAGGGACCAAGCGTTACAGTTACGGCGACGCTGTTGGAAAGGCCGGTCTGGAGTATTATTACGAGCACTTGTTGAAAGGGACGGTTCCCTGCTCGGTGGCAGGTTCGTATCGCGACGCCGAGGGAAGGACCCTTACCGGTCTTGCTGTAAAAATCCGTAACCAAGCGGACACAACAAGGGCCGATCTGGTTTTAACGCTTGATGCCCGCCTGCAAGGGGCGGTTGAAGACATAATGGACTCGCACGTTCCGCAGGGAGCGGTCGTGGTTCTGGAGGCGGGGACCGGTGACATACTCGCTGTCGGGAGCCGGCCGTCTTTCGCCCCTGTAAGTCCGGGTGTCGTAAATAGAAGTGTAAAAGGGGACGTTTTTTTGGATCGCGCATTTTTCCCCTACCCGCCGGGCTCTGTATTCAAAATCGCGGTGGCGGCGGCAGCTTTGGAAGAAGGGATTGTTAAACCCGGAACCGAGTATTACTGCAAGGGTGCTTCCGATAAACTCGTTCCGTGCTGGAACCCTGACGGGCATAAAAGGGTCGATTTTGCACAGGGGTTTGCGTACTCGTGCAACCCGACCTTTGCCAGGGTAGGGTTGAAACTTGGCAAGAAGAAACTGATTGAATACTACCGGGCGTTCGAACTGGCTGACAGAAGTGTAGTGGGCTATCCGTTGCCGGCCGATTCAAGGCAGGACCCCGCCCGTTTCCTTGAACCTCACAATCTGGTGAACATCAGCGTTGGGCAGGGGCCTCTCCTGACCACACCCGTTCAGATAGCGGCTTTGGTAAATACAATGGTAAACGATGGGGTCTATGTCCGGCCGCGTCTTGTGAAGGGCTTTCGGCGGCCGGTTGGAATTACAGAACTACCACGCGATACCGGAAAACGTATTCTTTCTGCTGAAACGGCACGCACCATCAGGGAGATGATGACTCTCTCAACTACCAAGGGAACTGGTTACAGGGGTTTTCTTGAAGGTTTCGGAAGCGCCGGAAAAACCGGTACGGCGGAGGTAGATGCAGAGCGGACCTATGCGTGGTTCGCCGGTTATGCACCGCTTGACCGGCCGAGCTATGTAATTGTAGTAATGATTGAGGGCGGTGGGAGCGGAGCATGGGATGCGGCCCCTGTTTTCCGAGAAATTGCCGGAAAAATTCTTTCTTTTCAAAATACCACTTCATCTTTTCAAGGAAAGCAGTTAAAATAAAGTATTATATCTTTCTTGTCAGCAGGGTGGGAAAAGCTGATTGATAATTGAAGAGGGATTGACATTATACTATACTATGGCTTAGATTTCCCGTTTTAAGGAGTCAATCACGGCGACTAGTCATCGCCACCGGAATGAAAATGGTTCAATTGCTTATGCGTCGGTCTTTTTATCAACGTTGAACGTTGAACGGACCCCAAAGGTCTGTCAGTATAAGGTTGAACGTCTAATTTAGGAGTGGACTTTTTGCCTCAGTACGAGTTTGAATGCCTGTGCTGTTCCCACCGGTTTACCGTTCTTGTCTCTTGGTCAGAACGGGAAAAGGTGCGTTGCCCGCGGTGCCGGAACAGCGAGTTGAAACAGGTTTGGAGTGTTTTCAGTGCACGGAGCAAGGGTTCCCCCGGCGGCGGCTGCCAGCCGACGACCAAAGCCGGGTGAAGTATATAGATTGATGGGCTGGAGGCCCACGCAGTTT
>JBFLWY010000034.1:0-27005 GCA_040757355.1 Bacillota bacterium | reverse complement strand
CCGACCTCTTCGGTGGCTATGTTTCTCACCTGCTCAGGCTTCTCGGTGATCAGCTTTTGCAGCCTCAGGTTTTGAGAGCCCTCGGAAGGGTAGCCCTGGCCAGGCCCGACCTGGTACGGAGCAGGGTTACCGGGCGCGGCTTGTCTTTAATCGTGTCTTTAACCCACAGCGCCGACCCACAAACCAGGGGTTACGCGGCGTGGCTCCTGGGCAGCCTGGGTTTAACAGAAGCACGCGAAGCAGTGGCTGAAATTCGGGGTCAGGGCGAGGAGATTGAGATTTACGAAGAGGGCCGGATTATTAAGAAAACGATTGGACAGCTTGCAACAGAGGCGCTCGAAAAGCTTGAAAAGATAGAACAAAAAAGGCAGACCTGCTCCTCGGGGATATGAGACTTAAGAAACGCTGCAGGCTCTTTTAACCGAACTCACCCCTCACCAGGTTTTCGTAGGGCATCTTTAAGGCTTTGGAGACCGATATAAGCATCGCTGCGGGCTCCGTATTGTTCTGGCCGGCGCTCTCCATGAGTTCTTTCGACAACCGGTAGAGGACTTTGTAAACGGCATCGAGGTCAAACGCGGGATACGACTCCCCTTTTGCAAACCCCGCCTTCCAGCATACCTGCGCCCTGCCGTGTATGGTTACCGGGATCCCGTAAACCCGGCAGGTGATAGGCCTGAAGGAGTATAGCACACACTCCTCCTTATCGTTCAAAAGAGGGCACCTGACTCTTTCCCGCGAGAGGGCATAGGCCTGCATTACCGGCTCATCGGCGAAACGCGCCAGTCTTTGGTGCATCCGTTCCAGTTCCTCATCCATCCGCGCCGCCCGTTGGAGGATCTCCTCCTGCGCAGCCCGGTCGAGCCGGTCAAACCGTTCTTTTATGTAAGCCGCTTCGATCAGGAAAAGGCCAAATACCGCGTGACAGCAGTCCGCACAGCCGCGCCGGCATTTGATCCGGTCACCGTAACCGCGCTGCATTTCTGCAAATGCCCGCTCAGCCATCTCGATCAGTTCCTTATACTGTTTGGACAATTCTGGTATCATAACCCTATTCTCATCATCCGCGGTACGGCTCAAGTGCCTTTAGAAAATCGTGGTGTACCGGATAACCGAATTTTACAGCCAGATCCAGATGCTTAATCGCCTTAACGTGTTCTTCTTTCAGGTAATAGGCATAGGCGAGGTTATTGTGCCCGAGACCGAAGTCAGGCGCCATCTCTACCAGCTTCTCACCGGTTTCGATCGCCTTTTCGACATCGCCTTTTTGCAGGTAGGCGCTTACAAGGTTGGCCCAGGCCTGAGCGATCTGCGGGTTCAGTTCAATCGCCTTCTCGAGCGCTGCGATGGCCTCATCAGTCCGAACCATCTGGAGGTAGGCGAAGCCCAAATTGGCATACCCGCGGGCATATCGCGGCTCGATCTCAACCGCCTTCTTGTTTGCCAGCACTACTCTTTCCAAATCGCCCCATTGGTAGTAGATGTAGCCCAGATTTACACAAGCCTCAAACATCCGGCCGCCGGATTCGATCGCCTCCTCAAAACAGTCCGCGGCCTCCTCAAGCCGGCCTTCCTCCATGGCTTTAACGCCAAGGTTATAGAGCGCCGTCGAGCATTCAGGGTTCTGCTTCAGAAGACCCTTTTGCTCGGCAATAAAGGTTTCCGCGTCCTTCGGTGCGGTCACGCAATATCACTCCTCCGTTCAAACCTTTACATGCATCAAGTATGGAGGCTGCCCTCCGCAGACGGCGAGCAGCCTCCTAATAAGATCTCGTTCTGCTTCTCTACGTTCCTACTGCGTCTTCTATTCTTCTTTGTCCGTGACTTCAGCTTCCCTGCCCTTTAAACAGTACATGGTAGTGCTGCCCGTAGAGAAGTAAGCCACCTTGCCCTCAGTCACAAGGTCCGTAGCCGCCTTCTTGATCTCCCGCCCGCTGGCGTTCGGCATCTTCTGCTTGACGGCCTTTTCGATGTCCTTGATGTAGTGTTTCGACTTCTTGGCCGAAGCAAGATAATCAATAATAACCTGTTTCATCTCGTCCATTCGAAGTCATCTCCTTAATGCCCTGCGGGCACTTATTTTATACCACCTGCCGCCTTGGAGACGGCCCACGCCGCATCCGTATACTTGAAGAGGGTGCTGGTTCTGTAAGTATCATACGCCAGGCGGTAGTCGTCAACAAGGTGGTGGGTGAAAGGCAGCTCGCACAGCTCGAAGAACTTCTCCCAGCCGATCCGCTCCGCCCAGTCGCCAAGCCGTTCGTATTTGTTCGCATTGGCGGCGTAAACCTCAATTATCTTCCTGACGGTCTGGCAAACCTCCGGATACCGCGGGAAGTTGTTCGGCAGGAACGGAACGACCACCTTTGAGAACTTCGGCTCAGTAATCCGGTTCGATAGCTTACCGCCCGCAAGGATGACCACGCCGTCGCCCTCCTTGTCGGAAAGCGGCAGCGCCGGGCACATCGTGTAGCAGTTGCCGCAGAACATACACCGCTCTTCCTTAACCTTGATGGTCTTCTTGCCGTCCTCGGTCGTCGCCGGGGAGAGCGCGCCGAGCGGGCATGACGCGATAACCGTCGGGATCTCGCACATCTTGGCCACAAAGTCGTGGTCGATGGCGGGAGGCTTCCGGTGGTAACCTAAGAGGGCGATGTCCGAGCAGTGTACGGCGCCGCACATATTCAGGCAGCAGGCCATCGAAACACGGACCTTCGCCGGCAGCTTCATCGAGGTGAAGTAGTCGTAGATCTCATCCATAACCGCCTTGACCATCGATGAAGCGTCAGTGGCCGGGGTGTGGCAGTGGATGTAACCCTGGGTATGAACGATGTTGGTCACGCTGGCGCCCGTCCCGCCGATCGGGAACTTATTGCTGCCGGAATAGAACTTCCGGCTCTTGAGGTCGGCCTTCAGCGCCTCGAGCTTTTCAGCGCTGTCGCACATGAACTCGAGGTTATTCCGGGTGGTGAAGCGGAGGTAGCCGTCGCAGTGCTTGTCAGCGATATCGCAGGCCTCTCTCATGAGGGCCACCGTCATGGTGCGCATCCCGCCGACTCGCACCGTATAAACCTTTTCACCCGTCTCCGAAACATGAACCAGAACACCGGGCTCAAGGACCTCGTGATAGAGCCACTTGCCGTAATTCCGCTGGATAACGGGCGGGAAAAAGTCCCAGTAATAGCGGGGCCCGATATCGGTAATCCGGTTTTCGTTCGGCTTTTCCGGATTGTAAACGCCGAATTTAGTCGTAGACAGACCCATCCTAACACCCTCCTATCTCGCGTGTCTCGATCTGTAGTCGTTGATATCCCGCTTGAACCCGCCCGGCACCTCTTCCGGCTTCCAGAAGACGTACGGGTTGGCCCGCGGCCGCCAGACCATCTGGGGCGCCACCGGAAGACCGATCGCCTCACAGAACTTCTGCAGGCTCATCCGCTGGATCAGCTCGCCCACCCGCTCGCGCATCTTGCCGTGCTCGTCCCACCATTCGAAGATCTTACTGAGAAGATCTTTCACGTTATCATAGGGCGGCTCGACCTCCATAAAGGGGACAAGCACTGTCGCCATCTGCGCGCCTTCGAGGATCGGTGCCTTCGCACCCACGAGGATGCTTACACCCGTATCGGCACCGGGCCGCAGGGCCCGCGGCATCGTGTTGATGCAGTGCATGCAGCGGACGCAGTTCTTATCGTCAATCCGGAGCTTCTTGCCCTCTAACCACATACAATTGGACGGGCAGCGGTCAAGGACCTCCGCCTGGATGTCGAATGCGCCCCAGTTCCGGCCGCTGAGGGCACCCGCATTGGGCGCAATCTCGCCGGCCATGTAAGCCTGGACAGCCTCCTGGTCGATCCGGATGTTGTCCCGCCAAGTCCCGATAATCGCAAAATCGGAACGGGCGATGGAGGCCACGCAGCAGTTGGGGCAGCCGTCGCACTTGACCTTAAACTTATACGGAAACATCGGGCGGTGCAGCTCGTCCTGGAACGCCATGGTGATCTCGTAGCACATCTCCGAGGTGTCATACAGGGCGAATTCGCAGCGAGCCTTACCAAGACAGTCGGAAGGAGTCCGCATGTTCGAACCGGAGCCGCCGAGGTCCTGGCTCAGGTGGTGGGCCATTTCCTGGAAGATCGGCTCGAGCTGCTCGGTGATGGTGCCGAGAAAGACGATGTCGCCGGTGGAGCCGTGCATATTTAATATGCCGCTGCCCCGCAGCTCCCAGATATCACAAAGGGCGCGCAGGTGATCGGCTTTATAGAATTTGCCCCCCGGCTGGTTGATCCGGATGGTGTGGAAGTGGGCAACACCGGGGAATTTCTCCGGCAGGTCGGAGTACCTGCCGATAACGCCGCCGCCGTAACCGCTGACGCCCACGATACCGCCGTGTTTCCAGTGGGTCTCGCCGTCCACGAACGAAATCTCGAGCTGACCAAGCAGATCCTCTACCACCTCACGTGCCATAAACATCCGGTCGTCGGCCAGCTTCCTTCTCCGCAGGGCCTCAACCTTGAAGTCGGCCACAAAGCTCGGCCACGGACCGGACTCCAACTCCTCACACATGGGGATCTCGTGCTTTATCTTAAAGTTCCTTAACTCTTCGTCGGACGGATCCTGCAACTCTTGGTCAGTGTAAATGCGGAGTTCCTGATAATTGATATCTTTTTGGGGAACTTTCGGACCAGGTGGTTTGAAAGACATACCGACCTTAATACCTCCTTTTTGTTTTGCATTCAGTTAATCAGATCAGGAGAAAGAAATTGATGGTGGCTCGCACCTCCCCCCAAAAAGTAATTGTGTTGTAGCCGTGTACAAAACGCCAAGCAAGGCTCGACATTAAAAACAACCAGAGGGGATTTATGTGGAATTCTCTTTATAATCTGTTTGTATTTGTTCTTAAGCGCACATATTTTCTCAATATTGAAATGTCAGAATAATGATATTATAAACCTCACTGGCTTGTCAACTATTCCAATACAAATAATTGCTTGGACCGCTGGAGAATTATTTTTTTACTTTTAGAAGAACAGCTCGAAGAAATGTTTGGCACAACAAACCTTATGCGCTTCAGCAAGATGGTCCTGGTAGGCCAGGCACCGCCTGTTTTCCGCGGCGCTTTGGTGGAAAAGTTCACCTTTCCTTTAGAACGTCTTTCACCACTTCCAAATCACCAGGTTTATCAACGTCCACGCCGATTTCGGGAATGGAAGCAATCACCGCCCTGCCGCGCAAGCCGAGGATGCGGGAGACTTTTTTTTCCGCTTCTCGGAGTGATAAACGCCCCAGGAGGAAGCGGCCGAGAACCCCTGGACCGACGACCAGGGCGAGGCGGAGAGGTTTCTTTCGTAGCCGAACGAAATCCCTTGCGCGATCGAGAGATCTTATCAGCACGGCGGGATCGACCAACCCAACGTTTCCACCCGTGAAAACCCCTTCGCGCAAACGGACGTAAGTACGTTTTATCGTGGGGTAGGCTTTTTCCACAGCATCCCGCGGTACAACAGGGTAAAAAACGTCGGCTTCTTCGCTGCTGCACAACTGAAGGAACTCCGCCACCGCCGACGGCGTCAGCAGTGCGAGGTCCCCGGTCACGACCAAAACCCGGGAGGCATTCGCAAGGGCTTTGAGACCCACAGCTAAGTTTTCCAGTAACCCACCCTGTAGCGGCAAAATGACAATACGGTCGGATCCAAAGCTCTTTCCCAGGTCACGGGGACCGACTACCACGACCCTGCCAACCACAGGTGTTGCCAACAGTGCTTCGATTACGTAAGCGGTAAGAGGCCGCCCGTGAACATCTATAAGGGCTTCAGATGGCGCCGGGGACACGTCCCTTAGCGGACCGGTGTTCGGAGAGCCTGCAAGAACCAACGCTGGAATCACTTATCCAAATCTCCTAAAATAGTTCTAGACCTTTAAGGTCGGTTCACAGTTCGGCTTAAGGTGATACACCTTTGGGGTCCGTTCAACGTTCATCGTTTAGAAGTCAGGAGTCACTTCGTAGTCAGTTCGTAGTTCGTAGGCCGGAAAAAGGCCGAAGGCCGTTTCCGGCAATAAACCATGTCTTTACCTTAAAATGCCGGAAACGCTACGCTTATTCCGGCCTACTTTTCTGTCAGAGCATCAAACCTGTTTTTACAAGCGCCATTTATCTACGTAGCTCAACTCCTTCATCGCACCTCTCACTTCTCACTTCTCACCGGCCGGCTGCGCTCCGTTAACCCGCGAACTCCTGTTAACCGCAGGATGCTCCTGCTTAACAGGGTTTATCGCGGTAGTGCGCTTTCCTTGAGCGAGCTCAAAAGGCTGCTCTCAGCGTTTTCAATGTGTTCCCTGGCCAACTGAGCCGCCAGTTCACTGTTCCGGTCGGAAATGGCTTCGACGATTTTTTTATGCTCTTCGACCGCTTCCTTTGTCCTGCCTGGCCGCGAAAGAGTGGTCATCCGAAACCGCTGTATCTGGTCTTGAAGGTTTGAAATGATCTGGATAAGCCAACTGTTCCTGCTCGCCCGGTAGATGATATCGTGAAAGCTGGTATCGCGGGCGACAATGGTGCCGATGTCCTGGGTATCACTAATCTTTGTTATTTCCACCAGGGAACGTTCCAGGTCCTCCAGTTCCGCGTCCGTAATCCGCTCTGCTGCAAGACTCGCCGCTAAAGCCTCAAGCGCCGCCCGCACCTCAAAAACGTCAGCGATATCCTTCACGCTGATACCGGCCACATAGGCGCCGCGGCGCGGGAGCATCACCACCAGCCCTTCAAGTTCGAGCTTGCGGATCGCTTCGCGCACCGGCGTCCGGCTCACGCCGAGCTCTTCCGCCACCTGTACCTCCATCAGCCGTTCTCCCGGTCTGAGCAAACCGGTGATGATGGCCTCACGCAGGGACTCGAAAACGACCTCCCTCAGGGGTTTGTAAGCATCGAGCTTCACCGGTAGCAGTCTTTCTCCCAAAACCATCACTCCAGAATAATTTAGTAAGACTATCCGACTAAAACTCCCTCGCGAGCCGTGGTTGTTACAATCACGCGGAGGTCACGGGAGCCGAACAACTGCCCTGCCCTTGCTGCCTGCGCGAGCGTTGAGAAGATCCCGTACACTGTCGGCCCGCTTCCGGACACCAACGCACAGAGTGCTCCTTTCTCAACCAGTACGCGCTTTAAACGGCTAAGTTCTCCATGCTCCCGGAGAACCACTTCTTCCAGTGCATTGGAACAGTTAACCAGTGCTTCCTGCCAGTTTCCCTCTGCAAGCGCCGCCGCCATCTCCCTTGCAACAGGTCGACGCCTTGTTCGCAGTGCATCCCAGCCACGGTAGACCATTGCGGTTGAGACCCCGTATGCAGGCTTTAATAACAGCACGCCCAACTCCGGCAGCGGCGCAAGGGCCGTTGTCGCCTCACCCCGACCGGTTACTAACGCCGTTCCCCCGGCAAGGCAAAAAGGAATGTCAGAACCCAGAGAGGCACCTAACTCCTTGAGAAATTCCATGCTGCATCCCAACCGCCATAACCTGTTGAGTCCTATCAGCGTTGCGGCGGCATCCGCAGAGCCCCCGCCGAGCCCGGCGGAAACGGGGATGTTTTTTTGTAACCTGATGACCGCGCCGTATCTACACCCGGTGGCTTCAAGCAAGCGCCTGGCAGCCAAAGACACCAGATTATCCTCCCCGCCGACCACCGGTTCACCTGTAGCCTGCAGGCAGACACCTTCCGGCAAAGCTTCGAAGGTCAGCAGATCACTGTACGACACGCTTTGCATTACAGAGGCAATTTCGTGATAGCCGTCCGGTCTGGCTTCAAATACATCGAGAGAAAGGTTTATCTTCGCACGCGCGTAAGCAAAAAGCATCACCCGCCGCACCCCGCCGCATACAATTGGCCACCTTTTCATAACTTTACACAAAAAGCTACCCAAGAGCAAGATAGCAACCGGTACAACGTTCGGGCGCGGCGAAGTATTTAATACTTTGAGGTGAATCTGTGTCAGCGGTCCACCATCTTTCCGGAGAAGGTTCCGCCTCTCTTTTACTACTCCTTGGGTTCCTATCCGGGGCCAGCACGCTCTTAGGTGCAATGCTGGCACTCTGTATTCCGGCACGCCGCGCGATGCCCTTTCTGATTGGCTTTGCCGCCGGTGTAATGGGCGGGGTTGTTGTTTTCGAACTCATCCCCACCTCGGTAAATCTGGGGGGAGTCACCTCAGTAATTTATGGCGGTCTTGCGGGGATAATACTGCTCTGGTTGATCGATCTTATGCTTGGACATCCCCGAAAAGACCAGACCGCCTCTTACAGGCGCCTGGGATGGCTCCTTTTTTTGGGGATCGCACTCCACGACTTCCCCGAAGGTATGGCCATAGGCACCGGCGGCGTGGTAACCACCGACCTGGGTATTTTTCTTGCCGCGGCAATTGGGATTCACAACCTGCCCGAGGGACTGGTTAACGCTGCGCCTTTACGCCTTGGGGGATTGAGTGCTTTGGGGATTATTGCCCTGAACATACTGCTCTCCCTGGTTACCCCTGCAGGCACGCTGACCGGTCTCGGCATTGCCAGATGGGAGCCCCGCCTCATCCCTCCCATGTTGGCCGTTGCTGCCGGTGCAATGGTGTACATCGTCGTCAAGGAACTGGTACCGCAGATGATCAGGCAAAGGGGTACTGCAGGGTTTGTGGCAGGCCTGCTGGTCATTATTTTGTTGTTATAAGCGAAACCGCCGGAACGCGTCATTCTCTAAGCAAGAACCAGGCGCCTGCAGCAAGGAGTAAACACCCCAGTATCCGGCTGTACGTAAACGGGAGACGCGTCAGCCCGAAGAGACCGAAATGGTCGATGATGGTTGCGGTCAGTACCTGCCCGATGATGATTGCCGTCGTTGCGGGAGCCACACCCACTTTGGGAATGGCCCGGGCTACACCGTAAATGATCAGCACCCCGAGAACCCCGCCCGTCCAGGCATACCAGGGCGCCTGCCCGAGGCGCGAAAAGCCGCCGCACCGCAAACACAAGACTAATAACCCTGCAAAAGCTGTTCCTACCGCATGAACAACAAACGTGGCCTCCCAAAGGCCGCTGATCTTCCCGAGCAGCGCATTCACTGAACCCTGAACCGCCATAACCGCCCCGGAAGAGGCAGCTAAAAGCAAAGAAAACTGGTGCAAACCCATACCATCACCCGAAATTCCGTGGTAGTTAGCCTTCTTAAGAACCGCGTCATCCTTTTCCTTGCACCCTCCCTATCTTCGCCACGCAAAGCAGTAGTTATTCCTGAGGAGTGCCACATGCGGCAAGCCGCACAACGAAAGATGAAAACGCAACTCACGCAGCCTGTTCACTGACCTCACCTTCGCCGTGCCGCATGCATTCCACTTGTCCTTACAGGAAGTATAATTAAATATAGGCAAAGTAAGACAAGTTTCTTCTTGTTTTTATTTTTACGGCATGTTAAATTTGACGTTAAAGACGGGTAGGGATTATTTATGCCGAAGGAGGGTGAGAAACCGGGTTCAGGATGCAGAAGTGTGATTTACAATAACGGATTCAGACTGGATTCAGGTAGTCTGTAATAATTACAAGTTACAAGCGGCTGGTGAGTACTTCATCGGAGAGGAGTAAAGTGGATGTTAAAGCGGAGCCTGATTTTTGTCTCTTTGTGTGTACTCTTGGTTTTTATGGCCGGTTGTGGGAAGAAAGAAACCGCCGCCCCGAAAGCTGAAACAGAACCGGCAAAAGAGCCGTATAAGATCGGCGCCATCGTGGATGCCAGCGGTCCGGCAGCCTCGCTCGGCGAACCGGAAAGAGATACTTTAAAGATGCTTGAAAAAGAGCTTAACGCTAAGGGAGGCATCAACGGACACCCGGTTGAGCTTATTATTCTTGATAATAAGAGCCTTGAGACCGAAACTGTGCTGGCGGCTAAGAAATTGATTGACGAGGATAAGGTTCTCGTCATCCTCGGTTGCTCCCAGAGCAGCACCTCGTTGGCCATAACGGATACTGTCACGAAGGCCGAGGTGCCGATGATATCCATGGCCGCATCGGCCAAGATCGTTACGCCCGTTGAAGAAAGGAAATGGGTCTTCAAGACCGCACAGAGCGACCTCATCGTTGCCAATAAAATGACTAAGTACCTGACAAGCAAAGGGATTACTGACGTCGCCTTTCTGTCGGTCAACAACGCCTTCGGTGATTCCGGCCTGCAAAACTTCGTTGCAGCGGCCCAAGCAAGCGGGATCAACATTGTGGTCAAGGAAAAATTTGAAGCCACCGACACCGACATGACCGCGCAGCTTGCAAAAGTAAAGGCTTCAAAAGCAAAGGCTACTGTGGTCTGGGCCATTCCCCCCGCAGCTTCGATCGTAACGAAAAACTTCCGTGATCTCGGCATCAACATGCCGCTTATTCACACGCACGGGATCGGCAACAAGACGTTCATTGAACTTGCGGGAGACGCGGCCAACGGCGTGATTGCACCTATGGGCAAGCTCCTGGTCGCCGAGCAGCTTCCGGACAGCGACCCGCAAAAGGACGTCTTGCTTGAATACATCGACGCTTACCAGAAAGAATACAACGCCCGGCCCAGCACTTTCGGCGGCCATGCTCACGATGCCTTTAACTTGGCGGTTGAGGCAATCAAGCACGCGGGGCCCGACCGCGCAAAGATCCGGGACGCTCTGGAACAGATAACCGGTTTCGCAGGGATCAGCGGCGTGTTTAACCTTTCGCCGCAGGATCATAACGGCCTCGGTGAGGACTCGATGGTTCTAATCGAGATTAAGGAAGGCAAGTGGCAATTGCTGGAGCTTTAGGAGGAGGATCTGTTGGGCACCGAGAGCCAGTATATCCAGTATCTTATCACAGGTCTTACGTTAGGCAGCATCTACGCTCTAATAGCCTTATCGCTGGTGGTTACATTCAATATTACAGGGATCTTTAACCTGGCTATCGGGGAATTTGTAACCATTGGTGCCTTGACCGCGGTAACATTACGTGAAGTGGGGTGCCCTGCATTTTGGGCCTACCCGATAGCGGTAGTGCTGGCCGGCATCATCGGTGCCCTAATGGAGAGGACAACCATTTACCCCGCACGTAAGGCATCCATCCTGACCCTGATCATTATCACCATCGGCGCTGCAATCGCGTTAAGGGGTGCGGCGCTCCTTATCTGGAAGACGCACCCCTACACCCTACCCCCGTTTACAAGCGCCGCGCCGATTCACCTTTTGGGGGCGGTTGTTATTCCCCAAAGTCTTTTTGTTTTAGGATTAGCCGTGATCGCAGTTGCGGCCCTCTTCACCTTTTTCGATTTCACCTATACCGGGAAAGCGGTGCGGGCGGCGATGATCAACCGCACGGCTGCGCAATTGGTCGGGATAAACCCGGGGCGGTTGTCACTTTTTGCCTTCAGCTTCAGCGGCGTAATTGCTGCTCTTGCAGGCATATTTATCACCCCGATAACCATGGCCACTTACGACATGGGATTCATGCTGGGGCTGAAAGGTTTTGTGGCCGCTATCCTCGGCGGGGTCACAAGCGCTACCGGAGCCATTGTCGGAGGAGTACTTCTAGGTATTATCGAGTCCTTCGCCGCCGGCACCGTTTCCTCAGGTTTGAAGGATGCCATCGCCATGGCGGTGATGATTATTGTTTTGCTCACCCGGCCGACAGGTATCATGGGCTCCTCGAAAAACGGCGATTAAGAGCGCGTTGTCAAAAACTCTATTCGTCACAAGAGGTATGTGATCATTAACGGCACAAAGGTATTAGATGAGAAGCCCGGAGGCCGAAAAACAGTTGTCGGTTATCGGTCGTCAGTCGTCAGAGAAAGACCGGAAAAGGACAGAAGAACCCGAGTGTTCTCTAACGTTAATCGTCTGAGATGTGACGTCTTATACTTCAAAGGGAATCGTAAAGCGATTTCCAACAAGTCCGACAACTGACATCCGACGCCTGATAAAGCTAGGCGAAGTTTTCGAACGGTCTCCGAAGTGGTTCAAGGAGATGGATTCCTTTGGTTTCGCGGAAAAGTTGGTGCTGGTTTGTTGTTGTTTGTATAGTTTTTGGCCTGCCATTTTATATTAAGAGCACTTATTTGTTGGGTATCTTTATCTTTATCGGTCTCTATTCGATTGTTACTCAAGGTCTTGGAATCCTAATGGGCTATGCCGGTCAGGTTTCTTTTGGACATGCTTCGTTTTATGGTCTCGGGGCGTATACCGCCGCCATCCTTGCAACACAGTGTCATTGGCCGCCGCTGCTATGCCTTCTGGCGGCGCCCTTTCTCCCTACATTGGTAGCTGCCGTAATCGGCCGTTCCATTTTGCGGCTCAGGGAACACTACCTGGCCTTGGCGACTTTAGGGTTCGGGATCCTCGTCTTTACCTTTTTCAAGGAATTTTCCACGCTGACCGGTGGCCCGTCCGGCCTCGGCGGAATTCCGTACCTTAATATCGGTCCCGTGGTGTTGGACCAGGACAGAGAATACTTCTACCTGGTCTGGGTCACGCTGGGACTTACGGTACTGGGAATGGCAAACCTTACAAGGTCTTCCATCGGGCGGACCTTCCGGGCTATCCATACGAGCGAAAAAGCGGCTGAAGCCGTCGGTATCGACACTGCAACTTTGAAAATGCAAGCTTTCGCGCTGAGCGCTTTTCTCGCGGGCCTTGCGGGAAGCCTCTACGTATTCTGGGTGACTTTTATCAGTCCTTCCCCCTTCGGGTTCACCACCTCGGTTGAGTTTGCCTTAATGGTGGTTGTAGGAGGGCTGGGTACCCTCTGGGGTCCGGTTTTAGGGGCTGCAATAATCGTAGGATTGACCGAGTTTCTTAGGTGGGCGGTGCCAATCCTCT
The DNA here is from genome assembly GCA_040757355.1 of Bacillota bacterium. Lineage (GTDB taxonomy): Bacteria > Bacillota > Desulfotomaculia > Desulfotomaculales > Ammonificaceae > DTYU01. The sequence goes on along the minus strand of JBFLWY010000034.1, from coordinate 14,152 downwards.
TGCCCGGTGCCGGTGGCGAATTCGAGATAATCTTCTTCGGCATAATCTTCGTTCTCATTATGCTTTTCCGGCCCCAGGGAATTCTTATGCCGAAAACTCTGACGGGTGCAAAAGAAGGGACGAGGGAAGAACCATGCTCCATGTGAAAGGGTTGACAAAACGCTTCGGTGGGCTGGTCGCGGTAAACCGGGTAAATTTTGAGGTCAACGGCGGTGAAATTCTGGCGCTGATAGGTCCAAACGGCGCGGGAAAGACAACGGTTTTTAACCTGATAACAGGAATGCTGCAACCCGACCAAGGAGAAATCACCTTTAGAGGCCACCACATCAACGGGCTGAAACCGTTTCAGATCGCAGCCCTCGGCATAAGCCGTACCTTCCAAAACCTGGAGCTCTTTACCACTTTAACAGCCGCCGAAAATGTGATGATGGGTGCCTACCGCCTCGGCCATAATGGGTTTTGCCGCAGCATCTTCCGGCGCCCGGGCATTACTAAGGAAGACCGCGCGCTGTACCAGAAAGCTACGTTAATTCTCAAGCAGCTCGGCCTGGCTGATAAAGCCGACATGTTGGCGGGCAACATTCCCTTCGGGCAGCAACGTCTTTTGGAAATCGCCCGCAGTCTGGCTTCGGAACCCGAAATCCTCCTCCTCGATGAACCGGCTGCCGGCCTGAACTCTACCGAATCCCGGGAGCTTGCCCGTTTCCTACGAACCCTGCGGGACAGCGGAAATACCCTGGTTCTGGTAGAACACGACATGGATACGGTTATGGACGTTGCCGACCGGCTGGTCGTGCTGAATTTTGGTACGGTAATCGCTTCGGGAACACCCGTTGAAATTCAGCGGCACCCGGAAGTGATCGCCGCCTACCTTGGGGAGGAGGAGGAAGAAGCGTGCTGAGCATCCGGGATCTGGTTGTTTACCGCGGACACATACAGGCACTCTCGGGCGTCTCCTTCTCAGTCAACCCCGGCGAAGTGATAGTAATTCTGGGGGCTAACGGTGCAGGGAAAAGCACGCTTCTCGGTGCCGCCGCCGGGCTCTACCCCCCGGCGAACGGAGAAATTACCTTCAACGGCAGACCTTTGCACGGATTGCCCCCCGAAGTGATCGTGAGAGCAGGGATCAGTCTTGTGCCTGAAAACCGACAGTTGTTCCCCACCCTGAACGTACGCGACAATTTACTCCTGGGGGCTTTTCACCGTCACCGCAGGGATAAAAAACGCCTCGCTGAAGACCTCGAAAAGGTGGTCGGCCTTTTCCCGGCTTTGAAGGAAAAGCTGAACCTGCCGGCCCATACCTTGAGCGGCGGGCTGCAACAAATGCTCGCGATCGGGCGGGGTTTAATGGCTCAACCGAAACTATTGCTCATGGACGAACCCTCCGTTGGACTCGCCCCGCTGGTGGTACGGGAAATAATGCAGACCATTCGCAGCTTAAAGGAGGAAGGACATACCATCGTCCTGGTAGAACAAAACGCGCGGGCCGCACTCAGAATCGCAGACCGCGCGCTGGTTCTTGAACAGGGACGCATCACACTCTCCGGGAAACCGCAAGACATTTATAAAAGTGGCAGCCTTTACGCCGCATACCTTGGCGAACGCCAGAGTGCTCAAACCGCTGCTTCCGAATCTGAACTTGAACAGAATCAGCGTGTTCTAACTCCCGATATCTGACAGCCTGCATTAAAAAAGAAATCGCCAAGCTAGCTTCAAAACTGACATCCGACTTCGGATATGCCAGGCGAATCCTTTCGCGCTCCCGAGATCGTTCTTTGCCATGATATAGAGGTGTTCCCTGTTTCAGTGCTCTTTGTCCCTTCCGGGGTCGTTTCTGCCAAAATCCCAGTGAATTACCTCCCGTCCGTGGCTCTTCCGCACAGCCGGAGCCTCCTTCCCGCCTTCGTCCGGTGCTTTGGACACCGGAGGCGAAGCGCTGCCCAAGCGTTGCAAGAGCGGGATTACCATATCAAGCACCTCCCGGTTGTTTAAGAGCGACATTAAGGTCCTTAGTCCGTCTTTGCCGCCGAAAATGCTCATCAGGTCTTTTCCACCGGGAACCGCCCGTAGACCCTTTTGATTACCCTCATCTTTGCCGGCCTGTACTGGAGCCGTTACAGCGGAAAAAAGCGGTCCCAGCAGCCGCTGAAAAAACTGCCCTTCGCCGTTTCCTTGTCTCCGCCCCAAAAGCTCTATAACGCCCAAAATGTTGACGAGGCTTAACAATAACAACAGATTATCGCCGGTAAGACCACCCTGAAGGTTAAGCTCCAGTAAATCGCGAAAAACCTGACGCAGTTCATGCCGCCCGTCAGACCCACCGCCTGGTCTTTCCACCAAATTAGACCCCCTCAATATGTACTTCTACAATCCGCAATCCTGAAAGAACAGGACACGAGTTGTTAAAGCAATCCCGGGATGCTTGGGATACTCCAACCGGTTACCCGCTCAATTTCCTCCTTCGCCGCCTGTCGGGACGCGATTGCGCCCTTGTTGAAGCAGGTAGCTACCCAAGCCTCCAACCGGCCGGGTTCCTTTACGGCTTCCGGCTTAATCTTGACCCGTACTACCTCCTGAAGACCGTTCAGCGTAAGCGAGACCGGCCCTTCCGCAACTTCGACCCGTAATCTCTTCAGTGCTTCTTTTACGCGGCCGAGGTCACCCACCAGCTTCCCCATTCCTTCAAGATCAAACAAAACCATCCCCCCAACTTTTGTGTTTTCGGTCGTAGGCCCGGCATCAGAGCAAGTGCAGGAAATTCACTTGGCGAATTCCTACTCGTTCCTGTACGTCTGACGTTCGACGTGTGAACTTCCGATTTAGGAATTACGTACCCAGTATATTCGGGAAAGCAGGAAACGGCCACTCGACTTAAGCTAAAAATAAGCCGGACTCATCTCACACTTTATATCTCCCGCGAATATATTGCATAGAAGAAAAAGGAAGAATTTCTTATTAAGGAGGGAAATCAATGCCTCACTACTATGACGGCACCTCGTCCATTTGGTTGATACTGCTGTTAATTCTGATTGTGTTCCTGGTGTTCTTGCCCTGGGGCAGGGTTTACCAGGCTTGAAAAACCCTTTAGGAAGGAGGGTGTGATTATGCCTGAAGCACAATGGGATGGCGCCACGTCTACCTGGTTGATTTTGCTGCTGATTTTAATTGCGTTCCTGGTCTTCTTGCCCGTCGGGAAGATATGGTAACGGACTTGCATCGCCGAAATAGGAGGATTGCTGTCGCCTGAAACTAAGTCAGAACGTGTACCGTCAATCTGGTTGGTTTTGCTCTCGGTATTCCTCCGGTGTTCTTGCCGTTTCGCAAAAACAGTAAGATCGCCCTGGGACAGTCGGGAGAAAGACGCTGAGACACACGTAGAAAGGAGGAGTTAACTTATGCCACAGACGCTGGGTGGCGATACCACTTCTATCTGGCTGATTTTACTCTTGATCCTGCTCGCATTCCTGGTGTTCTTACCGTACTGCGGGGCTTACAAGGTCTAAGTCCGGCCAACTCGGTTACACCAGGTTTGACAGCAAAGAGCCGCTTTCTTTGAAATGTCCTGGTGATCCGGGGTGGTTTGTGCCCAAGCAATAATTTTGACCAAACCTTCCCGCACGTTATCAGCACCAGCCACCGTCAAAAAGGGGACCGTTTCGCGACATGACGGAACGGTCCCCTTGCATTGAGTAACTATTCAGGCTTCCCGTCGGGCTTCAGCCGGCAAAAGCAGCGTATAGTTCCGGCAGCTTTGCACACGGAGTTGAGTGCGGGGTAAGTGGTGGGTGGCAGGGTGAATAGTTACTGCATTGATAAGGTTTTGCCACTATTTCACACTTTTCAACGCAAAAGAATATATTGCTCAAAAGCAAGAAGTTTCAATTCACATTGAGAGGGCACGTAGACGCACAAACCCACGCAGTAACAACCACTGTCCGGTCCAAGCACCGGCGTTTATCTAACTTACCTGCCTGGGGTTCTGGCGTTCTTGCCCCGGTCGGACCTGAAAGAACACTTGATAAGGAGGGGAACCATGGTTCGTCTTGCGGACACCGTTACAGACATATGGCTGATCCTTCTGTTGATCCTGCTGGCTTTCCTGTTCTTCACCTCGAAGTGGGAGAAAGATCCAAACTCCGACAAGTAGAAATGCCGGTGAGAAGAGTCGCCGATCCCTTCCCCCATTAATGTGAGAAGGAAGTGAGCAAATGCGGAGATTACGGGAGGTTATCCGGCGCCGGCGCGGCAGTATTCTCCAGCTTCCGAATGTGGTCGGCGTTGGTCTCGGAAAAAAACAAACACGTGGTCGGGAAACAGACGAACTGGCGGTCGTGGTTTTTGTCAGTAAAAAACTCCCGCCAGACTTCCTGCCGCGCGCTGCCATAGTCCCTAAGACCATTGACGCGGTAAAAACCGATGTAGTAGAAACCGGCCGCTTCCGGCTGCTTGACCAATACACCGGACGTTACCGTCCGGCACAACCTGGGGTCAGCATCGGGCATTATCAGATAACTGCCGGAACCTTCGGCGCTGTGGTCTACGACCGCCGGACCGGCGAACCGCTTATTCTGTCAAACAATCACATTCTGGCCAATCGTTCCAACGGTACCGACGGTAGGGCAAAATCAGGCGATCCCATACTGCAACCGGGACCTTACGACGGCGGTAATCCTGAACACGATACCATTGCCGTACTCGACCGGTTTATTCCCCTGCGGTACGGCACCGTCGAAGAAGAACCGGTAACTTGCCCGGTGGCGGCAGGGGTCGAATGGTATCTAAACGCAATAGTGAAAAGCTTTCGTCCGGGTTATACTGTAAGGATGTTTCGCCGCATACAACAGGGAGCAAACTTAGTAGATTGCGCAGTCGCCAGACCGCTGGAAAAAGATTCAATTAATAACGAAGTTCTGAGGTTGGGCCAAGTAAAAGGCACTGCCGCCGCCAAACCGGGCCTGAAAGTGCAGAAGGTCGGACGTACCACCGGTTTTACCTCCGGAACCGTGCAGTATGTGGATGTGACCTCCACCGTTGACCTTGGTGACAACCAGGAAGCCGTGTTCGAAGACCAGTTCATGACCACGGGTATCAGCAGGGGGGGCGACAGCGGCTCATTAGTTTTGGACAATGAAAACCGGGCTACCGGTCTCCTCTTTGCCGGCTCGGATAATTATACGTTGTGCAACCGAATAGAGAACGTGCTTAGCGCCCTCAACATCCGGTTCTGAATAAAGGAGGTGGTCCTCAAGATGTCTGGCCTTTTGAACCTGCCGATTCTGGTCCTTCTCCTTATTGCCGGGAGTAATAAAGACATTGACAAGCACCTTGAGACGCTGACGGTGGTCGCAAGAAATACCCAGGAGGCAATCCGGAGTATCCGTCAGGGAGTTCAGGCGATCCAACAGGGTTTGGTGCAGGTCGGGAACGATTATTCTGGAGGTAAACCAGGCCAGCTACCGGAGGACGGTGGGGAGAAACCGAAGCTTCAGTAAGCACTGCCCTTCCGGCGGGGGACCCGGAAACGCAACTTGCTCTTTGCAAATCTTTCCGCCAACAGCAGTCCCCGCAGAGGATCCCTCCGGGTTGAATGTTGTCGGCCCGCAAGTGAAAAATTCGATTAATCTTAGTTATGTGATAAGGAAGACGCCCGCGCAACCCGTTCCGGGTTTGCAAGGGACCCATTTCAGTGCGCGGGTGGTCCTTCTTCTTTTGCTTCCAAACGGTTGTCCTGCCGGTGCACGGTACTATGTGTATTAGAACTTAAAGCCGGGTGTAAAGATCACGAACACGAGCAGGATCAAGAAGAACAACCTGATTGATAGAGCACCATCTTAATGGGGGATAAGTAATACCCCCTTCATAATAACCACATTGAGTTCGACTACGGGAAAAGGACCGCCGGAAGGAGCGAACAACGTAATGAGCAGGATAGGGAGTTGTATATACACATTAACTTATCCGGTAAAAAGTTGTACAAAGATTTTCCTGTAAGGCCCCCCTTCAATCATCCCAATCCCGATACTGGTGAATGACGGGTTCAGGATGTTGGCCCGGTGACCGGGAGAGTTCATTAAGGCGCTGAAAGCCCGCTCGGCGGACGGTGCTTTGGCAAGGTTCTCTCCAGCCGTACGAAAGCTTATTCCCGCTGCTCCCATCATGTCAAAAGCTGAACCATATGTGGGGGAGGTATGACGGAAATAGTTTAAATCAACCATGTCTTGCGCCTTTGAACGGGCAAGCCGCGTCAGCGCAGGATCAAGGGAGAGAACGTACAACCCCGCTTTCACCCGCTCCCGGTTCACCATCGCCAGCATTGCACTTTCTTCGGAATTCAACTGGTACGCCAGACCGGCCGGAGACGGTTCGTTTACCGGTATCTTTGCAGGTTTCAGCCGGTCGTGGAGCGTTAAATCGTGTTCTGGTATCGGTGCCGGCACACCGGTCGCCGTCCCCGGCATGTTTCCTGTATACAACGCGACAAACACGTACCCATCACCCATGGGAGCTGCACCTATCCCCACATGACTGTAACGCGCCGTCAGGATTTTGCTGTCCGTCCGTATGAGTGCCGCCGTTGCTGCTTCCATAGTTTGGTCACAAACGATCGAGATTCCGGCGCACAAATAGGGAAAACCAGTGCTTTTGAGGTATGCAAAAACCGAGCCGTAGGTAAAAGACTCGTGACTCAAGTGATTGTTTTTGGCCATATCCGTGGCAAAAAGCCCCGCTGTCATGTTTAGCGTTTGGTTTTCCAGTAGTGGCGCCAGACCCCGGTACATACGCGTATTGTTTACCGCATCAAGAAAACCGCTATATAACTCTTCACCCGCTTTCAGGTCGCTTGGCGGAAACAACAGCGCTGCCACCAAAGCCACTGTAAAGTATGCCCGGAAAACACTGCCGCGCCGAAGCAAAGCCACTCCTCCTAAAATAAACGCTCAAGGTTAGGCTGAAAGTGATGGACCTTTAAGGTCCGTTCACGGTTCACGGTTTGGGTTTATGCTGAGGGACCTGTCTGCGTGCAACGCACAGGCAGGCCTCTATAGGGTCCGTTCAACGTTTATATAAGGTCGAATCACAAGCAACTAAACCATTTTCAATCCCGGTGGCGACCCAGCACTCAATATAATCCTTGAAGCTTAACCCAGCACTCAATATAACCTTGAAGTTTGAAAGCTATCACTTCATTAGACTAAAGAAGGTCTCTCCTCCAAAGCTCAAAAAGTCCTATTGAGTGCTGGGCATTTAAGCTCAATGAAGGTCTGTCCTTCAAAGGGCAAGAAGTCCATTGAGTGCTGGGTCGTGAGCCGCTCCTCCTTATCCGCGAAGCTGTGTTTACAAAACTATACCCCTTGCACCTTCAGGCCTTCAAACCTTGTAATTAATGAACATACCCCTTCTCTTGACGCAACTTGGTTACCGGTGCTTGTCTATCTCTATTTGAATAAAATAGGCCCCTGCTGGGACAACACCCCTGTGTTACTACGGCTTGGGGGTTAAATATAATCTTCCCAATTTGTTCAATATATTCAAAGTTTCAGCAGCAGCCGAACCGTATATCCTAATCTCGCCACGGGCAAGCAGCTTTTCCAACTTCCGCAGGTCTAACACAAACTCTTCTGCAATGCAGAAAGCATCGGCACAACCCTCGTTATAACCTAGTCTTTTTCCTTCATTGAACCCTGCTTCGTAACCGGAGTCAAAACCTTCCCCATAACCCTGGTTATAACCTGCGCGCCAACCCGCGCGAAATTCTTCCCTACGATTTGCCGTCACCATTCTGCCCCCTGTGTACTTTCTTTTTCCGGAAATGGCTACCGGCTTTTTTAGAGAAGGGCACCGGCCACTGATAAACCATCAGCCCCAGCCCTTCCGTCAGAACGATGGGAGTCGGTTCCGGAAAACCGCTGATAAACGAACTAAAAACAAGCACCTGTTTCTGCCCAACCTCACGGTAAAGACGTTGCAGAAGAAGTTCATCGAGACCGTTAAGACGAAAAAGGACCCGTCCGTTGACCGTTACCGTCAAGGTATGAAAAACGCCCCCTCTTATTACCGACAACCGAACACCGCGCCGGGTATCGGGGATCGTCTTATACCGTTCAACCCACCTGATTGCCCATCGCCGCGCCCCCTCAGAGCTCCCGAAAACCGGCCCTACTACCGGGATGTTGCCTATTAACTGAAAATAAACACGGCGCATCTTTGTGCCCCTTGCATCAATTTATGTTAGTAAGGTGACTTTGGCACTCCTTGCCGGTAACGCCCCTGGGTCTCCACGCCACCGATGCCTGGATAGCTGGTGATGGTGTGCTCTATAGCGTCTTTTATTTGCACCTGCTGGCTGACCGGTGTATACGCGACTCGTTCTGCAATGAAAACCGGGTCAAACGCATGGATCAATACCCGCTGTGGTGAACTGGCAAAGTTCGCACCCGCCTGAAGAAGCGCTTCGTAATGGGATTGACAGGCGCCGGCGAAAACAACAAGGGCGTCCCGGTTGTGCTCAAACGCCCGCGCCGCTTTGACCGCGGCCACAAAATGAGGCGAATTTCGGTAACTATTAAGGTCACTGTAGTCTCGCTTTCCCGGAAGAAGACCGTCGTGACCGGTTAACACCAAAATGTCGGGAAGGTATTTGGGAAGAAGCTCTTCTACAGTCTTTGCTTGTTTTTCTTCCGATACGACGAAGGCATTTGTCGGCACCCCCATCTGCTTGTAAGTGGTAAGACAGAGTTCCAGATAGTCCTGATCACCGTCTATATGCAAGACCGTTCCGGGAACGGCAAAGGTTTCTAACGTCTTTTCGTTTCGCATGGACCGCAGATCGTTATTCCTACGCGAAAGACACCGCCTGATGATTTCGCTGTTTCGCCCAAATACCCGCCGCCAGTATTCCGCTATCTCGTCCGGTTTAACGGGAACAAGGTCACTTACCGGAGCATCGCAGATCAACCGGTAGTCGATTCCCTTTAGGATTGCGTGTTGGCTACCGTCGTCTTTTGAAAAGAAGTTGACTATTTTAAATATGACGTCCATTTTATGTGAGCGCCGTGCAACCAAGTCTCCTTCTCGGGGTGAAGACACTGTAAACTCCTCCTCGCTGGTATTTTTTACATATTATGTTGTGGGTGCATAACATGTAACGCAAGGGGAGATGTTTTTGTTCTGTGCTGTTGTACCGGCGCAAAACGAAGCGGGACGTATCGGAAAAGTAGTGGAAAGGCTTCTGGAGGCCTCTGTAGATGTAGTGATTGCGGTGGTAAACGGTTCCACTGACGGTACCTCCGGGGAGCTAACAGGTTTTCCGGGAGAAAGAGTGTACACGCTCTTCTTTCCTGAGGCTCTTGGACTGGACGTACCCCGGGTTATCGGCGCTGCCTGTGCACTGAAAATCGGTGCTAATGGTGTAATGTTTATTGACGGCGACATGGCACAAGTAGCGCTCAGTGTTTTAAAGAAGCTGAAAGAAGCGGTGACGAGCGGTATCGACCTCGCGCTGACTGATTGCTACCCGCCGGAAGCCCCGCCGCCCGATTCACCGGTTACCAAACGTTTACTTTACCTCCGGAAGGAGCTCAACAAGTGCCTCGGCAAACCCGAACTCGGCTGGGCTTCAACAGCGCACGGGCCCCATGCCGTATCCTTACGTTTTTTGCAAAACGTACCTCTCCGCGAACTGGCCGTGCCGCCGGTGGCCTTATGTCTCGCAGTCCTGGCCGGTCTGCACGTGGTGGTGGCGGCCAGCATTCCTCACCATAAGCTTGGGTCGCCCTCTCGGGGAAGCCTTCACAGCACGCGTATTGCCGCCACGATCATCGGGGACTACATGGAAGCCCTCTCGATCTGCCGGGGTTTGCCGCGTTCCCGGAAACAGGACGGCGTTTGTTACGACGGGTACGATTCCTTAAGGCGACGGGACATTATGGAAGCGTACACGGCGGAAATAAATAACCCCAGTACCTGAAATGGGTATTCTGGGGTAGAATTTAGGAGATTATGAAATAAGATTCGCTTATGCGAATTCCCGCAAAAATCTCATTTCTCGCCTCTCACCGCTCATTTAGTATGCTTATCCGCAACAGTAGAGGCCCCGTAGGCCTCTGGTTTTATCTTGGCGCTGAAACCGCTCCCTACCACCATCCCGACAACCTCCCGGATAAGGTCCCGGGTCTCCCCATGGTTACCCACATCGATGTGGATTTCAAGCTTCTGGTCTTCAAGGCCCGCGGTGTGTAAAGCCTGGGTAGCCAACCCCCCCACTTCCAGGCTCAGTGAGGTTTCGAAAAAGATCTTCTGTCGAAGGCTTTTCATTTTTCGATGGGTGCGCTTCCGGTAAAAGTATCTTGCTCCCTTCCCTAACCGGTGAACGATTACCGCCGTGACGAAATGTGTTTCACCCTGAAGAACCTGGGAATCGGTACCGATGATAATCTTGTAAGCAGATGTAGGAAGCCCTCTTATATACCCAACGATATCGGCTACCATCTCTTCAAAACGCATCTTCCCCTTAGTGGGGCTGGTGAAATACATAACAACCCCTTCTTGCGGTTTTTCCACTACAAATTATAACATGAATCTGCCTTTTTTACTCCCTTGTGTTACGTTGCGAGCGACCGGGTTATCGCCGCAAACTCTTCAAGGGTAAGCGTCTCCCCCCGGCGTTCCGGATCAATCCCTGCCCGCGCAAGACTCAGCCGCAACAATTCACGGTCCAACCCGAGGTCGGAGCCGGTGAGGGCGTTTAACAAGGTCTTGCGCCGCTTGGCAAAGGACGCTCGCACTATGCGAAAAAGGAGTTCTTCGCTGGAGACAACAACCGGCGGGTGAGAGCGCACCGCAAGACGGACTATTGCCGAGTCCACCTCAGGCGCCGGGAAAAAATTGCCCCGGGATACCAAGGAGACCAAATCAGGCTTTGTCCTGTATTGGACAAAAACCGAAAGCGCACCGTAATCCTTCGTCCCGGGGCGCGCCACCATCCTCACGGCAACCTCCCGTTGCACCATTAAAATCAGCAGGCATACTCTAAGGCCGCTGTTTAAAAGCCGGAACAAAAGGGGTGTAGTAATATAGTAGGGAAGGTTGGCGACAACCTTGTAGGGAAACGTACCGCCGGCTTCAGCAACGGCGGCTTCAAAGTCGGTCTTTAAAGCATCCGCGTGAAGGAGCAATACATTGGGATATCCGACAAGAATTTCCTTTAAAAGAGTCACAAGGTTCCTGTCAACCTCTACGGCCACAACCTTTCCGGCTACCTCGGCCAGCCTGCAGGTGAGTGCCCCTACCCCCGGCCCTATCTCCAGCACAGTGTCACCGGCATTAACCCCGGCTGCAGCCACTATCTTGTCCAATACCCCCGGGTTAACAAGAAAATTTTGACCGAGCCGTTTCTTCGGCCTTATACCCCTTTCCAGTAAAAGAGCCCGCACTGCTGCGGGCGATGTTAAGTCCCGCAAGGCTGACCTCACAAGCCGTTTTTTGAAATTATACCAAAAAAAATAAGGCGGGGTTACCCCCGCCGGTGATCTTCCTGTTAATTCAACACATACACCTTCACGTACCTTATTCCCCATGCTAAGGCCTCAGCCCGGCTCGGGAAGAAAACATCAATCCTGTTTCCCTTGATCTTACTCCCTCTATCACAGGCGAGCGCATGCCCGTATCCCTCCACATAGAGCCTGGTGCCGAAGGGTATCACGCTGGGGTCAACCGCGGCCACACCGGGACGCGGCGGACCGCCCGAAGCAGTGTTCCTGCCTGTATAAGTGTAAGCAGTAGCTTTCATTGTGTAAACTTGGGTGAACCGCAATTCCTCCCCGCCACGGGATACAGTCTGGAGGATACCCACCTGCACCACGCGGTCAACCGGCTGCTGGACCACTTCTCGCTCTATAAGGCGCCTTTCTTTTTCTTCGCCGTCATGGAGGACAACCTCCCATTTTTCTAGGGCCAGCCCATTCTTGCCGGTGCTGATTACCTTGGTCTGTCCTTTTAGCATCGAAGCGGTAGGCTTCCGCTTCACGGAAAACGGTATCGATATCTCTTTTTCCTCAACCCTCCGGCTAACCCTGGTAATTCTTACCGTCAGGTTTTTCGACAGTTCGGATTCCGGCGGGGGACTGACTATATCCTCCTCCCCCACCTTCACATTTTCCTCTTTCAGGAGCTCATACACCGTTTTTAACCGGGTGAGGGCCGGGAGGGTTTTACCGTCCGCAACAATCTTTACCGGTATCGCCCGGATGACCTTTATCCGCATCCCCTCCCGGAGCGAAGTTCCGAGTGAGGGAGTTACCGCGTCTTCCGGTCCGAGACGGACCTGCTGTTGTTTCAAAAGACCTTCGACATCCATTTGAAAGGTATTAACCGCCAGCGTCTTTCCGTCAACCTCCAGAGACACCTCCTTTTTGGCCCAAGCGTAACCTGTAACACCAAGGCCGGCAAGAACGACCAGAAAAAAGACTATCGCTAACCTCAGCCTTAATTTACGTGCGGTAGCTTCTCCGTGAGCTCCCGTATCGTGAGAATCAGTCTTTCTGCTAATCACATACCAATCCACTTTAATCACCGCCGCCTTAATTATATTCGCTGGAAAAGACAGAATTTCCTGCCGCGAAAATAGACGATTTTTATGGTTTTACCAGTTTTCTTGGGATTTTACGCTGAGTAGTTCGACAAAAGAGATTGGAGCATCAACCTGCTGGTATATGAGAGGGGAAAATGCAGCAACACATCATTCTGGGGGGAAAACGGCAAACTCCCGGCTGATTTTGTTTCTTTATGTGTTAAAACAAGGACAATGCTGTATTTATTCTAGTTCTTTTAACAGCAACCAAGCTGTTACCGCGCCGAATAAGGCTCTATGTTAAGGCCGTCCGGCACTCAGCGAGCATTTTCCCTTACAACCCCAATCTGGTTTTTTCTCCTAACCTTCCCGGCGATAACGTGTCTCCTGGAGTGCCGGGATAGGCCTTTTTATGCCTTGAAACGCAGTCTGCCCCATGGGACTTTGGCTCTTATTACCATTAGTATTCTATTCCTTCTTGTGCTGCCACTCCACGTTGGTAGTGGTGTTTAATATTATGCATTTCGGTAACCATATCTGCAGGTTCAATCAGCGCTCGGGAGGCGCCTCTCCCGGTTAATACCAGGTAAACCGGCGGCTGCTTGGCGGCAATTAGAGCCAGTACCGCCTCCTCGCTGATGAGTCCATAATTGATCGCGTGGGTTATCTCATCCAGCACCACCAGGTCGTATTCTCCCTTTTCCACCGCTTCCCGCGCCACCGCAAGCGCCCGCTCCGCCGCCTCCCGGTGGCGTTCAATCTCTTTTTTATCGAGAAACCCTTCGCCGAGGGTTTTTATTACGAAGCCGTCACCCAGGCGCGCCGCTGCAAGGCGCTCTCCCGTGGTGACTGCTCCGCTTTTAATAAACTGAACGACCAAGACCCGCATCCCGTGGCCCCAAGCTCTTAAGGCCAGCCCGAGTGCCGCTGTGGTCTTCCCCTTCCCGTCGCCGGTGAAAACCATCACCAAACCCCGTTTCATTTTTATACCCCCGCAAATACAATCAGCGTTTACATTTCACGAAATTCGAAAGCCCGTCGATCAAACCTTTGCCCTCTTTCTGCGAACCGGGAAGGGATTTGCCACCCCTATTTCTCCCGCGCAGCTTAAGTATATCACGCATCTACTCCATCAGCGAAAACTTGAACTAACAGCTTGACGTATGTTAATTTTATGATAACTGCTTCCGTGCTTGGCAAAGGAGACCAATCATATGCTTAGTGAGCGCGAGTGGGAGACGCGAAAGAAGCGAATCGACAGCAGGCTGAGAGCATTAAACCAACCGTGGGAAATTATAAAATATCGCGACGGGTTGGATACCTCATCTCTGCAATACCACGCCGTGGAGGAGTATCCCACCGCGAGTGGTCCTGCCGACTACGCCCTTTTCGTAAAGGGCAAGCTATTAGGAATGATCGAGGCTAAAAAAGTAACGGTCGGGCCTCAGAATGTTCTGGAGCAGGCGAAACGCTATTCCCGGACGGCCTTCGACGGCATTGGCAATTGGCAGGGCTACCGGGTTCCCTTTTTGTACGCAACTAACGGCGAAGTGATTTACTTTCTTGACGTGAGAGACGAGAAGA
>JBFLWY010000033.1:0-27433 GCA_040757355.1 Bacillota bacterium | reverse complement strand
GTTGCTCCCGTCCGGGTTGCCGGCGCGGCCCGGAAACCCCTGGTATTCCTTGAAGACAGCGCGAAGGCACCCCTGAGGTGCCTTCTTTCTGGGAACTCGGCTTACAGGTTTGCTCACCCGCGCCAAACTGCGCCGTAATCGCGGTTTGGCTTTTGTTTTATCAGTTGAGCCCTGATACAGGTAGCTCTGCCTGGAAATCTTGTTAAAGGCAACCGCATCGGGTTTCTTACAGACCACTTGCACCGGCGGTCTATCCGGCATTACCAGAAATCCTTTTTGCTCCTTGTCACTTTTTCAGCGGCAGGGGTGTTGCAGTGGGACGGAACCACGCAGACTGTGGACCGTTATTAAAGAGCGAACCTCTTTATGCTTTACCGCCGGCGCCGGCACTGTCTACAGGAACGGGGATAGAGTCCACCTCGAGGTTGCACCGAGGATCGTTAAAGGCCGGACCTTTGTGCCCCTACGGTTCGTCGTTGAGGCACTGGGTGCCGCCGTTGACTGGGACGGTGTCACCCCGGACCGCTACGGTCGCCGCCGCAGGACCGAAGCTTGTACAAGTGAGGCTTAATGAGCAAGCGGAATTCAAACCCGACAGCAATCTCCTCGGTTCCGGCGGGAAAACCACCTATCGCTTCGAAGCCGCCGTTCCGGGCCAAACGTGGCTTTCACTGGATTACCATCGTCCCTGGGAAAAAGATGTTCCGGCGTTGAAGACTTTTGAGGTGTTGATTATAGTAAACTGAAATCTATTCTTTAGGCGGGGCCCGGGTGCCCCAAGTGGTTCTCCGGCCGAGAATACCCGGTGAAAGTATATAATGGGCATATGCAAAATTACTTCTCTGCAAGCGTTATTATTCCTGCGTGGTTGCGTGTTGTTTTTTAGAGGTTTTTTTGACATTATCACCCGAAAACGAAAAATCGAGCTTACGAAGGCTAGATTGCGATACACGCCCGCTATTAAATTATTCCAAAATCTTTTAAGTTTTTCCGCGCTACATGCCACGAATTCCCACTTGCCGAAAATTGACGAATAATGTACAATTAAGAAAATCTCTGTTGATATAAACTAAGATAATATATGCAATAAATAGCAATTCTTACCTTGTCTCGGTACATTAGCAGGTGTTTCCTGAAAGGTTTTTCCTACTTTAATGTCAAGGCAGCCACGGAAGCAGGAAAGTCCCGTCCTTATAAAGATCTGCTTCCGGATCAATATCCATCCCGCCTGTTCCGTTGTTGGTAGGAGGTGAAAGTCGAGCAACAACGCAGAAACGCATATCTCTCAAGTAGACCAACATTTGTAGCGAATACTTAGTTAGTTATTTCTCGAACGTATTCAGGAAGGGAGGAGTATTGTATGGCAAAACGGTGGAACTTTATTTCAGAACTCGAAGGTGTTGGCGAAGACGGAGTACTTGAAGCCCTCAGGCGGAAGGGTATCTCACGCCGGGAATTCCTGAAGTTCTGTGCTATTATTGGTGCCGCGCTGGCCGTTCCGGTAGACCAGGTCGGCAAAATCGCCGAGGCGCTGGCATCGGTCCGCCGTCCCCCTGTTATCTGGCTGGAATTTCAGGACTGCGCCGGGTGCACCGAATCATTCCTGCGGGCCTCCCGCCCGGCCGTTGCCGAGATTGTGTTGGACTTGCTCTCCGTGGATTACCACGAGACGATTATGGCGGCAGCAGGCCGTCAGGCAGAGGAGGCGAAGGAGGCAACCGTCAAAAAAGGCGGCCACCTTGTTATCGTGGAGGGTTCTATTCCGACCAAGGAGGGTGGGATTTACTGCTGCATCGGTGGGCGCACGGCAGTGGAGATCCTCGAAGAGGCCGCCCGCGGAGCGGCAGCCGTTATTGCCGTCGGCAGTTGCGCTGCCTTCGGAGGGCTGGCTTCTGCAGAGCCCAATCCCACGGGCGCTGTAGGAGTGTGTGACCTGGTCAAAGACGTGCCGGTAATAAACCTCCCCGGCTGTCCCGTGAACGTGGTCAACATCACGGCGACCGTAGTCCACTACCTTACTTACAAGACACTGCCGGAACTGGATGCTTGGGGCCGGCCCCTTTTCGCATACGGCAAGCGAATTCACGACAACTGCGAGCGCCGCGCCCACTTTGATGCCGGTCAGTTCGTCGAGAAATGGGGAGACGAAGGTCACCGCAAGGGCTGGTGTCTCTATCTTATGGGCTGCAAGGGGCCTGAGACCTACAGCAACTGTCCCACCGTCCGGTGGAACGAAGGTACTAATTGGCCGGTCGGCGCCGGCCACGGCTGCGTCGGCTGCACACAGCCCGGGTTCTGGGACGCGATGACGCCTTTCTACCGGCGGCTGCCCGATGTACCGGGGTTCTCGGTCGAGTCTTCCGCAGATGATATCGGCCTCGGCCTCACGGTGGTGGCTGCTGCCGGGGTTGCTGCGCATGCGGCCGGAAGCTTTTTAAGACGCAAGGCGGAAAAAGCCGAAGAGTCAAAAGAGTAGGGAGGGGTAATCTATGGCAAAGATTGTGATTGACCCCCTGACAAGAATCGAAGGCCACCTGCGGATTGAAGCAGAGTTTTCAGGTGGAAAAATAGCAGAAGCGTGGAGCAGCGGCACCATGTTCCGGGGTATTGAGACCATCCTGAAGGGCCGCGATCCCCGGGATGCCTGGGTGTTCACCCAGCGGATATGCGGCGTCTGCACCACGGTACACGCCATCTGTTCCGTGCGCGCGGTGGAAGATGCCCTCGGCATCCAGATCCCGCCGAATGCACGGATGATACGTAACATTATCGAAGCAATTCAGTATGTCCAGGACCATGTGATCCACTTCTACCATCTCCATGCCCTGGACTGGGTGGACATCGTCAGTGCGCTGGATGCGGATCCCGCCAAAACAGCCCAGCTTGCCCAGTCGATATCCGACTGGCCCAAATCCAGTGCCGACTACTTCAAAGGAATCAAGGAGCGCGTTGCTGCCTTTGTGAAAACGGGCCAGTTAGGTCCCTTTGCGAATGCTTACTGGGGACACCCGGCCTACAAGCTGCCGCCCGAAGCAAACCTGATGGCCGTGGCGCACTACCTGGAGGCGCTGGAGTGGCAGCGGGAAGTAATTAAGGCGCACGCGATTTTGGGCGGCAAGAACCCGCACCTGCAGACCTACCTGGTAGGCGGCATGTCCTGCCCGGTAGACCTCAACAGCCAGGCCGGCCTCAACGCCGACAGCATCGCCTATCTCAAAGACCTGTTTAAGAAGGCGAAGGACTTTGTGGAACAGGTTTACCTGCCGGACGTACTGGCGGTGGCTCCGTTCTACCTTGAATGGGCCGGAATCGGCGAGGGGTTAGGCAATTTCCTCTCTTTCGGCGACTTTCCGCTGACTGATACCAAGAGCAGCGACGATCCCGGAAACCTCTTCCTGCCCCGCGGGGTAATCCTGAACCGGGACCTCAGCACCGTTCACCCGGTTGACCAGAAAGGGGTCACCGAGTACGTTACTCACTCCTGGTACTCCTACGATGACGACAAGGAGCCGAAACACCCGTGGCGGGGAGAGACCCGGCCCAACTACACCGGTCCAAAACCGCCTTATGAATACCTCGACACGGACAAGAAGTACTCATGGCTGAAAGCGCCGCGCTACAACGACCAAGCTGTGGAAGTGGGACCGCTGTCCAGGATGCTGGTGGCGTACGCCGCCGGGCACGAACGCGTGAAGTACTGGGTCGATACCGCGCTCGCAAAACTGGGGGCCGGGCCCGAAGCGCTCTTTTCCACCCTCGGCCGGACCGCCGCGCGCTGCATCGAGACGGTTGTGATGGCGGAACAATTGATACCGTGGACCGAGGAACTGGCGGCGAACCTCGGCAAGGGCGACCTGCGTGTCCATGAGCAGAAGCACTGGGATCCGTCCACCTGGCCTGCCGAAGCGGAAGGGTGGGGTTGGACCGAAGCGCCCCGGGGGGCCCTGGGCCACTGGGTGAGGATCAAGAACGGTCAGATCGAGAACTACCAGTGCATCGTGCCCACCACCTGGAACGCTTCCCCGCGGGACGCGAAGGGACAATCCGGTGCTTACGAGGCGTCGCTTATAGGCACACAGGTCGCGGACCCTGAAAAACCGCTGGAAATCCTGCGCACAATCCACTCCTTCGACCCGTGTATCGCGTGCGCAGTGCATCTCGTTGAGCCGCGGGGTAACAAAACTAAAATAATCCGTGTTTGCTAAGGGGGGGTGACTATGAGACGGGTTCTGGTATGGGAACTGCCGGTACGGCTCTTTCACTGGGCCACGGCACTCAGCATCATCGTTCTAGGAATAACCGGTTACTACATCGGTTCCCCCTTTGGTTCGGTGTCCGGTGATCCCGCCCAGGCTTACCTGATGGGCTGGGTGCGTTTCATCCATTTCGTAGCTGCCTTCGTCCTGGGAGTTGCCCTCCTCGTACGGCTGTACTGGTTCTTTGCCGGCAACCGGTATGCTAGCTGGCGGGAGTGGATCCCCGTGAGCCGCGAGCGGCGGGCCTTCTTCTGGCGGCAGCTCAAGTACTACCTCTTCCTGAGTAGGGAACGGCCTTTACACCTGGGGCACAACCCCGTGGCGGGACTCAGCTATCTGGTTATCGCGCTGCTGATACTGGTACAGGGCCTCACCGGTTTCGCCCTGTATGCCGAAGCCTTTCAGGACGGGTTCTGGCGGGTCCTGTTCGGGTGGCCCCTGGTCCTGTTTAAGAACCAGGACCTGCGCCTGGTCCACCACCTGGCCATGTGGATTTTCGGTGCTTTCCTGGTAGTCCACCTATACATGGGCATACTGGCGGATATTGAGGAGCGCAACGGTACGCTGAGGAGCATCTTCGGCGGCTGCAAGTTCGAAGAGGAAAAGGAGGCAGAGCAGCCGGCGGCAGCGCTTGATCTCGGGTTCAGGGAGGCCGCTGCTGCGAAGCAGGGAAGCGGGCCTGCGCGTAAATAACGCCCGGAACCCACCTTTCTGAAAATATAGCCGGCGAATTGACTCACACGCCAAACCGCGACTACCGCGGTTTGGCTTTTTTATGCCGCTACGTAAGGGGTTGCAGCGCGGTTATACAACCCATCCCATTAAGTGGCGGGATGGTGGGCAGAGCCTACCCTGCCTGTGGGATGTCCCCAAGAATAAAAAGGCGGCCTTGTAAGGCCGTCTTTAAAAAGCTTCCTGCGCTTACCGGTCCGTTTCTACCGGTTTTACTCTGGTCTTATCCGGCAGGTCGAGGCTGCCGTCGCAGACGATCTCATCCCCGGCTTCCAAGCCGCTGACGATCTCTACGTTAAGCTGGTCGGCGATACCGGTTTCCACCAGCCGGTGCCGCACCTGCCCGTCAACCACGGCCATCACTTCCTTCCGGCCGTCTTCCGTGGTGCGGACGGCCTCACGGGGCAGCACCAGTGCGTCCTGCCGCGTCAGCGTCTCAATCGCCACCCTGACCTCGAATCCCGGTTTCAGGTTCGCCGGGTCGTTCAGCGCAATGATCACCGGTACCCGGCGCTGCACGACCCCAAGTGCTGACGTTTTTTCTTCCGCCTGCGGGTAAATCGTCGTTACTCTCCCCTCCAGCGCTTTTCCGCCGAGCACCGGGGCGGTGACAGTAGCGATCTGTCCCACCTTCACCTCGCCGAGGTCATCGCTCAGGATGTCCGCTTTGACCTCCAATTGGTCTACTGCCGCTACAGTGGCCAGCGGGGTGCCGGGGGTCACGACCTGGTCCTGCTTTACCGGCAGTTCCAGCACTGTCCCGGAGACGGGGCTCCGGACCACGAGTTGCCGCTCTTTTGCTTCGAGCTGCTCCAACGACTGGCTCAGCCCCGCCTGCCGAGCCAGGGCGCTTTCCAGCCGCGATGTGTGTTCCTTCACGCTCTGCTCGCAGACTTCGACCTGGAGCCGGGCCTTGTCCAGTTCGACCTGGCTGGCGGCCTCCGCCCCGAATAATTCCTGGATACGAGCGAGGTTTTCCTTGGCGTCGCGGAGTTCCGCCTGCGAGCGCTCCAGGGCGGCCCGGGCGCCTTCTGCAGCAATTGCGGCCTGGGACAACTGCGAGCGGGTGTCCTTAACCTGCATGGCGAGGTCCAGGTTTTCCAACACCACCAGCGTGTCACCCTGTTTGACCGCCTGGCCAACCTTTACGTGCACCCGGACTGCCCTGCCGCTTTGCACCGCGTACAGGTCGTGGTTAGCGGCTGCCTGCACATAACCCGTATCCACCACCGCCCGGACGATGGTCCCCCGCTGAACCCGCACCGTCTCCACTTCTTCAGCGCCGCCTGCGGCCAGCCAGGCGGCTATCCCCGCCACCGCTGCGACTGCTGCAACCCCGAGGTAAACTAAAATCTTCCGCTTCATACCCCGTCCTCCCAAGACGTATTACGAACAGCCGGTCAAAAAAGAAACCGCCCTCCAAAAGTCTCATTTCGGTACGCCCTTCTCACCGCCGTTCTAGGAGCCTGTTGCAAAACTACGCCTAGCTGTTTCAGAAGTAAGATGCAGGATGTCAGAAGTCAGATGTTCCCCAAAAAGCGTCAGATTCTTAGTTATACTTCTGCAACCCATTCAGACATCCGACTTCTTGCCTCCGACCTCTGTTCTCGCTGTGCTTGTTTTTCGCAGCCTCCGGGACCATTTCTGAGTTTGAGTGCCGAAAGCCGTTAAGTTATCTTTCTCTCGGTTAAGGCGTTTTGCAACACTCTCCAAGGCGTATCGGGCGTTTAGTCTCTTGTTTTAAGGACCTCTACCAGGTCCAGCTTGAGCACGTTCTTAGCCGCAAACCGGTAGGCCACCATGATGAATAGAATTCCTCCCAGTGCCGACAGCAGGTAGGTCAGCGGGTAAATAACCACCTCGAAGGAATAGAGCGTGTACGCTTCGCTCTGCATCATCGCGTTGATGTAGCCTTCGGCCAGCACGCGGCCGAAGGGCAGGCCCAGCGCCACGCCGGTAATCGTCTGGAGCAGGTTTTCCTTCAGCAAAAGCCCCGAGACCTCACGCACCGTAAACCCCATCACGCGCAGGGAGGCGAGCTCCCGTTTGCGCTCGCCGAAGCTCATGACCGAGGCATTGTACACGATGGCAAACCCCAGGACCACCGCGAAGAAAACCATAATCCCCACGAAGTAGTACATGTATCCCAACTGCTCGTTGAAGCTGTCGAGCGCCTTTTGGCGGCTCATGACTGAAGCCACGCCGGTCATTTCGCGCAGCTCCTCCTCAACCTGTCCTGCCAGACCCGGGTCGACCTTCAGCATCGCCCCGGAAACAAGCCGGTCCTCCTGCAGCACCCGGTTTGCCTGCGCGAGCGTAGTGTAGGAGGTGCCGCCGACAAACTCCTGGTTTATGCCGGCGATCTTCATTACGCTCCAGCGGGACGGGCCGAAGTTGAGCAGGGTCTCAACCCGCACCTCGTCGCCGACACCGGCGTTGAGCTTCGCCGCCGTGCTCCGGCTGATCAGCAGACCCTGTTCCGGGAGTTTCAGCGGCCTGCCGGTGTCGCTCCACAGCTTCCTCATGCTGACGTCCGGCGGCATGCCGGCCAGCAGCTCTTCCTGGGAACGTCCCTGGAAGTGAAGCCTTACCGGCACCTCCAGGACCGGTTCCGTCTTTACCACGCCGTCCAGGCGGGAGACACTAAGCAGTTCGGCTTCCCGCACCGGAGCGGTGAAGCGTACGAAATAGTCGTACCGCTGGTCCTGGTAAAACTGCTTGTCGAGCATGTACCCGACCATGTCGTTGCCGAAAAAGGCTACCACCAGCATGCCGGTAGCGAAGATCACCCCCACCAGGGTAACCGCGGTCCGGAACCGGTTGCGGTTGATCGTCCGGAGGCTCATTTTCCAGCCGACGCTGAGCCTGCGCCAAACGCCGGACCAGCGTTCAAGGAAGAACCTCCCGACCCTTTTCGGGGACTCCGGGCGCATGGATTCCGCTGGCCGGACGCCGAGCACGCCGCGGGAAGCCGCCACGCCCGCGGCAGCGCCCACGCTCACGCTGAGAATCAGACCGTACAGCATTGCCTGCGGGTTGACCCCGCTGATGACCTCGGGCAGGTTGAAAAACTGCGCGTACGCCCGGGAAAAAGACGAAGCCAGCAGGACACCGGGGAGCAAACCCGCCAGCGCCCCGCAAAAGCCCACCATTACGGCGTAGCCGGCATAGTGCAGCATTATCTGCCCGCTACCGTACCCCAAGGCTTTCATGGTCCCGATCTGCAGACGCTGGGTCTTAACCATCCGCCCGAGCATAACGAACTGAATCAGCGCCGCTATCCCCAGAAAGATGGACGGCAGGAAAAAAGCCTCAACCGCCAACTGGTCAAGTTCCCCCTGGAGGACGGACGCGCTCATCTGCTCCTTGCGCGGGTAGCTGGCAAGATTGCCGTAAGGCGCGAGGATCGCTTTGACCGCTTCCGCCACCTTTTCCTCGTCCGCTCCGGGAGCAGTTTTTACAAGCACTTGGTTCACCTGACCGGAGAGATTCAGCACCTGCTCCGCCTGGTTGTGCGGCACCATAAAAACGCCGAAAGTCTCAGGCTCCGGGATCCAGTTGGCCGCGTCCTGGATTACATAAATGAACTCGGGACTGGTCGCCGTCCCCGTCACCGTGAGCGGCACCTGCCTGCCCTCCGCAACGATGGTCACGGTGTCGCCGGGCGCCAGGCGGTTGGCTGCAGCGTACTTTGGGTCCAGCAGGACCTCGCCCCCGCCGCTCTCGGGGTACTTCTCGAAGAGGCGGCCCGACAGCAGAAGGAGGCGGTTGACCCCGGTATCCATCGGCAGCGGGTAGCTGGTCAGGCGCGCCGTCGCCCGCTCGCCGTTTTCCTTAATGACGGGCACGTCCTTTTGAATGCGCCCGGTGGCCTTCACCACCCCGGGGACCGCCTCGATTTGCCTTATGACACCCTGCGGCGCCCGGATCACGTGGAAGTAGTAGTCGGCAAAGTTGTACTCCCGGTAGAGAGTCTCTTTGGAACGGGTCATGTTGTAGGAAGTCGTGGCCATAGAAATGTAAATTGTAATTCCCACCATGACCACCGCCGTCACGGCGAAAAACTGGCCCCTGGTGCTGCGGATGGTCCGCCAGAGCTTCTTGGTTAGAACGCTCACTACCACTCAATCCTTTCCGGCTCGACGGGGGCCGGGTTTTCGGTGATCTCTACGATCCTGCCGCTGCTCATGCGCGCGACCCTGTGGGCCATCGCGCCGATGGGCGCGTTGTGGGTCACAATGACCACGGTGCTGCCCCGGTCCCGGTTGAACTTCGCCAGCAGGCCTAGGATCATCCTGCCGGTCTTGTAGTCGAGCGAGCCGGTGGGCTCGTCGCAGATGAGCAGCCGGGGGTTTTTCACCACCGCCCGCGCGATGGAGACCCGCTGCTGCTCGCCCCCGCTCAGTTGGGAAGGGAAGTGGTCCATCCGGTCTTCCATGCCTACCTCCTTTAAGACCTCGGCTGCGGGCAGCGGGTTCTCTACCAGGTTGCCGGCAAGCTCCACGTTCTCCCTGGACGTCAGGTCCGGGATCAGGTTGAAAAACTGGAACACGAAGCCCACTTCTTCCCGGCGGTAGCGGGTCAGCCGGGCCTCGCTTGCTCGGCTCAGCTCCTCGGTGCCGAAATAGACCTCCCCGCTGGTGGGCGAGTCCATGCCTCCGACGATGTTCAGCAGCGTGCTCTTACCCGAACCGCTGGGGCCCAAAATAACCAGTATCTCGCTGTCGTATATCTCCAGCGAGGTTTCCTTCAAAGCCTCGACGGTCACTTCGCCCATCACGTAGGTCTTGGTGACCCGGTTCAGT
The DNA here is from genome assembly GCA_040757355.1 of Bacillota bacterium. Taxonomy (GTDB): domain Bacteria; phylum Bacillota; class Desulfotomaculia; order Desulfotomaculales; family Ammonificaceae; genus DTYU01. Next base: position 17,640 of record JBFLWY010000033.1, on the reverse strand, counting down.
TTTACTATCGCCTTTCTGTTCATTGTGCGCATCTTGCAAAACTCACCGGCTGACTAATTGACTTTATAACAAGTATTATATTATCATACCTTCAGTAAGTAAATACCTACCGTCGGTATGTACCTGCGGTCGAATAGAGCGGGGGGTGTGCTCATCATGTGGGTCTCGAAAGAGGGTGACGTACGAAGACGGGAGCTGCTTGACGCCGCGCTCGCGCTTTTTTACGAAAAAGGTTGCGAAAAGACTTCAATCAACGACATCATCGACAGGGTGGGCGTTTCCAAGGGGGCCTTCTACTACTACTTCAATTCCAAGGAAGATGTGCTTGAGGCCATCGCCGTCGAATACGCCGAAAGAATCCTTGCAGCCGCGCGCCCGATCGTTGGGGACGACCGGTTGAGCGCAGCGGAGAAACTGAACTCCATGGTATCCAAGGTCCTGGAATACAAAGAAACCCTCGCTAAGGAACGCACAACATTGATGAGGGTATTCCTCCAGGAAGAAAACCTGAAGCTCGTACGCAGGATCTTCGAAAAAATGATAGCCCCGGCCGGCGAACTCTCCACGGAGATAATCAAGCAGGGCGTCAGGGAGGGGGTTTTCGACACCGGTTCCCCCGAGGATACCGCCGAGCTGTTCATTTATGTAGGCACTGCGATGAAAGCCGCGCTGGCCAAACTCGTCATCGAGTCCCAGGACATAAAAGCGATCGAACGCAAACTTCACTTCTACGAGGAAGCCTTCGAGCGGATTTTGGGCGCCCCGAAGGGAACAATCCGCTTCGCCGAACCGATGCTGGAGTGCATAAAATCGGACTGGGACACGCTGCATTCATAAAGCGCAGCTCTTATCGTATTTGAAAACAACAGGTTTTCGGCTTGGTTTGCTTATCAATTTCAACGTTTCTGTTCTGAAGGAAGGTATTCAAAGGGTGGTTCTGTGATTGGTGTTTTGGTGGTTAGAGTTAATGAACCACCAAGACACGAAGGACACCAAGAAAGAGCAGAATAATGGCAAAAACCCTAAGAATAATCCCAAAAGCAATTGCTAATGATAATAGTCTTAATAATTTAGATAGTTTTAATAACTCTGATAATGCTTGGTGCTCTTGGTGCCTTGGTGGTTAGTGATTATCCCCGTTTGATCGAGAGGGCTTTTCCGCTGAAGCAGGCTTCGCTGGATTCGGTGCACGAGAAGAACGTGCGGCACGGGCACATCTCCACTCTGCACATTTGGCCGGCGCGGCGGCCGCTGGCGGCCTGCCGGGCGGCGCTGATCGCCACGCTCTTGCCCGATCCCGGCACGCCGGAGGAGCGCCGCCGGATTCTGGAGAAGTTAGCGGGCCGGGTGATTCAGAAGGTAGAGAAGAAGAGGCTGCCCAGCGGCAAGGTTATCGAGCGGATAAAGGAGGAGACCGAGGGCGGCATCCTGCACTGGGGGCGGGAGAACAGCCCGGCGCTGGACTGGTTCCGCGCCGAGATCAAAAAGGCTTACGACGGCCGGGCGCCGAAGGTGCTGGACCCCTTCGCCGGCGGGGGGCCATTCCTTTGGAAGCCGTGCGGTTGGGCTGCGAAGTGACCGCTATCGACATCAACCCGGTGGCCTGGTTCATCCTCAAGTGCACCTTAGAGTACCCGCAGAAGCCGGCCGGGCAGAAACGCCTGCTGCCGGAGTTTATTCTGACCGACGAAGAATTTATGGAGCGCAGCCGGTACTGCGACCAAATGGTCAATTTGGGCGCTGCGGCCACCGAATTCCAACCGCAAGTTGTTCGCCACGACTAGCGATTCGAAAAGTACTTCTTCACGGAGGGCAGCAGGGCGAAAATGGTGATCAGGACGCCGAACAGTCCGTAAAGGGTCTGGATGATATGCCCGTAACCAATGAACAGAATCTGGAGGGTTATCCAGAGGATGAGGATGATGCCGACATAAAGGGCATGGGTAAGCGACCAGTGCCGCTCCTTGTATATGTTCAATGCATTCGCAGCGTGAAACGGGCGGAGTGTAAGCATGCCGTACAAAACGACCAAAGGGTAGACTCCCAGGACAGCCAACAGAAACAGCCCGGGCGCAAGGTAGCTCCTGAAAGGACTGCCCTGGAGCAGGCTCAGGGGAATTTGCAGCAATTCTCCGCTCGGGTCGATGGTAAGCGCAATTCCTCCGAATATCGCGCTGACTGCTTGGAAGAGCAGCAGGATCAGTAAAACGTAGACGGTGAACGGTCTTCGCCTCTTCGCGGTGTTCAAAGCCCGGGCCACAACGTCTCCTCTCCCAAATCAACTTACAATCTTATTCTGAGGTATAACACAAACCGCCCTCGGGTGCCAGTTAACAATACCACGGGGCGGTTATGTTCACAACACCATTTGCAGAGGGGGAAATACCCTATTCTCCCATTACCTTGACGATGACACGCTTGCGGCGGCGCCCGTCGAACTCCGCGTAGTAGATCTGCTGCCACGGACCAAGGTCGAGCCTGCCGTCCGTGACGGGGACGATGACCTGGTGGTGGACCAGGATGCTTTTCAAGTGGGCGTCCCCGTTGTCCTCGCCCGTCCGGTGGTGCCTATAGTCCGGGCCGAACGGCGCCAGGCGTTCCAGCATGTCGTCGATGTCCTGGATGATCCCGTCTTCGGCGTCATTTACGTAAACCCCGGCGGTGATGTGCATCGCCGAGACGAGGACCATCCCTTCCCTGATACCGCTCTCCTCCATGGCCTTGGTCACTTCCCCAGTGATATTAATGTACTCCCGGCGGTGCCGGGTGTTAAACCACAAATATGCCGTATAGGTTTTCATCTGCCCACTCCTCCCGCCTGGTATTTTTGCAGTATTTCACCGCGAGGACCGGTTCATCCTGCAGTTTTATCAATTCAAGAAACGGTGGGATCTATACTCACCCAGGTCGGTGATCCTATGTTTCAGCCCGATTCCGACCTTGTCGGTTCCGGAGGAAAGATTACTTTCAGGTTTATAGCTTCGGCTCCGGGCTGGACTACGTTGAAGCTGGTTTACCAGCGCTGGTGGGAAAAGGGCGTCCCGCCTCTCGATGAGTTTGAGGTGAATGACCGGGTTAAACAGACACAGGGGTAAAACCGCTTAATGAAGGTCGTAAAACTCTGCAGGCCTGTCGGCCTACCTCTCTTCGTCCTGAAACCGCTATTCATTTGGGTTCTGGCGGGGCGGCCTTTCGAGTATAGCGCGGAAGGCGGGCGTCCGCTCTGCCCTTAGGGGGAATCTTCTACATTCTTTTCTTCATGGTTATGGCCGCGCGAAGCGCCGTTCGAATCAATAACACAGGCAAAATTTCCAACCGGGGCCTACATGCATATGCTGCTAACGAAAACCTTTGGGGAGTTAAGAGATTTCGCCGTTTTGAAGTTATAGAAAAGTCCAAAGAGGCTCCACTGGCGGTTTTGAGGAGGGTTACGCATCTTGATACACGTGACGCATGTGGTATAATATACGATTGGGCTTATCCAATTCATGCCTTGAGAGGAGGTCAGAGGAATGAGAATTGCTATGCTTCATTGGGCGTTTCCGCCCACCATTGGAGGTGTTGAATCCCACCTCGCGATGCTCTGCCCCGCGCTGGTCAGGAAAGGGCATACAGTCCATCTTCTGACCGGGGCTGTGGACGGAGAACCTTCCGAGTATCGATGGGAAGGTGTATTTATCAAACGTACTCCGCTCATGGACTTAAATTTCCTCACCCCAGCCCTCATCCGGAGATCCGAGGGCAAGATTCGCGAAGAGCTGTTCAGGTTTATCGATGACGCCAAACCGGACATTATCCACGCCCACAACATGCATTATTTCAGTTTTATTCATGCCGCCGCACTTTTAGAAATCAAGGACCGGTACCGGGCACCCTTGGTCCTCACCGCACATAACGTATGGGGGAACCGGACCTGGGAAAAACTATGTGCCTTAAGCCGCGGGTGGGACGGGGTTATAGCGGTCAGCCGCTATATTAAGAAAAGGCTTGTCGCAAGCGGCTATCCCGCCGAGAAAACCGTGGTCATTCACCACGGTATTGATACCGGCCGCTTCGCTGGTTCCAGCGTTGATGACGCAGTAGTCCGTGAGATCCAGGAGGCAGCAGGCGGCCGAAAGGTCGTTTTTCACCCTGCCCGTATGAGCTTGGCAAAAGGCTCGGATACCGCGGTTTTGGCTTTGAACTTGGTGAAAAAATTGTATTCCGGTGTGCTTTTGGTTCTTGCCGGGACCGAAAAGACGGTGGACTGGGGTTCCCACCAGCAAGGTGAAATTCACAGGATAAAGTGCATGATCGGCGGGCTGGGGCTGGAGGATTCAGTGTACGTCCGCTTTTTTCCGTGGGACCAAATGCCCTCGGCTTACAGGACGAGTGAAGTCGTGATTTACCCATCCTCGTTTGACGAACCGTTCGGCCTTGTTCTTCTGGAGGCGATGGCTTCCGGCAAGCCGCTTGTAGTGACCAGGGTAGGCGGAATGCCGGAAATAGTAGTGGACGGGAAAACCGGTTATATTGTTCCACCACGTTCACCGGAGGCCCTGGCGGAGAATATCCTGAAAATCCTCAATGCGCCGCAACTTGCGAGAGAGATGGGTCGAAACGCCGTTCTGGAAGTGCAGCGGAGGTTCACCTTGGAAAGGATGGTCAACGACACCGTCAGTCTCTACCGAAAAGTGCGCCGGTCTTCAACCCGCAAGCTGGAGAGGAGAAGCGCTTCTTGAACACCGGCGGGTTAAGTTTAAGAATCGCTCCCGAACGTGTCGAGGAGCAGCCTGAAGTTATTAAGAAAGACGAGCTTTTTATGGTAACTTTACGGGACGGTTCAATTCCTAGCGGGTATCCCGGAGGTTTAGGGCTTTACTTCCGGGATACCCGGTTTTTAAGCTGCTTTGAGTTTCTCGTGGAAAACCAAAAGCCCATCCTTTTGTCTTCCGGAGTGCGTTACAGCCATTTTTACCAGGGTGACCTCACAAACCCCGAAGTTCTTACCGGCTCCGGCCAACTGCTTCCCATCCAGACCGTCCATTTCCGCTTTTTGAGGCTCATAGAAGGCGCCATCTACCAGCGCTTCCGCGTTACAAATTACAGCCTTTCCCCGGTGGCGATGACCCTGACATTCAAATTGGGGGCGGACTTTCGCGACATATTTGAGATAAGGGGTACACAAAGGGAACGCCGGGGGGATTACCTGCCCTGCCGGTTTGACAGCAGGAGCGCCGTTTTTCGCTACAGGGGTTTGGATGATCTTACCCGTACAACCTGCATTTCATGGCAGCCGTTTCCCGAAAGCATCGTTGAGAAGGGAGACGAGTTGCTGATTACCTATTCGCTTGTGATTTCCGCAAAAGGAAAAGAGTATATTTATTGGAAAATTGCGGTTTCAATAGAAGACAGTCCCATAACCATTGTATGTGAAAAACCCAAAGAGCATAAGGAGCAGTTCATTCAGGCAGCTTTGCGGCAGAAGAAGGAATATGCGTGCTGGTACCAGAGCTGCACCCGCCTTGCAACCGATCGTCCGCGCTTTAACCAGATGTTGAACCAGGCGCTTTCCGACCTCAGGATGCTCTATACCGCATATCCTGAAGGGTCGGTTATAGAAGCGGGGGTCCCGTGGTACGCTACCGTCTTTGGGCGGGACGCGCTCATCACGGCCTGGCAGATTCTCATGATAAACCCTGAAGTCTGCCGAGAAACGCTGCGCTTCCTGGCGCTTTATCAGGGGGATAAGGTAGACCCGCAACGCGAGGAAGAACCGGGGAAAATAATCCATGAGATAAGGCGGGGCGAAATGGCGAACTGCAAAGAGATTCTGCATACACCGTACTATGGCTCTGTTGACGCCACGCTCTGGTTCATCATCGTTCTCGGCGAGTTTGTTGAGTGGACCGGGGATATAGAGTTCCTGAAAAAGATGCGTACCCCTTTTTTGAGGGCGCTTGAGTGGTGCACGGATTACGGCGACAAGGACGGCGATGGCTATATAGAATATTCGGGCCAGGCGGAAGGGGGACTTGTAAACCAGGGATGGAAGGACTCCTGGGACGGGGTGCCGGATACCGACGGCAATCCGGTGGAACGACCATTGGCGCTTGTGGAGGTTCAGGCGTACCTTTACGCGGCCTACCGCCGGGCGGCCAAGATGCTGTACCAATTGGGGGAAAAGGAACCGGCAAAACATTACCAGACGAAAGCCCAGCAACTGTGCACCAACTTCCGGAGAGACTTCTGGGTGAAAGAAGGGGGCTATTTAGGCCTCGCACTGGACGCCCGAAAGCGCCTTATTCCGACGATGGCATCCAACATGGGCCACGCTCTTTTTACAGGCATTCTTACGCCTCGCGCCGCCAAGGCGGTAGCCCGCAAGCTCCTTTCACCGGAAATGTTTTCTCTTTGGGGTATCCGCACTTTGAGCCGAAAGGAGCGGGCCTACAATCCGATAAGCTATCATAACGGTTCGGTTTGGCCGCACGACAACAGCATTATCGCCGCCGGGCTTCGCAAATATAACCTGCTTCAGGAACTCGAAAAACTGGTGTCCGTTGTGTTTGACGCCGCGCTCCGGTTTCCGTATTACAGGCTTCCCGAAGTTTTTTGCGGCTTCGGCCGGCGCCCTTTATCCGCCCCGGTCAGATACCCTATTGCCTGCGAGCCCCAGGCCTGGGCTGCCGGAAGCGTCTTTCTGCTGCTTCAGGCCTGCCTTGGTATTCAAACTACACCGGATGGATTAGCTATAAAGAATCCGGTTCTGCCGGCCGGGTTAAAAGAGTTGCACCTCAGGGGGCTGCGTTTCCATGGCGGCAAGGTAGACATTGACTTTGAAAAAAGAAAAGACCGTGTTATCTGTGTTCCTGTTGAAAAAGAGGGCGAAGTGCGCGTTGTTATTGAAGCGTAAGCCCTCGGCGGCTACATCATAAATACCGGGTTTCGTCAAATCTGCGGCCTGTAATGCGCCTCAAGCTTTTCGTGAAAGCCGGCGGCCGCTAACTTACAGCTTACCGTTAGACGCTGTGTCCAAGGAGGAAGCGTGGAAGGTGGCAGCGTATTACTGTGTAAAAATGAAAGTTTTGCAAGTAAGAGGTTGCGGTGACGCAGCCTTTTCATTTATATAAAGATAAAGGGCGAGGAGGGATTTTTTGAACAGATTGGGAAAAAGCCAGATCGAAGAACAGGGTCCGGTGGTGATAAATGCGTTTGACCTGCCGGACGCGTGGTTCCAACTGCTTTACAAGATTTTTGACCGCGGGCGGATATACACCGTGGAACGGGGCAGCTTTGCGGGGAGCCGGCGGCTGGAGTTCGACTTTATCGTAGTGCGGGCGAGCAACCCGGGAAAGCGGCCGCTGGTGCCCGACATCCCGCCGGACATCTCCGTGCCGGCCCCGAGCGACATCGAGTACGCGGAAGACTATTTCGCGCGCTACCTGATGAGCACGGAGCGGGCGGAGAACGAGCAGTACACCTACGGGGAGCGCATCGTCCCCGGGGTGGAAAAGGTGATCGAGATGTACCGCCGGGACGGCTATGGGACGAACCAGGCGTGCATCGAGGTGGGCCGGCCGGAGGACATCGACCTCGAAGACCCGCCCTGCCTCCGCCTGATTGACACACGCATCAGGGACGGCAGGCTGCACTTCTACCTTTATTTCCGGAGCTGGGACCTCTGGGGAGGGCTGCCGACCAACCTTGCGGGGCTGCAGTTGGTGAAGGAGTACATGGCCTCGGAGTTGGGTGTGGAGGACGGGATGATCACGGCCTGCTCGAAGGGCCTGCACCTGTACGAGTACGCCTGGGAATGGGCCAAGCAGCGCATCCGGAAGAAGGAGCAGGCGGAATAGGTTGTAGGAGGCGAAGCCGGAGGATCAGTTGCCCAGGCTCTGGATGGGGGCGGGAATCCGGCCGCCGCGGGCGATGAAGCCGGCGGGGGAGAAGCGGCTTACGGGCATGACGGGGGCGCCGCCGAGGAGGCCGCCGAACTCGACCCGGTCGCCGGGCTTTTTGCCGGGGGCGGGGATGATGCGGACGGCGGTGGTCTTGTTGTTGACCACGCCGATGGCCGCTTCGTCGGCGATGACGGCGGCGATGGTTTCGGCGGGGGTTTCGCCGGGTACGGCGATCATGTCGAGGCCGACGGAGCAGACGCTGGTCATCGCCTCGAGCTTCTCGATGGAGAGCGCTCCGGTCTCGACGGCGCGGACCATGCCGGCGTCCTCGCTTACGGGGATGAAGGCCCCGGAGAGGCCGCCGACGTATGAGGAGGCCATGGCGCCTCCTTTTTTCACGGCGTCGTTGAGAAGCGCGAGCGCGGCGGTGGTACCGGGACCGCCGCAGCGCTCGATTCCCATGGCTTCGATAATTTCGGCGACGCTGTCGCCGACCGCCGGCGTCGGGGCGAGGGAGAGGTCAACGATGCCGAACGGCACCCCCAGGCGCCGCGCGGCCTCGCGGCCGACGAACTCGCCCATGCGGGTGATCTTGAAGGCCATCTTTTTGATCTTTTCCGATAGAAGGCCCATATCCGCGCCGCGCGGCATGTTTTCGACCGCGCGCTTCACTACGCCGGGGCCGCTTACCCCGACGTTCACCACACACTCCGGCTCGCCGACGCCGTGGAAAGCCCCGGCCATGAAGGGGTTGTCCTCCGGGGCGTTGGCAAAGACCACCAGCTTGGCACAGCCGACGCCGTCCCTGTCAGCCGTTCGGGCAGCTATCTCCCTGATGACGCGGCCCATCAAAGCCACCGCATCCATGTTGATGCCAGCCTTGGTGGTGGCGACGTTGACCGCTGCGCACACCCGCTCAGTCTCCGACAGGGCAGCCGGCAGCGATTCGATGAGCAGCCTGTCGCCCCGGGTGAGGCCCTTGTGGACCAGCGCGGCGAAGCCGCCGATGAAGTTGACACCGACCGCTACCGCCGCATCTTCAAGCGCCCGGGCGAAGCAGGTGTAGTCGGTCGCGTCCGACCCCTCGGCCAACAGGGCGACGGGGGTAACGGCGATGCGCTTGTTGACGATGGGGATGCCGTATTCCCGCGCGATGCTGTCGCCGACTTCCACCAAGCGCGACGCGCACCGGGTGATTTTTTCGTATATCTTCCGGCAGGCCGAATGAGCGTCCGCATCGGCGCAGTCCATAAGGCTTACCCCGAGTGTTATCGTGCGGATGTCCAAGTTTTCCTCCTGGATCATCTTGATGCTTTCCAATATCTCGTGGATGTTGAGCAAAAGTGACAGCCTCCGTTCTGTAAAGGGGACAGGCAGCTATCTTCGTAGATTCACTAAAAGGCGCTAGCAGCTTTTAAAGGGGACTGGCTACTTTTCTCCAAGGAAAAGTTACCTGTCCCCTTTTGCGTAGTCCCTTAGGCTTATATTCTGTGCATGTAGACGAATGCGTCCTCGTGCTGGGCGTCTATCCGCACTCCGAGTTCCCGGCCCTTTTCTGCGAGGCGGGCCTTCAGGGTGCCGAGGTCTACGGTGCAGCGGCTGATGTCGGCGATCATGATCATCGCCAGGAACTCCTGGAGAATGGTCTGGCTGATGTCCAAAATGTTGGCGTTGTTTTCCGCCAGCACCCCGGCTACGCCGGCGATTATCCCTACCCGGTCGCGCCCAAGAACGGTAACAATAATTCGCTGCGCGCTTTCCACTTTAACCGACCTCAAGCCCGCGCCCCGGCCGGCTTGGTTCCGGCGGGAGACTTCTTCTTACCGATCTGCTTCAGGTCATACCAGAGCGGGCTTGCGTTGCAAATAGAGCTGTATGCGCCGCTTGTAACGCCGACGATGAGCGCGAGGACGAAGTTTTTAATGGTGCTGCCGCCGAAGAAGTAGAGCGCCACCAGGACGAAGAGCACAGCCAAAACTGTGTTGATAGAACGGGCCATGGTCTGCCAGAGGCTTGCATTGATGACGTCCTCTAAGGGACCGGTTACTTTCTTGGTCTTAATATTCTCGCGGATCCGGTCAAAGATGATGATCGTGTCATTAATCGAATAACCTAAGACGGTCAAGATCGCCGCAATGAAGGCGCTGTCTATCTCTATCTGGAAGATGGAGAAGATGCCGAGCGTAACCAGGCCGTCGTGGACGAGTGCAATCACCGCCGCTACGCCCTGCTTGAATTCAAACCGTATCGTTATGTAAATCAGCATTAAAACAGAGGCTATTACCAGTGCCAGGACGGCCTTACGTGTCAGCTCCTTGCCGATCACCGGTTCCACCTTTTCGCTCCGCAGGAGGGTGACGCCGCCGAGGCGCTTGTCGAGGGCATCGACGATTTTCTCGCTTTCCGTCTCTTCGAGTTCCCTTGTGCGGATGATAAAAGCGGCGGGGCCGCTTTTCTGGATGCGGCTCTTTTCGAGGTCGAAGTCGGCGAGCACCTGCCGCACCTGGCGTATTTCAATGGTGCGGTTAAATTTAAGGTCCAGCAGGCTCCCCGCCGTGAAATCGATCCCTTTATTCAAGCCCTGGGTAAAAAGCGAAACGACCCCCGGGATTATTATCAGGAGCGATAAAACATACCAGATTCGCCGTAATCTAATAAAGTGTAGGCGCAAAGACGCTTTTCCTCCTATCTTTAAACCTTACTATGCCCCATAGAATTTCGGGCTCTTGACGAGCCCGCTGCCTGCAACGAGGTGCAGGAGCCAGCGCGTCATGGTGATTGCGGTGAACATGCTGACCGCGACACCGATCATCAGGGTGACCGCAAACCCCCTGATCGGACCGGTGCCGAAATAGTAGAGTACAAGACCCGCTAGCACCGTAGTCAGGTTGGCGTCAAAGATTGCGACGAAGGCCCGTTTAAAGCCGTCATCGATCCCGGCACGCAGGGTCTTTCCTGCCCGCAACTCTTCCTTAAGCCGCTCAAAGATGATGATGTTCGCGTCCACCGCTACCGCCAGGCTGAGGATATATCCCGCGATGCCCGGCAGTGTCATCGTCACCTTGAAGGCGGTGAAGATGAAGAGTACGAGGAGGGCGTAAACCACCAGGCTGAAGTTCGCCACCAGCCCCGGTACGCGGTAGTAGGCGATCATAAACAGTAAAATTGCCAGCACGCCTATGGCGCCCGCCTTGAGGGACTTGTCTAACGAGTCGGCGCCGAGAGTGGGTCCAACGGTGCGCTTTTCCAAGATGTCGAGCTTGACCGGCAGGGCGCCCGACTGGAGGAGCACGGCTATCTCGTGGGCATCCTCCAGTGTTTGATAGCCGCCGGTGATCCGCGCGCGGCCGTTCAAAATGGGTTCCTGGACGGTCGGTTCCTGGAGAAGCTCGCCGTCAAGGTAGATGCCGATTTTCCGGCCGACGTTCTCCGTGGTCGCCTCGGCGAATTTTTTCGCGCCGACCGCGTTGAACTCAAGGTTTACCTCCGGCTGGTTGGACTGCGGATCGATTGACTCCCGCGCCTCCTTGAGGTCACGGCCGGTTAGGATAACATCGCCGCCCTCGGTCTTGAATTCGAGATAGGCAGGCTTAATCAGCGTCCTGACCACCTCTTCCGGGTCCTTCACACCGGCGATCTCGACGATTACCCGGCGCGAGCCCTGCTGCTGGATGACCGGCTCGGTCACGCCGAACCGGTTGATGCGCTCTTCGAGGATGCCCAGCACCCGCTTCATCGCCTCAGGCGTGACCTTTGCTTCCGGTGTGTCCACCGCCTGGAGCACTACGTGGACCCCGCCCTTCAGGTCGAGTCCCAGGCGGACGTACTTGGTCAACGGCAGCCAGTCGACTTTTACCGGGGGCTTTACGGCGAAAACAGCCACGGCCGCAACCACAGCAATGATCAAGGATAGTTTTAAAGTGTTCTCCCAGCGCACTTAGTTCACCTCTTTAAATAACTCGCCAAATCGCTGACAAATCAAGTCTCTATAAGAGCTTGGCCCCGTTTATCATCAGCTCGAAATCAGCCTTTAGAAAATTTGCCGCCCGGCGGCAGAGTGCCATCCGGGACAGGAAGATTTCGAAGTACTCCATAACCGGGCAGATCTCAATGTCGATGGTGAGTTCGAGCGTAATGACCCGGCGCTCTTCATTTACCCAAAGAAAGGAGTGCTCTGCGGCGTAGTTCACCCGGTCATGGATGTCAAAGGTAGAGATCTCCGGGTTCCGGACGCGGGAGCGGTGGACGTCAGACTTGTCTGCAAGGATCAGCGCCGCCGCCACGTTGTTCACCGGCTGGCCGTAATGCTCCTCGTGATTAGCGATGGCCGACAGGACTGTGGCGACTTCTTCTGAAGGCATCCCCATGCCGGCCAGGATGCGGTACGCGATAAGCGCACCGGAGATCCCATGGTCGTTGCGGCTGACTACGTTGCCGATGTCGTGCAGGTATCCCGCGATGGCCGCCAGCTCCGCCTCCCGTTCCGGAAAGTTCAGGCGTTCAAGGATGTTTCGTGAAATGGTTGCCACGAGGTTGACGTGGCGGAAGCTGTGCTCCGTAAAACCCATTTCGCCCAGATACTGATTGCCTTTCCGGATGAAGGTCTCGACTTCCGGGTTTTTCTTAACGTCCTGTAGGGTAACCAACCCTTGTGTCTCCTCTTTCCAAGATTACTCCTTTTCTTTACCTTCCCCCCGCTTGGTGACTTGGGCGATGGCCTGTTTCATCACTTCGATACGGACGTTGTCGGCTATCCTCAGGATCACCGTGTCTTCCTTGATTTTCACGATCGTTCCGTAGATACCGCCGGCGGTTACTACCTGGTCGTCGGCCCGGAGCCCCCTGATCATCTCATGGTGTTTTTTCTGTCTTACTTGTTGCGGCCGGATCAGCAAGAAATAGAACAGGGCAAACAGGCCGACAATCCACAACAAAGAAACCATCTGCTCGTTCACCAGTCATTCCCCCCTTTCCGGCTAACAAAGTTTATTTCGCCTCGTGTGGTTGAAATCCTTTTCCGCGCGGAAAAATTAGCGCCCCTCCCGGCCGGATGATTCAATATCACCTGCGGCCGGGCTCCATTTTTGTCGTAAATCCGTGAAGGTGCCGCTGTCGATGGCTGCGCGGATATCGCCCGTCAGTTTTAACAGGAAATGGAGGTTGTGCGTTGTGAGCAGCCGCACTCCGAGTATCTCCCCGGTCCGTACCAGATGATGGATATACGCCCGGGTGAAATTCCGGCAGGTGTAGCAGCCGCAATCCTCTTCCAACGGGCCGAAATCGCGGGCGTGGCAGGCATTCCTAATGTTCAGCCTCCCGCGACGGGTAAGCGCCCCCCCGTGCCTCCCGAGGCGGGTGGGCAGGACGCAGTCGAACATGTCTATGCCGCGGGCAACCGCCTCCACGATGTCTTCCGGGTGGCCCACACCCATCAGGTAGCGGGGCTTCCCGGACGGCAGCCAGGGTATTGTCCAGTCGAGTGCTGCGTACATCAGGTCCTTTGGTTCGCCGACACTCAAGCCCCCGACGGCGTAACCCGGGAAATCAAGCACCGCCAGCTCCCGGGCACTTTTTTCCCGCAAGTCCTGGTAAACGCCGCCCTGAACAATTCCGAAAAGGGTTTGGTCCTTCGTCTGCGCCGCGAGTGAACGCTCCGCCCAGGCGGTAGTGCGCTCAACGGCTGCACTTACCTCATCCCGGGCGGCGGGGTAAGGCGGGCACTCGTCCAGAACCATCGCGATGTCTGAGCCAAGGGCTTCTTGGACTGTGACCACTTTTTCGGGTGTAAAAAGGTGCTCAGAACCGTCGAGGTGTGAGCGGAAAATTACCCCGTCTCCGGTCAAACGGCGCAAAGGGGCAAGGCTGAATATCTGGTAACCGCCGCTGTCGGTGAGGATGGGACCGTCCCAGTTCATAAAGCGGTGGAGCCCGCCGGCTTCACGGACGATTTCGCACCCGGGACGGAGGTAAAGGTGGTAGGTGTTCCCGAGAATCATTTGCGCGCCGAGCACGCGGAGTTCCTCAGGGGTCATTGCTTTAACCGTCCCCTGCGTGCCGACGGGCATAAAAACCGGGGTTTCCACCGCCCCGTGCGGCAGAATAAGCCTGCCGCGCCTTGCCGCGCCGTCTTGCTTCAGCAGTTCGAACCGGAGTGCCATTTCTCGCCCGCCATTTTTCTTTATAATTTGCACGCTGCCGGTGGATTAATCGTATAAGGGCAGCGGTGCAAATCCGTGAGCTTTGCGACCTGCTTTAATCGCTTGAACCGCAGGCCGGTTGCTCGTTAGTCTATTCGCGTTGCGCACCGATTTTCCTCTAATGAACCGTGTCCATAAGGATTTTCAGGCTCTGTTTGCGTTCGAAACCCTGCCAGACGTCTCCGCGGGCTTCAAGGCGCGCCGGTACCGTCGTGATGTTAAAGTCTTTCGGCTGCCAGTCCCGGTGTTCGAGTTCTTCCCATTCGAGGGGCGTGGAGACCGGGGCGCCCGGCAAGGGCCGGACGCTGTACGTGAACGCCATTGTCTTGCCGTAACCGTTCTGCAGGCAGTCGAGGTAGACGCGGGAGCCCCTTTTTTCGACCACCCGCTCTGTCGTGGCCTTTGGGAAGACCTTGGCCACGAAATCCGCCACGTATCCCATTGCCCGCGCCACCTCCTGGTGTGTGTATTCAGGCTCCACGGGGATGAAGATGTGGAGTCCTTCAGCACCCGAGGTCTTGAGGTAGCCGTGGAGGTTGAACTCGGCAAGGGCCGCCCTCAGGAGGCTGGCGGACTCAACCACCTGCGGGAAGGATACTCCCGGCATCGGGTCAAGGTCAAGAACCGCGATGTCCGGGCGGTCGATCGCATCGTGCCTGGCGAGCCAGGCATGCATCTCGATTGTTCCCTGCTGAACCACCCACAGGAGGGTCGGCTTGTCGTTGCAGAGGATGTAGTTGACCATTTTGCCGGCATCCCGGTGCTCAACCGGCACCGTTTTGACCCATTCCGGGGCATAGTCGGGGCATTCCTTCTGGTAGAAGCTTTCACCCTCGATCCCGTCCGGATAGCGGTTGAGCACGAGCGGCCTGTTCCTGAGGTATGGAAGGATAAAGGGGGCAACCGTCTCGTAGTAGTGAACGAGGTTCCCCTTTGTATAGCCCTCGGGCCAGAAGCGCTTCTCCAGGTTTTTCAGCTCCAGCACTTTTCCTTCAACTATCACCTTGGGCATTCTTGGTCCCGCCTCTACCTTATACTGACAGACATTTGGGGTCCGTTCAACGTTCTATGTTTTTAAAAAACTGAAGCAAAAGCAATCGGATGATTTTCATTACTGTTGGCGACGATAAATCGTCGTGGACGACTCCTGCGAAAACCCTAATATACCAAATCTACGGCCGAAAACTTTTCAAGGCCGCTGCCGCCCAGCACTCAGTTGGCACCCGTATCATTAATGCACATCGAAACTCACCGGCTTGCTTCCCTGTCCATGTGCCAACACACCTTTGAGTGCTGGGCCGGCAGACAGGCCATTTTCATTCTTCTGGCAGCAGGTCAGGGAGGAGGTGGTCCTGTACCGTGATCCCTTTGTCGCAGCAATCCGTTTCTTCCCGCTTCTGCCCCCCAAATATCAACCGTCTTCGGCCACGTGCATTCTCCCGGTTCCTTGTCCGGGCGCAGACCCCTGAAAACAGGGTGCCTCAACAGGCCGTCCCTGGTGATTTCCGTAAAATCGACCATACAGACAAGGACAGGCTGCACCCACCGCGGGTTGCCCCTGCGGTAAGCGGGCGGCAGTTCAAAAATGGGCTGGTGCCTGCTTAATTTGGACAG
Source organism: Bacillota bacterium (assembly GCA_040757355.1). Taxonomy (GTDB): domain Bacteria; phylum Bacillota; class Desulfotomaculia; order Desulfotomaculales; family Ammonificaceae; genus DTYU01. Next base: position 1,946 of record JBFLWY010000033.1, on the reverse strand, counting down.
CAACGCCGTCAAGTCCCGCGCCGTATTAATGTCAAATCCGGTGCCTACCTTACCGGCGAATACCAGCCGCCTGTCCTGATAACCGCCGAGGATCAAAGAACCCAAGCCCCTTACGCCGCCGCCCGCCTCCCAGCCGCAGATGATCAGGTCGGCGCTTTTCCAAGCCCTGATCTTTTTCCAGAAAGGTGACCGCTGTCCGGGGAGATACGGGCTGTCGCGCCGCTTCGCCATTATTCCTTCAAGGCCGCTGACCCTGCAAGCCGTGAAAAAAGCCTCTCCCTCTCCGGGGACGTATTCGGATAACACTATCTCGGGACCCGGCTGCACGATTTCCTTCAGCAACTCGCGCCGCTGTTCGAGGCGCTCCTTGAGCACCGGGCGGCCTCCGTGGTAAAGCACGTCAAACGCAACAAAGACTGCCGGGTGCGACCGTGCCGCCGTCCGGACCCGCTGCTGGTCGAAGAGGCGCCCCCGCACTTGGAGCGCCCCGAAATCCGGCTTGCCGTCGGCGAAAATGACGATTTCACCGTCGAGTATTGCGGGCAGGTTGCGAACCCGGTCGCGGAGCACCTCAAATTCCGGGAAAGCGGGGGTGAGGTTGTGCAGGTTCCGGGAGCGGAGCACCGTTTTGTCCTCGAGGTAGAGGAGGCACCGGTAACCGTCCCACTTGACTTCAAAAAGATAATCCGCGTCGGAAAAAGGACGGGTGTTCACCGCGAGCATCGGTTTGAGCAGCGGCAGCGTCACGCTCCGGCCCCCCGCTTCTTTGCGCCCCGCTCCTTTTTCGCCAGTTCGATGCTCTCCTTCAGTGCTTCCATCAGGTCAACCACCTTTTCCGCCCGCGGCGGCGGCACCGCCACCTCCTCGCCCGCGATCTTTCTGCTGATCGCTTCCAGAAGGGCTTCGCGATATTCGTCCCGGTATTTCGCAGGTTCGAACGGCGCTGTCAGGTTTGAAATCAGGCTTTCGGCCATTTTCAGCTCGTTCTCGTGTATATGGACGTTGTAGCTCAGCTCCGGGAGGACCTCAGCCGGCCGCACCTCGTCAGGATAGTAAAGCAGGCTCATCACCAGTGCCCGGCCGCTCGGCCAGAGCAGCGCCGGGGACTGCTTCGTGCGCATCGCCACCCGGCCGACCGCGGCCTTCTTGGTCCGTTCCATGGCCTGGCGCAGCAGTTCATAAACCCGTTCGCCGCCTTCTACCGGTACCAGGTAGTACGCCTTTTCGTAATACAGCGGGTTCACTTCATCGCGCCCGACAAAGTCCAGCAGCGCAACGTTTCTTGCCTCTAGGCCCGGCAGGTTTTCCAGTTCCTCTTCAGACAAGACAACGTAGCGACCCTTTTCGTATTCGTAGCCGCGTACCAACTCTTCCTGACCCACGTCGCGCTCGCATGAGGGGCAGTAGCGCCGGTACCGGATAGGTGTTCTGCATGCCGAGTGAAGCAGGTGAAATTTGATATCCTTCTGGTCGGTCGCGGTGTAAACCTTTACCGGGATGTATACCAGCCCGAAGGTGACCGCGCCTTTCCAAATCGGCCGCATAGTAAACCTCCTCGACGCGATCCAAGCATTTTTCCGTTTCATTTTCATTTTGCCCAGTAACGGCAGCATCGTAAGCTAATACTTTTTTCCTGCGAATTCGAGGTGCGAATTCGAGGGGTGCGAATTCGGGGGGGTGCGAATTCGGGGGACACCATACCGAATTGGGGAATTCGGGGGGAATTCGGGGGACACCATACCGAATTATTGTCCTTGCGGACCGGCACCTGTTATAATACAGGTATGGCAAGGATAGCGCGAGTGGTGGCGCCCGGTGTTGCCCCACCATATTACACAGCGGGGTAACCGGCGGCAGCAAACATTCTTTTGTGAAGAGGACTACAGGGCGTATCTACACCTGATGGCGGAATGGTGTTCTAGGTGGAGGGTCGAGATCTGGGCATA
>JBFLWY010000032.1:26057-27993 GCA_040757355.1 Bacillota bacterium | reverse complement strand
AAATAGTCCCCGACTGCCTGCACAAAAGTGGCGTGTGACCAGGTGAGCGGCGCTACCGAAAGCGATTCTCCGGTGTAAGGGTGCACCTGTTCCGCCATAACCCCCGTAGGCATGGCATAAGCCGTCGCCCAGTCGATAAGCTCGCGTGCTTCCTTGAGGTCCATACGGCTCTCTGCCCGGGCGATATACCAGGTCGCCAGCCACAGGGTGCAGATAAACCATGGATTACCGGGAACCCGCTCAATGTCGTCACTGCGCCGGAAATAGTAATCGTTGGCATAACGGGCTACTCCACCGATTTCGGTCTTCACCCATAAACCCTCGCGGACAGCCTCCATTGTTTTAACCACACGCTCATCGGACGCAGGAAGCACCCCGAACCCCCAAACTGCCCAAAGACTCGAGTCCAAGGTCAAGTCCGCTGCTACCTTTCCTCCGTCCAACGGGTAAAAGCCCCGGATGAACCTACCCACCTCCCCGTCGTAAAGCTGCTCTAAAATCCCTGCCCTGACTTCGTTCCCCGCGTTCTCCCATATGCGCGCATTCTTTGCATCCCCCAATAGCCCAGCGCACTTTGCTGCGGCACTGAGACCAGCGCAAACCGCGCTCGCAGTAAAAGTGAACACACCCGTGCGCTCTTCCCAGAGATCGTAACTCGTTAGGGGCAAGCCGGTGATCGGGTCCCGGTAATCGGCCATAAACTCCGCCGCCGGTTTTACCATAACCGGGTATAACTCAGCCATAACGGAGAAATCCTTGTAACGCTCGTAGTGTTTCCAAAGCGCCCACAGGACAAGTGCAGTCTCGTCTTCCTGAATGGGAAGTTGAAATTCACCGTTTCGCACCCACGAATGCCAGCTTGATCCTACAGAACCGTCGGGATTATACTTATGCCAGTGATAACCGCCTTCGGTCAGCGTACGGGCGGCAAAGCGGAAAAAGGGGAGCGTCAGTTCGGGGTATCCTGCCCGGTCAAGGGCGTAGGAAACAAGCGCTCCGTCTCGCGGCCACACGTATGAATAATGGTCCCTGTTTGTAAGCAGGATGTCGCTGTCGTTCGCGGCCAGTATGGCGCCCCGCTTATCGATTTGCGTGCGCAGAATCAAGAGACTGCGCCGGTATAACCGTGCAACCTCATCCGGCAGATCGGCAAATCCGCTTCTCGACTTGTTCACCCAGTTATACCAGTATGCACCAGTCCGTTGTATCAATTCCTCCAGCCCCTCGTTTAAAACAAAGGTGTTCTTTTCCCTGACATCTCTAAAGTTTTCCCCGGTAGCTATCCAGAAAAACAGGCGCTCCTTCCCGCGCGGTGGAATTCGCGCCTGAAACCCAACTGTGCTGTCCACCGCTCCCTGATCCGCAGGGTTGCTGAAAAGAAGCCCGTCTTCAGCGTCTGCCCGGGCGTCTTCCGAACCAGGGAGGTGTTTCCTGATACTGAACTGTCGAATTCCCTGGCGTCCGAAACGACCGTTTAAGAGAAAGTAATAATTCCGCTTGTAATGGATCAACGTTCCGGTTCCCGGGTCATACAACGCTGTATCGCCGACATCGAAGCCGCCTATATTGAAATTATGATAAAAGAAGATCCTGAACTTCCGGGCTTCATCTCGTTCGTTAAATACCTCCCCTTTCCTCAGGAGAACGTTCTCCTGGTAATCAACCGCATCCGTAAACCTTACCTCTACACCCATGGCCGCGTTCCGGGCCGTTGTAAGAGCCACAAGAGTATCTTCTTGATAGCTCATTACAATCTCCCACCCATTCCCGCCGACCCAGGAGAAGGCACCGTCTACCCAGAGTCCCAACTCGACTATGCCGTTCGCAAGGTGATTTTCCATGCCTACGTAAGGAAAGTGTAAATCCCGAATGCGGTACGGCCTTTCAAAGTTGACCAGCATCGTGCCGTTTCCCAGTACTATTTCCCGGGGCATGC
>JBFLWY010000032.1:0-25957 GCA_040757355.1 Bacillota bacterium | reverse complement strand
TCGACTATGCCGTTCGCAAGGTGATTTTCCATGCCTACGTAAGGAAAGTGTAAATCCCGAATGCGGTACGGCCTTTCAAAGTTGACCAGCATCGTGCCGTTTCCCAGTACTATTTCCCGGGGCATGCCTCAACACCTCACATTGCCTTGTGTAGCAATATGTGCTTCGATGTTTTGAGATTAAACTGGAAATGGTGCATATTCAATATATTTTCATTTATGGTATATCGTTGCTGAACCAAAACAAGGAAATAGTTATAATTACTCCGCAGCATACAATCTTCATGCAATCTTTATGATCCTGGGCGAATTGGGCTTGGTTCCAGCCGAACAAAGTTTTAACTTTTATAAACCTGAAAAGCGACGGCAATAATAAAGAAAGCCTTCACTTGCATTATGTTACGAATGCATGCCGTCTATGATATTTCGGGTGAAGAAAAAAGTTGAAGCCGCAGGCAGCACTATCTGAGGGGGGTTTTTAGATGGCAGTTTTTACCTGGTTAACCGGCCTTATTCTCCTGGCAATAGCAACGGCTGTTTTTTTGTGGTTTTTACGCCGTTTTGGAAAAAAACAGGAGACTCCCATACGAATACCACACCAGGTGGTAGACACCGAGTTTTCCAGGGAAATCAGTCCCGTAATCCCGGCCCAACCGGCACCGTCAGGAAAACCTATGCCGGAATTGCCGCACCGGTATCAGGAAGACCGGTTGGTGCTTTTGGCACGTGACCCACACTGGTTATTCGCATATTGGGAAGTCAGTGCCACAAAACAGGAGGAATTTACTTCACGCTATGGACCTGAGGCCTGGCACTCCTCGCGCAGCGTCTTGCGGCTTTATGACGTGACCGGGGTGGAGTTTCAAGGCAATAATGCTAATACCTACGTCGACATCCCTGTCAACGACGAAAGCGAAAGCTGGTACATCGAAGCCGGCCGGCCTAACAGGACTTTTTGCGTTGACCTCGGCAAGGTGTTGCCCTCTGGCGAGTTTATAACACTGCTCCGGTCGAACCTCGCCCATACACCAAGCGCGGGGCTTTCTGAATGCTTTGATGAAGAATGGATGTGGCTGGAAGGGGTTTACCGGTCGCTTTTCCGGCACGAGTTCGGCATAAGTTCGCCGCTCCTGGTGGAAGAGGTTTCAGCCCGGATGGGTAAAGAATTCGTACCAATAGGTATTGCCTCACCGGTGGGTATCGCGTCACCGGTCAAATTGCCGCCGGAGCCGGGGCAGGGCGGCGGGCAGTACTGAAGCCCAGCACTCAGCGAGATTTGTACCCTTCTGGCGACGGCAAAACCGAATATGTTACTTTTTCCCGGCGGCAAAGTGTCGTTTCGTTGAGTGCTGGGCGGACTTAAGATCTTGCAAAGTTAACGGAGGATATTTAATGGCAAAAGGTTATCTTGCTCTGGTTCTGCACGCGCACCTGCCTTTCGTCAGGCACCCGGAACACGGTTATTCTCTGGAGGAAAGATGGCTCTACGAAGCAATTACCGAATGCTATATTCCGTTAATCTGGACTTTCGAGCAGTTGCTCCGGGAAAAAGTCAATTTTAGGTTGACCTTGTCGCTTTCCCCAACCCTTTTAACAATGCTGAGTGACGATTTTCTCAGGCAGCGCTACCTGAACCACCTGAACAAGCTCATCGCTCTAGGTGACAGGGAATTGCACCGGACCGCACACACGCCGTTTTTCAGTGCAGCCCAGATGTACCGGGACCGGTTTTACCGGGTTCGCGATACTTTTAACGCTTACAGCGGAAATATAATTACTGCCTTTAAGAACTTTGAGGCAGCCGGCTGCGTGGAAGTAATAACCTGTGCAGCCACCCACGGTTACCTACCGCTCCTGTACGTTAACCCTGCTGCGGTAAAAGCCCAAATCGAGGTCGCTGTGAACCTTTACCGGAAGCATTTCGGGCATAATCCGGTCGGTTTCTGGCTGCCGGAATGCGCTTACATTCCCGGAATCGACCGGTTCCTTAAGCAATACGGTATTAAGTATTTTTTCCTGGATACGCACGGCGTGCTTTTCGGCTCACACAGACCCAGGTTCGGCATTTTCGCACCTGTATTCTGTCCTACCGGTGTAGCCGCCTTCGGCCGGGATGTCGAATCTTCAAAACAGGTTTGGAGTGCCAAAGAAGGTTACCCGGGAGACTTTGACTACCGAGAATACTACCGGGATATCGGTTTCGACCTGGATTTTGACTACATACGGGACTACATCCATCCAGACGGGATCAGAGTCCACACCGGTTTCAAGTACTACCGCATCACCGGAAAGACGAACCACAAGGAGCCTTATGTCCCCGAATGGGCCACAAACAAAGCAGCCATTCACGCCGGCAATTTTATGTTCAACCGGGAGCACCAGGTTCGCTACTTGTGCCGCTATATGGACCGGCCGCCGCTGATAGTGGCTCCATATGACGCCGAGCTTTTCGGGCACTGGTGGTTCGAGGGACCGCAGTGGTTGGAGTACCTCATCAAAAAAATTGTGTTTGACCAGGATACCATTGAACTTATTACACCCTCCGATTACTTAAGGCTTTTCCCCTGTAACCAGGTACTCACTCCCTGTGCTTCCAGTTGGGGCAACAAAGGTTATCACGAAGTCTGGGTGTGTGGGGCTAATGACTGGATTTACCGGCACCTGCACTGGGCGGCCGACCGGATGGTGGATCTTGCTCGGCGCTTCCCCGAAAGTTCCGGGATGCTCCAACGGGCGTTAAACCAAACAGCGCGCGAGCTGCTGCTTGCTCAGGCCAGCGACTGGCCCTTCATCATGGCCACCGGTACCATGGTGGACTATGCAGTGCGCCGTTTTAGGGTGCATATGAGAAATTTTATCGGAATCTACCGTCAAATCACGGAAAACCGTCTGGAAGACGGTTGGATAGAGGAACTGGAGGACAGGCACAACATTTTTCCAGAGATAGACTACCGGGTTTACTCGAAAGGGTAGCACGGTCGGCGTCCTATTTACACAAGGCCTAGGGCTTTTATTTCTTCGTGGGTTAGGTTCCGTAATATACCTATACCCGCTTCATGACACCAGAATTCAGGAGGAGAAAAGGGTCTTAGACCCGTAGGCTCGATTAAAATTCGTACGCGGGGGTGGAGGGAAAGTCCGGGTTGAGTTTCAAGCACCACCGCAACCGCACCGTTACCAAGACGAACCAAACTTCCCAATGGGAAGGCGGCGATATTAGAGAGAAAGGCAAGCGTCAGTTGATAATCAAACCAGAAGTCCCCCGTCCCTGCCAGCATTTCGTATGCTTCAAAAGGCTGATATGCCTGGCGGTAGATACGGTCTGCCGTTAACGCATCATAAATATCGGCGATACCGGTAAGCTGGACATCAGCCGGAATCTCCCCATTTTTCAGTCCGTCTGGATATCCCTGCCCGTTCAGGCGTTCGTGATGTGAACGTGCGATTCTTCTGGCGGTTTCGAAGTTTTGAAGCATCTCATCCCCGTAAACGGTATGTTTCTTGACTTCATTGAACTCCCGTTCGGTCAACGGCCCAGGTTTTTTCAAAATGGCAGGCGGTACCCGAACCTTACCCATGTCGTGGAGGAGCGCACCAAGCGCAAGTTCTCCCAATTGATCCCGGCTCCAACCCAGAGTCGCCCCGGCCATCACCGCGAGCAGACATACATTTACTGAATGGTAGAAGAGGTATTCGTCTTCGGCCCGAATGTCCATAAGGTTGTACATTGCGCCGGTGTTGGTCAATACCTGATGTACTATCTCTTCAACAATCCTGTATATACTGATCGGCGGGTTGATAACCATCGCCTTCGGGGTCTCGGCTTCCAGGAAGAGGGCTTTCATCTGCTGCACGGCCCGCTGTCTCGTTTCTTCGCTGACTATATCTTTTACCTCTGAGTCTTCGACGAAACCGTCGTCAATATAAATCACAGGAACCTGAAGTTCTCTCAACCGTTCGATATACCGCTGGGTAAGCAGCGCGCCCTTCGCAAGCCAGATCTGCCCGTCCTTCCCGTATACGTTCCGTCCTACCTTCATTCCGGGAACCAGCTTTGAAACCGCCAGGCGCCGCATTTAGCTCCCTCCTGTGCTTTCACTGAGGTCTGCCCGCAAGGATGCAGCATCTCCAAGGTACATATGCTTTAGCTCTTGCTGGGACTTTTCAGTATTTACGTGAACGAGTACCCTGATGACCTTTGACATCGCCCCTGGAACACCGATCTCGCGCGCGCAGAGAAGCGGGACAAAACGCCACCCAAGCTCCCGCGCGGCCAGTGCCGGAAACTGGGCATTGAGATCGGGAGTCAGGGTTAAGAAAATGCTGGCTATGTCACCTGTATCGATCTCATTTTCTTCTACTATCGCCAACAGCAGTTTTTTTGTGGCGCTCATGATTTCTTCTGCCGTGTTTCTTTCAACAGTTATAGCGCCTCTTATTCCGTAAACCCGAATCGGTTACACGCTCCCCTCGAAAATGGTTCGATGTTCAAGCTTATACTGATGGACCTTCCAGGTCCGTTTACCTCTATTTTCATCCGGTGGCGACCGGCACTCAGTCCAGCCAAATGTTGGGCAGAAGACCTAATGCCATCGTGCGTAACTCTCAGTGTCAGACACCTTCTGAGTGCTGGTCTTGAACTGACTCTCCTCACGTAATTTATCGGCCGTTATACTTCCTTTCTAATGCCTGACGGTAGTGCCTCAGTTCCTCACCAATACGGAAAAAAAGTCTTTCTATTTCGTACCTTCCCAAAACTACTTTTTCGGGTTCCACGATCTCTATTTTGCGAAACTCTTCGCGGAAAATCAATCGCACCAGGTCGTCCACTCCTTCCGCCACCACCTTGAGTTCCAGAGGAGCGTAGGCGACCTCCGACCCCGTTGCCTCGTCAAGGACCGTATAGACCTCTTGCGCCATATTGATATCCTCAATCTTTATCCCCTGGAGCGGCACGTTGCGGAATAACGCGGCGTGATGCTCACGTGCATCCTCCGCTGCTTTTTCGGTGGTCTTACCGCCAAAAAGCAGGCGTCCCGGTTTCCCAACCCCCCGAAAATCGAGGCGCACCCGAGCCTGGATCTCCCTTTCCGCCAATTCACTACCGATCAGGCTTTTTACCAAAGAGACTCCCCCCTAAGCCAGGATTATACAAACAGTTCGAGCCTGACTTTCAAAATCCTGCTATTTTCCCTTGTCTAACCCTATTTGTCGCTTTAATTGTTCCACTTCCCAGTCGGTTAACTCCCTGAGTCTCCCCGGCTTCAGCCCTTTCAGCGTCAGCACCCCGATGGCCGTCCTTTTCAGCTTTGTTACCGGGTGCCCGACGGCATCACACATCCGCTTCACCTGACGGTTTCGCCCTTCGGTAATGGTTATTTCCAAGAGTGTTTGATCGCGGAGGCGCCGAACCACCCGCACGACCGCCGGTTGCGTGGGGCCGTCATCAAGCACCACACCTTTCCTTAACCGTCCCAGCGCCTCATAACCCACTTTGCCGGCAACCCATACCGCATATGTCTTGGGAGTTTTATACCGCGGATGCATTAGGCGATGGGCGAGTTCCCCGTCATTGGTGAGCAAAAGTAACCCTTCACTGTCATAATCAAGCCGCCCCACCGGAAAGACCCTCTCGGGAACCCCGCGCAGGAAGTCGGTCACCTTGGGGCGGCCCTGGGGGTCGAAAAGTGTTGTGACAACACCTGCCGGTTTGTAAAAAGCCAGATAAACCGTCCTCTTCTCAAGGAGTCTTTTCAAGTAGACCGGTTTCCCGTCGACTTGCACTTCGTCCCGCTCTGGATCAATCTTTACTCCAGGGGTGGTTACGGTGCGCCCGTTAATCTTAACCCGTCCGGCCCGCACCATCGCCTCGACGGATCGGCGTGAAGCGAGACCGGTTCGAGCCAAAATTTTGTGCAGCCTTTCCTCAGTCAAGAACTAATTCACCCCGGAATATTATACGGGTACAGGCTACTTTTTGCAAAAAGGTTACTTTTACAGAGAAATAGCCCAAGGAAGCCCTCTACCTCTACGTGGAAAGTAACGTTGACTGGACCGACGCAGTTTTTGCCGTCCAGATGGTTGTCCGCAACCAGCGTGAAATCTACTCGTACGACAGGGATTCTGAAAAAATAGAAGGAATCGTCTGCGTAGAACCTCAAAAATATCAATCCGCTGTCCAGTGAAAGGCTCTCACTTCTTCCTGCGCCCTAAAATGTTATAAAGAAAAAGTCCTATTAACCTCATACCAAGCAACCCAGCGCCAACCCGCGCCCACCTTCCCCAAGGCGAAAGCTTGCCCGGAGGGAAACACGCCAGCCCCCCTTATTCATTCAATAAAGACAGAGACCTTGGAAGCAGGCATATTGTTATGCTTACCGGAAAAAAAGCCGCACGAAAAGCACAGAAGCCGAAAAGGTGGTAAAGTCGGCTAAAAGGCCGCTGACGGGGGCATACCGGTAATGCTTCACCCCGATTGAACCGAAGTAAAGGGACAGTACAAAGAATGTAGTATCGCTCGTGCCCTGCATCGTAGAAACCAGCCTCCCGAGCATGCTGTCAGGCCCGTGTGTCCGGATAATATCGGTGGCAATACCGAGAGCCGCACCGCCTGAGAGCGGCCGCATGACAGCGTGGGGAAGTACCTCCAGGGGTATTCCGAGAGGCACCAAAAGCGGCTGAATCAGATGGACCATGCTCTCCATCGCACCGGAAGCACGGAAGACACTGATCGCAACGAGCATTGCTACAAGGTAGGGTATTGTTTTAACGGCCACCTCGAACCCTTCCTGCGCCCCGGTGATAAAGGTCTCATATACCGAAACGCGACGGCAAAAACCGGACACAAGCACCATGAAAATCAGGCCCGGAATTACCCACTTGGCCCCCTCGATAACCAACCCCCCCATACCTACACTCCTTTCGCAGCCCTGACACCGTTGTAGTATCGTACTTCTCTCGCAGGGCGCGGCGATGAGCTTCGCGTTTCGGAAGTCAGATGAACTACCATCTGCCGTATATCCGCCGCAAAACGGCATCGGCGAGAACTGCCACCGTAAACCCACAGGCGGTAGCCAAGACAGTGGTTCCGATAATAGACGTCGGGTCAGTGGACCCGAACAATGCCCTGATGCCGATCACTGTAGTTGGAACTAAAGTGATACAAGCTGTGTTTAGGGCCAGGAAGGTGCACATTGCCGGGGTGGCTTTGTCAGGATGAGGGTTTAACTTCTGCATTTCCCGCATCGCAAGCAGGCCTGCCGGAGTTGCAGCGTTTCCAAGCCCGAGAATGTTCGCGCTAAGGTTTAAGACGATTGCGCCGATGGCAGGGTGCCCCGGGGGTATACCGGGAAATAAGATCCGCATCAGCGGCCGGACTAACCTGCACATTGCCTGCACCAGTCCTGCCTCTTCTGCAACGCGCATTACCCCGAGCCAGAAGGTAATGATGGCAATTAGGCCGAAGGAGGTCTCAACGGCTACTTTAGCGCCTTCAAGGATCGCTGCTGTCACCGCCTCGACCCTGCCGTTAATCATAGCAACTATAATACCGGAAAGCATCAAAAGAAGCCACAACAGGTTAACCACCTGTCCCCACCCCTTTAAAAATAGTTCGACAGTTCAAGCTTAGACTGATGGACCTTTTAGGTCGGTTCACAGTTCACAGTTCGGCTGTTCACAATTTATATTACGTTCCGGCGAACGCAGTACGGTCGTCTTTCCCTTTATAAAGATTATTTTAGTTGGGATGGATTAGAAGCCTTCTGTTGAAAGGTTGCTAAGTGATCTCATGCGCTATCCCGCGAGCTCACCGCCGCCTATACAATACGGTTCTGGCCGAGACTCTTTACCCAAAAAAACAAAAGTCTTCCTGCTTATGGAAGACCTTCATAAGTTATAAAATACTGACAAATCACAAGCTTGTTATTAGTGGCCTAGCTTCCGCTGCCTCATCTCCTCGATTTTCTCAATAACTTGCGGAGCCAGGTCCAGTATTCGCTCCGCAAGATGATTCCCTTCCACCGGAAGGAGCCGGATATTCTCTCCCTTGACCACGAGGAATCCTACCGGCTGGACGGAAACACCGGCACCACTGCCTCCTCCGAAAGGCGTTTCTCCGCCTGTATCCACCCGCTCACCGGCGAAGGCGCTGCCGCCCGCGGCGAAACCGCAGGCCACCCGTGAAATTGGAATTATTACGGTCCCATCCGGGGTTTCTACCGGATCGCCCACCACCGTATTAACATCGACGATTCCCCGGATGTTTTCCATTGCCGTTTTCATCAAGCCCTCTATAGGATGCTCCAACGGGCTCACCTCGCACCAGTATTAAACAAAAGCCGCCTCTGTGTATAGTTCCATTCATAATTAAAATGGCCTTGCTTACAGGTAAATATACAAGGGGAATTTGATCTTCTTCGTTCCCCATGATGACCTATCCTCCCTGTAGGCTTACCAAATTGACACTTGCTTACTAAACAGGGCGTATCAACGACGGTTCCCGATTCAAGCATAGGGATACTTTAAAAATCACTATAAAAAGTTACAATGCATTGGGGGGCGGGTAATAATCCGCCCCCCAAAAAGAATGGGGAAAGGCTCGAGCTTAATTATTAGACTTAAAACTTGCCGAAATCGTCATCGGCCAGTAATATCGTTTCGTTTTCAAGCCCGGCCGCCGGGGAGGATGTTGCGGCTGCTTCAGATAGACCAGCCCTATGCGTTTGCGCCAACCGGTCCCGGGTGCGGCCCGCAGCCACTTGCGCCTGCGAAGCCCGCCCCTGCATACGCTGCGCTTCCTTAAGCCTGAACCGCCCCAGCATCTCCTGGAGCTGCACCGCTTGGCTGGACAGCTCTTCCGCCGTCGCCGCCAGTTCCTGGGCGCTCGCGGTGTTCTGCTGGGTTACCTGGTCCACCTGGCCGAGTCCCTGGTTGATCTGGTTGATACCCAGCGCCTGCTCCTTCGAGGCGGAGGCAATCTCGCCGATAAGATCGGTCACCTTGGTAACGCTCAACACTATCTCCTCAAGCGCCTTGGCGGTCTCCTCCGCTATCCTGGTGCCTACCTCGGTCTTCTTGATCGAACCCTCGATCATCTCCGCGGTCTCCTTCGCCGCCCTGGCGCTGCGCTCGGCAAGGTTCCGCACTTCCTCCGCCACTACCGCAAACCCCTTGCCGTGCTTGCCCGCCCGCGCCGCCTCAACCGCCGCGTTCAAGGCCAGCAGGTTGGTCTGGAAAGCGATCTCGTCTATCGCCTTGATGATCTTGGAGATGTTAGTAGCGGATTCGTTAATCTCGTTCATGGCGTTGACCATCTCGCTCATCTGTTCGTTGCCCTTCTCGGCGCTGGCCCGTGTCTGGGTGGCAAGCTGGTTGGCCTGGGTGGCGTTCTCCGCGTTCTGCTTGGTCTGGGCGGTAACCTGCTGCATAGAGGAGGTCGTCTCCTCGAGGGTGCTCGCGGATTCGGACGCGCCCTGCGACAGCGCCTGGCTGGAGCTGGAAATCTGCTGCGACCCGCCGGCAACTTGGTCTACCGCAATCGCCACCTGGCCGAGGATTTCGTTCAGCGCCTCGACGGTTGTGTTCAGCGCGTTCTTCATGACGGCGTAGTCGCCCTTGTAGTCGCCGGTCATCACTACGTCGAGGTTGCCGCCCGCCATCCCTTTTAAGCATTCCACCACTTCGTTAACCGGAACAACAACCGCGTCAAGCGTCTTGTTGAACCCTTCGATGATATTGCGGAATTCGCCGCCGTGTCTTGAGGCATCGGCACGGCCGTCGAGTTTACCTTCGACCGCCGCTTCCGCAAGCCTGTTGGCGTCCTGCGCCACCAGGTTGACGGCTTTGATGGTCTGTCTGAGACTTTCGTTGATTTTGGCGAAATTCTCACCGATGGCCTTGGTATCCTCATCGGTAGCAGCAACCGAGGTCTCGATCTGCAGGTCTCCAACAGCAAGCTTCTCAAGGTTGACTATCAGTTTTTCGACTTCCTTCTCCTGGTAAGCGGCCTGCTTCTGCGCGATACGTGCGGCGTTCTTGATCGCGGTCTGGTCCACGATCACTTCCATGGCCCCTACGACCTTGCCGTTTGCGTCTTTAACAGGCACACCCGTGTAAGCGATGTTAAAATTCATGCCCCGCGGGTGCGCGTCAGTCTCACGGGAAGTTTTCTGCGCGGACTGCATTGCCCGCGTGCAGGCGCAGTTGACGGTCTGGCAATCATCAGTTTTAAAGTGATTGTAGCACTTGGTCCCAATGACCTGCTGTTCCGTCGCCCCGATCAGATCCAGCCCCGCCTGGTTGAGATACTGGATGTTGAACTCATTGTCGATAACCATCACGGGGTTAGGTACGGTATTAATGTAACCAACCAGGGTGTTGATAACATCATTAATCCCCGCGACGATCCCCCTGAACTCAAAGTTGATCTTCTCAGTATCACCGCGGGCACCTAACTTGCCTAACATAACCTCATTAACCAGACGTTTTGTTTCCTTATTTAGCGAACGGATTATGCCGGTAACGTGGCGGCTGAAGAATATCCCCACGAGAAGGGAGATCACCAGCCCGATAGCCGCTGCTATCGCGATGGTTCTTGGACCGAGGGCCTCGCCGACCATTTTGTCGAAAGTCGCCTTCGGCGCCCCCACGTACCAAATACCGACAATATTACCCTCTGCGTCCTTAATGGGCTTGTAGGCCGTCTGGTAGAGGTGTCCTACCACGTCGGCTTCGCCGTAAAAGTACTCTCCTTTCTTTAGAACAGCCTCGAATACCGGTTTGGAAACTTGCGTTCCTACTGCCCGGCTCCCGTCTTCGATTTTCTTGACCGTAGTTGCAACGCGGGTGTCCCAGCAAAAAATTGTGGCCGTGTCTCCCGTAAGCTTGGCGACAAGGTCGACACCCTCAAAATTGCCGTTCATGAGCACGTCGCCCTTGTATAGCTTATCGCCTTCCCTGCGCCACGGACCCGGGAACATCTGGTCGATGATCACTTCGCCGGTTTCTAAATCACCTGCCGCCTTGGCCACAGCAGCGTCTTTAGCCATTTTCACAACGCCCTTTTGAACCATCCAGGTCATAACACCGACCAACACCAGAAAACAGACCATCAATACGGTAATCATCTTAGTACCGAGTTTAATGTTTTTAAGTACTTTAATCACCCTTTCATCCCCTGAATACAAAGTCTTACGAACCCTTTAGCAGCGGGTTGTTTACTGCCTCCCATCCTACGCGCGATATCATCTATCAGCCCCCTTCACCGTAAAACACTTTCTCCGCGCACAAAGATACTCACCCTATCGCCGACCTTGCCCATCCCCTGAATAAAGCGGCCCCATTCAATTAAAATCCGCCGAATTCCGGGTCATCGAGTTCGATTTTTTCGATAGATTTCTTGGCAGACGAGGTTGCGGCCGCTTCAGATAGACCAGCCCTATGCGCATGCGCGAACCGGTCCCGGGTGCGGCCCGCAGCCTTTTCCGACCCTGCCGCGGTGAGCGCCTGCGCCTGGGTTCTCTTGAGTTTGAACTTTGCCAGCATCTCCTGGAGCTGCACCGCTTGGCTGGACAGCTCTTCCGCCGTCGCCGCCAGTTCCTGGGCGCTCGCGGTGTTCTGCTGGGTGACTTGGTCCACCTGGCTGAGCCCCTGGTTGATCTGCGCTATACCCAGCGCCTGCTCCTTCGAGGCAGAGGCAATCTCGCCAATGAGGTCGGTCACCTTTGTAACGCTGGACACAATCTCCTCCAAAGCCTTGGAGGTCTCCTCCGCTATCCTGGTGCCGACCTCGGTCTTCTTGATCGAACCCTCGATCATCTCCGCGGTTTCCTTCGCCGCCCTGGCGCTGCGCTCGGCAAGGTTCCGCACTTCCTCCGCCACTACCGCAAACCCCTTGCCGTGCTTGCCCGCCCGCGCCGCCTCAACCGCCGCGTTCAAGGCCAGCAGGTTGGTCTGGAAAGCGATCTCGTCTATCGCCTTGATGATCTTGGAGATGTTAGCAGCGGATTCGTTAATCTCGTTCATGGCGTTGACCATCTCGCTCATCTGTTCGTTGCCCTTCTCGGCGCTGGCCCGCGTCTGGGTGGCAAGCTGGTTGGCCTGGGCGGCGTTCTCCGCGTTCTGCTTGGTCTGGGCGGTTATTTCCTGCATGGAGGAAGTGGTCTCCTCAAGCGAACTCGCTGATTCGGACGCGCCCTGCGACAGCGCCTGGCTGGAGCTGGCGATCTGCTGCGACCCGCCGGCAACCTGGTCTACCGCAATCGCCACCTGGGACAAAGTATCATTAATGGCGTCCACTGCTTTATTTAAACTGCTGTTAATTCTTAAAAAGTTCTCTCTGATGGCTTTAGTATCTTCGTCGGCAGCCGCAACAGAGATCTCAATATTCAAGTCCCCGTTGGATAATTTGTTGAGGCTGGCTGCCAGCTTCTGTACTTCGTTCTCCTGGTAAGCGGCCTGCTTCTCCATCACCCGCGCGGCTTTCTTGATCGCGGTCTGGTCCACTATAAACTCCATTGCACCTAAAACAGTCCCGTCTGCACCCTTAATTGGAATACCGGTATAGGATATATCGAGATCCATCCCGCGCGGGTGCGCATCGGTTTCACGGGAAGCCCTTTGTCCAAGCTGCATGGCCTGGGCGCAGGCGCAGTTGGCTGTATTGCAGTCGGACGTCTTAAAGTGGTTGTAACATTTGGTACCGATCACCTGATGGGCCGGCAGTCCAAGCAAGTCAAGACCGGTCTGGTTCATGTACTGGATGTTGAATTCCTTGTCAAGCATCATTACGGGAACCGGAAGGGCGTTGATGTGACCCACAAGTGTACCTAAAGTGCTGTTAATGCCGCTGACGATAATCCCAAATTTGCCGCCGTGCTTTGAAGCGTCCGCCCGATGGTCCAATTTCCCCTTTACGGCAGCTTCAGCCAGTTCATTTATGTCTGCAACCATCAGGTCGATAGTCTTAACGGTTTCTTCAAGACTGGTGTTTATCTTGGCAAAACTCTCCCCGATCGCCCTGGTGTCTTCGTCAGTCATTGCGACACTGGTATCGACCTTCAGGTCTCCTGCAGCCAGTTTGCCAAGGTTGACCACCAGCTTCTGCACTTCGTTCTCCTGGTAAGCGGCCTGCTTCTCCATCACCCGCGCGGCTTTCTTGATCGCGGTCTGGTCCACGACGAATTCCATGACTCCTACAGTGTTACCGCTTTCATCCTTGACGGGTATACCCGTGTAGGAAATGTCCAGGTCCATCCCGCGCGGGTGCGCATCGGTTTCACGGGAAGCCCTTTGTCCAAGCTGCATGGCCTGGGCGCAAGCGCAGTTGGCTGTATTGCAGTCGGACGTCTTAAAGTGGTTGTAACATTTGGTACCGATCACCTGATGGGCCGGCAGTCCAAGCAAGTCAAGACCGGTCTGGTTCATGTACTGGATGTTGAATTCCTTGTCAAGCATCATTACGGGAACCGGAAGGGCGTTCAGGTGACCGGCCAGCGTGTGCAAGATGTTGTTCGTTCCCTGGATAATGCCTCTGAACTCGAAATTGACCTTTTCGAGGTCGCCGCGGGCATCCAGCTTACCTGCCACAGCCGACTCAGCCAACCGCTTTGTTTCGGCCAACAGGCTGCCGACAATGCCGCCGATGTGCTTGCCGAAGAAGAGACCAAGCACAACCGACAACAGAACGCCGACAATCATTGCCACCACCATTATCGTCTTTGAAGATCCGACCGTCCTGTCGGCTTGTTCATGCGTCAATTTGGCAAACGCGGCATTCTCCTCCATTAACTGATCCACTACTGTTTTGCACCGTTCAAAGGACTCGGCCTCTTCACCCATTGCGTAGGCAATCGCCTCGTTCATTCTGCCAGTGTTTACCAACTCCATGGTCTTCGCCTGTTTACCCTTCCAATCGTCCCAGGCGGCCTGGAACTCACGCCACAGTTTCTCTTCCTTGGGACTCTTTTCCACACCGGCGTAAGTGTTCCAGTCCGTTTCCACGCCGTTCCAAAATTCCTCAATTTCCTTAGCACAGTTTTGCTTCGTCGCTTCGTCCAATCCGCTGATAAGCATTGTCCGCTCGTGTTCACTAATCTCCATTTGTGCCAGGTGGATGTGGAGCAACGCCCTCGCGCCCGGCAGATGCTCCTCGCCAAGGTCTTTCGCTTCACTGCCGACCTCACTGATCTTCCAGTAACCTACGCCCCCTATCACCAGCGCGACGATCAATACTAGGCCGAGCGCAAGCGTTATTTTGCCCGCCAGTTTCATTTTACTTAACATCTGCACTTTTCCCCCCCAATCTTACTGTTTAATTGTGGAACGGATCCTAGACACTGTGCCGGTTGCGGCCTTTATACCGCTTTCCTCCAGTCTACCCCGCCGGCTGTGGGCGCCATCGCCGCAAGGAGTGAGGGCGCTACGTCCTTTACACCGCCTCCCTCCAGTCTGACTCCCATTCTTCGTACAAAACCCTGTCCGCATTAAGGAGAATTTTGACCTCTTCGCCGGCCTTTCCCATTGCCTGGATAAACCGGCTGCTCTTCCCTTTGCTCACCCGCGGCGGCGGCTCAATGTCATCCTTGGGTAGGTCCAGCACTTCCGAGACTCGATTAATAATTAAACCAACCGTATGCTCGTCGATACTGACTGTAACAATGCAGGTTCGGTCGTCGTAAGTACGGTCTTCGATTCCGGAGCGCAGCCTGACGTCCATAACCGGGATGACCCTCCCCCGCAGGTTGATCACGCCCTTCACGCGCGGAGGCATGTCCGGTACTTCGGTAATGTTCTGAATACCGACAATCTCAGTTACATGACGGATTTCGATCCCGCACTCCTCTTTATCTAGAATCAAACAAAAAAATCCGCGTCCAGATTTCTGCCCGACTTTTGACTTCAGTGCGCTTATAACTGGACAATTTTGATTTGGTTAATTTTTCTTTCGGTAGACCCTTCTTAAACTTAACAACCCAAAGCCAAATTTTAAATAAATAGTGAGAATATTCTCAAAATAATGAGAGCTTCTCCTAGTCTTGGGAGGACCTGAGCACTGCAGCGGAAAAACCGGCTTGATACCCGGGGATTACGGTGAGTTGAGACGGAGTATTTATCATTACGGTAGCAAAAAAAGGCAGCCATACGGATAAATGTGAAATATGGTAGCTGCATAATGTTAATTTTATGGAGGTGCGCTACGGCAAAAGACGTGTATCTGAGGTAAGCCAGAACGAGAAAGTAATCTTGAGACTTCCACAAAGTTTAACAGGTGAGGTGTATTGCGGCGGCCAGTCGGTGCTGTGGGCAAAGTTCGTTGTACTTTTCGCAGGCCTGCGGGGAAGGTAAAGCAATGAGTGTAATACCTTTTAAAGACAGGAGTTCGCTGACCTCGGGCGGTACGCGCACCGCACCGTATGCACCGGTCCCTATAATCAGGATTTCGGGTTTGGCTTCGACAGCCTCTTTGAGGTCCGCTGCCTCAACGACGTGGCCTCTTTTCCGCCACCATGACAAAACACGTTCCGGGAGAATTATCAAGTCATCGGTGTATTTCTTTCCGCCAACGACTATTTCACCGAAGCGATAACCATCGATCTTCAACCTTCCACCGCTTTCGCTTGAAAATAGTACTTCATGTCCTTTTTAAGCAACGAAGAAAATAGTACCCCGACGTAAGCAGGTGCCTTAACTGGATAGAACCCGCCAGCTTTATTAAGGTGCTGAATCCCGGCGACTTAAAGTCCGGAACCAGACTGATGCTGCCAGGATCTTGGAACTGAGGGTTAAGACGCCCCATCATAAAACCCTTGAGTCCCCAAAGTAACCCGCACGCCGCCCCTGTGGTTGCCGGTTCACCGGTACCCAGCATGGTGTGCCACTCAAAACATGTTACCCGTAACCGGCGCCACAGATAAAGAACCGCCTGCCGGTAGCGTGTATAAAAAGCACCTAAGCGCCGCAGCAAACAGTAAATCACTGAAAAACTGGCTACGTATTCTTCATCGTCCGGCTTTTCTCCCTCGGCCACTTTTATCTTCACACCGGGGACGTCTTCAACAGCCAGGTTCACCCCGATAACCGGTACGGTTAACCCGTACCGCAACAGCCCCCAAAAAGCGACGGCCTCGATAAATAAGCGGTCGTCGCTCCCCTGCCGCTTGTACTCGAGCCTCAAGGTTAACCGGCTGAAAGCAATCAGAACTGCCGCCAGGGCCGCCGTTGTGAAGATAATCAAGAACCACAAAGAGTACCGCACCAACTTCGTGAATAGACTATGCAACACCCAGCCCCAATACCCTAAAGATTCAGCGCCGCCCGCACCTTTTCCAGCGTAGCGGCCGCCACCCGCTGCGCTTTACTGCTGCCTGTTTCCAGCACCTCTTCAATGTATCCCTTCCGGTCCACGAGTGCGGCCCGCCGCTCGCGTACGGGCGAGATGACATTATCAAGCACATCCGCCAGCCGTTTCTTACAAGCCACACAACCGATTCTCCCCGCCCGGCACTCGGCTTCAACCCCCGGAACGTCTTCCGGGCTGTATATCTCGTAATACTTGAAAACCGTGCACACCTCCGGATGCCCTGGGTCGTTCTTGCGTATCCGGGCCGGATCGGTGATCATCATGTTGGTCAATCGCCGGATCTCGTCCACCGAGGCCGTTAAGGGTATCTCGTTATGGTAGCTTTTGCTCATCTTCTGCCCGTCTACACCCGGAACCCACTTGACCTCGGCCAGGATCCCCTGCGGCTCCGGGAAGACAGGCGCATAGAGAAAGTTGAACCGCCGGGCCACCTCCCTGCAAAGCTCCACGTGCGGAAGCTGGTCTTCGCCCACGGGCACGCCGTCCGCCAGGTATATTAAAATGTCTGAAGCTTGTAGAAGCGGGTAGCCCAAAAAACCGTACGTGGTAATATCCTTCCCCAATTCTGCCAGTTTTCGCACCTGGTCTTTATAAGTCGGCACCCGTTCGAGCCAGGAAAGCGGCGTAAACATCGAAAAGATCAGGTGCAGTTCGGCATGCTGCGGGACCTGGGACTGGACAAAAACAACGCTCTTTTGCGGGTCAATACCCACGGCGAGCCAGTCGGCGACCATTTCGTAAGTGAAACCCTTAATCTCCCGCGGGTTCTCATACTCCGTGGTAAGGGCGTGCCAGTCTGCAATAAAAAAGAAGCATTCGTTCTCCTCCTGCAACCGCATCCAGTTTTCCAGCACGCTCAAGTGCCCGAGATGCAGGCGCCCCGTTGGACGCATGCCGCTAAGAATCCTCAAAAGATCTCCCCCTCCGAACAAAACCTTGTTTTTTTATATTGTGCTCCCAAAATGCAGCAGTAAGAAAGACAGCGGCAAGACTATAAACTCTACCAGACGGCTGATCAAACCTGTGAATATCAATAGCAGGAGGATAATCATCCCGTACTGTTCAAGGTATATTAACCACTCCTGCCGCCCGGGAAGGAGCCCGGCAAGCACCTTGGACCCGTCAAGCGGCGGCACAGGTATGAGATTAAAGAACGCCAAAAAGACGTTTATATACACCATCCACATTAAGACAGATACTGCCGGTGAGGTTTCTGAACCCAGTAACCTGAACAATACTGCCGCCGCCGTCGCGACTAGGAGGTTGCCAACAGGGCCTGCAAGCGATACCAAAATCATCCCCTGGCGCCTGTCGCGAAAGTTGTTGGGGTTTATCGGCACCGGCTTTGCCCAGCCGAAAATGAAGGTGCTGCCCGTGATGACCAATAAGGCAGGCACGAGGACACTACCGATCGGATCAACATGTGCAATGGGGTTTAACGTTACACGGCCGGCGTACCGCGCCGTTGGATCGCCCAGCCTGTTAGCCGCCCAACCATGGGCGAATTCGTGCAGGGTAATACCCACGATAAAAGCAAGTGCTATCGCTATGGTTTCCTGGCTAAGCACCGGCACCACTCCCTTTGCCCGCCCGGTGCGACAGGTGCTTCCGGACGAACTCAAGTTCTTCATCCTTATTCCCTACCAATCCGTCCAGCTTCGCCTGCCAGACCGCGTCAAGCACCTCCCGATAAAGCGGGCCGGGAGGGTACCCCATCTCCCTAATATCCTTACCCGTAATCAGGGGTTTATTATCCATTATAGCAGTAAGCACTTCGCGGAAACGGTTCTGATACCCTTCCTCACTAAGGAGCACAAGCAAAAAAGGGTAAGATTCCTTTGGGAGCAGCAGCACGGCTTGAGCAAGCATGCTCGTTCCGACCGTCTTCCTCACCGTCAGCTTTCCCAGAACCTCCTGCCAGTGTTGGACCGCCGCCATCACCTTGGCCGTGGTGTTTCGTCCGAAACGATAACGCTCACAAAGCGCTTGTGCCGACGGGGAATTAGTCCAGTGAACTGCGGCAATAAAGTAACACAACCACCGTTCGGGGAAGACTACACCCCACGACTCGATGGTTTTTATCGCCTGCGGTAAGTGGGTAAGCACCGCTTCCACCTCCCAGTGGCTCGCCACCGGAAAGATGAAAGGCCAGATACCGAGTTCCGCACAGCGGCCCAAGAAACGGGAAGCTTTTTCGTTATCAAGGCAGGGCCGAACTTCCTGCCACAACTGTTCTGTTGAAACGCGGTTTAAAACGCCTTCGCGTACTGCTTCACGCAAAAGCACAAGGGTCTGCCGCTCTACCTGGAAACTGAACCGCTCGGCTAACCGGATTGCCCTCAAGACCCTTAGCGGCTCCTCGATAAAACTCCGGTTGTGGAGTACCCGGATGTAGCCGTACTGAAGGTCCTCCCGTCCCCCGAAGTAATCGACAATCTGGCCGAACCTTTCCGGACTGAGGTCCACTGCCAGAGCGTTAATGGTAAAATCCCGGCGGTAAAGCTCCTGCCGCAGGCAGGTGTCCTCCACCTGGATGCCGAGGGCGTATTCAAAGTAGTCCGGCCGCGCCTGAATAACACTGCCGACACTTCCGTCCCCGAGGAAAAATGTGGCTGCATGAACACGGGGGTCCCATTTATATCTCACGTGGAGATCTGCGGCAAGAGCCGCCGCCACCTTCATTGCATCCCCATCGACAACCACTGTCACCTCTCGCCGCTGGAGCCCCAGAAGGATGTCACGCACAGGGTCCCCTGCCAGAAAGGCGCCCGCCCCGGAGTCCCTGGCAAGAACCCCGGCGCGCTCTAGAAACAGTAAGACCGGAGCCGTTATACTCGTGCGGAGGACCGCAGCGATATTCCGCCGCCCTGTTTGAGGTTGAGCTGGTGTATACAGATGACGAAACTGGGGCTTAAAGTCGCGGTGTAGGGTTTGCAGGATATCGGTGCGCGAAATTATGCCGATCAGGCGCCCGCCTTCCACCACCGGCAGCCGGCCGATGTCGTGTTCGATCATTAAGGCCTGTGCCTCACTGACGGGAAGGTAAGGTTCCACGGTGACAACCTGGTTGCTCATAAACGCCTTGACCGGCGCATGGGAAAGATTGTTGCGCTGGGCTTTTTCGATGTCGCGGCGGGAGATTATCCCTACCAACTGGCCGTTTTGAACAACCGGGAGCCCGCTGTGGCCGTAACGGAGAATTACCTGTCCGGCCTCGGCGATATTGGTGCCCGGAGAGACCGTCTTTACGGGAGTGGTCATTATCTCGGCCACCGTAAGCGGTGCGAGGATGGACTGATGCAAAACCTCAAATAGATCCTGTACCACCCGCTCAACCGCTGCCCCTTTTATTGACGCCGAGGCTGCCGCTTGATGCCCCCCGCCGCCGAAATGCATTAATATGCTGCGGACATCGACCCCGGGGGTGTTTGAACGTCCCACAACGTATACCCGGTCACCCATCTCAACCACGCTGAAGACCGCATCGACTTGTTCAATTTCGCCCAACTTGTGCGTCAGCAGCGCCAGGCCTTCAAGAAAATCGGGAAGGCAGGCACTTGCGACAAGAACTTTTACCCCGCGAATCAGGTGCCGCTGGGCACTTACGATAAGCTCCTTTAACAGTTCTTTCTGTTCTAAAGTGAGCGGCCGTCCCAGAAAGTTCGCCACCACAGACAGGTTTGCTCCCTTTGAAAGGAGAAATTCGACCGCCGCGACATCTCTGACCGTGGTACCGGGGTAAAGGAGGTTACCGGTGTCCTCATAGATGCCCAGCGCTAGTACGGTGGCCTCAAACGGGGAAAGCTCGATACAAGCCTCTTTGATTTTCTCCACCAACAGTGTTGCGGCTGCCCCAACCGGCGCGACTACTTCGAGTGTTCCCCGCGCATCGTCTTCATTCGGGGGGTGATGGTCGTAAATATGTACCTCTACATCCGGCCGCTCAAGTAGTGCAGTCAAAAGACCAATTCGCCTCGCGTTCCGTGTATCAACCAGAACCAGCCGCCGGACTTCACTCAGATTGATGTTTTTCACATCCTCGATCAACAAGACGTCCTTGTGCAGCGCCAAAAACTCCTCCACACCGCGGCTCGCCTTACCCGGCATCACAAGGTATGCGCCCGGATAAAGCTTTTTTGCCGCGACCATTGAGGCCAGGCCGTCAAAATCGGTGATCAAGTGGGTGGTGATTACTTCCATAGGTACTTCGGTATTCTGTCGTTACGCAAGAGGTCAGCAAAGTCCTCCCGGGTTACAATCTCCTCCGCCTGCCCGTCTCGGACAAGCACCACGGCAGGTCTCGGCAGCCGGTTGTAGTTCATCGACATGGTGTAATTGTATGCGCCGGTTGCCGGGACAGCCAGTATGTCTCCGGGCACAGGATAAGGCAGTCTCGTATTATAAATAAGGATGTCGCCCGATTCGCAGCACTTACCGGCAACAGTCACGGTCGTTGTACTCTCCTCGTTCATCCGGTTGGCAAGCGCCGCCTCGTACCGCGCCTGATAAAGGGCCGGGCGCGGGTTATCGTTCATCCCGCCGTCCACCGCAACGTAAATCCGGACGCCCGGAATCTCTTTAACCACCCCCACGGTATACAGCGTTGTTCCGGCGGGTCCGGCAATGGAACGGCCGGGTTCAACCACAACCCGTGGGAGGGGAAGACCGAATGCGGCAGCGGCTTCGCGTACCGATTCAAGTACCGCCGCGGCATACTCTTCGATAGCGGGCGGGTTGTCACCGCTGATGTAACAGATGCCAAGCCCGCCGCCCAGGTCGAGTTCTCCCAAGGTCCACCCGGTTTCAGCGCGCACCTCTGCCGCAAACTTAACCATCACCCGGGCAGCGTCGCAGAAAGGCTCGAGTTCGAAAATTTGAGAGCCGATGTGGCAGTGGAGTCCCACCAGGTTCAAATGCGGTAAAGCAAGTGCCTGGCGAACGCCGGCCTGCGCCTGCCCCGTCTCTATCGCCAGACCGAATTTTGAATCGATTTGTCCGGTGCGGATATACTCGTGGGTATGCGCCTCTATCCCAGGGGTGAGACGGAGGAGAACCGACGCTTCAACTCCCATTTCACCGGCCAGGCGGTTGAGCACTTTCAGCTCATAAACACTGTCGACCACCCATCTCCCTACGCCGGTCCTCAGCCCCTGCAGGATCTCTTCCGCAGACTTGTTGTTGCCGTGGAAATAAATGCGTTCGGGAGGAAACCCCGCATGCACTGCGGTGTGAAGCTCCCCCCCGGAGACAACGTCGAGGTAAAGACCTTCTTCTTCCACCAGCCGGCAAATAGCGGTACAAAGCAGCGCCTTTCCCGCGTAAACAACGCGGTTGTCCGGACCAAAGGCTTTAAGATAACGGCGGCAGTTGTCGCGGAAAAGGGCCTCGTCGATGACGTAAAGCGGCGTCCCGAACTCCCTGGCGAGTGTTAGCGCGCTTACCCTCCCTATTTCCAAGTGTCCGGTATTACTCACCCGTGCTGTTCCACGCAAACGCATAACTTCTCCTATTCCACCTTGGGCAACCGCGCCAGTGAACGCTGGAGGTCTTCCTCCGGCAAGGCATAGTCCTGGATGTTCCCGGAAAGGTAGGCGTCATAAGCAGACAGGTCAAAGTGCCCGTGACCGCTGAGGTTGAAGAGGACAACCCGCGCTTCGCCCGCATCCCGGGCTTTAAGCGCCTCATCGATCGCACACTTTATTGCGTGCGCTGATTCCGGCGCCGGCACTATTCCCTCCGCCTGTGCAAACTTGACCGCTGCGTCAAAGATCTGCATCTGACCGTAAGCCCTGGCTTCAATGAAGCCGTCCGCCACCAACTGGCAGAGCAGCGGCGCGTCGCCATGGTACCTGAGCCCTCCGGCGTGGATGCCCGGCGGGATAAAGTCTTTCCCCAGGGTGTACATGTAAACGAGGGGGGTAAGGCCCGCCACATCACCGAAGTCGTACGCATGAAGGCCTCGGGTCAGTGTTGGACAAGCAGTCGGTTCGACGGCGATAAAACGTGTCTTCATTTTTCCGGTCAACCGGTCCTGCAAGAACGGGAAACAGAAGCCTGCATAATTTGATCCACCGCCTACGCAACCGATCACTACGTCAGGTTCTTCTCCTGCTTTTTCCATCTGAAGTTTACTCTCAAGGCCGACCACCGTCTGGTGAAGCAACACGTGGTTGAGTACACTACCGAGCGAATAGTTGGTATCAGTATGCGTGGCCGCGTCCTCCACAGCCTCGCTGATGGCAATGCCCAAGCTCCCCGGCGAATCCGGATCGGCCGCCATAATAGCCCGGCCCGACTGGGTCTGGTCACTCGGGCTCGCGAAAACCTTCGCACCAAAAACCTCCATTAAGATACGCCGGTACGGCTTCTGGTGATAACTGACCTTTACCATGTAAACGGTGCAGTCGAGGCCGAAGAAATTGCAGGCCATTGAGAGGGCGCTTCCCCATTGACCTGCTCCGGTCTCAGTCGCCAGCCGTTTCATCCCGGCCTGCTTATTGTAATAGGCCTGAGGGACGGCTGTATTAAGTTTATGGCTGCCGGCCGGGCTTACCCCTTCATACTTGTAGTAAATGTGTGCCGGGGTATCAAGCGCCTTCTCCAGGCGACGCGCTCTGATCAAGGGGCTCGGACGCCACAACCGGTAAATATCCAAAACCTCCTCTGGTATCGGCACCCACCGTTCCTGTGTTACTTCCTGTTTGATAAGCTCCATTGGGAAAATGGGGGCCAGATCCTCCGGCCCTACCGGCTGCTTGGTACCTGGATGAAGCGCCGGCTTCGGCAGGTTGGGCATGTCTGCCTGGATGTTGTACCAGGCGGTAGGCAACTCTTTCTCAGTCAGCAGAACTTTAGTCTCCACCAACTCAACTCCCCTCAAAAGGCTTGTTTTGTGTATAAACTAATTCTAAGATAAAAGTCCTTTCTCAGCAAGACTTGTCCTTTATCGCCCAACAGTTTGTAGATTTTTGGGGCATTCTTTGATAGAATACAGCCTAAGAAACAAAGGCTTGTGAACCCGGAAACGAAAGGGAAGGAGGTGAAGAAGAATAATGCTGCAGTCGTTGAAAAGGTTTCTTAAGGATGAAAGCGGCCAGATGGCAAAAGGCCCTATGGACGCTTGGGAGGTGGGACTTCTTCTCTTAGCTATCGCCGGGGTCGGGGCTGCGATCGGTCTGGGCTTTTTGGCTGTTATAATTCCGGGTTAGTTAGTGAATAGATTAGTTCCCACAAGACTTTATACTTAGTTGTTAGTAATAGAAATTACGAAAGGGCTCCTATTAATTCAAGGAGCCCTGCCTTTTTTAAGAAAGTTCTATTCTAAAAGGACAGCGTCACCATTAAACTTATATGTTATATAGCATCATGGTGTGGAACGGAACGGCTAAATTGGGTCGCCATCTGGTTGATCCCCGTGTTCATCTGGAAGACTGTCCGTAAAAGAACCGCGGTTCCCAGGATCAGAACAACCAATGCCAAATAGGCGAATACCGCAGCGAAAGACCGCTTTGCAACCCACCTGTACGCACCGGGGTCCAACAGAAATGCTCTCTTTTACCCGGCGAAAGAAGTCCACTTCCAACCCCCCTGTTTTAAATACGACATTCGTACTTGTCCTGAATCATAAGAGCTCTTAACGCGGTTTTTCATTCATCGCTGCCACAGGGCGGTTTTCCTCTTTGCCTAAAGCGCCGGCCGCTGTTGCCCCGTTTGTTACAAGTTCCGAGCATATCAACCTGAAAATCCTCGGTTAGGACCACGCCGTAGTCTTCGAGCGCCGCGTCTCTCGATACAAGGCCGTCAATTACATCCCGCCGGACAGCCGCCGGCGGCCGCAAAAAGGGGTGCCCGAACCCACCGCCGCCGGCCGTTTCCAGAATAATGGTTGTACCTTTGGCTACCACTTTTGTGAATTTCGCCGGCATTTCCGCCAGCACTCCATCCGGGGTTTTGATCAGACAACGGGCGCCCCTTCCAGGGCAGCCTGCTTCCAGGCCCCACGGCCGCAGAATGTTTCTCTCGGTGCTAACCGAAACGGTAGCATCCTCCAAGACCGTGATTTCACGCACCAGCCCGGTACCACCCCTGAACTCACCCGGTCCGCCCGAGTCGGGTACCAATCCGTATCTTTCTACTATTAGGGGATAGGTCATTTCGATAACCTCGACCGGGGTATTTAGGGTGTTGGTCATGTTCACATGCACCCCGTCCATCCCGTCCTGACCGCGCTTCGCCCCCTGGCCGCCCCCGTAAGTTTCCACGTATGAATAATAACCCTGCCGGGCGTCCCCGCCGCCGATCGTGAAGTTGCTCATGCTGCCCGTCCCCGCAGCCGTCACCTTGCGCGGGACCGCCTGCGCCAGAGCCCCGAGCACCACGTCTGCTATCCGCTGGGCTGTATTGATGTTCGCGTGCGCCACCGGTGCCGGAAAACGAGGGTTAACCAGGGTACCGGGCGGTGTGACTACCTCTACCAGCCGTGCAATACCCTCGCTTGCGGGCAGGTCGGGATC
Organism: Bacillota bacterium; assembly: GCA_040757355.1. Lineage (GTDB taxonomy): Bacteria > Bacillota > Desulfotomaculia > Desulfotomaculales > Ammonificaceae > DTYU01. Next base: position 1,085 of record JBFLWY010000032.1, on the reverse strand, counting down.
ACAAACCGCTTTGACCGCAAAGTATACGCAGGCCAGGGTAACTCCCCTGGTAGCGTTAACGGGGCCTTTGGCCTGCGGAGCGGTGCCTGTGAAGTCTACTGTAACACCTTCCTCGTCGATCATCACACTTGCATTTATCTTTAGCAGTTCGTTGGTCAGCCCGTCCCCTTCCAGGTAATCGCTGAACCGATAAGTCCCGGGCGGGATATCCTTCAGCGCCGCCAGAAACCGCCGTTCCCCATAGTTGATTATCTCAGCCATGTAATCTGCAAGCCTTTCGACCCCGGTTTTTTGAGCCAGTTCCCGGAGTCTCTTGCAACCCACCCGGTTGGCCGACAACTGCGCCTCGATGTCGCCGTAAAACTCGTCGGCCGTCCTTACGTTATGCGCCAGCACCTTTAGCAGCTCCCGGTTGAGGCGCCCTCCGCTGCACAACTTCACCGGGGGAATCCTGACCCCTTCCTGAAAAATCTCCGTGGCCGTCGTGGACATGCTGCCCGGTACCATACCGCCGACATCTACGTGGTGAGCCAGGTTTGCAACAATGGCCAGCAGGCGGTCCTTTACAAAAACGGGCGATATAATACATATATCCGGCAGGTGAGAACCGCTGATGTATGGGTCATTAATGATAACGGCGTCACCGGGTGTAAGCCGGCCGGCTGGAAATACTTCCAGCACTTTCCTGACCACCGTGGGCATCAGACCAAGATGCAACGGGATGTGCTCGGCCTGTGCGACCAGGGCCCCATCGGGCGTGTATACAGCCGTGGAACAGTCCCGCCGGTCTTTGATGTTCGGCGAAAGGGCGGTACGGGTCAGCGTAACCCCCATCTCCTCGGCCACCGATTGGATTGCGTTCCTTAATACCTCGAGCGTAACCGGGTCAATCATGGTTTCATCCCTCATCCTTCATTTACAGCCTCTCATTTCCATATCCCGACGTGTTGATAACTATATTTCCCCACCGGTCGCACCGGGCGCTGTCGCCTGGCCAGAGCAAGGTGGTTGTATCGACCTGGGAAATAATGGCCGGCCCCTGGACCTCCCAGCCCGCCGGAATTTGCCGTCTTTGATAAACAGGG
>JBFLWY010000031.1:0-28538 GCA_040757355.1 Bacillota bacterium | reverse complement strand
GGGTGCTGATAAAATCAATCGTGCGGGTGATGAAGCCGGACCCGCGCGTAGCGCCCGACTTCACCATCTGCGACCCGGCCTGCGGCACCGGGGGTTTCTTAGTATGCGCCTACGAGTGGCTGATGGATGTCACCGGCGGGGCGCTGGACCGGAAGGATTTCAAGAGGATAAAAACCAATACCTATTACGGGCAGGACCTGGTGCCGCGGCCGCGGCGGCTGGCGCTGATGAACCTTTTCCTGCACGGGCTGGAGGCAAAAATCCACCTCGGCGACTCCATTTACGAGCCGTACCGCGGCGAGAGGTACAACTGCATCCTCACCAACCCCCCGTTCGGCACCAAAGGGGCAAACCAGGCGCCGGAGCGGGACGATTTCACCATCGAAACCAGCAACAAGCAGCTCAACTTCGTCCAGCACGTAATGAATATCCTTAAGCCCGGCGGCCGAGCCGCCGTGGTCGTACCCGACAACTGCCTCTTTGAGGGAAAGGCCGGCGAAGTGTTCGAAATACTGATGCAGGACTGCAACCTGCACACGATTTTGCGGCTGCCGCGCGGCACCTTTACCCCGTACAGCCCGGGCATTAAAGCCAACGTAATCTTTTTTCAAAAGGGTTTGCCCACGGAAAACGTCTGGATCTACGACGCCCGTTCCAACGTGCCTGCGATAACCAAAAAGGAACGTCCCCTGACCCCGGAACACTTTGCGGAGTTCGAACGGTGCTACGGTGCCGACCCCAACGGCCAAAGCCAGAGAACCGACCCGGGTGCAGAGGGGCGTTTCAGAAGATTTCACATCAGCGAAATCAAGGACCGGAACTATAAGCTCGACATCACCTGGATGAAAGACAGTAGCCTGGAAGACGCGGATGAGCTGCCGGAACCCCAGGACCTGATCGCGGAAGCCGTGACCGAGCTGGAAGCGGCGGTGGATGAATTGAGGGAGATATCCGGGTTGCTTGAGGTGAACGGGGAGTGAGAGAAATGAACCCCCTCCCTAACAATTGGATAACCTATACGCTTAACGAACTCCTGCTAACTTTGGAATCGGGCTCTCGTCCCCGGGGAGGGGTTAAAGGAATTTGCGAAGGTGTTCCGAGTATTGGCGGTGAGCATTTGACCTGTGATGGAACCTTCGATTTCACAAGAATCAAGTTTGTACCCCGTGATTTCGCGGACCGGATGTCTAAGGGACATATTCAAAAGTACGATATTCTTATCGTCAAGGATGGTGCAACAACAGGAAAAACCGCCTTTGTGGATGATAATTTTCCTTATGAAACGGCAGTTGTAAACGAGCATGTTTTTATTTGTCGGGTCAGCGAAGTCATTTCACCGAAATTTGTATTTAGATATTTAATGTCGGAAGAAGGGCGAAACGAAATTCTAAGGAATTTCCAGGGTTCAGCCCAGGGTGGCATTAATTCATCTTTTGCCTCTAATGTGGAGGTTCCTCTGGCCCCCGTTAATGAACAGCACCGCATACTCGCCAAACTGGAGAAATTGCTAACGAAGGTGGACAACTGCAAGGAAAGGTTGGACAGGATTCCGGTCATTCTTAAACGCTTTCGCCAGTCGGTTTTGGCCGCCGCCTGCTCCGGCCGCCTTACCGCTGATTGGCGAGAAAAGAATCCGGACGTGGAACCGGCATCGGAACTTTTAAGGAGGATTAAAAAGGAACGAATGAAACAACAATGCCGGGAAAATAACGTTAAAGCCAGGGTAGATGTCAAATATACGGCGAAAAGGGATGCGCAGGATTTACCGGTAATACCGATATCTTGGGCCTATACATATCTTGGTAATATTATTTTCAGTTTTCAATATGGTACATCTGAGAAAAGCGACTATTCGTTCGAGGGCATACCGGTTCTAAGAATCCCGAATCTCGTCTCCATGGGCATTGATCTTCGAGACCTTAAATATTTAAAACGCAATGATATTGACGATAATCATAAGGTAAGAAACGGTGATTTGTTGATAGTTAGATCAAACGGCAGTAGAGAGTTAATAGGGAAAAGTGCTCTTGTACAAAATTTGACGGGTAAAATGGCTTTTGCTTCTTACTTGATTAGGTTAAGACCTTTAGTTGTTTTGTCAGAATACGTCTTGTTATTGCTTAATACCGAATACATAAAGAGCCAGTTTTTCTCAAAAGCGAAATCAACGGCAGGGATAAATAACATAAATACAAAGGAACTATCGTCTACAATAATCCCATTACCCCCCCTCGAAGAACAACTCGAAATCGTCCGCCGGGTGGAGGCGCTTTTCAAGATCGCTGACCAGGTCGAAGCTCGTTATGAGAAGGCTAAGGCCTACGTGGATAGGTTGACGCAAGCCATATTTGCTAAAGCCTTCCGGGGTGAACTCGTACCCCAGGACCCCGATGACGAACCTGCGTCGGTGCTGCTGGAGCGGATCCGGGAAGAGCGGGCCAGGCGGGAGGCGGAACTGCGGACCGCCGGGCGCAGGCGGCAACTTCCGGCCCGGCGAAGGAAGAAGGCCGGAAAATTATGAAACGCATCGCCGACATCCCCAAGCCTGACCGGCCGCGCGAAAAGCTGATGGAAAAGGGCGCCGCGGCGCTCTCGGACCTGGAACTGCTGGCCGTGCTCCTGGGCAGGGGAATAAAGGGCCGCGACGTGCTGGCCGTGGCGAGCCGGATACTGCAAGTGCTGGATACAGGCAATGAGAAGCTGAACCTTGATGAACTGCAGAAGATCGAGGGGGTGGGACCGGCGAAGGCGGCGTTGATCGCCGCCGCCCTCGAATTCGCCCGCCGCCGCATCAGACCCGAAGGTTTAAAGATCTCTTTCCCGGCCGACGTCCTCCCGCTGATCAGTCACTTTGCGGACCGCAAGCAGGAACACTTTCTTTGCGTTTCGTTAAACGGGGCCAACGAAGTAATCGCCACCCGTGTCATCTCCGTCGGCCTGGTCAACAAAGCTCAGGTTCACCCCCGCGAGGTATTCGCCGACCCTATTACCGACCGGGCAACGGCCATCATCATCGCCCACAACCATCCCGCCGGCGGCTTAACCCCGAGCAAGGAAGACCTTGAGATCACCCGGCAGCTCAAGGCAGCAGGCGAAACCCTCGGAATCAGACTGCTCGATCACATCATTTTCAACCGGAAGGGCTACTACAGTTTCTTAGAGCACGGAGAACTGTAATCTACCGCAGAGTGATACATTCAAAAGTATCTACGCAGGGTAATGTGTTGTCAATGCTAAAGCTAACTGGAAAAACAAGTTTTTTCTGGATTGTGGCAATTAGGAATTGATTCTGACGGAATCCAAGCAGTGGAAGAGCTTATTTTTGCAAGGTATTGGATGTTCATCCAGGTTTATTTTCACAAAACCAGGCGTATTTACGACTATTACTTAACTTGCTTCTTGAAAGATTTCCTAGAAAATAAATACCCTCAATATGAGCATTTTTTCCCTCCTCCGGATAATTTGGAAGAATACCTCCTGCTCGATGATTGCACTATTTCAGAAGCAATTAAAAAAATGCGCGGGTCTAACGAATGGGCCCGGCGGATTTTTGAGCGGGATCATCTTTCTGAAGCTTTTGTTACTTTGCCTCACCATACCGGTTTAGAAAGCTATATGATTATTAATGAGATCAAAAAGCGTTTTATCAAAAAATTTGGCAATAAAGACGGCTTAGGTATTACCTACTATATAGATGACCAAGCGAAGAAACTACCCACAAATCCGTTTTTCGGTCTTAAGAAAAGTGAGGAGGGAGATGAAAAAGACCAAGAGGGAAAATTTGTGAGTATCGTGGTTCAGGATAAGCATGATTCCGATAAGTGTTTTCCCATTTTTGAACGATCACTTCCGTTAAAACTTCTTTCTCAAAAGAATATTAACATCGTCCGTTTCTATGTAGCGCGGGGAAAGAAAGCGAAGGCTGCGGCATGGTGTAGCGAACAGTATGCCCAGGTCTTATCTAAAGTCAAAAAGATTGAAGAGGGGTGGACGTAATGGAGACTGAGGCACTGATTGCCTATCTGACGTCCAAGTCGCCAATAAAAGGGAAGAAGGCCCTGCAAAAGCTTGTATATTTCTGTACCGAATTAAAAGTTCCCGTTCGTGCCAATTACCGCTTGTATATTTATGGGCCTTATAGCAACGAAGTAGCCGAGGAACTGAATGAAGCGGTTATAAAAGAAATTGTTAAAGCGGGCGATGATGGATTAAGTTATTACAAGGGACTTTCCTGCGATGAGTACCTTGCTACGCATCAGCAAGAGATCCAGGCCCATCGCGAGAAAATTGATCGCGTATTGGCCACGTTTGGCAGCCTCACTCCCCTGAATTTAGAACTCTATGCTACAATACACTTTATTGCGGTCAGTTTACAGGAAGCTTACGGACGGGTTTCTAAAGAAAAAGTGCTAAACGAGGTTTACAGCGTAAAAGCAGGTAAGTTTACTATAGAACAGATCGAGACAGCCTATGATAACCTTCTAAAATGGGGATGGCTTGCGGGAGATGGGGATGGTGTATTGCCTTAAAAGTCCTCCAGCCTAAAGAGGCGCGCCGCACTCTCTGTGGTAGCGGCCGCAAGATCCGCCAGACTCATCTCTCGGATTTCCGCTACTTTCCGGGCGGTGTGCACCAGGTAGGCCGGTTCGTTCCGCTTCCCCCGGTACGGCACCGGCGTAAGGTAAGGGGCGTCGGTTTCGAGCAAAAGGCGGTCGAGCGGCACCCGCCGGGCCACTTCCACCAGCTTGCTGCTCTGGGGAAAAGTCACCGGCCCGGCAATGGAGATGTGGAAACCGAGGGCCAGGAAGCGTTTGGCCTCCTCCCAGCTTCCCGAAAAACAGTGCATCACCCCGGCAAGCCCTGCCGCCTCACGCTTCAGAATCTCGTACACCTCGTCGTGCGCGTCGCGGCAGTGAATGACCACCGGCAGCCCCAGTTCGCGCGCCAAGCGGAGCTGGGCGATAAAGACCTCCTGCTGAACCGGGCGCGGGGAAAGGTCACGATAATAGTCAAGTCCGATTTCTCCGACGGCCACCACCCGCGGTTCCTGCGCCAGCAGCCGCAGCGACTCGATATAGCCGGGCGGAGTCCCGGCGGCGTCATGGGGGTGGACCCCGACCGCCGTAAAAACGCCCGGCAGTAAACCCGCCATTTCTACGCCGCTTTGTGACGAGGCAAGGTCGTACCCTATGGTGATAATCCGCGTTACACCGGCGGCGCGGGCACGTTCGAGGACAGCCGGTCTGTCGGCATCAAACCGCGGGTCATTCAGGTGGCAGTGGGTGTCGGTGAGCACTGCTGATTTCTCCTTAAACCTCAAGGTTTAGGCCGGCCGGCGCTGTTGTAAAACGCGCCTCCCGGTGCTATTTCTCTCTTTCAATGCGTGGAAAGAGAGGCACACCGCGCTGAACTTTAGCCCCTACAGGAAACCGGCCCCACTCGAGGGACGAAAAAGTATGAAGTTCAGGCCGTTCGTCAATACCGAGCTGCGGCCAGACTCGTTCCGGAAATCCCGGCATAAAAGGTCCCAGCAATACCGTTACGAAGCGGTAGACCTCGAGGACATTGTAGACCACGGTATTGAAGCGCTCCCGTTTCCCCGGGTCTTTCCCGAGGTTCCAGGGGGCAGTCTCATCAAGGTATTTATTCGCTTTGGCCACCGGTTGCCAGATAGCGGCAAGGGCCTCGGAGAGCTCAAGGCGGTCAACCAGCGATGCAACCTTGTCAGGCGTCTCCCGGGTCAACTCGATCAGTTCGTGATCTGGACCCTCCGGTGTTCCCGGCGGTCCGACCACCCCGCCGCCCAACTTTTCGCACACCGTAAGCGTGCGGTGAAGAAGGTTCCCAAGGTCGTTAGCCAGGTCGCTGTTAGTCCTCCCGATAACGTTTTCCTCCAAGTAGTCCCCGTCAGAACCAAACGGGAGCTCCCGCAACAGGTAGTACCTGACGGCATCGACGCCGTACTTTCCGATGAGTTGGACAGGGTCAATAACGTTTCCCTTCGACTTCGACATCTTTCCGCCACCGACAAGAAGCCAGCCGTGTCCCACAACCCGCCTGGGCAACTCCAAATCCAGTGCCATAAGCAGTATCGGCCAGATTATAGTGTGAAAGCGAACGATATCCTTCCCGACCAAGTGAACGTCTGCAGGCCAGTAACGCCTGAAAAGGGAGTCGTCTTCGGTCTCGTACCCGAGAGCCGATATGTAGTTGGTCAAAGCGTCTACCCAGACGTAAATCACGTGCCGCGGTTCGAACGGGACCGGGATACCCCAGGAGAAGGTGGTGCGGGAAACGCAAAGGTCTTCAAGTCCGCTTTTGATAAAGTTGACCATTTCGTTTCGCCGGGAGACAGGCTGGATAAAGTCAGGATGGTTCTCAATATATTCAAGGAGCATGTTTGCGTACTTTGACAGCCTAAAAAAGTAGCTCTCCTCCTGAAGGAGTTCCACCGGGCGGCCGCAGTCGGGACAGTTGCCGTCTTTAAGCTGCCTTTCAGTCCAGAAGGTTTCACACGGGGTGCAGTACCAACCCTCATAGGCCGCCTTGTAAATGTCGCCTTGGTCATACAAGCGCCGGAAAACCCGCTTCACCACGTCACGGTGGCGCTCTTCCGTGGTACGGATGAAATCGTTGTACTCAATCTTCAGTTCCGCCCACAAGGCTTTTATGCCGGCCACTATCTCATCCACGTATTCCTTCGGCGTTTTTCCGTGTGCGCGGGCGGCTCGCTCAATCTTCTGCCCGTGCTCGTCAGTACCGGTAAGAAAATAGGTGTCGTACCCCTGCAGACGCTTGAAACGGGCGACCGCATCCGCTGCAACGGTTGTATAGGCATGTCCGATGTGCAACCGGTCACTCGGGTAGTATATCGGCGTGGTTATATAGAAAGCCGGCCGCGTTTCTTTTCCCAACTGCGTCAAAGCTCTTCTCCTTCCCCTTCGGGAAAAAACTTAAAAGACATGTTTCTGCTGAATTTTTCCCCGTAAAATGGCAACGAATCAAATTTCATTGTATTGGAGAGGCTGCAGGCTGTCAAGCAATGCAGCGCAGTGACAGGCTTGAAACGTTAAGGCAAACCGTCTTGGAGCAGGTAACAGGATACCCTTTTTGAGGAGGGAAAGGCCTGCTGCAGACAAGCCTTCCGGGATTAACGAGAAGAGGATTTAAAAGACAAAACAGCGAAAATACAGTTACGGGGGTATGACAATTGAGAACCAGGACCATCCTGATCGTCGACGACGACACCAACATCTGTGAACTCCTGCAGCTCTACCTGAAAGATGAGGGATACGACCTGGCATTCGCCCACGACGGCAGCACCGGCCTGACAAAGTTTCGGGAGCTCAGGCCGGTACTCGTGGTCCTCGACCTGATGCTCCCGGTGATCAACGGCTGGGAGGTATGCAGGCTCATCCGGCTGGAGAGCGACGTGCCGATTATTATGCTTACCGCCAGAGACGGCACCGAGGACAAGGTGGTCGGTCTGGATGCCGGAGCTGACGACTATGTCGTGAAACCCTTCGACCCCCGCGAGGTGGCGGCGCGCATCCGCGCTCACCTGAGACGCCGGGAATTTGCACCGGCACACAACCTCCAGCGGATAACAGCAGATGAACTTACGGTTGACATGAGCGCCTATGAGGTGCGCTACCGCGGTGAAGTCCTTGACCTGAAACCCCGGGAGATTCAACTCCTCTATTTCCTGCTGACCCACAAAAATATCGCCTTTACGCGTGACCAGTTGCTCGACCGGGTCTGGGGTTACGACTACGCCGGCGAAACGCGTACCGTAGACGTTCACGTCCAGCGGCTGCGGGAGAAACTGCGCGGCAAGATGCGGACCTGGCGCATCACCACGGTCTGGGGTGTCGGTTACAAAGCGGAGGACCGCTGAAGTGTTCCGCTCCCTGTTTCAAAAACTCGTCCTGGTCTACCTGATTATCACCGTCCTTTTGACCGCCGCGGCTTCTTACAGTCTGTCACGCTTCTTCGCCCACTACTTCCTCGAGCAGAAACAACAGCAACTCATTGCCCAGGCTGCAAAGATCAACACCCTGACAAGCGAATACCGGGCCGGTCGCATTTCAAGCGGAGAACTCAGGCAGGCCCTGGAGGCCATTAGCTACGCTACCAACGCCCGTGTTTATGTCCTAAATGTCCGCGGTGAAACAATGGCGGCGCTCGAAGCACGCACCCCCGCCGGATTAGCCGAGCGCGACCTGCTTCATGACATCGAGCGTATTCTGCAAGGTGATACCGTCGTTAGCAGCAGGCGGTTCATCAGCACCTTGAATACGCCCGTGGTATTCGTCGGCACCCCCCTGAAAACCGGCGAAACAGTGGCAGGAGCCGTATTGTTCCTCGCCCCGCTCACATACATCGAGGAACCCCTTGCGGCGGTAAACCGGGTACTTGTGAAAAGCGCCCTGGCGATCGTGGCCATTGCCGTAGTCGCTGTATTTGTGGTCTCCCGCCGCATCACACGGCCCGTAACTTCTATGGGGCAGGCCGCGGAAAGGGTTGCCGCAGGAGACTACTCGCAGGAAGTGGTGGTGAGGGGCAGCGACGAAATAGCGCAACTCGCCCGTTCGTTTAACATCATGCAGGAGCGGTTGCGGGAAACGGAGCGCATGCGCCAGGAGCTTATCGCCGATATAAGCCACGAACTGCGGACCCCGTTGACTACAATCCGGGGGTTCGTTCAGGCTATGCTCGACGGGGTGGTGAAACCGGCGGAACAGCCCCAGTACCTTTCACTCGTCCTCGACGAGACTACCCGGCTGGCCGGACTGGTAAGCGACCTCCTGGAACTTGCCCGTATCCAGGCCGGAGCGGTGCGGCTCCGGATAGACCTGATCGATGTACCGGCCCTGCTTGAAGAAGCAGCCGACTCTTTTCGCCTGCGCGCAGCGGAAAAAGGTATTTCCCTCAGAACAAGCGTTCAGCCGGCGGTGACCGTCCGTGCGGACTACGACCGGCTGAAGCAGGTAATCTTAAACCTCTTAAGCAACGCCATCCGTTATACCCCGCCCGGTGGAACGGTCAGTCTCAGTGCAACCTGTGATTCAAGCGCGGTGACATTCAGTGTTGTCGACACCGGGCCGGGTGTACCGGAAGAGGAACTCACCCGCATCTTTGAAAAATTCCACCGGCTTGACAAGTCCCGCGACAGCGTCACCGGCGGCACCGGCCTGGGTTTGTCTATCGCCAGACAACTGGTGATGCTGCACGGCGGGAGCATAAATGCGCAGAACCGCGCCGGCGGGACGGGCCTGGCCGTCAGCTTTATTATCCCGCACGAGCCTACGGTATAGCGGCAATAAGACGGTCCAGAATAGGCGATACGGCCTGCAAGCTTTGTATGCGAATCCGCTGTACCGCAATTATCCGGTCAAGGTCGTGAAGAGCCGCCTGGTAATCCCTGGACTGCAGATGCTTACGTAATGCGATGCTGTTCCTGCGTATAAGGCCCTCTGTTGCTGCCATAATCTTCCTTTGACGCGCCAGAGAGGCCGTCTCGTCCTTTAAGACAGTTAGCTGCTGGGGGGTGAGTTCTTCAGGGTTATGCCGCAGCCCGGTAATTTTTCGCTTTAGAACCGCCATTTTTTCAGTAGTCGCGGCATTCAGGTTTTGTAGCCGATGGCGGTTTCGCCTGACTTCTTCAAGTTTTAGTTCCAGGGCGGTCAATACCGGACGCTGCTGGTCGATCCGCTGCGCAAATACCGGGACGACATATGCCGAGGCCGGCCCGGTCAACAAAAATACAGTCATGGTTAATAAAACTAGCAAGCTTATCGATCTCCTGATCATTGCATCACCCCCGGTTCAAGGTCTTCGTCTTCCACGCTCTCACAGCTCTCAATCACCTGCAAGAAACCATTGATCTCGTTCTCCAGGTCTTTTAGTATCTGCTCCGCCTCTGGGTCGGCAACCGGCGTTTCGGTTTTCAGCACAACACCATCCCTGGAAGAACCTTCGCTCTTTTCAGTAGAGTCGGCCCCCTCTTCGGGATATGCCTCCCCCGCGGCGGTCTGGTCCCGGGAGGAGCCGGCACGGTTTTCCGCCGTCTTTGCAGCGGAACCCTCAGACGCCGCCGGAGAAACTTTTTCTCGCGCCACGCATCCGGCGAACAACAACGCACCGACAACAAAGAGCAGTAATCCGATCCGTTTCATGTCATACCCTTCCCGGCAAGTTTCCTCTAAACCCAGTATACTAATACTTAAGAACCAGGGAAATATCATAACTTCAGAAATTTGTATCGATACTGTTCGCCTCTATGCCGTAGTCTTCCTGAGAGTGCCACATGCGGCAAGCCGCACAACGAAAGATGAAAACGGCCTTTCTGCCGGCCCAGCACTCCGAGGTGTGTTGGCGTATGGTCAGCGGAAGCTAGCAGGGGAGTTACGATATGCATTAGTAAGGTGGGAGAGCCAACTGAGTGCTGGGCGGCAACGGCTTTAATTCATCGGACGTAGAACTCGTGACTTATTTTGTAGGAGAAATGGGCCCTGTTATTTGCCAGGGCCCTCTGCGATTTCCCGACTTCAACCTGACTTCCTAGCAAGTTACGTTTACCACCTGCGCGTGTAAGCACCCCAAAATGCTTTACGTTATTTCAGCAGTGTTATCATCAACCGTGATCACGCCGCTCTCGCTGTCGTAAACAACATTAGCGTTCAGGTTTTCGGCAATGAAGCGCAGCGGCACCAGGGTGCGGCCGTTTACTACCCGCGCGGGCTGGTCCATTTGGACCTTCTTGCCGCCGACGTAGGCTATGCTGTTATTAACGTAAAGGTTGATCTGTATCCCGCCGCGGTTGAAGTTGATCTGCCCGTTATTGTAGTTGACCTGGCTGCCGAGTGATTCAGCCAGCGCCCTGAGCGGCACCATCGTTCGTCCGTTCATAATCCTCGGTTGGACATCGAATCTCGGATGCCGGCCGTTTACAAATACTTTGGGATTTCTGTGCCCCATTTTCCTGTAAAGGTACTTCAGATCGCGTACCAAGTCGCCGTTTTTGGCACCGACCATCAGCCCCCGTTCCAGGCAGGCAATCGCCCGATTGTAGCACCCGAGAAAGACGTAAGCAGCGGCCATGTTCCGGTAAATGCGCTGCTTGATCTCCTCGTTCTGCACCCGGTGCGCGTTCAAGCGCACCACCTGATCGCACAGGCGAACAAAATCCCGTTTTACCAGCGGATGGCTATTGAAGAAAGCGGCCCGGTTACGGGCAATTTGGGCGAGCCTGCGGGAGGTGGCCAGCAGGGTAGCCCCGTTCCAGCCCAAACCTTCGAGGTCTCCATAGATGTACGCCCGCAGCGATTCGCACAACCGGGTGCGCTCCTGTTCGTCAGGTGCCGGCACCTCAGGAAGCGGCTGCAGACCCAACTGGTCAACCGGGAGCCCTAACTCGTCCTGCAGACCGGTCTCGTCCGTCGCGGTGTCTGTTGGGGTTGGTTCTTCAGTATAAATCTCTACGACCGTTTCATTGCCGGAGGCGGTAGAACCCCCAGTTTCCTCAGCCGAAGCGGACGGATCGGCGGTTTCCTCAGCCCACACCGCCGGCGCAAAGACAGAAAACAGAAAGACCAGCGTCATTAACAACACAACAGTTTTCCGCATTTTCAATTTCCGCACTCTAAACATCTCCTTTCAGTAAGCAACCCTTTCCCATAACCTTCAAAGACAAGAAGCCCTTTGAATTTCAGCCCCCTTTCTGAATGCCGTCTATACTCTATTTAAATCGCCAAATTTAACATTAAAATTAACAAAATGTAAACAAAAAGTAAAAAGACTGCAGTGGTTTAACTTTTACAATTTATGAAAACCGAATTCTTAAAATCCAGAAAAGCCGTTCAAAAAACAAAACCATGGATCATTCCATGGTATTGACCGGTTCTCCGCCGGTTGCCCGACAGCCGCGCCTAAAGGTCGGTAAAATAAAAATAATGCGGTCAGGATCTAGTCACGAGGTTATTCGAATCGGCACTTAATCGCTGCTGCTGCTCAGAAGGTCACCGGAACGCGCACCTTATCAACCTCGCTGCCGTCCTCAGGGCTCTCCGAAAAGGCTTCAACCCATCCCTCCCCGGTCCCCGGGGAATCAAACTTCAACTCGATCTTAAAGTCGCCCCGTCCGGGCGCACCTTTGGTAGCTGTCCCGAAATTCCTCGCCAATACGGTTCCGTCTTCTGTTCCCAGACGCACGACCACATTACCCTCGAAAACACGGGCGCTGCCGGTCACAGGCAGCGGGCTGGTTACCTTCTGGTCCGGTTGCGGGTGGTAAATCCAGATGGCCGGCTCGTAAACCTTGAAAAGGTGCCGCGTGAATGGCTGCCCGTACAGCCCTACGTGACCCCACCAGTCCTTCGCAGCATCATCGACTTTACCTTCTACTTTAAAGGCCACTTCTTTAATCTCCGGAAACTCCGTTAAGGTGTTAACGATACTCTGAATACCAAGGGCTTCGCCCGTTGCCCCGACGTTCGCCCGCAACACCTCCTTGGAAAAGTCCACGGTCGCCAGGCCGTTCTTAATTTCTATCCCCAGGATTTTCGTATCGGGCGGTAACACTCTGTATGCGTCCTTTATTTCAGGCTCGCCCGAGATCAACTCCTTAAGCGCCGCTTCCGGCGCACTGTCGGCACGTGGAACAGAGTGAACCTCACGCACCAGGTACATTTCTTGCGGCGTCGTTTTAAGGTAGTATACAGCGACAGGCATCTTTGCAGGCCGGACCGGTTCAGTCGCTGGGGGCTTGGGCTGAGTTGTCTCCGGCGGTTTTTCCGCTCCCGGCTTGTCTGCACCGGGGCGTTCCGCGCTTCTACACCCGAGAATCATGGATAAAAGCAATATGATGGTCATAAACGGTATCAGGTAGTTCTGGTACCGCATTCTTTACACCTACCTTTTGCTATTTTACCATAAGTATTTCCCCTGCAGTACAAGGGGCATTCGTTTTCCCGCACCTCTTGGTTAAACGGTATTCCACTCGTGCCTCACAATTTAGTTCCCCTGGGAATATATTGCCTGCAGATAAACCGTCCTCATTTCCATAGTTAAGGGGGTGTTAACCAGTGCCGAACAGCGGTTTGCCGGTAAATCTGCCGACCCTGGCTATCCTGCTCCTCGCCAGTACCAACAAGGATGTCGACCGAATGCTCGAAACAGTGTCTGTACTGGCGCAAAACACTCAGACGGCACTCCGGAATATCCGCCAAGGAGTTCAGACGATCCAGAGCATATTTCCGTTAGCAAACAACTTCGGTAGTCCGGAGGAGCCGGGTAGCGCCGAAAAGCCTGTGCTTCCCATAGAGGCGGAATCAGGAGACGAAGAATTGGCCTTCGACTGAATCTTAACATGATTCCCCATCGTTTTCGAGTCCGTTATAAGGAGCGCCACTAACTACGGCCCTTGTTTCAAAAGCCGACAGGAGTGCCCGGGTCGCTCCTGTTTGCTTTTTGGGTATAATCAACGTCGCCACGGGGCCCATACTAAAATTACCTGGATACAGACACGAATTCCTCCTGCGTACGCTAATGTTCAGTCTACCCTTTGAGTCTTCCTTTACCCAAGTAAAATTTCCCTCGATAAACCGCCACCTTTCAGGTTATATTTATGCTGCCTAACAAATTTTCCTTGTAATGCAGAACTACACCGTATATAATACAATGCATGACCTCGGTCATTAAATGAACGCGGTCAAAAGACGTGCCGATGGAGGGTATTTTTTCTTTGTGCAAGGTAAGTCTTAGGGAGACCCGTAAGAAGGAGCTAAAAGAAGAAATCTTCCTCCGGGCGCTGACGATGTTCAAGGAGCGGGGCTACGAAAACGTTACCGTTGAGGAGATAACGGCGGCCTGCGGCATCGCTAAAGGGACCTTCTACAACTATTTTCCCAAGAAAGAACACGTCCTTCTTCACCTGGGACGGGAAAAAAAGAGGCTTTTTGACGAAGCTATCGCACGGTACTCTGGAGTAAAGGACGTTCGTGAACGGCTCCGGCTGATTTTCGGAAACGTAATGGCCCAGTCGGACCTGGACCCCGACCTGATGAAGGCGACCATCTTGGAAATACTGCGCTCGTGGCTTCTGGTCGAACAGGAATGGCGGCTGATGGCCGAGTTCGAGCAAACTTTGACACCGTTATTCGCAGAAGCGATTGAGGCCGGGCAGGTTTCGCCGCACTGGAGCCCGCAGCAACTTGCTTCCGTGCTGGTAGGAATTTACCTGCACGCCCTGTTCGCCTGGTCGGCGAAACCCGAAGAAGGTGACAAGGTGATGCTGTTCTGCACGAACCTCGACATATTGTGGGACGGGATAAGAAATGGAGGGGAAACAAGCGGTGCGTAAAAGTACACTGATCGTTTCGATGGTGGTTGTGCTGGCGGCGGCGCTCTGCGCCTATGCAGGCCTGTCCCGGACCGCCGAGGAAAAGGCCGGCGGCGAACGCCACGGGCCTGCAGAAAAGCCCGTGGTTATCAAAACAGCCGTTGCCGCAGAAGGCAGTGTAACCCCTTCGCTGACCGTTACCGGAACGCTGGCAGGCAATAAGGAGATACAGCTCGCGGCTAAGGGCCAGGGGATAATAACGCAGCTTAACGTCCGCGCCGGTGACCGGGTTCGTGCCGGGCAGCTTGTGGCGGTCCTCGAAAGCGAGAACCAGCAACTGACGGCACAAAAATCAACGGAACAGGTGACCGCGGCAGAATTGAATTTAGAGAAAGCGAAAATCGCCTTTGAAAGAGCAGACAAACTCTTCAAACAGGAAGCAATATCCCAGGCGGAGTGGGAAAACGCTAAGTTCATGCTGGAAAGCGCACAGGTAGCCTATAACGTGGCGCTTCACGACTCCCAGTTAGCTGACAAAATGCTGAAAGACACTCAGATCGTCGCACCGTTTTCAGGGAGTGTGGGGGCCTGCTTAGTCGAGAAAGGCCAGTTAATCTTTCCCGGCGACGTACTGGTGACCGTAATCGATGACTCCAGTTTAAAAATCAAATCCCACCTGAACGCGGAGCAGTTGAAGCTGGTTTGTGTGGGTCAGCGGGGAGTATTTACCGTCGACCTTTACCCGGGAAAGGAATTCCCGTGCACCGTTGAATCCATAAGCACGAAGGCCAACCCCGCCAATCTCACTTACGCTGTCGAACTGTCCCTGCAGGCGGAGACCGGCCGGCAGTTAAGACCGGGAATGTTCGGTTATGTGCGGCTTCAAACCGCAGAAACAAAGGGAACTATTATCCCCCGGGAGGCGCTGATTACCCGGGACGAGTCCGGCGAAGCCACGGTATTCGTCGTAAGCGGGAATAAAGCTTTCACCAGGCATATAAAGACCGGTGAAAACGACGAAAAGAATATAATCGTTAACGAAGGACTGAAAGCCGGCGATAAAGTGGTGATTTTCGGCCAGAACCTGCTGAAGGAAGGGACGGAGGTCACTGAAGGAGAGTAGCCGCCTTAAAGGAGACTGTCCACTTTTCTGCAAAGAAAAGTCTCCGTCCCCTTCAAGGGATGTGAGAGTTCCCTGTCCCCTTTGAGAGGATGGTTAAAGGGAGACTGGCCTGCTATTCCGCAAAGAAAAGTTGTCTGTCCCCCTTTACGGGATGTCGCACAGTGAATTTCGCACCCCTAACCGATGGCATCTGAATCCGTAACGGCGTTTTCTATATTACGTTGAAATAAATCTGCGGAGGATTCAGGATGAAAATTACGGAGCTGTCCCTGAAACGCCCGTCCCTCATGACGGTGATTTTTCTTTCGCTGTTTATCCTCGGTATATACAGCTACGGCCGCCTGCCGGCTGACTTGCTGCCCAAAATGGAATTCCCCTACGTGGCCGTCATGGTACCGTATCCCGGCGCAGGTCCCGAAGACGTCGAGCGGAAGGTAACCAAGCCGCTTGAGGACGCCATGTCCTCCCTTAACAACCTTGACGAAATCCACTCTTTTTCTCAAGAGGGTCTGTCCTCGATCTGGATCGGTTTCAAGATGGACACCGATGTCGACGTCGCAATAAATGAGGTACAGCGGAAATACAACACCGCTGTCTACGACCTGCCGGCAGACGTCGAACCAGGTACGATCCAGCAGTTCAGCCTTCAAGACATCCCGATCATTCAGTTGTCCGTGTCCGGGGGTCTTCCCGAAGCCGAGCTTTATGACTTAGTGAAAAACGACATTCAGCCCCAGCTCCAGCAGGTCAAGGGCGTCAGCAGGGTCATGCTTCTGGGCGGGAGGGAAAGAGAAATCCTCCTCGAGGTACAGCCGGAGCGTCTTGAAGCCTATAAGCTGTCCCTGTTGCAGTTGATGATGGCGGTGCAGGGGGATAACAAAAACGTACCCGCGGGAAGGGTTGAACAGAGCGGGAAAAACTTCGTGGTGCGGGTAAAGTCTCAGGTATCCGACCTGCGGGAACTCGAGAAAATCGTAGTGGGCAATACGCAAGCGGGGCCTATTTACCTCAGCGACGTGGCCCGGGTGAAGGACACGGTCAAGGACGCGGAGAGCATCGTGCGTTTAAACGGCGAGCCCGGCATTGGTCTGATGATCTTTAAACGGTCCGATGCCAACACCATTGAGACCAGCGAGAAGATCCGGGAAAGCCTTTCGGAGACCGAAAAGAAGTTCGGCGTCAGTATCGCAATGGCGTATGACTCCTCCGACTTTATCAAACAAGCGCTGGAAGGGATTCAGGAAGACCTCATGCTGGCCGTGATCATTGTGGCCCTGGTAATCTTTCTTTTCCTCCGCAGCCTTCGCGGATCCCTGGTTATTCTCGTATCTATCCCCGCTTCGCTGGTCAGTACCATGATTTTTGTTCACCTGTTCGGGTTTTCAGTGAACTTAATGTCGCTGCTCGGGCTGGCGATGGTTGTCGGAATAGTGGTTGACGACTCCATTGTCGTGCTGGAAAACATTTACCGCCACATGGAGGAAGGAGAGGACCCGGTAACTGCCGCTCTTCACAGCAGCAGGGAGATCGGCATGGCGGTGATAGGCATCTCCTTAACTCTGGTAGTGGTTTTCCTGCCTGTCGCGCTCATTACGGGCATTACCGGCGAAATGTTCCGCGAGTTTTCACTGGTGGTGGTCTGCGCCACACTGCTCTCGCTGCTGGTGGCGATAACTCTAATACCCATGCTGGCATCCAAATGGACCAGCGCCAAGGAGAGAGAGGGGACCTCCCCTGTCGCCCGGCTGTTGAGAGGCTTCGAGGAGTTGCTCGGCAGGTTGAGTAAGGAGTACGAAAAGGGAATAAGGTGGGCCTTAAACCACAAAAAAGCCGTGATTGCCATTGCCCTCGCTTCTTTCGCAGCCTCCGGAGCTTTAGTCCCCATGGGTCTGATAAAAACGGAGTTTATCCCCAAGGTAGACAGAGGCGAGTTCGTCCTGAAGCTCATTGCCCCCCCGGGGACGAGTATAACCAAAATGGACGCTATCGTAAGGGCCATGGAGAATGAGATCCGGGACCTGCCCGAGGTCAAAGACGTTTTTACCTCGGTGGGTTACGCCACTGGTTATCAGGACGCAGGTTCCTCCGGTAATGTGGCGGAAATGCACATCACAGTTAAAGAAGGCGGAGTTGGGAAAAGCGAACCCGTCAAAGCAAAGGCCAAAGAAATTGCCGAACGCCGCGCGGGTGTTGAGTCAACCATTGTTTTAACGTCAATGTTCGGCGGCGCCGAAGACGCACCCCTCCGGCTGGAGGTCAGGGGCTACAACCTTAAAACACTGCAACAGGCAACAGAAACCGTCAGGCAGATTGTGGCAGCCACTCCGGGAACCAGGGACGTACGGACCTCAATCGAGACCGGCCTGCCGGAATACACCATCAGGGTTGACAGGGAGGCCGCGGCGGCGCACGGCATCCTTGCCGGAGATGTACTTGACACCGTAGGGCTTTATCTCACGGGCAAGGTGGTCGGAAAGTACAGTGACGGCGAGGACCAGTACGACATACGCCTGATCGCCGACAAGGAGTCCCGCAACGATACAAGCGACATCGCCAACCTCCTGCTTGCAAACAGGTCGGGGGAATACGTACAACTGAGTCAGGTGGCAAGGTTCAGCCAGGAATCGGGCCTCAAGAACATCGAACGCGCAGACAGACAGCGTGTTTTTTCGGTCAGCGCCAACCTTGAAGGCCGCGTCCTGGGAGACGTAGTCGGAGACATAAAAGCAAGTTTAGAGGACGCGGAGATACCTCCGGATATAACTGTTCTATTCACCGGTGAGCAGCAGATGTTCGAGGAATCAATGGGCGACCTGGGGACGGCGATGCTGCTGAGCCTGATCTTCGTATACCTCATAATGGTAGCCATCTTCGAATCGTTCCTGCTGCCCCTGACAATCTGGCTGTCCGTACCACTGGCCATGGTGGGCGCCCTGGTTTCTATGGCCGTAACCGGGCACACCCTGAACATGGTTACGATGGTCGGGTTCATCATGCTGGTCGGGCTGGTAAACAAGAACGCCATCCTGCTTGTGGACTTTGCCAATACGTTGCGGAAGAGCGGCCTGGGTGTTAAAGACGCTCTGGCGCAGGCGGGGTCCATCCGGCTTCGCCCGATACTGATGACCACCACCGCCATGGTTATGGCCATGCTTCCCCTGGCCCTCGGGCTGTCCGCGGGATCCGAAATGAGGCAGGGCATGGCGATCGCCCTGATCGGCGGCCTCATCTCTTCAACGTGCCTGACATTGTTTGTAGTGCCGGTGATTTACAGTCTGCTGGAATCGCTGAAGGAGAAAGTGGTTGGGCTGAGGCGAAGAGAAGTTGCCAGCTCTTAAAGAGAGTAAGGTGTCGCGTGGTAATTATGGGGGAATTACGGAATTACGGGGACACCATACTTAATTACTTGTTCAGTTCTTTTTCTACCGGGGGCCTTTGGGCCCGCCCTTGTACGACCGCAAACCCCTCCCAATGTTTCTTCAAGACCGGCCCTGCCCGCGCTCGCGAACAAACTCACGTATCGGTTTCCCGCCGACGTACAGTTCTTCCAGCACGGCAAATCCGTCTTTTACCCGGACCGTCACGTAGGCGTCGGAGCGCCCCGGTAAACTGCTGTATTGCCGGTAGGCGTCTTCGGCGGCGGGCGCGGCCGTTTCCTCCATGTAATACCGGTCGAACGGTACCTCGAAGTATACCTTCGATCCGGAAGGTTCGTTGATGATAAAATTCACCCTTGTTTGGATGTAAGAGTCCCCTTCGGGACGGCGTACGGTTGCTTTGTCGAATGCCGCGAAACCTTCGCTGTCCTCGGTGATGTGAACGTAAACCTTTTGTCCGGGCTTCGGGACGGAGGCGCCGTCGGCGGGAGCGGCGCTGTTTTCAATAGTGATGGCCACATACCGGCCCCTGAAAGCGTCGTAAGGATCGACCGGCGCCGTGCGGAATTTGAACAGCCGTCCGGTTTTCAGCGTTGTTTCCCGGTGCACAATCATCCAAACCGGTACCGCTGTCTGGATGAGTGCCAGAAGCACGAATAGCCCTAATACTGTTCTTTTGTACCTCATACCGCTCTCTCCCTGCCGCGCCGCAACAGCACAAGGTTGGTTGTCAGGAACCCTACGCCCACGATGATAAAGACAACACCGCGAATCACAAACCCGATGCCGCTGTCAAAGAAACGCGCCAGGACAAGCGCCGCCAGCAGAAACATACCGGCATTGACGGTTCCGAGACGGCCGCTCCGGATTCCCGAAACGGTTGTGTTTACACCCAATATGAAGAAGTAGACGTTGAACAACACGGCGGGGACAATGGTATTTACCGGAATGCCGGTTTTCTCGGCGCCGGATGCTAAATACGTGAAGAAGATGTAGCCGCCAAACACCACCAAGGGTGCAACCCCAAGCAAAACTCTGCCCGCTTGTTTCCGGCGCACGCAGGCGGCGAGGAGACAGGACGTGACCACAACCAACGGAAGCCCCAAGGTCAGCAGGAGGTTTCCGGCTCCGGGCTCGTTCATGCGGTACCCAAACCAGCCGATGTTCGCCCAAATCCTCTGGTTAGTCAGCAAGAACGTTATCACAGTAATACCGGCTGCTCCAACGCTAACGAAGGGCTGTCGCCACCATCCCTGCCCTTTTGTGTACAACAGGCTCCCGCCGAGATACAGGACTGCAAAAACCCCGCAGTATACCAAATACACCAGAGGCCAAGAAAACGGAAGAGATTCCTTAGCGGTCGTGCCGACGGCCACGCAGAAAGATAACGTAAAAACCCACGACAGGACAATCAGCCGGTTGGAAAAGAGGTTCTCCCTTCCGAGAATCACAAAATGCGGCACTATCAACGCCGCCAGCGGCCAGTAGTAAAAAGCGTGCCCCGATCCGCAGCCGGCACTCCAGGCGGTTATTCCCGCTGTATACAAGAGAGCCGGAACGTTGGCGCGCATCAGATAGACTAAAGGCACGCTCAGGAGCATCCATGTCAGCAGAAAGCTGTCGCCGCCGCCCGAGATGTGATACGTTTGGCTGATCAAAGCAATGGATGCACCGACGGCAAACACCAGGAAAGTGGCCGTACCTTCTCTCCACGCAGCGGATTCCGACCGCCGCCAGATCACCCAACCGGCCAGGCTTTGCGCGCTGATCAGCGGCGCGAGCGCCAGAAACGTTCTTAAAGTACGCGATAAGGCATCCCAGTTGTGCGCCAGGATAAGTATGATGCCGGCGCCGATCAAGGCGGCGCCAAGGATAGCGAAGACGATAAAGGCCATTCGCCTTCCGCTTCCTTCTTCAACGTCACCGTAATACTGACGCAGCCTTTCTGCACTTTCCTCGGAGATGATCTGTCTGTCGACCAGCAGGGGCAGCTCACCGTAAAGCCATTTTATTTTCTTTTTGTCCACGAGCAGACTCCTTATACGCGGCTCACTGGCGACATTATATCACAGGTAATGCAGACGCAGACAGGACAAACCAATCGTGCTACACTCATCCGTAAGTGACAGCCTGAAACAGGCGCGTCGGGTGCTTGATGATCATGAACGGGGTCTGCAAGGTCTACTTTAACATAAACGTCCGCGTATGTGATTCCGAACCACGTGATTGCGTGAAGGCGGTACTCCGTCCTACTTCGGTTCGCTTTCCTAAAGCCACTTAGGAAGAATTCATCGACCGGATTAAATACGTGGCCGATAACGCATCGCACAGGTATTTGGAGTTCCTCAAGGATTGACTGGAGCTTATGCCCACTAAGAAAAGGGGAAAAAACGTAAACGCAGTGATAAACCGGATCCATTTGCTCAAGTAATACACCCCATGGATTAACCGACTATATAAAAAAATAAGTTTTCGATTAATTTCACTTCCTTTTTGAGAAAGTAAGTGTGCGGTGCGGGTCGCTTTTTTACAAATTGTTATTGACATGCGCACCAGGGGCGTTTTATACTCATAGTGTATTAGTGATGTAGTGCACTACTTCTGTCTGTCATCACAGAAAGGAGGCGGGTCGTGCGCCTTGATTTCGATCCCGCCAGGCCCATCTACCTGCAAATCGTAGATGAGATAAGGCGGGCGGTGGCCCGGGGCGAGCTGGCACCCGGAGACCGGATCCCCTCGCTGCGGGAACTGGCCCAACACGCCGGCGTCAACCCGAACACCGTTCAGAGGGCCTTTCAGGAGATGGAGCGCATGCGGTTGACCGAGACCCTGCGGGGACAGGGCACCTTTATCTGCGGGGATCCGGACCTGGTGGCGCGCCTCCGGGCCGAAATGGCCCGGGACGCCCTGGGAGCGTTTCTCAGGGAGATGTTTTCCCTGGGTTATACCGCGGACGACATCCGCCGCCTTTTGGATGCCGCCCTCAACGAGCAGACGAAAAGAGGTGATGCCGGTGCCGAATAGCACCTATATTGTCGAAATTGACGGCCTCCACAAGACTTATTTCCGCACCCGTGCCCTCAACGGGGTCGACCTGAAGCTCGAGCGGGGCTTGATCTTCGGGCTGCTCGGCCCGAACGGGAGCGGAAAATCCACCCTGCTGAAGACCATCGCCGGCCTCGTCCGGCCCACATCCGGGCGGGTGCTGGTTAACGGGCAAACACCCTCGGTCGCTACCAGAGCGATGGTCGCCTACCTGCCGGAGACCGACCACCTTTACTCCTGGATGACCGTGCGGGAGATGCTGGAATTTGTTTCAGCCTTCTATGCCGACTGGGATGCGCAGCGGGCGGCGGCGCTTCCGGCCTTTATGGAACTCGATGCCGGCCAGCGCGTGGGGGACCTCTCCAAGGGGCAACGCGCCCGCCTCAAGTTGGTCCTGGCCCTTTCCCGCAGCGCACCCCTGGTCTTGCTGGATGAACCGCTGTCCGGCATCGATCCCCCTTCCAGGGCGCGGATCATCAGGTCCGTCGTCGGCGAGTACCGCCTCGGCGAACAAACGATTGTTTTCTCCACCCACCAGGTGAAAGAGGCGGAAGGGGTCTTCGACAGGGTTGTATTCCTGCGCGAGGGCCGGGTGGCCCTCTGCGAGACAGCGGAAAAGCTGCGCGCCGACCACCGCTGCTCCGTTCAAGATTTGTGGGAAAGGGTGTATGCATAAATGGCTTTCCGGCGCTTGCTGCTCAAGGAGATCAAAGGTTCCGCGCTGCCGGCCGGGGGTTTTGCGGTGCTGGCGCTGCTCTGGTATCTCTTCCTCGCCTCCCGCGTGGGCATCTGGGACACAAACCACGTGAACTCCCTGGCGTTCTTACCTCTCCTGGCGCTGCCGGTCTGGGCGGCGGGGACGGCCTACTACGGGCTGCACGCGGAGTGGAGCACGAACACCTCCCAGCTCCTGCTCGCGCTGCCCCTGCGCGGCTGGACGACCGCCGGGGCCAAGGCGCTGGCCGTCCAGCTCGGCTTCACCGCCCTGAGCCTGTTGTGCATCGGCGGTCTTGCGCTGGCCGCCCCCGATGCGCTGCGGGATCTGTACGATCCTTACGGCCCCCAGCCATGGGCGAAGCCGTTTTGGATCTATACTGGCTACTGGCTCTTTACCGTAGTGGCCGTGGTGGTAGGGCAGTTCACCTTCCTGGCGGGCCGGATGGTCCCCCGCTTCCGGGGCCCGGCGTCCGGCGTAGCCTTCTTCGTCGTCTCCTGGCTATTGTTCCGGCTGGGCGCGCTGCTCAGTCCCCTGTTCGCCTGGGTCCCGGACGTCAGCTTCCGAACTTGCGGTATGGTCGGGGAGAACGTGGTCCAGGTCAGCACCTCCACGGTGAACACCGCGCCTGTGGCAACGGTTCTTTTCCTGACGGCCGGCCTTTTCGCCCTGAACGGCTGGTTCCTGGAGCGGGAAGTGGAGGTGTAAGGCATGAGTAAATTGCCGACGAAAACCATCTTTGTGCTTGCCCTGGCTATCCTGGCGTTTTTCGCCGTTCAGGACCTCGCGCTCCACGGCGCCGACGGCGTTTTCGGCGCCTACCTGCGCCGGGTGTTCAACGAGGAGGCGCAGGATTTTCGAAGCCGGGAGAACCTGCCGCAGCGGGCGCGGACCGGCACCGTTAACCGCACGGCCGGCGGCATAAAGGCGGTAAGGTTCCTGCACCCGGGGGGGCGTGTGGAACTCAAGGGCGCGGCGGACAACGCGATCCGGATCGGCTATGAGATCACCATCCAAGCCGACCGTCCGGAGCAGGCGGCCCGCTACCTCTCCCGGGTGGCCGTGCAACAGGTTGTGGACGGCGGACGGTTGATCTTCAAGCTGCAGGAGCCCCCGGTCCGGGACGAAGGGGTGCGCGGCGTCCGGGTTAACTACACGGCGGCGCTGCCGGCGGGTCTTGCGGTGGAAATTACCGGCAGCACGAAGGTGACGGCGCGGGGCCTGAACGGCTCGCTGGTCGTGGATGGCAGCGGCCCGGTGACGGCCACTGGCGTAACCGGTGACATCAAGATCGACGGTTGCCCGGACCTTGAGATCACCGGCGTAAAAGGTAATGTTTGGGTGAGGGCGCCCGTGCCCGGCGGCGGCTACACCGCCGACTACATCGCCGACGTCACGGGGAACCTGACTCTGGATAACCACGACGGCACCGTGATCGTGGAGAACCTGCGGGGCGGCCTGGAGGCAAAGTTCGACAGGCACCTCTTCGACGGACACCTCCTGGTCAACGGCGTCGCCGGGACGGTGCGGGTCGAGGGACGCGGCGGCCTCTTCGATGCGGCGCACATCGACGGACCGGTGACCGTGAACGGCCGGGAATTGCTCGTGAACCTGCGGGACATCCGGGGCGATACCCAGGTCACCACTTACGGCGGCAACGTTCTATACGAACCACCGGCCGGGGGTGATGGCTGCCGGGTCACGGCCCTGTCCAAGGGCGGGAGAATCATAACCAGCCTGCCCCTGACCATAGCAGAAACCGCCGCCGGGGAGCAAAAGGGCACCGGCAAGGTTGGCAACGAGCGCTACAGGGTGGAGATCGAGACGGAGGGGGCTAACGTCTACCTCCGCCCCCCGCGGAGGTAAATGAAACAGCCGGAAATAGGCAGGAAGGGCTCCGTCCCCCGGAGCCCTTCCTTTGTTCCGTATGATAACTATGATAACCCGTATTTGGGATGGATTTTATTAGTTGCTACGCATATAATTTTAGTACCGGTCCTCTATTACTTTGACTTAAACTCCCGCAACCGGCTGCATTCTATAAGGTGATCCAGCGTTTTCAGCGTAAAGACCTTGCCCCGGGTGGCTATCAGGAGCTTCTTCATATCCTCGCGGCGGACACCGAAGCCGCGGCCGGCAATACACGCGACAACTTGAAATTTGCGCCCCGACTCACTGAGTTCGGCAAGGTGCTGAATCCGTGTAATTTTGTCACGAGCGGTACCGTCGTCCTCGGTGAGCTTGGCCTCGATGACAACCTGAGGGTTAAACTCGCTCGGGATAATGAAGTCGGGTGCCTGGTCGAAGCCGGCAACGCGCTCCGCCCGCTTGGTTTTTCGGTAACTTATACCCGCCTTGGTAAGCACGTCTTCGATAGCCGATTCCAGGATGTCGCCCACGAGTTCCGATACTGAGTCCCTGTGCCCGGCAAAAGGACGCCCTAAGAAACGCTCATAGAGGAGCATCGCATAGGGCACCCCCATATTTGAAAGCGATCTGATCCCAATAGGGCCTTCGAGCGTATCGGCCTTATCTAAACGGTGAATCTTATCCGGACCCACCGGTGGAACAGGCGCGTTAAGCAACTGGCAGGCCGTTTCTATCAATGCCGCAACACGTTCCCGCTTAATCCGGCTAATCCGGTCTTTTTGCCAGGGCGTTAACGGCGCAATACGAACACCGCGGTCCAAAGAGCGAACGAATCCCTGGGTTATTTCAACGCCAGTGCGCTGTGATGCAATATAGGCCCACTCGGACGGGGTGAAGCCCAGCATTGTACGAAGCACGATAAGGCTGACTGGAGTTTGGAAAACTGCCTCTAAGACAGGGCCGACCTCAATGTTTTGGAAGCCGCGTGTCGCCTGCTTTAAGGACTCGTATCCCTTCTCAAAGGTGGGATACTCAACAAACCCGTCACCTTTGGGTAGAACTAAGAACTCCGATTCGAGACATGAGAAAACAGAAGAGATAAAAGTATCAAGATTTGCCTGTAATTCCGAAAAAGAAGCTTCAAAAGGGTACTTCATCAAGTTGCCCTCCGTAAGAAACCTGTTCTTCGCGGACGATCAAGGCCCGGCACCGGGGAGCTTGAGACAGGTCGTCCGAAAGGAACTTCTCGACACCGTGCCACCCCCCGAGTCTTTCCACCCCTCGCGCAACAGTCTTAAGCTTTTCGGTGGTTTCCTGGCTGGTTTTCCATTCTTGCCGCAGATGCCAGATTGTTAACCTGATAAGGTGGCCATAGACGATACACCGGACGTCGCCGCGCGTTAACTTGACGTTTCCCGCCCGCAGTTGTTCCAAGTCCTCTCGAACAAGCTCCGCTATCTCCTCGGGCGTTGAAGCAATCTTCCGCCGGGGGACGGTTCCCGTGGACCTGCAAACAAAAACAGTATCAATTATCGACGAGCCTGTTCCGTTAATATGAATGGAAGCACCCATTTCCGCCGGGCACGGTATTGAGGCGGAACAAGTAAGACCCGCGTCGAGAATGCCCACGGCAATAGGGATATAGGCTTCGATATTATTGTGGTGATAGGTAAAAATCAAGGGAGCTCCTGGCTTTAATGCACGAGCCATATTTTTGAAAACCTTCGCCAACCCGTCGGTAAAATGGAGAAGTCCTCGTTCCATTGTAAGGTTGCCGGTGAGCTCGTCGGCATCCCTGGTGGAAGGCTTATGAAAAATCCCGTCAGTATCCGCAACTAATCGGCGCAGCCAAACGTAACAAAAATCCATTAATTCAGCATACTGAACGTTGGCAAAGTAGGGCGGATCGGTTAAAACCGCATCAACTGAAGCCGGGGGCAATGTACAATGAGCTGAACTATCGCAAAACAGCTCTACTTTCCTTTCTTCTGGCGCGACAGCCCCGTTGCGGCACCTTCCAATCCATTCTCCGTCAATAAATAGCCGCAGTTTACGCCCTTTGTGATGCCTGATTTCAAACGGTTTTTGACAATAGGCTTTGGCGCGGGCATATTTTTCAATAATATTCAACCATCCCCCGCTGCCAACATTTGAACCTTTGCCGTCAGAAATCCCCAGGAGATTTGACTCACATTGTATCAGACCGACCGGAAAACCATGTACGGAGAATATGTCCAATGACTTCAGCGCCATCGTGTCATAGCGGCAAAGCATATTTTGATACCGGAGCAGGTCGGATAGATTGGTTGCCAGGGCATTGCGAATCTCTTTATCAGGACACCGAGCGATAAACCGACAGCTCAATTCCAAGCCCAACAACTGGCGTTCGTTGAACATCTCGCGGTAACGCCGGTAGCCCCAGCGGTGAAGCCGGCCGGTTTCGTCACCCGGAGGAATTTCATCACCAGGCACATAAAGGGCATCCATTTGTGCCCAATTTTCTGCGGCTTTCTTGTACCTTGCCAAATCCGTCTCGTCAGGCTTTTTAAAAAACCTGCCCATATGACGGGGTTTACAGTTTAAGCAGTAATACTCTATCGCCACCATGCGGTGCCGGGGCGGTCCCTGAGCAGCATCAGGATAAAAGTTAACCTTGCCGCAGTACGGGCAGGGGCAACGATTATGCTTAGCTGGACCGGCCAGTTTCAAGCCTGCGCCACAGGCAGAGCACGGCCCGGGTCTTTTTCTATCCTCTACCTCGTTCAGTTCCCCGCAAGCGGAACATATAATGACGTTCTTCGGATGGCGGCGATTCTGTGCAAGCAGATAACCAGGAAATAGGTCAAAACTCTCCCCACATTTGGCGCAACGGTAGGTTTTAACCCACAAAAAATATTTCACGTGAGCATCTGAATTGCACTTTATACATCTGGTCCGATAGAACAGACCAATTTTCTCATTTAACCAGTTCCGGAGCATCTCCGCCGTCCGGCGGTAGGCCGCGAGGTCAAGATCTTCTATCTCCTGGCGGACTATCCAATAAGCCATTGGATTAATGTCGTACCCAATAATGTCACAACCAAGGCGATTGGCCTCAAGGAGGGGTGTCCCGCCTCCCATAAAGGGATCGGCTACAGTAATTCCTTTCAGGTTATGGGCTTTGTAAAACGTCTCTCTCAAATTGCCTTCTGCAAACTCAGCGAGCAGAAGACCACGAAACAAGGTACCGGGACGCCGTGCAAACCATTTATGGACGGCAATAACTGGACGGTAATTTTGCTGAATTTGCTTTTCATGAAGCGCCAGATCGGCAATGAAGGGAATATCAAAGGATTTCTCGATCATGGGGGTCCTCCAAGTGATTGATACCCGTACCCGACTTAGCGATGCCTATATAATTATTCTTCGCCAAGGAATCTCATACCTTCTATTTTGTTGCAAGCCCTACAAAATAAGAGGAACCTGCCTGCTAAGATACGGGGCAAGTTCCTTTTTATAATTTTCCGGCGGTGACCTGCTCTCCCGCTCCGTCGCCAGAGCAGTACCATCGGCGCTGGAGGGCTTAACTGCCGTGTTCGGGATGGGAACGGGTGTACCCCCTCCGCTATGACCACCGGAAATCTCACACACGCGCTGATAAACTTCGCATGGCTTTGTCAGCCGCTCGGGTCCGGATGCTCACCCAGCACTCAATGCTATGATTGCGCTTTGAAAAGCCACTTTCTTTAGGCTAATATAATAAAGGTTTCTCCTTCGACACTCAAAAACTGCTCTGAGTGCTGGGCTCCGCTCCGTCCCCTCGCGTCTTCCGCGCCCTGCTCGTTTCTGAGCGCGTGCTTTGTTTTCAATTGTCAGCGTTCTCAGTTCCTCAACTTCGAACCTCGAACTTCGAACTGTTGAACTGCTATTCTCTCAAAACCGCATAGTGAGGGGATTCAAACTCAGGTCAAGACCTCGACCTATTAGTACCGGTCAGCTCAACCCATTACTGGGCTTACACCTCCGGCCTATCTACCTGGTAGTCTACCAGGGGTCTTACCCCGACACTCAACTTTCTCTACCGCTGAG
>JBFLWY010000030.1:0-32359 GCA_040757355.1 Bacillota bacterium | reverse complement strand
ATTGGATTGTCGATTACTTGTTCAATTTGTCCGAGTATATAATGAAATAGCAAAACGAAGATCCATACCAACCATTTGATGTTTTAATCAATAATACAGTGGCATCTTTTTTTACCTAACTTTCCAGGTAGATCCACAGACACCTTGAACACGACTTCAATGGTGTCTATTTATAAGGAGACAAGGACTGTCAGGAGGCTCAACAGCAGGTTGACACTGTGGATCCTGCCTGCGGCAATTACGGAGATCGTCAGCATCCACGCACCGGGAATGATGAAAATATGATATGTATCAGTTTATAACCGCTCAGAGGGCGGTTTTTGCTTTTTTGAACGGGGAAAGGAAAACCTATAAATAAATTCTATATACAGGTGGTCTGATGTTAACCGTAATTCTTCGCACCATTCTGATCTATTTTATCGTGCTCCTTGTGGTGCGTTTAATGGGTAAAAGGGAGATCGGGCAGCTTTCACCTTTCGACTTTGTTGTAGCGATAATAATCGCCGAGGTGGCGGCCTTACCGATGGAACAGCCGGAAATCCCGCTTTTGAGGGGGCTGATGCCTCTTTTCATTCTCGCGTTTCTGGAAATTGGGTTTTCCTATGCCGCGCTCCACAGCCGCTGGCTGAGATATTTTGTCTGCGGGTCGCCGCAGGTCGTCATCCGGGACGGACAGATACTGCACCGGGAAATGCGCCGGGCGCGGTACAATTTAGATGACCTCTTGAGCCAGCTCCGGGAAAAAGGGTATCCGGACCCGGCGGAAGTGGCTGTGGCCGTACTAGAGAACTCGGGAGAACTGAGCGTGATTCCCCGGAGCGAGTGCAGGCCGGTTACCCGCGAGGATTTGAATTTGGGGCCGGTGGCCACCGGTCTGCCCCTCATCTTGATCGCTGACGGTGAGGTGCTCAGGCCGAACCTGGCTGCGGTCAAGCGGGACGAGACGTGGCTGGAACAAGAGCTCAAAGCGAGGGGGTTATCCTTCCAGGAAGTCTTTCTGGCAGCCCTTGCGCCGGACGGGCGGCTTTTTGTAAGCCCCCGTGAAGGATTTGCCATGCCGGCGGCGAAACAAAACGAAATAACGTAGAATGTGGAGGAACTGAACCGTGCATCTCAGGCGGCGCGAGCAGGCGCTCTTATTGCTCTTCGCACTCGCCATCGTATTCGGGTTGGGGGCAAAATATGCGCTTCACCGGCAGGTCGAGGCGGAGCAGCCGGAGATTGCAGTAGAAAAGCAGCCGCGAGAGATTTGCGTACATGTGGCGGGGGCGGTTTACCGGCCCGGGGTTTACCGGTTGCCGCAGGGAAGCCGCCTGTTAGACGCTGTGCAGAAAGCCGAGGCCCGTCCGGACGCGGACGTAAACAGTTTGAACCTGGCGCAGGTACTGGAAGACGGGCAAAAGGTGATGGTGCCGGAAAAAGCACCGCCTGTGGAGTTCGGGGCACCGGCCTCTAACAACCCCTTTACGGTAACTGTGGGGCCCCGAACTAGCTCGAGTATGGTGACTAACGCGTCAAGAATTAACATAAACACCGCCGACGCCCGTACTCTTGAAGAGCTTCCGGGGATCGGCCCGTCGCTTGCCCAGCGGATAATTGAATACCGTGCCGCTAACGGCCTCTTTTCCACGGTCGATGACCTTATAAATGTTCCCGGTATCGGCGAGAAGAAGCTTGCCCAGTTGCGGGACCATGTCTGTGTAAGGTAGAGGGTCTTTGTGTCATCCGGGGCGAAAGAACTTTTCATACCGCCGCTGGTGCTGTTGACTTTTCTTTATGCAGGCGGTTGTTTTGCGGGCCGTTACTTCCCGCTCCCTGCTGGTACCGCCCTTCTTGCTGCTCTCTTCGCCTTGATGGTGGCCGGAATCGGCTATCTATACTCCCTCCAGCGTAACCACCGGTTAATCTATGTCCTCTTCTTTTTTCTCGGGGTAGTGGCCGCCCGCTTTGCAGTAGCGGAGGCGGCATCACCTCTCGCAGCCCGGTCCGGGCACCAGGCGGTCATCACCGGTACGATAATAAGCGAACCCGACATCCGGGCGCAGGCCGCGCGTTATACGCTTCACGTAAATGAGGCCCGTGTAGGCGATGAGGTGTTTAAGGGCGGCCGGGTACTCCTGGTGGTGCGGGAGCCAAAGGAGGTTTTTTCATACGGTGATCTTTTAAAGGCTCGCGGGGTGGTTG
Organism: Bacillota bacterium; assembly: GCA_040757355.1. Classification (GTDB taxonomy): domain Bacteria; phylum Bacillota; class Desulfotomaculia; order Desulfotomaculales; family Ammonificaceae; genus DTYU01. Next base: position 30,175 of record JBFLWY010000030.1, on the reverse strand, counting down.
TAAAGCCGGAGGAGCCCGGCAATCCGGGTGAATTTGACTACGCCGGCTACCTTTCACGGCGCGGCATAAGCGTCCTGGTTTATTCTCGTTCGGACGGCGTTGTACGTACCGGGCGCGGCACCCCGAATCCGCTCGTCATACCGGCGCTGTGGATAAAAGCAAAGTTATTCAGAGTACTGGACGCCGTCTTCACCAGGGAGCACAGTGCTCTAGTCAAAGGTATTGCCTTCGGCACCCGAACGGAGATTAGCCCGGCAGTAAACGAAGCGTTTGTCGAAACAGGAGTCGTGCACATCCTCAGTGTAAGCGGGCTGCACGTGGGTCTGCTCTTGGGCTTTGTACTGGGTCTGGCGCGTTTCCTTAAAATGCGTTCCGGAATTATTTTGCTTGTTGCGGTTTCGGTCCTCTTGATTTATGACCTGATGGTCGGTATGAACCCCCCGGTAGTAAGGGCTTCGGTGATGGCGGTTCTCCTGCTTTTGGCAAAGCACCTGGGGCGCGAGCGGGACTGGCCGACCGCGCTTGCAGCGGCCGCACTGGTTATCCTGCTAGCCAACCCGTTGGCGATAGAGGATCCCGGGTTTCAGCTTTCTTTTGCTGCCACCTGGGGCATTCTCTTCCTGGGCCCGTTGATTGTTTCGGGAATTGAACGTTTGGGAGAACGATGGCGGCTGCCGGCAAACCGGGTAATTGCTTTGGGAATTGCGGTGCCGCTGGCAGCGCAGTTAGGAACCCTGCCGCTGGTTGTACTTCACTACAACCTTATTTCACCGGTGGCGCTGTTTGCCAACGTAGTGGCGGTGCCGCTTACGGGCGCGATCCTTTTGTTCGGGATATTTGCGGCCGTTTTAGGCCTCTTTTACCTTCCCTTGGGCGAAATTCTGGCGGCTCCGACAGGGCTCTGTCTGGACCTGTTCGTTTGGCTGATCCGGTTCTTCCAAGACTTACCCGGTGCCGCAACTTATGTTCCGTCTATACCCTGGACAGTGGTGGTTCTGTGGTTCGGACTGCTCTATCTGGTTGTTGCTAAAGTGTCGGGTGAAAAAATAACAAGGATTGTTTCAATACGAAGCGGTCTGGGTCCCTGGTTTGCACGGGCGGCCGTCTTTGTCCTTGTTATCGTCGCATGGCTTGGTCTCTTCCGGTGGTTGGGCGCCGGAGAGCCCGTGCTGCGGTTAGATTTTATCGACGTGGGGCAGGGGGACAGCGCGCTGGTCAGGACACCCGGCGGGCACACGCTGGTGATCGATACCGGCGGCTGGCCAGGCGAACTTTCCGGGGTGCAGGCCGAAGGTGCAGGGATGCGGGTGGTAAGGTACCTCCGGCGGGAAGGGGTGCGGCGGATCGACGTGCTCGTTCTTACCCACCCGCACGAAGACCACTGCGGCGGTGCCCGGGCGGTGGTAGACCGTATACCGGTACGGATGGTGGTAGTTCCGCCGGTAGACGAAGAAATCGACAAGTCTTATGAGCGACTTCTGACTGATATCCGGGGTAAGGGAATTAAGGTGGCTTACGCCAAAGCCGGCGACGCTGTCCGGCTTGACCCGGCGGTAAAAATAGCGGTCTTGGGACCCTTTCCGCCTTTCGAAGGGGATCCGGCGTCTGTTAACAACGAGTCGCTGGTATTGCAGTTGACCTACAAGCAAGAAAGAATACTCTTCGCGGGTGACATCGAGGAAGACGGGCAGCGGCAGTTATTACAGTACGGAGCGGTATTGCAGAGCAAGATTCTTAAAGTCCCGCACCACGGTTCAGCCGAATTCCTGCCTGCTTTTTATAAAACGGTCCAACCCGAGATCGCGGTCGTTTCAGTGGGCGCCCGGAACCGTTTCGGCCAGCCTTCTCCGGCCGCCATCCAAGAGCTTGAAAGTCTCGGGGCGAAGGTTTACCGCACCGATAGGGACGGCGCGGTTCTGCTCAAAACCGACGGCACAAAAATCGAAGTCAAAACCGGGCGGCGGGTGCTTCAGCCTGCTGCATAGAGCGGTTCTTAAGAAATTTGCGCTATGACCTGACTCTAATCCGGACATAGCGCACATTTCTATCTTTCGTTTACTCTTTCAAGAAGAATCGGGAACTCTCGAACCGCGTACCTTCGTTTTCCGGAAGCAGTCGGTTCAATCCCTTCACAATAAACTACGTTTATGTTTGAATCGCCTAACACATCACGGATTTGGTGGATAAAATAATCGACTTCTTCCCGCTTAAACTTTTCATTTTTGACTATTTTGAGGGTAACATTTTCCCTATCATGTTGGACCAACTGAAACTGCTTAATACCGTGCATATTTCTCGCGATATGATTCCAGAAGTGACCGTGTACAAGCTTGCCTACTTTCGAAACAAATATATCGTCTTCTCGCCCCTCAATCGCTTGCAGGACCCGCAGTTGCTTTCCACATTTGCAGCTTTCATTCGACAACCTTGCTACATCGCCCAACTGATACCTCAACCGTGGCATTGAATAGTTGTGTAAATCAGTTACTGTTACCAGACCACTGCGCCCGTTTTCCACCCTGTTGCCGGTTTCGATATCAACTGTCTCAACAACAAGGTTTTCTTCGGTTACGTGCATACTACCGGAAGGACACTGATAGGCGATGATACCGGCGTCACGAGCCCCATACTCATTTATCACCCGGGCACTAAAAGAGTTTTTTATGACCGTGCGCTGGTCGTCAAACAGGGTTTCGGCCGTGGAAACCACTCCTTTTAGATGCTTAGTAATTCTTAATCCTTGGCTATTCATCAGTTGAGCAAACGCATGCAGCGCCGAAGCATAGCCGTATATGTATTCGGGCGCAAAGGAACTGAGCAAATCAACATAGTATCCGGCTTTCCCGGGATCTAAAGCATAAGCAGGAATAATGATTCTGTTCTTCAGCAGCCTTTCTTTCAGCCGATAGACACGGCTTTGGTTTTGAGTCATCTCTATAGGTGATCCCCAAATCATTACCGAGGGATCCCCCAACCCTATTCCCCACCATGATAGGCCTCTCCACCGGGCAGCCTCGTAATGCTCCACAGTAACACGGTCGAGATAGAACCTGACCGGCTCCCCGGTTGATCCACCAGTCCGGTTGCAAATCAAGGCCGCCTTGTCAACCCCTTGAGCAAGATACTCGTCCGCGTGCCGGGTAAAATGGCTCTTCGTCAGTACGGGAAACTCTTGCAGTGCCGCGTAGGGACTTACGTCTATTTTCTGCGCCAGGTGCCGGAATTGTCTGTATGCCGGAACATTCTCGATACAATGTCTTAATAGCTTCCTAAGCCTCTCTCGCTGAAGCTCCTCGAGCATTTGGCGGGTGAATTCCTGGCTCAATTTCAGCTCCTGGAGATAGCTGCGGATTTTGTTCCCTTTCAACTTCTCCATTGCTGGATAGACAATTTGTTCGATGAAAACCTTCCCTGCGTTCACTGGATCCAGCCCCCTTCTTTATCATACCACAGGAGGTTTGTTATGGTTTGAAAGAGGTCTTTTTCCTTGTCTACCCACTTTGATTAAAAACGTCAACATCGTGTATGAAAGCTACAAGACCGCATCTGAAAGGTGCAAAATCGTGTCTGAAAGTAAGCAGTGCAGGTGGATTATGAAGGTCGGGAGGATTTTGTTGCCCTTGCACCCGCGGAAGTGAAACTTCCGGCCTCAACCATCTTGCCTGCGCGCAGCGCGCAAGCAGGCGCCAACACCGTAAACGATCCTTGATTTTGGCTGGTGTTACGCTTACAATCACCATGAAGGCATTTCGAGGTATGGTTTGTTATTGTAGTGTGACGCGGTCCGATCTGTCGGGGATTCATTCACGACGATTAATCCGCCAACAGGAATAGAAATGGCTCAATTGTTCGTGCTTCGGTCTTTTATCAATGTTGAACGGACCCCTAAAGGTCTCTCAGTCTAAGCTTGAACTTAGAACTGTTTTCAAGGGGGGTGGCGCGAAAATGGTAGTGGCGGAAATCTCCGTGGTACCGGTCGGGACGGGTTCGCCGAGTGTGAGCCGGTATGTAGCAGACTGCATCAAGGTGCTCGGTAACAGCGGCCTCAAATATGAGGTGACGGCTATGGGTACCATTGTTGAAGGGGAACTGGATGCAGTGTTGGCGGCGGCGAAACAGATGCATGAGGTTCCGTTTAACACCGGTGCCGAGCGCGTGGTAACGACCGTCAAGATCGACGAGCGGCGGGACAAGCAGCTTTCTATGAAAGGAAAGGTGGAGGCGGTTGACCGACATTTAAAAAAGTAGCCGGTTCCTTTTCTTAGGGAACTACTGCTTTTACACAGGACAAGAGCCACCCGGCCCCGCCGAATCTGCGGAAGAGGCTGAGTACATCATTTCCAAAGCAGCCGGTAATCGCTAGTCATACCGGAACCAAGGCGGCTTTGACTATAAGGTGACGGCCGTGGGTATCTTATACCTTGCAGCCCTTGAACTGCAAGGATTTCTTGGGTCGAGGGTGTTAAAATTGAGTCATAATTTAGTATGGTGTCCCCACAATTTTCCCCACAATTTTCACTTTTTGGTGAGACCATGCAATACTTTTTAGAACTGCTTGCTGAACTCGAAAACGGCCGCATTCTGCCGGTTTACCTCTTCTACGGACCGGAAGTGTACCTGCAGCGGGAGGCTGTGCGCCGGTTCAGGCAGGCGATTGTCGGAGACGAAAACAGCCTGGACTATGAAGTGCTGGACGGGGAAGAGGTCTCTCCCAGAGAGATTGCCGAGATTGCGCAAACGGCGAGCTTGTTTTCTGCCCGCCGCCTGGTGGTGGTGAAAAACGCACCTTACTTCGCTTCCGGCGGACCAAAAGATGATCCGGTACTACTGGCTTATCTGCGCCGGCCCATTACGGCTGCCTGCCTTGTATTCTGTACGAGCGGGGCGGTGGACAGGAGGCGCGAGGTTTGGAAGCTGGTTCAGGCGCATGGAAAGGCGGTCGAGTTTTCCCACCTCGCGCCTGCCGATCTTAAAAAGTGGTTCCAAAAGAGGGCAAGACAGGCTGGGAAAACCATTGAGCCCGCGGCGACCGAAGCTCTGCTGACCACCGGCAGGGACTTGACCCTTTTGAATAATGAACTGGAAAAGGTTTTGGCCTATACGGGTAACAGTCGTGTGGTTACCGCTGCTGATGTGAAAGCAGTGGTTACGCCGGCCGCCGAAGAAGCGGTTTTTGCGGCGGTGGATGCTTTTGGTGAGCGGCGCTACCCCGTGGCGATTGCCAAACTCCGGGCGGTTTTAACAAGAGAGCCGCAAGGGGTTGTACTAAGTCTCTTAGCGCGGCAGTTGCGGCTGATAATTCTGGCCCAGGAGTTTTTAGCCTCCGGAATTCACAGCGACTCCCTGGCGCGTGAACTCGGCGTGCCTCCGTTTGTGGCGAAGAAAGTGGCGGCTCAGGCCCGCCGTTTCCCGCGCAAGGATCTGGCCGCTCTTTTCTGGAGCCTCCTTGAGCTCGATGCGGCAGTCAAATCGGGCCGCGACGAGTTCCTGCAGGGGTTGGAGCGGCGGCTCCTGCTGTTAAGCCTACAACCCTTAAAACATTAGCTACAAATATTAAAGTTAAAGCCACCCGGCACTTGTTGATGCTACGGGCGGCATTAGTTAGAAAATGAAAAACGGTTGCTTTATCCCGCGAGGCGGCTTTTATTAAACATTTTTGTTAAGCGTGATTTCCTTCGGGCTGCTGTATTCTTATGCAGAATTCCCTTGGTCCATGCCTTATCCAGCGCCCGCAGTGCAGCCTTCAGTTTATCCTCAACGTCGGCCTGGCCCTCCGCCAAAGCCTTTTCAAACTTCTTGATTGTAGTTCGCAGGGCAGACTTCAGGCTCGCGTTCCTTAGGGTCTGCTTTTTAATCTGGCGCAGCCTCTTGAGGGATGATTTCTTAGCCAACGTTTCACCTCCTTGCATGATTTCTGTAGATTTCTATAAAAACCTAACGGTGCAATTTTAACACGCTGTGCCGGTAGTTGCAAGCATATGTTTTTACCGGATAGGAATAACTTTACTGGTTTTGGCTAATCCTATGCTCAAATAAGTCTGAGGAGGTGAAACAGTGGAACGTCAAACGTGGATCGGCGCGATCGTCAGGTTCGTGGTTTCAGCCATCGTCCTGATGATTGTAAGTTGGGTATCCCCGGGTTTTGTCGTTAAAGGCGGCTTTCTGGGGGCCCTGATCGCTGCTGCGGTGATCACAATTCTCGGCTATATCGCTGAGAGCCTCCTGGGAGACCGCATCTCGCCGCAGAGCCGTGGCCTGGTAGGGTTTATTACTGCTGCTGTCGTCATCTATCTGGCGCAGTTCGTGATCCCAGGGCTGCTGAGCGTCAGCATTATCGGCGCTTTAATCGCGGCCTTTGTGATAGGTCTCATCGACGCTTTTGTGCCTACAATGCTGCGGTAATCCCAACTGTTTTACGGTCTTGTCCCCCCTTCACGGGCATATCATTTACCCGGAGGGGGGACTTTCATTGCGGCGGTTACTCACCGGAATTGCGGTGTTTCTGGTTTTTTTATTGTGTATTAAGTCGTCAAAAGGATGCGGTACGCTTGTTTTAAAGGCGTGCAGCCCCGAAGAGGCTGTAGGCTTATGCCTGTCCGTGCCGGCCCAAAACAAACCGGAAATCAGGACGCTGATTTCAGCGGCGTGTAAGCATATCGCCCAGGTCAACTGCTCAAAAAACGGCCTTTTAACCTCGGTTTTACCGGTGTCCGGTATGGTGGCTGTGTTGCCGGCGACTTCGCCCCCTGAGCGTGTTCCTCAGGTCAAGGAGGTAGAGATTCCAGCGCCTCCGCCGTTGGTGGCGATATATAACACGCATACCGGTGAAACCTACGCGGCAACGGACGGCGTTGAGCGGGTTGCAGGCCGCGGCGGGGTGGTCAGGGTAGCGGCGGTTTTGGAAAAGGGTCTGCGACAGCACGGCATCGCGGTATTGAGGACCGAGAGAATACATGACAGCCGGTACGCCACGTCCTATCTCGAATCGGAAAAAACCGTCCGGGAATTCATTTACGCCAACCCCGACATTGCCGCTCTCTTCGACATCCACCGCGATTCAAAGCAGCCGGCGGGAACGACTACAGTGAAAGTAAAGGGGCGGGATGTGGCGCGTGTCCTTATTGTTGTCGGGTCTGATGATCGCCTGCCGTTCCCAAATTGGCGACAAAATCTTGCGTTTGCCCAGAGAATTGCAGACCGGTCGGACGCGCTTTATCCGGGCCTTTGTAGCGGGGTGAGGGTCAAGGATGGCCGGTACAACCAGTTCCTCCACCCCCGCGTGCTCCTGTTTGAAATAGGCGGTGTAAACAACTCCCTTGAAGAGGCAGAAGCAGCGGCGGAGCTTTTTGCAGGTGTTTTGGCCGAGGTGCTGAAAGAGATGTAAGGCCGGCGGCGACTAAGACATAATATGACATTATTGCATATTAGCTGGGTTATTATCAAGGTTTTAGCGAGGTATATATAGATGAAAAACCGAAAATCAAAGAATGTAAGATCTCCGGCGGGAGGATAATATTACCGGAGGGCATTGATTAAGTGGGTAAGAGGTTCTTGGTATTAGTCGCCCTTTGGTTATTCTGTGTATCATTGGGGGCAAACCGCTGCCTGACGGAACTCAACCGCGCGATTGGTCCAAAGGAAGAGTGTAGAGCTTTCAGGCTTGAAGCTGTGTCCCAAGACTCATATCGGGTGGACATTTTAGGGCTTTCCTGGATCGTTGGCTTTCCCCCCGGGTTGCACACATCGGCGAACCGCCTCAAGAAAGAAGCGGGTGCCCTGCTTGCCGGTTTCAAGCATTTCCTTGCCATTCAGCCTTAAGGGGTCTGAAAAAAGCGCAGGCAACGATCCGGCAGAGGTGCTCCTGTCAGTTCCCTGTCGTTATGATATAATTATGTCGGCCGAGAACTGCTAACGGGAGAGTGCCGCACGGCAAGCCGCATAACCAAAGATGAAAATGCCCTGTCTGCCGTTATCCCTCGGCAAATTGTTAAGTGAGCGGTGTGAGGTGAGTGGTATTTTACAAATAGCTGGAATAAGCGTAGCGTTTCCGGCATTTTACGGACAGATATGTTTTTTTGCCGGAAACGGCCTTCGGCCTTTTTCCGGCCTACGAACTACGAACTGTGAGGGGCGTAAAGAGTAATCGATACGTCTACTCGACAACGTTGAACCTTGAACCTTGAACGCTGAACCTTGAACGTTGAACGGACCCCAAAGGTCCGTCACTTTCAGACTAACGTCGAACGTCGAACGTCGAACGGACCCCACCCAGCACTCAATAGACTTCTTGCACTTCGAAGGACAGACCTTCATTGAGCTTAATGAAGTGATAGCTTTCAAACTTCAAGGATTACATTGAGTGCTGGGCCGTCAGTATAAGCTTGAACGTCTATTTTCGGAGGAGATTTGTTGACACAGGATAGGATCCGGAACTTTTGTATAATTGCGCATATAGACCACGGGAAGTCGACGCTGGCCGACCGTTTACTTGAGTTTACCGGGGCTATCGAGCCGCGCGAGATGCAGGAGCAGGTGCTTGACCAGATGGACATTGAGCGCGAGCGGGGGATCACTATTAAAGCCCAGGCCGTCAGGCTCAAATACACGGCTCAGGATGGGCGGGAGTACCAGCTTAACCTTATTGACACTCCGGGTCACGTAGACTTTTCCTATGAGGTTTCGCGCAGTCTGGCAGCCTGCGAGGGTGCGCTTCTCGTCATTGACGCCACACAGGGTATTGAAGCCCAGACCCTGGCCAACACCTATTTGGCGCTCGAGCACGACCTGGTGTTGATTCCTGTTATCAATAAGATAGACCTCCCGAGCGCAGATCCGGAAAGGGTCAAACGGGAAATCGAAACGGCGATCGGCCTTGACGGTGCCACGGCGCTTTCCGTCTCTGCGAAGGTCGGGACAGGAATCGGCGCTGTTCTGGATCGAATCGTGCAGGAGGTCCCTCCCCCGAAGGGCGAGGCGGCGGGACCGCTGCGGGCGCTTATTTTCGACTCGCACTACAATTCTTACAAGGGTGTGATTGCGTATATCCGGGTGGTCGACGGCGTTGTGCGTCCGGGGATGATCGTAAGAATGATGACCACCGAAAAGGAATACGAGGTAGCGGAGGTCGGTATCTTTCGTCCGCAACTCACTCCCGTGGCCGAACTCGGAACGGGAGAAGTCGGTTTTTTAGTGGCGCACATTAAAAACGTACGCGATTGTCGGGTGGGCGACACCATCACAGACGCGAAGCGGCCGGCAAAAGAGCCCCTTCCGGGATACAGGCCGGTGAAACCGATGGTATTCTGCGGCCTCTACCCCATCGAGAGCGCGGACTTCGGGCGGCTGAGGGATGCGCTGGACAAACTCCGGCTAAACGATGCGGCCTTTTATTACGAACCCGAAACATCCGCTGCGCTGGGATTCGGTTTCCGCTGCGGTTTCCTGGGGCTGTTACATATGGAAGTGGTCCAGGAACGCCTCGAGCGGGAGTACGACTTGAACCTCGTGACCACGGCACCGAACGTCGTTTACCGTGTTTTAAAAACGAACGGTAAGCTGTTAGAAGTGGAGAATCCGGCGGACCTTCCTTCTGCGGGCGAGATCGATACGGTCGAGGAGCCGGTAGTCAGGGCGACCGTGATGCTTCCTAAGGAGTATATCGGTGCGGTAATGGAGCTTTGCAACGAACGCCGCGGCGTTTTTAAAAACATGGAATTTGTCAGTGAAAGCCGGGTGATTCTAACCTACGAACTTCCGCTTGCGGAGATAATATACGACTTTTTCGACCGTTTGAAGTCTGTCAGCCGCGGGTATGCATCGTTCGACTATGAGTTCTTGGGTTACCAGCCTGCGGATGTTGTCCGTGTCGATATTTTGGTGGGAGGCGAGTTAGTTGACGCTCTTTCATCTATTGTGCACCGGGAAAGGGCATACTACCGTGGGCGCCAACTGGTGGAGCGGTTGAGAGAGCTTATTCCCCGGCACCTGTTCGAGATCCCGGTACAGGCGGCGGTAGGCAACCGTGTAATTGCCCGGGAGACCATCAGGGCCTTAAGAAAGGACGTTCTGGCAAAGTGTTACGGCGGTGACATAACCCGGAAGCGGAAGCTTTTGGAGAAGCAAAAGGAAGGCAAAAGGCGGATGAAGCAGGTGGGCAACGTTGAAATTCCCCAGGAGGCCTTTCTGGCGGTCCTCCAGATGGACGATAAATAAACAAGGATGAATAATGAAAAGGGGTAGGCCGGAATAAGCGAAGCGTTTCCGGCATTGGGGGAAGTAAAATGTGAAATCGGAAGTGATGGTTTTTGTAGGAGAGGGATGAACCGCCAATACGCCAAGGGCATTAAGCAAAAGGTATAGATGTTAATAATAATGGCTATCTTGGCGCCTTGGCGGTGAAGGGGATGAAGAATGAGGGATGAAGAGGTAACGATGAAGGGTGAAGTACCAGCGAGAGCGGTGGGCATCTACGTTCATGTTCCGTTCTGTATTAGTAAGTGCGCGTACTGTGATTTCGTCTCATACCCTTATAATAATGAGGACGTGGCGAGTTATGCCGAAGCATTGGAACAGGAAATCCGCCTGAGAGGAAAAGAGTGCGACCAAGAAAACGTGGTGAAAAGCGTCTACTTAGGCGGCGGAACGCCTACTTGCCTTCCTCCGGCCACGCTTAAGAGGATTCTTTCCTTACTTCGTGAGCATTTCGTTATTTCGCCGGAGGCCGAGATCACCGTTGAGGCCAACCCGGGCACTGTTACTGACGAGCTGTTGGAGGGTTTACTAAGCTCGGGAGTAAACCGTTTAAGTATCGGAATGCAATCGACGGAGGACGCAATGCTGCAGGTTTTAGGCCGGCGGCATACGGCAGCGGACGCGGTAAAAACGATTCAAATAACGCGTAGAGCCGGTTTTACCAATATAAGTGTGGACCTGATTTTCGGCATCCCGGGGCAGAGCACCGGCGGCTGGGGCAGGAGCCTGGCAGAGATTGTTGCGCTCGGCCCCGAGCATATCTCCACCTACGGTTTGGAGATACACGGTGAAACACCGCTCGGACGTGCGGTTGCTGCCGGTAAGACCGCCGTTTGTTCCGATGAAGTTTTTCAGGCTATGTATTTCCAGGCGGTAGATTATTTAAATGCAGCCGGTTATGTACAATATGAGATATCCAACTTTGCCCGTCCTGGAAGGGAGTCACGTCACAACCTGCTTTATTGGGAAGGTGAGCCTTATCTCGGGCTCGGGCCCGGGGCGCACTCCTATCTTAACCGCCGCCGGTGGGCGAACGCCGCCGAGTTGGACACCTATAGGAATGCCTTGTTCGGGGGAGGATTCCCGGTAGCCGAAGAGACGAATTTGACCCCCGCGGACGAGATGGCGGAAACCATGTTTTTGGGATTGCGCCTTACGAGAGGCGTTTCCGCCTTGCGCTTCCGGGAGCGGTTCGGGCGGGAACCGGAAGCAGTATACGGCCTGGAGATTTCAAGGCTTATCGCCCGGGGACTTTTAAGACGGGAAAACGGCCGGCTACGGCTAACCCGCGAGGCGCTCCCGGTAGCCAACCAGGTTTTTGCCGCGTTTGTTTGAGGTTGACATATTCTGGGGCGGAGATACTTGACAATTGGTGGCCCTGATGCTATTTTAATAAAGGAGCTTTAGCACTCAATAAAGGAGAGTGCTAACAGGGGTGATTCCGTTGCTGGATGAAAGGAAAGAGAAGATTCTTGCAGCGATAGTCGAGGACTTTATCAACACCGCGGAGCCCGTAGGTTCGCGGACCATTGCGCGGAGGTACGGTTTTGGCGTGAGTCCGGCCACGATTCGAAACGAAATGGCCGATCTTGAGGAAATGGGGTATCTTGTGCAGCCTCATACCTCGGCAGGGCGCGTCCCTTCAGAACGCGGGTACCGGTATTATGTTGACCATCTTATGGAGCCGCAGGAGCCGGACGAAGGCGAGAAAGAGTTGGTCAGGAAGCATATTCAGGCTAAGTCCCGGGAAATAGGCGCGGTTCTCCAGCAAACAGGGGCAATACTGTCACAACTTACGAGCTATGCAACCCTGGCCACCTCGCTTTGCGGCAGGAGCGTTTACCGCCATATACAGCTTGCTCCATTTGGTCCCGGGCAGGCTATGGTTTTGGTAATCCTGGCTTCGGGGGAGGTTTTTCACCGGTTGATACCTATTCCGGAAGGGATTACGCCTTACGATTTAGAGAGCATATCTTCAGTACTGAACGCGAAACTCCGCGGCCTTACGGTCAAGGACATTAAGTTCACCATCCTTAAGGAGATTTATGCGGAACTGTCATACTACCATCGTGTACTGGACCTTGCCGTCGAACTTATCCAGGAAGCCCTGAGTGTTAAAGAAGAGCGGGTATACCACGGTGGGATACACAGCATTTTGAGCCAGCCGGAGTTTAAGAACGTGGAACGGTTGCAGACTTTGCTGGGCCTCCTGGAACAGGAGGACTTCCTTTGCGGGCTGCTTACTTCCAGCAGCGGGCAGGAGGGTATCAGCATCCGGATCGGCCACGAATTACAAAACAAGGAGATTCGCGAACTGAGCATGGTGAGTACCAGTTACCGGTTGACCGACGATATGTACGGTGTGCTGGCGGTACTGGGTCCTACGCGGATGCATTATGCGCGCGTGGCCGGGATACTGAAGTGCGTTACCGATAGCCTTTTGGAGGAACTGGCAAAAGTATTGGGAAGATAACCCTTTGATTTCGGGAGGAACATTTGGTGAGCTTGAAGCAGCAGGCAACAAGTGGTTCAGAGGTGAATGAACGCCTTGCGGCGCTGATCTCAAACACCAACGCCGTTCGGGCAATTGCCGCTGCAGTCGAAGGCACACTCGGTCCTAAGGGCCTGGACACGATGCTGGTGGACCGCTTCGGCGAGGTGGTAATCACTAACGACGGCGTTACCATTCTTACCACGATGGAGGCCACCCACCCTGCGGCTAAAATGGTAATCAACATCGCCAAGGCGCAGGAGGAAGAAGTCGGTGACGGTACCACCACGACCACGGTAATGGCCGGGGCGATGGTCGGTACCGGCCTTGAGCAGGTACTCAAGGGAGTTCCGGTCACGCGGGTCATTGAAGGCCTGCGGCAGGGTCTCAGTTTTGCATCGGCGGTAATGCGCCGGCAGACGGTCCCGCTTGATGATCTGGATGACCCCCGGTATCGCGCGGTTGCGCTGGTTGCCGGCCGCGGTCACGAAGACATTGCCGATCTTGTAGTTACGGCAGCGCGGCTGGTCGGGAAAGAGGAACTCCTCAAGCCGGCTTTCAAGCTTGCTGATATTGTGGTAGCGGAAGAGGGGGCAGACAACCAGGTCTTTGAAGGGGTAATCATCAGCAAGGACCGGATGAACCGGCAGATGCCGGAACGGGTCAGCGACGTAAAGGTGCTGGTTGTCGACGACGCTCTTGAGCCCGAGGAGATTGAGGAGGAAGCCCTCGGAACTGATGCGGGCTTCGCCCGCTATCTCGCTTTACAGGAGGACTTCAAACAGAATATCCGGAGAATCATTGAAATGGGAGTAGGGTTAATCCTGGTAGACCGCGGGGTAGCGGCGATCGCCGAGGAAATACTCACCGACGCCGGCGTTATGGTAGTGCAGCGTGTGCTGCAAAAGGAACTGCGGCGGGCGGCGGAGCATACCGGTGCGAGGATGATAAAGCGGACAGGGTTGAAGAAGGAACCGGCGGAACTCGCGCGGTATCTGGGAAGGGCCGGGGAAGTATATAACGACGAGCGGCTGGAGCAGGTCTCGATCCGCGGCGGCGGCGGAAAGCCCGTGGCAACGATCGTTGTGGGAGCGGCAACCGCTGAAGTGGTGGGAGAAAGGGAGCGAATCGCCAAAGATGCGGCGTCTGCGGTGCAGGCGGCAGCTAAGGGCGGAATCGTCCCGGGCGGCGGTGCGGTCGAGCTTGCGGTGGCCCGTGAAGTAGAAAACATGCGCGGCCGTATTAAGGGAATGGCCGCCTACGGCGTGGACTGTGTAACCGCTGCGTTAAAGCGACCGCTGGCGCAGATCGTTGCGAATGCGGGGTTCAATCCGCTTGAGAAGATCGGTGACGTAGTCGCCGCCCAGGTCAAACGGCGGAAGAATTCCCTGGCGGTTGACTGCGACACGGGTGAGATAAAGGATATGTTTCAGGCAGGAGTGCTCGACCCGACGCTGGTTAAGATCCATGCACTGAAGGCGGCGGGGGAGATCGCCGAAGCCATTTTAAGAATCGACACAATTATTCGCAAGCGAGATGATAAACAGGAAGGCGGGGATTCTGATAAAGATGGTGGAGCAGGCTAGAAATAAACGAGGACAACCGAACGGGGAAGCCGCTGAAACCCCGCTTGAAAAGGAAATGACTCCGGGCGGGGCTGAAGCCTTACCAGGCAGCGGGGAAGCAGCGGAGGCCAAAGAGACGCCTCCCGAAGAGCGTATCCGCGGTCTCGAGGCAGCCTTGTCAGAGGCAGAGAAGAAGGCTGAAGAATACTACCAGCAGTTATTGAGGTTGCGTGCTGATTTCGAGAACTTCAGACGGCGAATGAACAAGGAGCGGGAGGAGTTTCTCCATTTTGCGGGTGAAGCGCTGGTTGCAGCACTGCTACCCGTGCTTGACGACTTCGAGCTGGCTTTGAAATCCCCGGGTGAGCAGGTCACCGACTTTTTAGCCGGCGTGGAGATGATCTACCGGCGGCTCAGCGAGATTCTCAGTCGCGAAGGCCTGGAGCTGATAACGGCGGAAGGCGAGGAATTTGACCCAAACCGCCACGAAGCGGTTGCTTTTGAGCCGTGCGAGGGAAAACCGCCCAATCACGTCATCGAGGAGTTCCGGCGCGGTTACGCTTTTCGCGGGAAGGTCATCCGCCCGGCTATGGTAAAAGTGGCTAAAGAAGGCGGTTCATAGTACAAAAATCAGAGCGTTAATCTTAGAATGTGAGGAACGAGTAGCCGACAACTGATTACCGGCGACTGACGATAAAACAGGAGGGTGATACGTAGTGGAAAAGATTATCGGCATCGACCTTGGCACAACGAACTCGTGTGTCGCCATAATGGAAGGCGGCGAGCCTACCGTTATCCCGAACGCCGAAGGGGGGCGCACAACGCCTTCGGTTGTAGGTTTTTCTAAAACCGGAGAACTCCTGGTCGGGCAGGTAGCCAAGCGCCAGGCAGTGGCCAATCCGGAGCGGACCGTACTGTCCATAAAGAGGCATATGGGTTCAAACTACCGTGTAAAAATCGATGATAAAGAATACACGCCGCAGCAGATTTCCGCTTTCATCCTGCAAAAGCTGAAGACGGACGCCGAGGCGTACCTCGGCGAAAAGATAACTAAAGCGGTAATCACTGTGCCCGCTTACTTTGACGACGCACAGCGCCAGGCGACCAAGGACGCCGGCAGGATCGCGGGCCTCGAGGTGATGCGGATTATCAACGAGCCTACCGCGGCGGCGCTTGCGTATGGTCTCGACAAGGAATCGGTGCAGACGATTCTTGTCTTTGACCTCGGTGGCGGGACCTTCGATGTTTCAATCCTGGAAATCGGCGAAGGAGTCTTCGAAGTCAAGGCCACCAGCGGAAACAACCGCCTCGGCGGTGACGACTTTGACCAGCGGATCGTCGATCACCTTGTGGCGGAGTTCAAGAAGGACTCCGGTATTGATCTGTCCGCGGACCGGATGGCGCTGCAGCGGCTCAGGGAGGCTGCCGAAAAGGCCAAGATCGAGCTTTCGGGTGTGACTCAAACCAACATCAACCTGCCGTTCATCACGGCTGACGCGACGGGCCCGAAGCATCTTGACATGACCCTTACGCGGGCGAAGTTCGAGGAACTCACCGCAGACCTGGTTGAAAAAACGATGGGGCCGACGCGGCAGGCACTTCAGGACGCCGGCCTCAAGCCGGACGACATCAAGAAGGTCCTCCTGGTAGGCGGTGCGACCAGGATGCCGTGCATCCAGGAGGCCGTCAGGCGTTACCTGGGCAAGGAACCCCACAAAGGGATAAACCCGGATGAGTGCGTGGCCATAGGGGCGGCGATCCAGGCCGGGGTACTGGCAGGTGAGGTAAAGGACATCGTGCTCCTGGACGTAACGCCGCTGTCGCTGGGGATCGAGACCCTCGGCGGCGTGTTTACAAGAATTATCGAGCGGAATACCACGATTCCGACCCGGAAGAGCCAAATATTCACTACGGCTGCCGACAACCAGACCTCGGTGGAGGTGCACGTCCTCCAGGGCGAGCGGCAGATGGCGGCTGGCAATAAGACCCTGGGGCGCTTCCACCTGATCGGCATTCCGCCTGCGCCGCGGGGAGTGCCGCAGATCGAAGTCACCTTTGACATCGACGTAAACGGGATCGTGAACGTTTCGGCGAAGGACATGGGTACGGGCAAGGCCCAAAGCATTACAATCACAGGTTCAACAAGGCTCTCGGAAGAAGAGGTCCAGCGGATGGTCAAAGACGCCGAGCGCCACGCCGAAGAAGACAGGAAACGCAAGGAAGAGGCGGATATCAGAAACCAGGCCGAGACCATGGTTTATCAGGCAGAGAAGACATTGAAGGACTTCCGCGACAAGGCGGATAAGGCCCAGGTCGAGCGCCTTGAGGCGGCGGTGAAGGACCTCAAGGACGCGCTGGCGGGTACGGACACGAATAGTATTAAGCAGAAACTGGAAGCGTTGACCGAACCGTTACATACGCTGACGGCGGAGATGTACCGGCAGGCGGCGAGTTCCGCCCAGCAGCCGCCGCCCGGAGGGGCCCAGGACGGCGACAAGACGATGGACGCCGACTACGAGGTCAAGTAGCTTCCGGGTTGGTAAAAAGGGCCGGAATTCTGAATCCAGGAACCGAGAAGTGAAAAAGCGGCACGAAGTGATAGTTTAGTAGAACTCCGGATTCACCCTTAAGCGATGTAACGGGATTATGATTCATAAGAAGGGTGTTGGTATATGGCCAAGCGCGATTACTACGAAGTCCTGGGCGTTTCCCGGGAAGCGTCTCAGGAAGAGATAAAAAAGGCATACCGGCGGCTGGCGAGAAAGTATCACCCGGACGCCAATCCCGACAATAAAGATCAAGCGGCGGAGAAGTTCCGGGAGATTACCGAGGCATACGCCGTGCTTTCCGACCAGGAAAAACGGGCGCAGTATGACCGCTTCGGCCATGCCGGTCCCGAAGGACAGGGCTTTGGTTTCGACTTCAGCAACTTCAACTGGGGCGACCTGGGCTTCGATTTCGGGTTCGGCGACTTATTTGATGCCTTTTTCGGCGGGGGGAGGCGCCGGCGCGGCCCGCAGCGCGGTTCGGACATTGAGATCGAGATGACAGTATCTTTTAAAGATGCCGTTTTCGGCGTAGAGAAGGAAGCCAGCGTCCCCCGAATCGAGCGCTGCGAAAACTGCGGCGGTTCGGGTGCCGCGCCGGGGAGTAGTCCCGAGCGCTGCAAGGCGTGTAACGGCACGGGCCAGATCAGTTTCTCCCGGAGTACGCCCTTCGGCCACTTTGTCCAAACGACGACCTGTAACCAGTGCGGGGGAACAGGACGGTACATATCAAACCCATGTTACGATTGCAGGGGAACCGGGAACGTCCAACGGGTGCGAAAGGTGAAAGTAAAAATTCCTGCCGGCGTGGATACCGGAAACCGCCTGCGGTTACGGGGAGAGGGCGAGGCCGGGACTCGGGGCGGAGCGCCCGGTGATCTCTACGTTTACATCCGCGTGCGGCCTGACCCCGTTTTCCAGCGTGACGGAGATAACGTGATTTGTGAGGTGCCGGTTTCTTTTGCTCAAGCTGCTCTTGGCGCGGAGATCGAGGTTCCTACACTTGAGGGTACCACCCGGATCAAGGTGCAGGAAGGCACCCAATCCGGCACGATTCTAAGATTGAAGGGAAAAGGTGTTCCTAACCTGCACGGCCACGGCCGGGGAGACCTGCACTACCGGATTAAGGTCGTAACGCCGACGAAGCTTACGGAAAAGCAGAAGGAACTCCTGCGGGAGTTCGCGCGTCTTTGCGGTGAGGACGCGACCAGACCGGAAAAAGAAAAGGGCTTTTTTGAAAAGGTGAAAGACGCGTTTATGTAGTGGGTGCCAGGAGGGTTATTTGAGCGGTGAAGTGGCTTGAAATCGAAGTCTTGGTTAAAGCGCAAGACCAGGACGTTGCCGGTCTGATACTGAGCGAGTTGACCAAACGCGGGGTGGAAATCGGTTCCGGGTGTGCGAACCGGGAGAGCCGCCCCGGTTTATTTTTAACTGAGGTAGTGGGGATCAAGGGTTACCTGCCGATTACAGCCGCCGCAGAAGTAGAAGAGTTAAAGGCGGCGCTTTATCCTTTTTCGGTAGGGCCAATAAGGGTACGGGAACTTCCGGAAACCGATTGGCTTCTGGAGTGGCGAAGGCATTACAGAACTTTCAAGGTCGGCAAACGCTTGGTAGTTAGCCCGCCATGGGAGGATTATCGACCGGAGCCCGGCGAGCTTGTAATAGTGCTCGACCCGGGGATGGCCTTCGGCTGTGGCACTCACCCCACCACGCAGCTCTGCCTGGAACTCCTGGAGAAAGCCGTGCGGCCCGGTGATGTGGTTTACGACGTTGGGACAGGCTCCGGCATCCTTGCGATTGCCGCCGCCGGCCTCGGTGCCGCGCGGGTGGTCGCAGTGGACGATGACGAGGTGGCAGTCCGGGTTGCGCGCGAGAACGTTGCGCTCAACGGTGTGGAAGACGCGGTTACCGTCCGCCGGGGAGACCTGCTCCGGGATCTGCCGGAGCCGGCGGACGTCATCGTCGCTAACATCGTCGCCGACGTGATCATCTCTTTTGCGCCCGAAGCAGCCGGACACCTCCGCCCCGGCGGCTACTTCATCGCCGGCGGCATCGCCGCGCCGCGCGAGGCTGAAGTCAAGGCGGCACTGGAAGAACACTTCAACGTATGGGAAACCCTGCGCCGGGAGGAATGGGTGGCGGTGTGGAGTTCCAGCCCCAGGAGATCAGCAGGTGAGTAAACGGAGTTATGGATGACCTAATGATGTCACGCGTGATTTAGGTATTTTGCGAAATTATTTAAACCAAGCGGTTGCGACAGTTTAAATAGGTCAGGCTTACAAGACTTATGTAAATTCCTCAAGGAGTGAAAACGTGAGATATACAGAAGCAAATCTGGGGAGAATTTTTGTACTACGGTTGGAACACGGAGACCGTTTGCCGGACACAATCGAGGAGTTTGCAAAAAGCCATGGAATAGCATCGGCAACCGTACTCTTTATCGGTGGTTCCGATCAGAACAGCAAAGTTGTCGTCGGCCCCGAGGATGGAACGGTAAAAAAACCGGTTCCGACCATAGTAAGTTTGCCGGGAGTAAGTGAAGCGGTTGGTATAGGCACAATTTTTGTGAATGAGGGCGGGATTCCAAAGCTGCATTTACACTCGGCTTTCGGGCGCATCAATCATACAGTAACCGGGTGTACCAGAGAAGGGGTAACAATCTGGCATATCGGTGAGATAATAATCTTAGAGCTTACCAACTGTTCCGCTCAGAGGAAGATCGATGCGACCACCGGTTTTGAACTCCTTGAAGTCGACCGGGCATGAAATAAGTAAGGCCGTGAATCTATTTCGGTTTGGAGTGAGCATCTATCTTAGCGATCCCGAATTGCGGCGGCGTTTAAAGCTGGCTGCAGCCAGGCGCGATACTACTGTAAGTGCCTTTTGTGAAGAGGCAATTCGTGAAAAACTAGCCCATGAGGAGTCAGCCGTTTCGGGGACTGCCTGGGCGGCGGCCAGGCGATTGGATGCCCGCCGGTCACGCCTCGGACACATTAAAATCAGTACGGCGGACCTTGTCAAGGAAGGGCGCTACAGGTGAGCGGTGCGGTAATTGATGCTATGAAGGAAAAAAGGGAGTTGCATCGAATTACTGCTAATAAGAGTCAGAATTTGGCGCGTGATTTCTTTGGCCATTGTACCGTGTCCTGAAAAACTAAGCCTAATACGCTACGATATCCGGCTTGTCGCCGGACCGCAGGGCCTGGCTCTACCTCCGTACAAAGGCTCGACCTTCCGCGGCGGGTTTGCCGGCACCTTCCAGCGCCTGGTCTGCAGCACCGGGAAGCGGGAATGCCGCCGTTGCCGGTTGAAAGCAGAATGCCCCTACGCCCTGGTCTTCGAGAGCGAACCGCCGGAAGGGGCCCAAGCCCTGCGCAATTACGCGGACATCCCCCGGCCGTTTGTCCTGGAGCCGCCCCTCGAAGAAAAGACCGAATACGCCCCCGGTGATCCCATAATCTTCAGTCTCGTACTCTTCGGCAGGGCGGCCAATCTTCTCCCTTACTTCATCGTCACCCTCGACGAGTTCGGTCGCCGCGGCATCGGACGGGGCCGGCGGCCGTTTACCCTTGATCGGATCACCGCCGTCAATCCTCTCGCCGGCGAAGCCGCCGTGATTTACGACCAAGCGGACCGCGTCGTCCGCCCTAAAGATTTAAGTATCACTGCGCGGGAGATCTGGCTGTGGACTGCCGGGGAAATTTCTCAAAGTGACGGGGCTCACGCTACGATACACATTAAATTCCTTACCCCTACACGGATTACTTATAAAAGCCAACCGATCCGCACACCCGAATTTCACACCATTGTCCGCAATTTATTCCGCCGCATCTCGTCGCTGTGCTACTTCCACCACGGTTTTGCTTACGAAGCTGACTTCCCGGCCATCATCCAGGATGCAATGCGAATTAAGTTAGTTGCAAACCGCACCCGCTGGTTCGAGTGGGAGCGTTACTCCTCCCGGCAGGATAAAAAAGTCCCGCTGGGCGGCATCATCGGTGAGGCCGCCTACAGCGGCCCGATCGCCGCCTTCCAGCCGCTTCTGCGCCTGGGCGAGCTCCTGCACGTCGGCAAGGGGACTGTCTTCGGCCACGGAAAGTTTGTGGTCGAAAGGGTTCGTTAAAACCCGCAGTGTTTCAAGTAACGGGAACGAGAGTAATCCCGCTGCTGTGCTATGAAGATTAAAAATAGCAATTCAAAGGACCGTTGAGTGCTGGGTGTTTCCGGCATCTAAAACGAACGGGAACAACAGTGTTCCTGCTAATATGTTAAAGACGTACAGGAGGTGGCCGAGATCGCTCCCCTGCCCGGCGCCGGGCGGCTTGAAGAGACTAAGCGGGTTTCGCGCATAATCGAACTGGTGCAGATCATTGCCGCTTCGCCGCGCCGCTGGTCACGACAGGACCTGGCGGCCCGCTTCGAAGTCAGCGAACGCATGATTCAAAAGGACCTGCAAATCATCCGCCACGGCCTTAAACTTCAATTGGTCCGTTCACCGGAAGGATATTATTTTGGAAAGACACCTGTTTTGCCGGTGCTTCAATTTACTTTCGCCGAAGCTCTTGCGCTGTTGCTGGCGATCCAGGCGGCGCGGCAATTGTCGGGATTAGGGTCGGCAGAGCTGGCGGCGGCGCTCGGCCGGCTCGAGGCGCTGTTTCCGCGAGAATTAGCCGCACTGCTGCGGCAGGCGGGGAACCCGCCGCCGGTCACTGCCCAGCGCGAACACCGGCAGCGGATGCTGATGCTGCTCAACCGGGCGCTGGTCGAGGGCCGCAAAGTGCGGATGGTCTACAAAACCCATTCCCGGGGTGGAGAAGTAAGCGAGCGGGTCGTTTGTCCGTATCACGTTATGCCCCACGTGCGGAGCTGGCACTTGATCGCTTACTGCGAGTGGCGGCAGGAGGTTCTCATCTTCAAGGTGGACCGCATTCACGAAGCGGAAATGCTGGACAATCGTTACCGCGTCCCCGAGGACTTTGATCTGGCTGCTTACCTGGGGCCGGCCTGGGGAATAATGCGCGGCGCCGCGGGCGAACCGGTAGATGTAGTGCTGCGTTTCGCACCGGAGGCGGGCCGCCGGGTGGCGGAAGAACAGTGGCACGCCAGCCAGCAGGTCGAGGAACAGCCCGACAACAGCGTCCTTTTCCGGCTTCGGATCCCCATCACCCCGGATTTCGTCAACTGGCTGCTCTACTACGGGAGCCGGGTAGAGGTGCTGGCACCGCCGGAGTTGCGCGCGGAACTGGCGGAAGAACACCGCCGGGCAGCGGAAATGAACGGCACTCCGGCGGAAGGAAGCGGCGGGGATCTTGGCGGGAAAGGTAACCCTTCGAAACCTACGTCCTCCTGCCGGACCCGGCCGACCGGCTGACCGCGAATCTGCTTAGGGCGAGCGAGGGCAAAACCCTTACCGTCACCGGTTATCTCGAAACCGGCCCGAACATCTACATGCGCGGGCCGGTCCTCCGGGTGGTTTCCGTGAACGCCAGCCCAATAGAATTTCCCGCGCAAGAGACGCGCGGCCAATATGAAAAGGGCTTGCACCGCCCTGTGAGCAGGCCCTTTTCCTTTTCGTACACGTGCCGGGCTGCCTTTTTGCCGCGGCCTGGGCGATCGTAGCAGCCGGTTTGCCTGCCTGCCGGTGTTTTCTTCGGTGCCGCTCATTCTGCCGGTTCTGCGATTCTTGGTTTCAAGAGGGCGGCGAGTTGCCTGCTGTACGGTTCGCCGAAACGCCGGATAAACGACCGGAGCCGCGCGGCGTCAATCTCCTCCAAATACATATCGTCCAGCAGGGAGGCGATTCCGCGGGCATCCGTTGCGCGCGTTTTCAGGTGGCGGATGTAGATCAGGTCCAGAAGCGCCTTCTCGGGCCAGGCGACGTTAGCGTGGCCGTCAGAGCGGTAACCCCAGAAAAGGCGGCGGGCGATCTGGTGATATTCGAGAACGGTCCCCTCTATGTTGAAGGTGTAGGGTAGTTTGGTGGTCACCAGCGTAAGGGTTAAAGCTAACCCTCCTGCCATCTCACTTTATGAACTAAACGTTTTTGTTAATTTTGTCAAGTCTAATTTCCAGGGGTGCATATTCAAAAAAGCGGTATTGCCCGAAAGTCCTCTGCCGGGGTAGAATTTACCTGTAAGCGGACAAAGGGTGGTACGTCTGTGAGGAGCGGTAAAAGCCAGAGAATAACCTGTTCCGTTTCTTCGCCGGAGTTGCTTGAACGCGGGCGTCTTCTCCTGGACGGGAACTGAAGAACCTGATGCTCCCGTATGCCGGCCTGAGAGTGCTCCTGTATAACAAGCGTCGGGAGTATGTATTATGCCGGGTGGATTCCCGCATGGGTTACCTTAGGTCACCGGATCTTAAGAGGTTTTTCTCCGCCACGGGGATCACCCATGCGTTCCGTATAAGGGAGACGGACGAGCGCTTTTTTCTGGTTGAGCCTTACAAAAGCCGCGGGACAAGAAGAAGTGTAGAGCAGTTGAGCCTTTTTCCCGTATCCCCTGAGGGCGAGGCGGCACCGCAAAGAACGCCGCCTGAGGCGGTAGTTGAGGAATCCCCCAAGTCGGCCCGCCTCTTGCTGCGGACTGAGGCCACCGGTGCTCCGGCCGGGAGTCTCAAGGAAACCACGAAACGCCCAGCAGAGAAGTCCCGGCAAAAGAGCGCAGCGGTGCCAAAGAAAGCAAAGCACGTCAGTAAAACGCCCGCAGCGCCGCCGCCTTTAATAACGCCGCCTTCTCCGAGAATAGCGGCGGATAGAAAGCCTGATGCCCCAGTCGCGAAGAAAACAGCGGCAGCAAAAAAAGCAACGGCAACGCCGCCTTCAAAACCGGCAACACCGTTTTCAAAGCCGGTAACGGGCGAGAAGGCCGATGCCGGAATTGCGAGAGCGGCAGCGGCGCCGCCTTCACCGCCCTCCCCTGCGGCTGAGGCGCCCGTAAAAATCACTTTTTTCCCGGAAGAAGATGCGGCTCTCTTGGCGTCCGCAGCTACGATTGACAGAAAGCAGATCACGCCTCTTCAGGACCTCTTCCTGCACCGGCAGGCGTTACTCCTTTCTTTCAGTCCGGGTTTCGACAGGCTGCTGTCTTTGGCAGCGGCACACAACGTAGAACCGCTGGATTACCAGTTGGCCACGGTGCGGCACGTCTTGAAGAACTTGCGCGGCCGCGCGCTGCTCTGCGACGAGGTGGGTCTCGGCAAGACCATCGAGGCCTGCCTGGTGATGCTGGAGTATATGCTGCGCGGCCTGGTCAGGCGGGTGCTCATACTGGTTCCGCCGTCCCTCGTCGAACAGTGGCAGCAGGAACTGCAGAGCAAGTTCAACCTCGATTTCGTTGCCTACGACGCTCCCGCGTTTAAGGCCGCCGCGAACCCCTGGGCCGAGTTCGACCGGATAATCGCCTCCCTCGATACCGCCAAGCGGGAGCCCCACCGCAAGCAGGTGTTAGAATCCTCCTACGATCTGGTCATCGTGGACGAGGCACACCACCTGAAGAACCATCTTACCCAGGCCTACCAACTGGTCGGCCTCTTGAAGAAAAAGTACATCCTGCTGCTCACCGCCACCCCGGTGGAAAACAACCTTGAGGAGCTGTTCAACCTCATCACCCTGCTCCAGCCGGGACAATTAGAGACGGCTTCTTCCTTCAAAAGGAAGTACATCACCCGCGGCGACCCGCTGAAACCCAAAAACACCGAGGCTTTGAGGCAACTGGTGCAGGAGGTCATGGTGCGCAACCGCCGCAGCCAGACGGGGGTGATCACCAGCCGCCGCCGGGCGGAGGTGATCGAGGTTACGCTCTCCCCGGACGAGATGGCTTTCTACCGGCGCCTGACCGCTTTTGTGCGGGAGCACTATTTCTCCGGCGAAGGAGAAAGCGCCGGCAGCGCGGGCCGGTTCACCCTCAAAACCCTGCAGCGGGAAGTCGGCAGCAGCATCGAAGCGGTGATCCCGACTTTGGAGAAAATGTCCGCCAATCCCAACCATCCCGCGCCCCAAAGGCGGCTGTTCCACGCCCTCGCCGAACAGGCACGGGCGGTCACGGGGCGCAAAAAGGCCGAGGCGCTGCTCGCGCTTCTCGCCGGAATTCCCGAGAAGGTGATCGTTTTTACCGGGTTTATGCAGACCCAGTCTTTCCTTGTAGAACGGCTGCGGGCGCACGGCCTGAGCGTCGCCGAGCTTCACGGCGGTATGAACAGGCAGCAGAAAGAGGAGGAGCTGCGACTTTTTGCCGGGGAAGCTAAGGTGCTGGTCTCCACCGAAACGGGGAGCGAAGGCCGGAACCTGCACTTTTGCAACGTGATGATCAACTACGACCTCCCGTGGAACCCAATGCGCATCGAGCAGCGCATCGGCCGCATCCACCGCCTGGGGCAGACTAAGGACGTTTACATCTATAACCTTTCGGCGGCGAAGACCGTAGAAGCCTATATTTTAGAGCTGCTCGACGCTAAGATAAACATGTTCCAGTTGGTGGTCGGCGAATTGGATATGATCCTCGGAAACCTAAAAGAAAAACGCAGTTTCGAGGATATCGTTATGGATGTCTGGAGCCGGGCGGCGGATGAGGAAGAGGTTGAAGCCGGCATGGAAGAACTGGGGCGCAAACTGGCGGCGGCGAAGGAGCACTACCTTGCCGTAAAAGAGATCGACGACCGCCTGTTAGGGGAGCTGATCCCGGCGGATGAATGACTGGGAAACCTTCAGCCTGGAAGAGTTTGCGGCGGCTTTTCTCGAACGCGCCGGAGCCGTAGTCGAGAAAGCCGGCTACGCGTTGATAGAAGTGCTGCTACCGGATGAATTGGCCCGGCATTTCAACCAAGACCACCTGGTACTGGCGTTTGACTACGAAGTGGCCCAGGAGACCCCCGGCAGCGTCTTCATCACCCACGGCAGCCATTTGCTGGACGCGATGGTCCGGCTGGCCGCCGCTTACGGGCGGTGTATCAGGCTCTACCGGCCGGGCGGCGTTCCCGCTCCTCTGGCCAACGTGGAGCAGCAGGTGCTGAGAGCCGTTGAATTCGTGGACTGCCGGCCTCCCAAACTTGAAATGCAGTGGGCTGCGGAGCACGCCCTCCACGCCTTTTTCTTCAGGACCACTTACCGTTCCTTTGAGAAGACCGAGGAGATATTCCCGGTAGTGGTGGATGGGTACAGCGGTCTGCCGCAGCCCGACTTTCTGCGGCTGTGGGGGAACATTACGCCGCAAGAAAGACCGGACTATAGCGTCTCGCGCGCCGGTGCGCTGCCGCTGGAGGTCCTTTATCGGATTGCCTGCCGGGAGGTGGAAGGGATGGCCCGGACGAAAGCTATAGAACTGCGGCGCTCGAGCCGGGCCGCCAGAGACCGGGAATTAGCCAAGATCGCCCGCTATTATGAAGAGGTGGCAAAAGAGATAAAGCAGAAGATGAGCGGCGCCGACGAGGAGAAAACCCGCCGCCTGGAAAAGCAACTGTCGGCGGCCGAGGCCGACAGGCAGCGCCGGCAAAAAGACGCGGCGCTGCGTTATGAAGTGGAGGCCGAGGTGCGGCTTGATCACTTAGTCGTCTACCACCTGCCGTTTCTGCACGCCAAGTTAGAGGTGCGGCACAAAAACGAGCTTTATCACCAGACCGTGGTCTATAATCCTTTAGCTGGCAGGATCGAGGCGCCGGCCTGTCCTCTGTGCGGCAGGGCGGCGCCCCGGCTGATTCCGTCCGGCCGGGGGCAACTGGTGTGTGCGGCGCATTCCAAGCAATAGAGATGTTCGACGTTCAAGGTTCGACGTTCAATGTTCAACGCTCAACGTTCAACGCTGGAATGACGGGCTGTTCCGGAGATAACGCAGTAGGGCAGGCTCTGCCCGCCGTTTCGGATCTCCGGTTAACAGCTTAGAAAAAGGGGGCGGAATAACGTGGCGAATAAGAAAAATCGGGACGCCGAATGGGCCGAAGCCAAGCGAAAATGCCGCTTGAATGCTGAAACTTTGCGGATGGCCAAGGAGATGGGACTTAACCCGCGAAGCCTTATAAAAAACATCCCCAATAAGAAACAGCCCTGAAAGGCGCCGGTGCACGTTTGGATCCGGGAGATGTATGAAGAGCGCCGGGCGAAAGCCGCCGCGAAGGTGTTGAAAAAGCAAGACGGGGAAAATAACAGGATATAACGGTAAGGGGGATTTAATTGGCAAGGAAAACCGGGAGGAAAAGGGCAACTTCGAAGGGAAAATGTTACCTTTGCAATGCCGCCGTTTCTAAAACCGCGATGACAAGCCACTTACAGTCGTGTCTCAGTGACAGAGAATCAGTTTCTGAAAACTCAGCGGGTACTCGTGGATTGGAGAAAACCCTTCATATTATCGTCGAGGGCCGCTATCAGCCTTGGTATTGGATGCATCTTGATGTGCGGGCTAAAGCAAAGCTTAAGGATCTGGACCGGTTCCTTAGAGATATCTGGTTAGAGTGCTGCGGGCACCTGAGCGCGTTTATCATTCAGAAGGAAAGGTATTCATCGTCACCTGACAGATTCGGCTTTGAGAACAGCATGAATTTTGCAGTGGGCGGTCTGCTTTTGCCCGGGATTAAATGCTATTACGAGTACGACTTTGGCACTCCGACGGAGCTTGTCTTAACCGTTGTGTCGGAACGACTATCGGAAAGAAAAGGCGGTAAAAAGGGCGCTCCGGCGGTTCAGCTTTTGGCAAGGAATAATGCTCCTGCGATAACCTGTTTATCTTGCGGGGGAATTGCCACACAGGTGTGTTCCTGGTGCGTCTGTGAAGGAGGTAACGCATGGCTTTGTGATGATTGCGCTGCTGAACATGCCTGTGGCGAGGATTATCTCCTTCTCGTGGTCAACTCGCCCCGGGTCGGAATATGCGGTTACACAGGGCCGCAGGGGATCTTTGCCGTACGGGAGTAGTAACGGGAGTTGCGTTAAAGAGAAATCAGCTTCAGTTTAGAGTGTTTAGTTAGATGGGAACCGCAGGGTTCCCGTTATTCTGTTATACAGGAGGTTTTACCGGCACGGGGAGGAGATAAAATGCTTGAGCTATTGAAGGTCGTCCGGCTTGGATGCCTGGAGGAATAGCCGGGCGGAGGTGAGGATTTCGTCGTGCTTTTCTATGGGAGTAACCGTTTGCAGAAAGACGCCGTTGGGCTGGTATCCGCCACCCGAAAACGGTGGAGAGAGGAGGGAGGTGCGGGGAATTAAGTCAAGGTTTTTGCACTCTGTCCTTGATTTTATTATAGGTATTGATAGCAACCTGATTAATGATTTATACTAAAGTAAAGGATAAAAGGGAGGAAGGTCGGTTGCTATGTTAAACGATACCGGCCGGATAGCCGGTACCGGCCGCGTCACCGGCAAAGGACAGGTGCAGGTGCCGAAGGAGATCCGGGATGCCCTTGGCATCCGGGTGGGCGATGAACTCATCTTCCATCTTGCCGACAACTTCTTTACTGTTCGCGTCCGCAAAAAGCGGCGGTTATCAGAACTGGCCGGCGTGCTGTCACCCCGGCGCCCCTTTCCTGGGGTGGAGCAGGAAGAGGAAGGTACAAAGCGGGCCTTGGCTGAGAAGCGAGCGCGGAGCTAAGAAATGGCAGTTGACGTTTGGGTTGACGCCAACGTAATCCTCCGCTACCTGCTCCGCGACCACGAGGAACTTTTTGCCGAAGCCTCGCGGGTAATGGCTGCGGCCGAACGCGGCGAAGTGAATCTGCACCTCGCTTCACTTACAGTAGCGGAACTGATCTGGGTGTTGGATTCATTCTACGGTTATTCACGGGAAGAGGTGGCTAAGGTCGTAGAGAGTTTTGCTACCGCGGACGGAGTGATACCGGAAGAACGGGAGATAATCCTGCAGGCGCTGTCGGACTATGCCGCCCTCAACGTGGACTTCATCGATGCTTACTTAGCGGCAAAAGCTTCCGCCGGCGGCCGGCCGGTCTGCACCTTCGACACAAAGGACTTCACCCGCCTCCCGGTGGAAAGATTCTCTTTATAGAGAGCGCGATTGTGCTGCCGTTATACAGGAGTTCACTGTGCGAATTCATCTAAAAGACCTAACCTCTAACTTCTGGCCTCTAACCTCTAAAACGGCCGGGTAGATAAGTAATCGTAGCTGGCCTCTATCCAACCAACAACATTGACATTAAAAAAGCACTTGCCTGATGCTTCGTAAGAGCATATAATAAGAACGCGAGGTGATGGCGGTGCGCACTACAGTTAATATCGACCGGACGGCGCTTGAAGAGGCAATGCGGCTTACGGGGAGCAAAAAGCAGAGCGAAGTGCTTAACATGGCGCTGAAAGAGTTTATCCGCCGGCGCCGGGTAGCCAGCCTGCGGGGAAGGCTGGGCAAGGAGGAATTGGCAGTTACACTGAAGGATGTCGAGGCCTGGCGCAGTGAGCGGTGAGCAATTGTTTGTCGTGGATACCTCCACGTGGGTGCTGGCCCTGCGCAAAGATGGTTCCCCCGAGGCGGCTGCCTGGCTGCATAACGCCCTCGATAGGGAAGAGGTAGCCCTGGTGCCGCTCGTAAAAGTCGAACTTCTGCTCGGGGCCAGAGACGAAGCGCATTATGCTGCGCTGAAGCGGGAACTGGACGCCCTGCCGCAACTGCCGGCGAGCGACCAACTCTATGATCAAGCGGCCGACCTGGCTTTTAATCTCAGGCGACAAGGCCGCACCCTGCCATTGATTGACGTTCTAATTGCCGCATTTGCCATTGTCCACTCTTGTGTACTGGCACACCATGACCGGCACTACGAACTGATCCGCGAAACACTCCCTGATTGCGGTCTGCAGACACTGGTTGTTCCAGAGTTTATCGAAGACTGAAGTCTCACGTAAAGGATTAGTAGGTATTCACTTAACCCCGTGGGGCGCGGCGATAAACGGGGCACTGCTTGTTTCTCGCCGCGTTCCGTAAATATGGTTTGACTCGAATATTTACAAGTACTATAACACCTTAGACTAACGGGAACTGCAAAGTTCCCGTTATTGTGCTATAAAGGTGGTGTTGACTAGTTATCGGTGGGGTGAAGCAACAGTGCTCGCATTACTGAAGGATGTTGCCCGGCTGGGCTATATTGAGGAATGGCCCGGCAGCGGCGAGGACCTCATCTTTCTGCTGCAGGGAATCGACTGCCTTCAAAAAGGGATCATTTGGGCCGGTATTCGTAATCTTGAAGCTGTCGCCCGGTGGCACCTGCCGGCCACCCGGCTGCTGGACAAGTACCTGCATGAAGAGGTGCTGCTTAACGCCGCCGCCGAACTCTACCATAACGGCTTCCAGCGGGACAAGCGGCTGCTCCTCGTCCTGGGCGCGGTCTTAGGCGCG
>JBFLWY010000029.1:0-33757 GCA_040757355.1 Bacillota bacterium | reverse complement strand
AGTGAGCAACCGATCTCCCTACGCTGACGCGCTTCACGATTCAATATAGCACAACCCCTATTTTCATTCCCGGTGGCGACCCAGCACTCAATGTAATCCTTGAAGTTTAACCCAGCACTCAATATAATCCTTGAAGTTTGAAAGCTATCACTTCATTAGACTAAAGAAGGTCTCTCCTCCAAAGCTCAAAAAGTCCTATTGAGTGCTGGGCATTTAAGCTCAATGAAGGTCTGTCCTTCAAAGGGCAAAAAGTCCATTGAGTGCTGGGTCGTGAACGACTCCTCCCTAAAGTCTTGCGAAACGCCTAACGCGTGAAAAACAAACCTCTCTTCCTGCTACTCTCCAAAAATCATACCACAAAGCCCATAATCGAGGAAGGTAAAACCGGCGACAGAATCCGGCAGAACCGCCCAGCGATTTCTTGATTTGAAAACGCTTTTTAATCCGTGGCTCTATAGTTTCTGATTCATGGACCGATTTTCTAATTGCCTCCTGTGGACAAAGCAGATATAATTAATTAGTCATTAGAATTCTACGAAAGAGAGGTTCTCGTCACATGACAACTTCAACGGAAAAGGCGAACAGGCCTGTGCTTGCTCTAAGCGACAAATTCCGGTTTGCATGCCGTCCCGGGCTTCCCTGCTTTACAACCTGCTGCCGGGACATAAACATATTTCTGACTCCTCACGACGTTTATCGTTTAAAGAAGCATCTCGACATTACGTCCACTGAATTTCTTGAAAAGTATACAATCACATTTGTTGCCCCGAACTCCGGGCTCCCGACGGTTCTCCTGAAGATGCGCGATGACCAGGACAAACAGTGCCCGTTTGTAACTCCGGAAGGTTGTTCCGTATACAAGGTGCGCCCGTGGTCCTGCCGGATGTACCCGCTGAGTTACGATTACGAAGAGGACAAGTACCCCGTTATCGCTGACCCCTCAAAGTGCCTTGGTTTTCAGGAAGAAACGGAGCGGTTTGTTGAAGACTGGCTGGTAGAACAGGGTGTGATGTTCGAGAGTGTTCTGTTCCAACCCGAACTCGACCGCTTGTTTAACGACGCCCTCGCCAGACTGGATTTTCCGAAGGACAA
Source organism: Bacillota bacterium (assembly GCA_040757355.1). Classification (GTDB taxonomy): domain Bacteria; phylum Bacillota; class Desulfotomaculia; order Desulfotomaculales; family Ammonificaceae; genus DTYU01. Next base: position 32,665 of record JBFLWY010000029.1, on the reverse strand, counting down.
GATTACGAACCCCGGAATCACCCGGATGATACACATGGCTTCTTACGACCTCGATATGTTCCGGCGGTTCGTGTTTGAAAGCCGCTTCCTGCAGATCTTTGATATTGAACCTGAAGTAGTCGAGCGCGTAAAAAAGGATGACGAAGAACTGGCACGTCTGGCTTTTCTCTGGCTGAAGTTCGGGATGTCTGATAAAAACGCCCTGAAAATAAAGGACGAGGTGTTAATGCAAAGCCAGGCTTGATAGTACTGTGAATCCTACCTGAAGCTGCCGCTTTGTGCGGCGGTTTTCTTTTTAGCAGGAAAAATACAGTAAGGGACGAATTGATTTGATAGCTCTTTTAGGAGTAACTTGCCGCGGGGGTGACTTATGAAGGTTTTAAAAGTCAGAGATATTGACCGGTGCATCGGCTGCTACTCCTGCATGCTCGCGTGCGCACGCTTTGTTTTTAAAAGCCATTCCGTAGTGAAAAGCGCCATCCTGGTGCGGACGCGCGGCGGCCTGCAGAGCAAGTGGGGCGCGGATATCTGCCGGGGTTGCCTCAACGCTCCGTGCGCTGAAGTCTGTGAGACAGGGGCCATCGTCCAGCGACCCGGCGGCGGGGTGATCTTTAAAAAGGGAAAGTGCTCTAAGTGCGGCGAGTGCGTTGTTGCTTGTATCGTGCGGGTAATCCGCCTGGATGAGGACGGATACCCGATAATCTGCGCCCAGTGCGGCCAGTGCGCGCGGATATGCCCGCAGGAAGTACTTGCAATGGAGGAACAGAAAGTTGTTTGAAGGTGACTTTTTGCGGGTTTTAAACGTAAATCTGACTGCCGGCACCTTTTCGGTGTCGGAACGGCCTGACTTGAAACCGCTGCTCGGCGGCGTCGGCATCGCCGCTAAACTCATATTGGAGACCGCCCTCTGGGATAAAGACCCCCTCGACCCGGACCAACCGATAATTTTTGCAATTGGACCGCTTTCCGGCATCTTCCCGCTGGCCACCAAAGTGGCGGCGGTTTTCCGCTCCCCGCTTACCGGCGAGTGGGGCGAAAGCTATGCCGGCATGCGGGGAGCTCTGGCCCTGCGTTTCGCGGGCTACGACGCAGTGGTGATTAAGGGCCGGGCAGCCCGGCCCGCCTACCTGCGGATCGACCGGAACGGGGTGCTGTTCCAAGACGCCAGGGGCCTGTGGGGCCTTGACGTAGAAGAAACCGGCCGGCTGCTGCGGGAGTTTGAACCGGGCAGGGGACACCGGAGCACGTGGCGTATCGGACCGGCGGGTGAAAACCAGGTCCGCTTCGCCGGGGTCAACGTTGACACCTTCCGCCACTTCGGCCGCCTTGGGCTCGGCGCGTTATTTGGAAGCAAGAACCTTAAGGCGGTCGTCATCGACGGGACAAAGACTTACCCGATCCGGAACCCGAAGGCTTACAATGCAGTATATGAAGCCATCTACCGTGAAGTGGTCGGTACACCGCGCATGGCTAAGTACCACCGGGTTGGAACCGCCGAGAACGTCATGCGGCTGAACGAAACCGGCAGCCTGCCCACGATGAACCTTCAAGCCGGCCGGTTCGACGCTGCGCGGGAGATAAGCGGCGAGAGCTTCGGCGAAAAATCGCTCACGCGCATCCTCGCGTGCACCGGCTGCCCTGTGGGCTGTATCCACATCGGGATCCACCGGAAGCGCCATCCAGAAGGTTTCGGGTACATTTCTACCACCCTGGCCTACGACTATGAGCCGATTTATTCTCTTGGGCCGATGCTCGGTCTTGACACCACCGAGAAGGTATATGCGCTTTTAGACATTGTTGAAGCCCTGGGCATGGACGTCATTTCTACCGGCGTGGCGCTTGCCTGGGCTACCGAGGCTCTCAATCGCGGTTTTATCAGTGAAAAGGAGACCTTAACCCCGCTTGTTTTCGGTGACGAAAAAGGCTACGTTACCGCCGCGCGGCACCTCGCTTTGCTCCCCAATGAGTTCTATCGCGACCTTGCCAAAGGGCTGGCCTATGCCGCCTCCCGGTACGGCGGGGAAGACTTCGCCCTCACCCTCGGCGGTCACGAGATGGCAGGCTACCATACAGGTTACGGTTTCCTCCTCGGACACACTGCGGGGGCACGGCACTCCCATCTCTGCAACGGCGGCTACGTCTTTGACATGAAGCACGGGGCTGATTTCGACGACGCTGCGCTTGTTGACTACTTAATCGCCGAGGAGGAATGGCGCAATGTTCTGAATTCCCTCGTTGTATGCCTCTTTGCACGCGGGGTCTACAAACCGGAGATCAGTGCCGAAGCGCTTGGTTCCGTCGGCATTACAACCACGCCGGAGGAACTGAATACGGTGGGAAAAGAGATTTTCCGTTTGAAGTGGGAAACCAAACGCCGTTTCGGTTATTCGCTGGATTCTATCAGGATTCCGAAACGGTACTTTGAGACCCCCTCCGGCAGCGGCCTCTTAAAACCCGAGCGGTTTGAACATCTGCTGCGGCTTTACCGCGAACGCCTAGCGGCGGAGCTAAATCTCACCCATTAGGCAGGGAACCCGAGGGTATCAGAATTCAAAAGTCAGGAGACAGGAGTCAGATTCCAGAATATTAAAACCTAAAACTTTGAACTTTGTTACTTATGCTCCCTGTCCTACAATCTCTTACCGTAGAACGTAGAACGCACTCGAAAATCTTTTCCTCACGGTTATAACTTTGAACCTCGGATCTTGAACTTCGAACGGACCCCAAATCTCGTCCCACTTTTAAAACTTCGAACTCTGAACTTTGAACCTCGAACGCCTTAACCTTTCAGCAGGCTCCGCAGGACCTTTAAGTTCTCGATGTCCTCTTTTAAGTCCGGGCCTTTAGGGGTCTCCAGCACCATAGGAAGTTCCTTTAACCGTTTGTCGTTAAGGAGAAGTCTAAAGGCCTCCAGACCGAGCTTTCCTTTGCCGATGTGTTCATGGCGGTCAACGTGACTCCCCAGTTCCCCGCGGGAATCGTTCAAGTGGACAGCCTTCAAGCGCTGGATGCCAATTTTTTCATCAAATTTGGCCAACGTCCCGGCATACGCCTCCGGGGTCCTCAAGTCATAGCCGGCTGCAAAAGCGTGACAGGTATCCAAGCAGACGCCAAGTCGCTCCGGATGAACGCTGTTTTGAATAAGCCATGCCAGGTGCTCAAACTTGTGGCCGATGCTTGAACCGTGCCCGGAGGTTATCTCCAGAAGTATCGATACCCCTGTTTTTTCGGTCTGCTTCAGTATCGCATCCAGCGCGAGCCCGATCCTCTCAAGCCCGGCTTCTTCCCCCTCCGGACCGGCGCCCGGGTGGGTCACCAGGTAGGGAAGTCCCAGGGCGGCGCACCGCTCCATTTCCTCAGTGAAGCCGGCCATCGACTTCAGCCACAACTCCTCGTCGGGCGTGCCAAGGTGTATGAGGTAAGAGGTATGCGCGAAAACCATGATGCCGCTTTCTTCCCGGGCGTGTTTGAAGCGGGCGATTTCTTCCTCGCTGAGCGGCCTGGCCCGCCACTGCCTGGCGCTTTTGGTGAAAATCTGTATTGCCTCGCAACCGATGCTCTTCCCGCGGGCAATAGCCTGATCGACGCCGCCCGCGATGGACATGTGCGCCCCTAAAAACGGCATTACTCTCACCTTCCGGGTGGGGATTTAGGCGTCAGAATTCCGAAGTCTGAATCCGGGAACCGGGAGCCAAAATTCACCCTTTCGTGTAAACTTCACGCGTTTTTGCTGTAGCAGCTTTGCAGAAAGATAAAACCGGACAGAGGCCGCAACGCGGTGCCCGTTTTAAACAAATGTGATGCCCCAGGGCGTCAAGCTGAGCGTGGTATTCGTTGAACAGACCTGCATCATGCGGGAGATGCCTCATAAAAAACGCCTGCATCTCCTCGTATTTAGCCCGTTCACCGAAGTACCCCAGCCGGTTAAAGATGCGGTGGGTGTACGCGTCAATTACAAAGACGGGCTTCCCGGCGGCGTACAGAATGATGCAGTCAGCCGTCTCAGGGCCGATGCCGCGGATCCCCAGCAAACGCTCCCTTAAAGACCCCGTCTCCTGGGACAGAAAGGCCGTCAGGTCGCCTCCGTACTCGTCGGTCAGCACCCGGCAAAACTCTTTCAGCTTCTGCGCCTTCTGGAAGTGGTAGCGGGCGGGGCGCAGGATTTCCGCAAGCTCTTGCTCCGGAGCACGCAGGATGCCTCCGGGTTCTAGCCAACCCCGCTCCTTCAGGTTTCCGATAGCTTGAGCGGCGCCTTTCCAGGAGACATTTTGGGTCAGAATGGCACCGGTGATCATTTCAAACGGCGTGTCCGCAGGCCACCAGTGACGGGGGCCAAAGTGACCGAGAAGCCCGAGGTAAATATCCAGCAAATGATCCCGCATATCTTTATCACAAGAAGCATTCTCAACCATTTTTCAGTTTCTCTCCCGCAGCAACGGCCAATTCGCCGACCGTGATTTCTCGCAGTGAGCCATTGGTGAAAATGCTGATTTTCGCTGTATCACCCGCAAGGGCATTGAGTTCATCTGCTGCTTCCTCCGCCCTCATTTCACCGAGCGCCCAGGCGGCGTGCCCCCTGACCTGCGGGTCTGGACTTTGCAGGAGAAAGCATAATCGGGGTGCGATTTCTAGCACCAGGTCGGGTCTTACGCCACCTATCCGGCCGAATGCCCAAGCTGCACCGGCCTGGAGAAAAGGCTCATCGAGGGCGTTCATCGGTATCAACGCGTTTTCACCGAACACTGCCGGCGACCGCGCCACCACCTCGCCGATTGCAGGCGCCACAAAGCGCCCGCTGGTGCCGGATTCGTCGTTCAGCGCCCAGTAAAGCCGCCGCATCCTGTCCTTGCACAACTCCTCGTCCGTTTCTACCAGCGCAGAGATTGCCCGGCCGAACCCCTCGACTGCCCGCCAGGCCAACTCCTCGTCCGGGTGAAAAAGCGCCCAGATCAGTACGCCCAAAAGCCGTGGGTCGGCCCGGGCTGCCGCCTCCAGCCTGTCCCAGGCCCCCGAGCGCAGTAAGTCCACTACTTGCTTTTTTGTTTTCTCAACACCCATCCAATTTACACCGCGCAGTCCCTTGACTGTTGAGCACCAAACAAAACAAGTTCAACCCAAGGAACTTCTTATTTTCTTGCAGGCTGCAATTGCCAACTCGTTTACTTTTCTTTCACGCAGCAACCCGTCACTGTAAATGTAAAACGTAGCGTCATCACCCGCAAGCGCCTCGAGTTCCTCAATAGCTTCCTCCGCCTGCATCTCACCCAGCGCCCACGCTGCGTTACCCCTTACAGCAGGGTCCTGGCTTCTCAACAGCGGTAACACCCGTGGAGCTGCCGGACGTACCAATTCCGGCCATGCGCTTCCTATCCGTCCCAGCGCCCAGGCAGCACCGGCCTGCAGGTAAACTTGTCCAAGCGCCCCTAATAAAAACGGCGCGTTCTCGACGAATGATTTCGGGGCACGGGCAATCGCCTCGCCGATTGCAGGAGCAGCAAAGCGAGCACTGATCTCCGCCTTTTCGTTTAGCGCCCAGGTAAGCCGCCCGATCCGGTCCCTGCACAGTTCGATATCGATGCCCGCTGCTATCGCTGCGGCCCGGCCGAAACCCTCCGCCGCCCGCCAGGCCACCTCTTCGTCAGGCAGGTAAAGCGCTTGAATGAGGCCGTTGAGAACCCGTATGTCCACCCGAGCTTCGGCCTCAAGCCCCTCCCAGTCGGCAGCTTTTAGGAATAAAAAGACCTTGTCCCTTATCCGCATTCTTCTCCTCCGTTATAACAGCCAGTGTTTGGAAAGGTAGTCTGTCCCTACCCTACTGTCTTTAATTCGCGGCGGATTGGAATAACCCTTTCAAAGCACTCTTATCAGCAGGAAAACCGGTTCATCCTACAGAACTTTACGAAGACGATTCTCAACGGTGAGCGGAACAATGAGTCTTACATCCTTTATGGACAAAGTCGCTCTGACTGTCGGGTCAAAGTGGGTGTTGACAGACCCGGCGGCCCTCGCATGCTACGCCCGGGACGCTTCGGTTGCTTCAGGGCGTCCCCTTGCCGTGGTCCTTCCCGGTACTACCCGCGAAGTGGCCGACGTGCTGAGGCTATCGGCGGAGGCAGGCGTGCCGGTCACCCCCCGCGGCGCAGGAACGGGACTCGCCGGCGGCGCGGTACCGGTCGACGGTATTGTCCTTGCGCTGACAAGAATGCGCGGCCTGGACATTCACGCAGGTGATTTTGTGGCTGTAGCCGGAGCAGGTACTGTTACCGGTGAAATCCACTTTGCTGCCGAAAGCGCAGGCCTTTTCTACCCGCCGGACCCTTCGAGCGCCTCCGTTTCCACCATCGGCGGCAATATAGCCACAAACGCGGGCGGGCCGCACGGCTTTAAGTACGGAGTTACCCGAGACTACCTCCTCGGGCTCGAGGTGGTCCTTGCCGACGGAACCGTCATCCACACCGGCGGCCGGACCCTGAAAAATGCCACCGGCTACAACCTGACCGCCCTCCTCTGCGGCTCCGAAGGCACTCTCGGTGTTATTACGCAGGCGATTCTCCGTCTCATCCCCCGGCCGGAAGAAAGGGCGGGAGTTTTTGCGCTTTTCGCAGAGCTGGATGCCGCCTCCCAAGCCATCTTTAAAGTGATCGCCGCCGGAATCGCCCCTGCGGCGCTCGAAATCGTTGACCGCACAGCACTCGCCTGTGCTTTCGGGGAAACCTTGAGCGATCCGGGCGCTGCCGCCTTGCTCGTTGAAACCGACGGCCCTCGTGAGGTGGTATCCAGGCAAACGGCAGAAGTCGAGGCTCTCTGCCGTAGGAGCGGAGCGGCAGACATCAGGTTAGTTGCCGGCAACCAGGTGGAGGAGCTTTACCGGTTGCGGCGTGCGATATCGGGCGCCCTGGTGCGCCTCTACCCCGTCAAAATCGGTGAGGACGTTGCAGTCCCATTGAGCCGGGTGCAGGAATTTATCAAGGAAATATCAAGCATCAGTGCGAAAACGGGCGTAAAAATAGCGGTTTTCGGACACGCCGCCGACGGTAATCTTCACCCGAACATACTTTACAACCCACATGAAACGAACACGGAGCATGTCAACGCTGCTGTCGCCGGCATCTTCCGAGCTGCGCTGTCGCATGGCGGCACCCTTTCCGGGGAGCACGGCGTAGGCGTCCTGAAAAAATCATACTTCGAAGAGGCATTAGGAACGGATACTGTGAACCTGATGCGCGGCATCAAAAAACTCTTTGACCCGCGCGGGTTGTTAAACCCGGGGAAAATCTGGCCTGCGGACGGTGAGTAGGATCTCGAACAATATTGAAATCAGTGCACATTTTGACCCGTACCGGTGCAGCCGCTGCGGTTTCTGCCTCGCCTCCTGCCCCACTTATCGCCTCGAACCGTTGGAGCCCGGTTCCCCGCGCGGTCGTCTTATAATACTGAACCACCTTGCCTCGGGAGGTTCCGTTACCCCGGCAGCCGCTTGGTTCCTTGACCGCTGCCTCGGCTGCCGGGCCTGCGAATCCGTATGCCCGGCCGGGATAAAACCGGCGCGCGAGATACTTGCAGGAAGGCCCCCGTCCTTTCCCCGGTCTCTTTCCGAAGGCTTCCTCGAATGGTTGTGGCGGTTCGGCTGCGGAAAGGTAATACCCCGACCCGCCATGCTCAGGTTGGCCTTAACATTGCTGCCGTTGCTCCGCCGTACCAGGCTGTTGCGCCTTGTCGCCTTCTTTCCGGGTTTTGCTCCCCTCGGCCGGCAGCTTGAGCAAATCGCTGCGTTGCTCCCCGCCGCTCCCCAGCCGAAAGGAAAGCGCGCGCACCGTTTCCCTTCCCACGGCAAGGAAAAATACCGTGTAGCGTTCTTCACCGGCTGCATTACGGAGGCCGCGCTCATGCCCGTGAACGACGCCGCCATCGAACTGCTCCGGCACGCAGGCTGCACGGTGGTAGTTCCGCCTGCACAGACTTGCTGCGGCGCGCTCTCTCACCACTGCGGTGATAGAGAAGCTGCCATTCGGCTCGCCCGCCGGAACCTCGCCGCCTTCGAGGCCGCAGAACCCTTTGATTTTGTCACCGGAACCGCCGCAGCATGTGTTGTTCACCTTCAGGAGTACCCGGAGCTTCTTGCCCTTAGCCCCGCGGAGCGGAATCAGGCCCAGAGGTTTTCGAGCCGCGTGCGGGACTTCGCCGGACTGCTCCGCGAACTCGAACCGGCGTTCGTCCCTGTTTCAACCGGCCGGGTGGCCTACCATGAATCCTGCCTTCTCCGCCACGGCGCCAACAGCGGCGGTATAAGGCAAATCCTGTCGACTATGCCGGGGGTGGAACCGGTGCCGGCACCGCACCTCGGCTGCTGCGGCAGCGCCGGCGGCTATTTCTTCCGCCATTCGGAAGTCGCCCTCGGCCTCCTGGACGCGGAAATCACCGCGCTAAAAAACACCGGCGCCTGCACGGTTGTAACGGACAATCCCGGCTGCCTCTTATTCCTCCGCTACGGCCTGGACCGGCACAACATGGATAAAATAAGGGTGCTGCACCTCGCCGAGTTCCTTAAGCCCCGAAGATCGGCAGAGCAGGCACAGATCAGCGTGATGAAAGGCGCCGGGTACGGCTATTATTTAATCTTATAAACCGGGATTTGGAGCTTGCCCGTGAGTAAATACTAAGGCGTGGAGAAAAATGCCGCTGGTTAAGTTAAAAAATTTTCCGAGCCGGATCTTCGCGGAACAGGCCCAGCAGATTCTCGAACGGGAGGGCATCCCGTCGGTCATTTTTTCTGCGGACGTCGGTATAACGGGTACTCCCGGAGCGGTTATCCCCCAGGGTGTCGATCTGTACGTTCCCGAAGAACACGCAGAACAGGCTTACAATTTGGTATTCGCCCTCTTCGACGGTATTTGAGTTGGTTCTTAGCCAAGGTTGCGGTCTGTGATTCTCCACCGAAAAGCAGACCGGGTGAGGTAGTGTCCTTTCCCATTCGCTCTTTTGCATGCACATTAAGAAATCACTTCCTTTCAATAAAAATGAGAGCGTACACAGAAGCAGGTGAGGACCCGGCCCTGCCCGGCGGACAAAGCTATGCGCTGTTTATCGCCGCGCGACTTTACGGGGTGCCTGAATAGTTACTCCCAAAATCAAAAGCCGTTACGCATTAACATTGTTAACTTCCTACAATGTTAATAAATCCCCCCCTGTTGCCGGGGAACGGTGCAACCCTGCAGGCAGCGGTGGCAGAAGCGGCAGCCGGGAGACTAACTTGTCCGCCTTGTCCGCATTTCTCTCTTCCTCCCAATCAAACCGCTCGATGATCGTTTTGTAGTTCTCTTCCTTACCGGTTGGTTCGCCTTTGTTCGCCGTGCGTCAAAACAAAAGAGGCCACACGGCAGAGCCTCCGTGGCCTCTATTTCCGAATCTTTGTTAACCTTGTACGTGGAAAATGTTCCGGGCGGTTTCGTACCGCCGCTGTTTAAAAGGCTACCACACTCCTTCCAGCACTGTCAATCACTATTCGTTAACAACGTTCCGGCAGTGTGTTATGATATTGTCTCGGAGGGTTCATTTTGGCCGTAAAAGAAGCCGCCTTTCAAGATGTACCGCTGGTCGGTGATGGGAAACCGCGCTCAAAACCGCACATGCTCGCCGCGCTGCAACACCCCAATTACCGCCTCTTCTGGACTGGCCAGTGCGTTTCCGTCGTCGGCACCTGGATGCAGAACGTGGCCCAGGCGTGGCTGGTCTTGGAACTGACCCATTCCGCTTTTCTGCTGGGGCTTGTAGGCACGGCGCAGTTTGCCCCTGTCTTGCTTTTTACTCTTTTCGGCGGAGTCGTCGCCGACCGGGTACCCAAGAGACATTTGCTGATTATTACTCAAACGCTGATGATGGTGCTGGCCTTTCTGCTGGGTCTCCTGGTGCTCACAGAGGTGGTCCGGTACTGGCATGTTCTGGTTTTCGCTCTGCTTATGGGAACACTGAATGCCGTCGATATGCCGGCGCGCCAGTCCTTCATCTTTGAATTGGTAGGCAAGCGTGACCTGATGAACGGGATCGCACTGCACTCTTCGCTTTTCAATGCCGCGCGGGTGGTCGGCCCGGCGCTTGCGGGAGTGATAATAGCCCGTTTCGGACTTGCGATCTGTTTCCTCGTTAACGCCGCCACCTTTGTGGCCGTGGTGGTGCAACTGATCCGCATTCGTACAACCGGCCGGAATGCCGTCAAGAGCGGCCGGGTTTTGGGTGAAATCGTGGAAGGCTTGCGGTACGTCCGCCGGACGCCGGCCATTTTCCTACCCATTTTGTTGTTGAGTGCAATAAGCATATTTGCGATAAACTTTAACGTGCTTGTGCCGGTTTTTGCGCGCGAAGTGTTGCACCGGGGTCCTCAGGGGCTCGGGTTCCTGTTGGCCTCCCACGGCGCAGGCGCGCTCGCGGGAGCGCTTACCCTTGCCTGGCTCAGCCACGGAGGTCCGCGCCGGGTGCTCCTCCTCGGGGGCGCGGTCGGCCTTTGCCTTGCACAGATGGTACTCGCGCTCTTCAATCTGTTCTGGGTCGCTATGGTGCTCCTCTCTATAGCCGGATGGTCAATGATCGTCTTTGCCGGTACGGTAAACACCACGATCCAGCTTGCGGCCACCGATCGCCTGCGGGCGCGGGTCATGAGCATTTTTACGCTTGTTTTCATGGGGCTCGTGCCAATCGGCAACTTTATCAGCGGTTCGATAGCGCACCTGTGGAACGCACAAGTAGCATTCGCCGCCGGTTCTTCTTTCGCATTGGTTTTAACCTGCGGTATCGCCTTCTGGTGGAACGGTAATAAGACAAAGTATTGTAGGGCCGCAAACAGTCCTTAAGCTGCCGTATCGAATATAAGCAATCGCATGCGGGAGACCAGATCCGAGGCTGTAAATACTCCTGATATATTGATAATGGTCTTAAAACGGGGCCGGATTAAAGCAAAAACCTTCTCGCTTGAGAAGGTTTTTGCTTGTATATATCTTATTAACGCCTTAACAAGAGGAGCAGGACCCGCCGCAGGAATCCCCCCGCCGGGGTGTCATAATGGTAAAGCCCCCGCCGAGCCAGTTTTGCGTGTAGTCCAGTACAGCCCCGGAGAGGTAGGGTTCCGTTCCTTTATCCACAGCAAACTTTACCTCGCCCGCGGTAAAGACCGTATCTTCAGCTTTCGTTGACTCATCCAGAGCCAGGCCGAAATTCGGACCCCCTCACCCTATACCGTTAACATAAACCCGGATGTAAGCTTCCAGCATCTTCTTTTCTGCCAGGAACTCCTTGAGTTTCTCTTGCGCTAACGGCGTCACCTCAAGCATTTTCAGTCTCCCTTCCCAGTATAAAAAGGATTTGTTCGTATTTATTTCCAACCGGTATTTATACCCCGAGGGGTAAATTAGCACAATTCTCTTGCGAAGTCAACACCCATTTTAACAGTTATGGGAAAATTCGCTCCTGACCTAAGCCCCTCCCCAAGTATGATTTTAGCCTTTGTTGAGAGCTGCCCCGACGGGAATGATCTGGCTCTCCCCATTCCTCAGTTCAACGCGGTAGGCGAGTTCGCCGGTCTCGGCAAGCTCCGTGTTATGAGTGATAATGATAATTTGACGACCGGCCTCCTCACTCATCGCCCTGATAAGCTCACCGAGGGCACGCGCATACTCCTCGCTCACATGCTTCCCGGGTTCGTCCAGGATCAGCGGGCCGCCCATCCGCGTGCGTTCCAGAAGCACGCACCGCAGCGCCAGAGAAATGACGTCTACGACCCCGCCGCCGCGTGCCTCTGTAGGCTCGGTCCTGACCGGTGTGGTCCCGCCGTACGTGCTAACGGCGACAAAATCAGCCTCGGGCTGGTCGCGGCGTTCCTCCAATGACACCTCGAAGGAGATCTCGGGACCGAACACCGACTGCAGCGCCCAGGTCACTACTCGTTCCATGCCTTGTTTGGCCTGCTCCCGCGCCTTTTCCGCAGCCGATTGAAAAACCTCCCTGGTCTGGGTGATAACCGCCTCCTCGGTCTTGACCCGGATCAGTCTTTCCTCTGCTGTACGTTTCTCGGCCGCCAGCCGGTCGTATTCCCAACGGCGGCGGGATACATATTCCCGAAAGTTCGATACCCCGGCGGCGACACTGTTGTCCAGTATCATGACTGGCTGCCCCCGGTCGCGTTCCGGCCGTCTTCCACCCGTTGAATAAGGTCCCACGGAATGAGCTTTTCCGCTTCCGCTATCGCCTGCCGCGCTTCCGCTTCCAACCGGGCGATTTCCTCTTCAAGGCGCTCGGGCTCCACGCCCTGAGCACGGATTTTCGCCTCAATTTCCTGCAGCCGTTGCTCGAGAACCTCTTTCTGCCCCGCTGCCTTTTCACGGAGGCGCTTAGCTTTTTCAATGCCTTCTTTCAGCCGGCTCAGTTCCTTTTCAAAATCGCTCATCAGGACTCCTCCCCAAGCTCCTTTTTCAAGATCTCTTCAACCTGTTCGGGGGATAAAGGCGTAAGACAGACCGGGCAACGGTTGGCTTTCAGGAGCAATTCTTTCAGCTTGCCGGCCTGGCGCCCAGCTTCAGTGCGGGCCTCTACAAGACGCTTCTCTACAGCGGCAAGCTCCCCGCGAATAGATAGAAGTTGCTGCCGGAGTTCTTTAAGCCGCCGGAGCCGCTCTGTATTGTCCTTCACTTCATGCCAGCGCTGGTCTGACAATCCAACATCCTTCAGTTCGGCCTCTGCCGCTTCCACCCGCTGCAACCTCCGGATTGTTTCTGCCCGGCGGCTGAGCATTTCCCGCAATTCTTTAACCCGCGCCACCGCCGTTTTTGCCTCCGCCGTAATCCTCTCGGCGGCCTCAACCTTTACAGTCGCTGCAAGCACTCTTTTTACCCGGTCCAGTGAAGCAGATGAACTCTTTTTGGACTCCCTTAAACCGCACAGCTCATTGAAAAGCGTAACCAGCGTTGAAGCCTGTTCACTCCGGGTCTGCAACTCTTCCGTGCGGGGAAGCGTCTCAAGGAGATTCTCACTCACCCGCAACTCCCGTAAAGAAGACTCGCGTCCCGTTTTAAGTTCTGAGAGCATGTTAATCCTGGCTTCCGCGTCCCGCCCCCGCTGAAAAAAGGCCGCACACTCCTCGTATTGCGCTTCCAACCGGGGCAGGTCATTGAACTCTTCCATCCGTGCCTGTAAATGGGCCACTCCGTCCTCGAGTTCACGCCGCTGGCGCGTTAATTCGGCAAGCTTGCGTGCAGCCCTTTTGTCCGCCGCATCAAAGAGGTGGGTACCCGAAAGGTGTCCGACAGCGCGCGCCCGCACCGCCGGCGTTTCTTTGAGGAGAAAAGGGGGGTCCAACTGGTGCGCTACGTGAAGCTCGAAACTCGCCCCCTCAAGCTTGAGCGGGCGCACTTCCGTCAGCTCCTGTACCGCCGCGGGCACTTCCCGGCCGAAACCCTCCTCAGCGTACGGTTCTCGTCCGGGTTGCAGGATCTCGTAGCGGTTGGTCTTGCCCCGCCGCTGCCGGACGATGGTTACGCCGTCTTCAAACTCCATCGCCACCCTGCAGCGGTCGGCCCCGACCCTCAGGAAATCCGCACCCTGCGGCTTATTGTAAAACAGCCACCTGAGCGCCCTGACGACGGCTGACTTTCCCTGGTCCGACTCCCCGATAAGAACCGTGACCGTAGGCGCAAGCACAATTTCCGCTTGCCGGTGGGACTGGAAGTTTTCCAAGATCACCCTTTTCAGTCGCAAATCTGCCCTTCCTCCTCCAGTACCTCGGCCCAAATCCGTGTCACCTCTGCGTAAACCAGCGCAAAATCTGGATTATCCCTCATGCCGTCAAGCACCCGCAGCAGGATTGCCTGCGGGTCGGTACGGGCGAAACCGGTTTTAGAAGTAATCTGCCGCACCGTCTGGAGAAACTCCTCCCGCTTTTTCGCCCTGAAAGCCGAGTCCTCGATTGCGGTCTTGTCGAGTACCTCATTACCCGGCCGGGCGTTCTTAAGTCTGTAAATCTCGTGCCTGACCTTGCCTCCTTCTATGAACACCACCACGACCGAAGGCCACCTGGATATTTCCCCCGGGCTGGCGGAAAGCCGCACCAGCGCTCCCGGGTTAATGAACCACTTGCCGTCACGGTAAACATCATTGTAACCGAGGTGATAGTGGCCGCAAAAGGTGTAATCTGCTTCCGTCAACTCTGCTATGTCGTCAATCAGCGTGTATTTCACCATCGGCCCGAAACTCCGGTTCAGCAGAGCTCCGTGGCAGATATGTATGGCGACGTCGCAGTTTTTCTTCTTTACGATATAATCCCCGCCGCCGTCGTCGATGGCAAAGTGATACGGCGCCCCGGAAACCTGAACCCGTACGTTGCCGTCCTCAAGGTAAACCGGGGTGTTATCAAGAATCCGAATCACCCCCCACCGCCCCAGGAATCCAAGAAGGGTCCGCATCAGGGTGGCGGGGTTTTGCCCGTGCAGGTCATGATTACCGGGCACTATGTAAAGCGGCGCCTCAAGACCCCGCAAAACCGTGGCAAACTCGCCGGTCGCCGCGAGTCCGGGAACCGGAATGTCAAAAACATCCCCTCCGTGGAGTACCGCGGTCACGCCTAATTCGTTTGCAAGCTGCACCACCTCGCGCAGCTTAGCCACAAGCGTTTCCACGAAATCATCTGTCCGGTTGCGCGGCGCCACCCCGCGCAAGTGCGTATCCGTCACGAACAAAAGCCGCATTTTGGCCTCCGGTATCGCGAATTAGGGCCCTTCAATCGCTGATTTCATTACCCACCGCATCCCGCCAAAGGCCCTGCTCGGCCGGGCTTCGATACGACCCTCCGCCGACCATCGTTCGAGGGCTTTCCTGATTTCGGCCTGCGTTATCCGCCTGTCCAGCACCTCCTGGCAGTGGTTGAGGCACGCCGCCAGGTCGATTTCCGTCACAAACCCCTTGTTGCCGGCCATAAATCCCCGCACCGCCGGCCACAGGTCTTCACCAACCGCGCTGAGGTACCTGCGCCATTCATCAAAAGGATTCTCGCTGTGCGGACTCCGTGTCCAGGCAGCGCGCACGGCGACGGGCACCGTCCGCCCGATTATCGCCGAGGAAACAAAGGCGTTCCCGGAAGAAAGGTACGGCAGCCTGGCTACTTCATGCGGCCCGAGATCGGTCTCCCTGCTTATCGCATCCAGATCCTGCGCCCGCACAGTACGAAAGATGACTTTGGTGTTGAGCTGCGCATTCACCGTGTCGTCTAAAAGCGCCGGGCGCTGGGTCGCCAGAATCAAAAACACGCCGTACTTTCGTCCTTCCTGCGCAATCTCACGCACAATTGACCGCGCGGGGGAAAAGTCTTTCTCCCCTTTCGGCTTCGGCGCCAAGGCATGCGCCTCATCAGTCACCAAAAAGAACGGCGGGAAAAAGGCCTGACCTTTTCCGCTTCCGTATTGGAGGTTATCACGGTACCGGCGACGCAAGCCGAACAGTTTCCGAACGGCGTAGGTCGCGAAAATCTCAAGATTGCGCGTTTCCCCGCGAACTATACACGTCTTTCCCTGTTTCAGGGCCTCCTCTAAAACCTCCGTTCCCTGGGGGCCGATGAGGTTGCCGTGAAGCAGGTACCCAAGCCGCCGGAGCACGGCGTACGCGGTAGCCTCCGCAATGCCGCTGTCCCGGTACTCCCGGTAAACGGCGAGCCGGTCACGAAACTCCTCCTGCCGCGCCGGGTCTTCAGGAAAAAGCCTGGCGGCTGCATCCTCGCCCTTATCTACAGCTTCCAGGGCACGGTCATACCGTCCTTTTTGCGACAGTGCTTCAGCCAGCGCCGCAAGCCGCCGCCGGTAGGTTTCCGCGCTGTCGCCCGAATGCCAGAGCAGCCGCGCAGCATGCTCCATCTGCTCCGTCCATCCTTCCATCGCAGAACGGAGCACAGTTACGAGGTCGCCGCGGGAAAGGTCTTCAAACTTGATGCTTACGTTATGACCAATCGTAAAGACTGTCCACAGGCCGCTTAGGCCATCCTTTTTTTCCATGAAAACGGCGTCCATCACCAGAGGCTGTTCAAAACTCAACTCAAAATGGGGGTCGAACACCACAGCAGGCAGCCCCTGCCGCATAAGCTCCTCGGTCAGCACCCTAAGGGCGAAGGATTTTCCGGAACCCGAACCCCCGAAGATCCCGATGTGAGGATACTGGCTCAGTTCTGACAGGCTGACGAAAAAAGGTACCCCTTTAACAGCCTGCGCGGTGTCATCGTCAGGGTGATAACGAAACACCAGGTTTTGCAACTCTTCAGGCACCTCAAACCCCTCCGTGCCCCGCACCACGCCGAGCAGAGCAGCACGGCCGGTTTCCCCGGGAAGCAACAGGTCACGTACCTCTGCAAAGACCGCCGGGCGTACTTTTGCGCCTACCGCCAGCGGGCAGGACAGCTCCGACGTTGCCCTGACCTCCGCAAGGTAGAAGGTTTCGTTCCCCGGGTTATAGCCTAAAGCCTGGAGGGTGCCGAAAGTAGCCTCGTCGATTAGTCCCGGGCTGCGGCCGGAATCCGGCAGCAGCGGGTTCAGCGCCTGGGTTGCCACCACTTCGACCAAGATTCCCCCGCTACCGTCTTCCACCATTAAAAACTCGTTGATCCGAAAGGGCCTCTCCCGCGTGGCCACCCTTGCCCGTTGTTGGTCGGCGACGCCGATAATCCGCAAAATACCCGACCCCTTCCGCAAACAGTCGCAAATGACTCTTTCCGGGGCAAAACAGATATATATTGCTAAATACTCCGCCGCAGCCGGTGGGCCGTCAGGAGGACTTCCCGCAGCCCGGCGGGCACCGCCGCCGCCACCAACTGCTCGACCTCCGGCGCGGTCAGCCGCACGTACCGGTCCGCGATGTCAACCGCCGCCGGGACGCCCCGCCCGTCACAAGGTGTCAGCGCCCGTAAAACCCCGAGCACTTCCAGCATTTCTTTCTCTTGTATAGTTAAGAAGTCGAAAGCCACCGGCTGCGGATGAGCAGCAAACCGGGCATAAACAGTACCGATGCCCGCTTTTTTCTGCAACTCCGGTGAAAGGGCAAAGGCCTCGCCTACCTCCATGCAGCCGAATA
This sequence comes from Bacillota bacterium, assembly GCA_040757355.1. GTDB lineage: Bacteria > Bacillota > Desulfotomaculia > Desulfotomaculales > Ammonificaceae > DTYU01. The sequence continues at coordinate 15,574 of JBFLWY010000029.1, read as the reverse complement.
AGACTTCCCGATCATAGGGCGGGTTGTCGCCCGGCCATACCTCTCCTACTATCTCGGTCAAAAGTCGGCTCGATACCTCTTCAATTACACCGATCAACAAATGGTTGTGTTCCGTCGCCACTTGAACCAACTGGTCAAACAATACCCAAGCCCTCGCCTTGAAATGCACAAATCCTCCGCCGAGCAGAATAACCGCGCCCTTTGACAGAAGTGCGGCTTCAAGGGCTACAGCCAACTCGAGCTCAGCCATCATTTCCCGTACCCGGAACTCCGCCGCCACTTCGACCGGCTGGGTACCGCCCGCCTTGGTCTCGACCGCCGCACGCTCCTCCGGAAACAGGGGTGAGAATATCCGGTGTTTCACCAGCGGCTGAACCTTGGGCGGAAAAATCAGGGCTGCCGCCTGGACGAGCGTCAAATAATAAGGGTAGGACGCGCCGACTGTCTGGCAGGAACCGTCTACCGCGATCAACAGTTTTGCAGTCTTTCCCGGCTTCTGGGGCTCCACCCGGACAAAACGTCCTACCCGCGTGAGCGCCTGCCGCAAAGCGCCGGTTTCAGGCCTCATTAAACCGGAAAGCGCTTCGCCGAAGCGCCGTAACTCACTCAGCGCCCCCTCATTGGTTATCAGCAGAACGCCCACCCTTTTCTGCTCTTCTTAGTTGCATCGTATCACACCCCTGAGTGCCGGAGCAAGCCTCAAGAAAAGGGGAAAGGCGCCTTTTTCAGGACCCTGGAATGCCCCCCGAACTCTTTCGACCCTTTGCAGGCAATAGTATAATAGGCTTACTAAACACCGGGGGGACACGACTTGAAAATCATCGTAGACGCCGACGCCTGCCCCGTAAGCGTACTAAGCATCTGCCGAAAGGCGGCAACCGATTCCGGTGTCCAGCTCTGGACAATAGCAAGCTTCAAACATAACATCGAATCGGAAAAACACATTGTTGTCGGGGATGCCCCCGAGGAGACCGACATCGCGGTTGCCAACGCCGCCGGGCCAGGCGACATCGTCGTAACACAGGACTGGGGCTTGGCCGCCATAGTTATCGGAAAGGGCGCGGCAGCCCTCTCCCCAAACGGCCGTATCTACCGGCCGGAGTCAATCCCGTTTCTCCTTGAGGAGCGCAACCTAAAAGCCCGCCTCCGCCGCGGCGGTACCCGTACCAAAGGCCCGGCAAAACGCGCCCCCGCCGACGACGAACGTTTCGCCGCCGCGCTCTACCGGCTCCTGCGGCGTACATAATACCTTAAAATCCCGGCCGCCCGCTATCCCCGCTGCCGCTCTTACTCGAACTCGTACCCGGAAGCCAAGGGGTATACCATCGATCGCTTTTTTGTACGAATTCTTGCGGCTTCTTCGCAACTGATCCTGTATCTTTCTGCAGTTTCTCTCAGCTTCTCTTCTTCCCAGGTGCGGACCTTCGCCTGATAACTCTCGACCCATTCGTTCAGTGGGATTCCTTGAGGCAACTCATTATACGGATTACCCCTTGACTCCAAGGCAAGGGAGTAGTAGTCATACACCTCACCTTCAAAGTCGGTAAATCTGAACTTTTGCGGGTCCACATATTCGGTAGGCGGGTTAAGGTTAAAAGTCCAACCCACATTGTGTGACCATTCGGCATATCCGAAGGTAAATTTCTCGCTCACTTCTGGATACGCGTAATAGAACTTTAAAACGGCGGCAGTAACTTCATATCTTGAAGTGAACTTTTCAAGGATATCTCTTGCGGCCCTCTCTATCTGCTTTCTTTTGCTGTCCAGAGGGAGGATTACACCAAACACCAATTCCTGCTGTCCGCTGTTCTCATGACATTCCACCTTTACGATGCGATATCGTGGTAGCCTTTCGTCAGCCGGCTCTTCACCCTCAGGTTGTTTCATCGGGGCAAAATAGGCGTGTTGCTGACTAAGATTAGTAGAATACTCATACAAGGCGAACATAAGAAAAGGTAGCGCCCCGAGACAAGCGAGCAGCAATGACTTCTTTACCCAAGACCTTTTCACCCAAACCCCTCCAGATAGAGTTTATTCACGAAAAAGCTTTCCGGGCAACAGGTAAATCGGACTTCAATCATTGCCCCTTTAAGAATAGTAACGAGTTTTTCAGCCCCACGAACATTAATTCCCCCGGCTTTAGTTTAACATATTTTTAGTTTAACAAGAGTTTTTCCATCTTCACCGTTTTCCTTTTCGCTTAACACTTGACCAGCAGAAGAACAACGTCTTCCGTTACAAAATTCAGACAGAAGACTTTCATAACGCTTGGGGCCGCACCAACAGAGGCATGAAAATGCCTTACCTGCCGTTATCCCCAGGCGTATTGGGAAGTGTGAGGTGTGAGGTGAGAAGTGTGGTACCGGTCAATCTCGTACTTCCTTTAGGGTTACTTTTAGTTACGCAGTAATTGTCGCGGTAAAAGTGACAATAATCCGGTAGGAATACCCGCCGCTTAGGGGAGGGTCGCTCCAATTGACGGTTTGTTTAAACGTTACCGGGACAGATTGGTCTCCTGTCCCATCGGCTATCTTCCCTCCGGTTGGCAAGGTCACCTCGTAAGTCCCTGCCACCTTCATGGCACTTTGAAGTTTCTTTGCAATGTCATATGAGCCGTTCCAGGCGGTCATTTTCCCGTCGGTGTTGGTGGTATCATTATCAGAAGCCATGGCCTCCCAGGAGGAGGCATCGGGGTCGACCTGGATGGTAAGCGTTCCGGACTGTATCTGCGGCTGGCTCACGGACGGGTTAAGGCTCCAGCCGCTTATCCCCGCGGGGGGAGTGATCGTGATAGTAGATGACGGCGCCTCCGTAGTGAAACTGAAGTTGTAGTCGCTCGCCAGGGCGTTGTTGGCAAGGTCCTTTACCGAACTTGCCGGGACGTAAACGGTATAGGTAACGCTGCCACTCAGGTTGGCGTCCGGATCAAGGGTGAGTACCGCGCCGGCGATGCTTTTGCTGAACGCAACGTCGCTGCCGTCCTCGTGCTTGAGGTTGATTGAGGCATAGTTGGCGCCTGCCTGGATGTCTTCATTAAAAGTGACTGTAATGGTTTTCCCGAGTGCCACGCCGGTGGCGCCGTTCGCCGGGTCGGTGCTGCTTACGGCCGGCGGGTATGTGTCCGGCTCCGTTGTAAAGCTGTAGTTGAAATCGCTGGCCAGGGCGTTGCCGCCCGAGTCTTTAACCGAACCTGCGGGGACGTACACCGTATAGGTAACGCTGTAGCTAAGATCGGCGGTGGGATCTATGGTCAGCATTCTGCCGCTCAGCGTCTTGGTGAACGGGACGTCCGTGCCGCTCTGGTCCTTCAAGGCGATACCGGCGTAGTTGTCGCCCGACACTACGTTTTCGGTGAAGCTCACGGTGATGGTCTTGCCGACCCGAACGTTCGTCGAGTTCCGGAGGGGATCGACGCCGGCGACCATCGGTTTGGCGGGCAGCCAGTAAGCATACCGCAAGTCATAATTAGTAGCGTCGTAGTAGCTGATGTGCGGGTTTCCGGAAACATCGAGGTCTATTGACGTCCACGTTCCCATACTGCCGCTGTTGTCCACGGTCTCCGCGTGCCAGCCCCCGCCGTCCTTGTATGCGTACTTGAGCGCGGTGTTTGTGATGTCGTAATAGCTGATCCGGGGGTACCCGTCCTTTACTTTAATCGAGGTATAAGTGCCTACCTGGTCGGCGGCATCGACGTTTTCCGTCTCGGTGTGCCAGCCGCCGGCGTCCTTGTACGCGTACCTAAGATTCCAGTTAGTACGGTCGTTGTAGCTGATATGGGGATACCCCGATTCGTCCAGCGCAAGTGAAGAGTACTCCCCGATAATATTGGCACTCTCCACCGTGGTATTGCTCCAACTGGCACCGTTGTAATAGGCGTACTTTATATTGCCGCTGGTGACGGTGTAATGACTTACGTGAATGTTGTCTGACGAATCAACGGCAATGGAAGACCAATTCCCCGGCCTGTCCGTAGCGGTATCCACGGTTTCCGCGTGCCAGCCGCCGGCATCCTTCCAGGCGTGTTTCAGATTGTGAGTGGCACTGTCAATGTAGTTCAGATAACTGATATGCGGGTAGCCCGAGGAATCGAAGGCTAGGCCCGTCTGGTTGGCGCCAAGGGCGGTAGCCTGCTGATCCGCGAACTCAACGTGCCACCCGCTTGCGTCTTTGTAGGCGTACTTTACGTCCGTATTGGTGTCGTCACGGTAACTTATACAGGGATAGCCGTCGGAATTCATTTCTATGGAAGTATTCGTCCCCACACTGCCCGTAGAATCCACAGTAGTCGTATGCCAGCCCGACGCGTCCTTATAGGTGTATTTCAGGTCGTCACTGGTGTCATAAAAATAGCTGATATGCGGGTAACCGTAAACGTCGAGGGCAATCGACGTATAAAGGCCTACAATCCCTGCTACGTCCGGGGTTTCGATCTGCCAGCTCCCTCCGGCCTCCGTGGTAAAACTGAAACTGTAGTCCGAAGGCAAACCGGTGCCGGCAAGGGTTGCGACTGAATCGGCGGGAACATAAACCGTGTAAGTCACGCTGTAGCTTAAGTCGGCATCCGGGTCGATAGTAAGCACCGGCCCCGCAATGCTCTTGGTAAACGCCACGTCGCTGCCGTTTTGGTGCTTGAGATTTATCGCCGCGTAGTTCGTACCGGCCTGAACGTCCTGGCTGAAGGTCACGGTAATCGTCTTACCCGCCGGGACATTGGTGTCGCCGCCGCCGGGGTCGGTTGCGTGTACCGCCAGTTCCGCCTCGGTGGTAAAGCTGAAGTTGTTATCACTCGCCAGGGCGGTTCCGGAAGCGTCTTGAACGCAGCCGGCCGGTATGTATACTGTATAGGTCACACTGTATTCGAGATTACTGTCCGGGTCAAGCGTGAGCACATTGCCGCTCAGACTTTTACTGAAAGCGACATCGCTGCCGTCCTGATGCTTCAGGTTGACCGCCGCGTAATTGGTGCCGGCCAGGACGTTTTTATTAAACGTGACCGTGACTGTCTGGTCGGGCCGGACGTTGACGGCACCGCTTGCGGGGTTCGTGCTGCTGACCGCCGGGGCCGCTTCAGTGCTAAAGCTGTAGGTGAAATCCGCCGCCAGCGCCTTGTTCTCTGTGTCCTTCACCGCCCCGGCAAGAACGGTCACCGTGTAAGTGGTGCTGTTGCTCAAGCTGCTATCGGGGTCGATGGTAAGCGTTTTACCGCTCAGTGTCTTGGTGAACGGGACGCTCCCTTCCCCGTCCGTTAAGGTGATCGAAGCGTAATTGTCACCCTCCTGAACGTCTTCCGTGAAAGTGAGAACGATACTCTTGCCGATCGCCACGTTTGTGGCGTTGCGGCGGGGGTCGGTACCGGTGACTGTCGGCGGGTCGGTAAGCCACCAAGCGTATTTCAAATCGTCGCCGACACTGATATAGTAGGTCATTCTAGGTTTGTCGGACGCGTCAAGGGCCAGCGATACATACTCGCCGGAATAAAAACCGTCGGGTACGGTTTCAAGGTGCCAACCGGAGCCGTCCTTATACCCGTAACGCGGATACTTGTTGGTTACATCCCAATAACCGATGTGCGGGTAGCCGGACCGGTCCAAGGCAATTGAGGTCCAATAGATAAAACCATAAGTATCCACCGCCTCGATGTGCCAGCCGCCGGCATCTTTGTAGGCGTATTTCAGGTCGTTGGTCGGGCCGCCTACGGCCTCAGCGCCTTTTATATAGCTAATATGGGGATAGCCGGACGCATCAAGGGCCAGGGATGAGTAATACCCGGGATAGCCTGAACTCTCCGCGGTCTCGATGTGCCACCCGGAACCGTCTTTATAAGTATACCTGAGGTCCCAACTGTCGGCATAAAAGTAGCTTATATGGGGGTACCCCGACGTGTCGAGGACAAGGGAAGTCCAGGCGTCGCTGCCCCCGATCCTTTCAATGCTTTCGGTATGCCAGCCGGAGCTGTCTTTGTAAGCGTATTTGAGGCAGCCGTTGGTACCGTCAAAGTATGATATGTGCGGATACCCTGATGCGTCCAGCTTTATGGAAGTATACGATCCAACGTTGCCGTCGCTGTCCACGGTCTCGAGGTGCCACCCGGAACCGTCTTTGTAAGCGTACTTCAAGTTGTCGTTGGTATCGTCGTAGTAGCTTATGTGCGGGTAGTTGTTATCGTCCACAGCTATGGACGTATACTGCCCGACCGTATCCGTACTGTCCACTGTTTCCGGATGCCAGGTAGTGTCCTTGTATGCGTACATCAGGTCGCCGTTGGTAACGTAGTAGTAACTAACATGCGGCTGACCGTATACGTCCAACGCTAACGAGGTCCACTGACCGATGTCACCCGGCGTATCCGCCAGTTCGCAATACCATTGCCCCGGAGAGGTAGTAAAGCTGTAGTTGTAGTCGCACGCCGTCGGGTTCCCGGATGTGTCCGCAATGGAGCCGGCGGGAACATAGACCCAGTAGGTGACGCTGCAATTAAGGTCGCTGGTCGGATCGATGGTAAGCACGTTATTGCTGATGCTCTTGCTTAAGGCCGCATCTAAACCGTTCTGATCTTTTAGAGCGATAGTATCGTAAGCACTACCTGCCTGAATGTTTTTACTGAAGGTAACCGTAATGGTTTTGTTTACCCGGACATCGGTAGCGCCGTTGGTGGGATCGGTACCGCTCACCGCAGGCGCCGCTTCGGTGGAAAAGCTGAAGTCGTAATCGCTCTGTAAAGGCTGCCCGGAAAGATCCTCCACACACTGAGCCGGCAGGTAAACCCAGTAGGTCACACTACATTCGAGAAGGCTGGTCGGGTCTATCGTGAGCACGTTGTCGGTAATGCTCTTGCTAAACGCTACGTCGGCACCGCCCTGGTCTTTTAGAGCAATCGTGCTGTAGGTGGAACCGGCCTGTATATATACATCAAAGGTAATGGTGATCGTTTTAGTGGTCACCACGTCTGTAGCGCCGTTCGTTGGATCCGTGCCGCTGACAACCGGCCCCATAGCCTCAGCCGGAGTAACCAAGCCGTCACTTAATAAAAAACAAAAGCACACAAAGGCTATGGCAAGACATAACTTTAACAGTTTCAAGGAGTATTTTCCGGTGTTAGATACCGCATCCCTTATCGGGATCACGCCGCTTGCCTCCCTGCCCGGGTATCAGCGCGCACAACCGCAGCTATTCGCCTGAACAGGCCCCTGATGCACCTCCGCTCGGTCACATACCTCTAACAGCAAGAATTAGTATCACCCTTCTACTTACTAATACCCCAACGATTTTCTGAAAACGGCCCTTACGCCGGAATCTTCCCCAGGCTGACCAGCATTCGTTTTAAAATCACAATGGCTTCGGCCCGGGTCGCGTTCTCCTTCGGCGCAAACCGTCCGCCGTCACGGCCTTTTATCAGCCCTACCTGAACGGCCACAGCGGCGGCTTCACGGGCCCAACCCTGAATCTCAGCTCCATCGACAAACTGCCCCAACACAGCATCGGTATCAGCTACCTGCAACTGCCTTCCGCCCTTTTCCAGACTCCGGATTACCATCGCAGCGAGTTCTTCCCGGGTAATACTCGCCTCAGGTCTAAAAAGGCCGTCGCCGTAGCCGAAAATAAGACCGTTGGCACAGGCCGTTTCCACAGCTTCATAGTACCACGTGCCCGCCGGTACATCGGCATAATTACCCGGCACAGGCCGGCTTTCGCTGATGTTCAAACTCCGGAGAACAAACCCTGTAAACTGGGCACGTGTAAGCTTCTCTTCCGGGCAAAACGTCCCGTCCCCCATTCCCCTGACAATTCCCGCTTCGGCCATTGCCCTAATATCATCTTGTGCCCAGTGCCCGCCAAGGTCCTTGAAGGCAACTTTCGGATAAACCGTAAAGCTTCTTTCGGCCTCAGCAAGAATCGTACCATCGTAAAGCATCACTGTCGATTTGACGGTGTAATCACCGGGGGGGAACTGTCCGGGGGTGTTGAAATTAACTTTGAGTTCTCTTGACATGGTAGGGATAACGCTGGAAACAGTGAGCGGGATGGCCGCACTCGCCATTTTACCGCCGGGCGCACGGCTGATATTAACCTCGCCTTTTATTTTAAAATGATGGTTACCGGTGTTTTTGAAGATTGTACTGATTTCGACGGGTTTTCCTTCCATTACATCATGTACGCTGAGCCCGGTGATGCTCCCGCTGTGGACAAGTTTGGTGCCCTGGATGGTCAATTTAACGGGAATGTTTATCCCTGCAGCTATCTGCACCGAGTCCCCGCCCGCCGGAACGGTGTAAACTTTTATCGCCGCGTATCTTCCGCCGGCGCCGACATTCTCCGGTATTGCGATAGAGGCATTAACCTCCCGAGTCTGGCCGGACTTTAAATAAAGAAGGCTTTCGTCCAGAGTGATGAAACTGCGTGCAGAATAGGGGCTGACATCGGCCTCTTTTGAAAGGACCTGAACCGCACCGTCCAGTTGCTGCCCAAGGCCCCCTACTTCTATGCGTACAGCAGCCGGCGGATCGTTTTCACCAAGGGCCACCGTAATCCGATGGTTGTGCAGGCCCCGGAACAATTCCGCATCAACAAGCGCACCGCCGACGCTTAAACCCGCATGCGCCTGCCAAGGACAAAAACCTTCGATACATGACAATAATAAAACCACTAGTCCCGCCAGAAGCAGAGATTTCTTTGTCATCTTTTCCTCCCGCCGGGTGCAAGGTGAAAGGCAAACGTTTTTACAAAATGAACCTTATAAGTCCACATAAGCATTTAAGTACCATTTTCTATTGGACTAGGGGGTTATTTTGACACTCAGTACAAGCTTTGGCAATCGCTTAAGCATAAGCTGTAAATCCCTGCTAAAATATTCGGAAGAATGGAAATATTCTTTACACCCTCGCTAATAGAGCTTTTTGTTTTTTCAACTTTCGCAGTCGACAAAAAAATACGGCCCAACAACGATATGTATCTAAGACACAGTTTAAGGCAGGCACCCCGTATTTTCTTGCGAATAAGAGGAAACCCGTGGTGAACTCTTTTATACACCACAGGTTCTTACAAACGCGTTAATGGGAACTTATGGCATCCAAATTGTCCCGCCCCGGAAAAGATCCCGACGGTTGCACTTGGACACTTCAGGCAATTATCTATGTAAGGTGTAAGTTTGAAAAAGGGGAAAGAGACTGAATAGCGAATCTCACCTTATTGAGGGTGAAAATCGCAGACTCACCTTGAGGAGGGTGAACCCGTGCGAAGGATCACTGTCGTAACTGCCGATATAATTGAATCCAGGAGTGCCGGAGACTACAAGGTGTCGTTAAAGCAAGAATTGAACGCGTTGCGACACCCCGGGCTGATAAGCCCTTTCACCCTGTCCAGGGGCGACGAAATCCAGGGGGTATTGGACGGGTGGCTGCGGGTTCCCGAAATCATCAGGCGGCTCAGGTTCGCCTGCCGCCCCCTCGAATTAAGAATCGGCATCGGGACCGGCTTCCAGACGGAGCCGCTTGAGGTAAACCCCTGGGAGATGGACGGGCCCGCGTTTCACCGCGCCCGCTCCGCTCTCGATACCGCAAAGAATAAAAAGGGGCCCTCTACACACGTTAAGACCGGCAGCCCGGAACTGGACGAAATTATCAACTGCATATGGCTGCTCATCGACATGAGGCAGGCGAAATGGACGGATAAACAATGGGAGGCGGTGCAGGCGTATGAAAAATATGAGACTTACGAGGAGGCTTCTAGAAACCTGAAGATCAGCCTGCAAAACGTACAGAAGCGCTGCCGCGCGGCGGATTGGCCTCACCTGAAAGCGGCGGAAAAGACCCTGGCCGGAACGGAGTTATACGCCGCCCGGTTTCACCTTGCAGAAGGTGAAACAGACCATTTCACCACGCAAAGGGTGAAATAAAGAAGGGTTGAGACTGTGACGTTTTTCTGGCTGGCCGTTCTGGCACACATTACTACCGACTTCATCCTGCAAACGGACAACCAGGCGAGAATGAAGGCCGAGCTGAAACCTGAGGTGTATCTGAAGCACGGGCTGACACTGCTGGTCTGCACTCTGGCAGCGACGCACTTTTACGGCCTGGGCGTTGCACTCACTTTTTCGGCGGCGGCCGCGCTGGTTCATACGGCGATTGATTGCTTAAAGAACGCCCTGACAAGGACCGCTAAGAATCCGTCCCTACACACCGCTGGCTTTATTCTTGACCAGGCAGCGCACTTTTACACACTCTATCTGCTGTGGGCCTTATTTACCAGGGCATTTGCCTTCGAACCCTGCCCGTCGGTTCTGGACGTGTACTCGATTCTCTTCCCTTTTTTCAACCCCGCGAGTTACCTTAAGACCAGCAGCAGTTTCATAAACGACTTCGTCATGAGCACCGTCATAATCGCGTACGTCCTCTTCGGAGGGGCCGTTTTCATAAGGATGCAGCTCAACTGCTTCAACATTAAAAAGGAGGAGGCTTCGGTACCGAATATCGGGAAATGTATCGGCCTTTTGGAAAGAGCGGTTATCCTCGTCCTGGTCATGTATGGGGAAATGACGGCGGTAGGCTTCGTCCTGGCGGCCAAGTCAATAGCGCGGTTTAAACAGCTTGACGACCGCGCCTTTGCGGAATACTACCTGGTGGGCACGTTGCTAAGTGCGTTGCTGGCTGTCGCGGGCGGTCTTGCGCTCAACGCCCTCTGGCACTAACTCACAACATCCGGGCGAGGGCAATCAATCCGACCCATTTTGGGCTGCTCGCCCATGCGTTAATTTTACCAGGTAATGTGCAATGGGGGAAGCTGAATCATACCGCTTATCGTGGCTGCGGGACATAACTTGTTACAAAAAAGTTGCGCGTATAATGGACAAAGACCCCTTACAGGATAAATTCCGGCCGGGAACAAGGTAACCGTATGATTTGGTATCATTTCCACATGCGGATGGTAAAATCGCCGGGCAGATAACTGCAGTCCAGAACGCGCTTTGAAGTTAGAGTCCCGCAAAACCTATCTACAGTTCTGGGATTGAAATAATAAAACCGCGGGTTTTTGAATAAAGACCAGCCATATAACATATTGAAAGAGAAGCCGTAGATGCATTTATCAAATAGTTTCTCTATTGTACCTTTAACAATCCCAGGATGGTTGTCGCCCCACGGGATAGTGAAGACGCCGCTTGCAAAAATAAAGCCGTACCGTTTTCCATTATTCAAAAAGTCCTCACTTTTCAAAAACTCATACCCCGGAAAACGTAACCGGTTTTCTGCCAAAAAGTCTTCTACAATGTCCACTCCGGTATAAAATTTGCCGTACCCTCTTTCCTGCAGCCACGGCAGGAAATGAGCAAGTCCGCACCCGAAATCAACGATGCTTTCACTTGCTAATAAATCCGGATCGTAATCCCGAATTAAGGCCTCAAATCTTTTCCGTTGTTCTATAGGCGAACCCCAGCCGAGTGATCGAGGGCTGTTACCGAAAGTGGAATAACGCCTTTTGTAAAAGGAAACAACCTCTTGGTAATGACTCATGTCACCCTCCGAAAACAGTTCAACAGTTCAAGCTTAGACTGATAGACCTTTTAGGTCGGTTCACAGTTCACAATTCGTTTTAAGGTGATTACCTTCAGGGCCGTTCAATGTACAGCCCCAATCACAACGAGGCAGTCTGTCGAAAGAAATGGTAATAACTTTAGGCCATTGTATGCTTAAGTAATAGAATTGTTATACCTGGAAATGATTTAATACAGCGGGAAGCAAGAAGCAGCCGTGATGGCTGCTCCGTAAGGTCTTTCACAGGAAGTTATGTTGATTTTATGTTTTTAGGGCCAGGTTACTGTCAGTTTCCCTTACTCCACCGTGACACTCTTGGCTAGATTGCGCGGCTTGTCGACGTCGCAGCCCCGGGCAACGGCAGCGTGGTACGCAAAAAGCTGCAGCGGAATCACGGTTATCGCCGGGGCAAGCAGCGGGTGGACCGGCGGCAAAGATATTACGGTATCGGCAACCTGCGCGATATTCCCGGTTCTTTCGGTGGTAACGGCCAGAACGCGGGCCCCGCGTGCCTTTACCTCTTTGATATTACTGATCATCTTTTCAAAGAGCGCCGGCTGGGTGGCGAGTGCAAACACCGGTACGCCTTCAGTCACAAGAGCCAGGGTACCATGCTTCAGCTCCCCGGCGGCGTAGGCCTCCGCGTGGATGTAGGAGATCTCCTTGAGTTTCAACGCTCCCTCGCAGGCGACCGACCAGTCGAGGCCGCGGCCGATGAAGAAAGTATGCTCAACTTCCCTGTACGCGGCGGCCATCGCTGCGACTTCGCCTTCCCGAGCCAGCATCTCCGCCGCGTATTCAGAAAGGTGCGGTAGTTCGGACACCAACTCCTTCAGCAGGTCCGGCCGCGCCGATCGGCGCTCTTTGGCCAGGTAAACGGCTAAAAGCGTAAGCACGAGGACCTGCGCGACGTAGGCCTTTGTGGAGGCTACCGCAATTTCCGGGCCGGCCCAGGTGTAGAGCACCTCATCAGCCTCACGGGCTACGGAACTGCCGACCACATTGGTGATCGCTATTGCGGTGGCCCCTTTGGCTTTTGCCTCCCGCATGGCCGCCAGGGTATCGGCGGTCTCGCCGGACTGGCTGATTACGACCAGCAGGTCCCCCGGGCCGATTAGAGGTTCGCGGTACCTGAACTCAGAGGCGATTTCGACCTCCACCGGCAGGCACGCCAGCCGCTCGATAAGTGTCTTCCCGATCAGCCCGGCGTGGTATGCCGTACCGCAGGCGGTGATGAAAAGACGCTTGCAGGATCTGAATAACGCAGGGTCGAGTTTTAACTCGGGAAAGACGACCTCCTCATCGCTCAGACGCCCGCGCATGGTGTCCCGCAAGGTCTTTGGCTGCTCGTGTATTTCTTTCAGCATGAAATGTGCGTAAGGGGCCTTCTCAGCCTGCGCCGCATCCCATTTTACCTCAAAGATTTGCTTGTTTCGCCGGTGACCGGCTTCGTCGCAGATTATTACTCCGTCCGGCCGCACGTCGGCCAGGTCGCCGTCGTCCAGGATGTAGGTGCGGCGGGTGGAGGACAGGACGGCCGGGATGTCTGAAGCCAAAAAGTTTTCCTCAGCAGCCAGCCCGACGATCAGCGGACTGTCACGCCGGGCGGCTACGACCCTTCCAGGCTCGCCGGCCGCAACCGCTGCCAGAGCATAGGAGCCGCGCAAAAGCGGCACCACGCGCCTGAGGGCGGCAAGCAGGTCCCCTTCATAATACTCCTCAATCAAGTGAGGAATGACCTCGGTATCGGTATCGGAAATCAGATTATGCCCCCTCGTCGAAAGCTGCTGTCTGAGTTCGAGGTAGTTTTCAATAATCCCGTTATGGACCACGGCAATACGCCCCGCGCAGTCCAGGTGCGGATGGGCGTTGATGTCTGTCGGCGCGCCGTGGGTCGCCCAGCGGGTATGCCCGATGCCTGTGGTCCCCAAGCCGCAATGGCCGTTGAGGTGGGCTTCCAATACCGCGATTTTGCCTTCCTTTTTACGAAGAGCCAGGCGCCCCGCCTGCTCTACGACTGCGATTCCCGCCGAATCGTATCCTCTATACTCCAGTTTTTTCAGGCCTTCCAGTAACAGCGGCAGCGCCTTCTGGTTGCCTGCATAACCTACTATACCACACATTCTATTGCCCCTTTCAAATAGGTGTTAACCGGTGATAAACCTCGCCTGTAAAAATAATAAAACGCCGGCAGTTCAAGCACGGCGCCCTTTCTGACAAATAGACAATAAAACACAGATCTTCACTGTAATAAGGCCATACTTCGCCATCCGCCACCTGGTGCTTTTGTCCTGGCGGTCGCCCACCAGTTTTGTGACACCGCTATCGGCCGTGGCCGGCCGGGAGGCACCCGCCGAAGTAACAACTCGATTAACCTCCCCCTCGTCAACTGCCTTGACAATAGTACTTCTTTTGCTGGGCGCGGCGATGAGCTTCACCCTGCTTCGTCAGGCTCGCCAGTCGAATCCTCACGTACTTATATGTACGCTCCTTCGGCCGGCTTCACCTTCCTTGCATTGCTCGCTCCTCACCGCGTTTCGTTTATGTTACAACTACTGCATATAAGTAACCAGCTTACGGGTCACCACATTTTCATCCTTCGTTGCGCTGCCGCAGGCGGTCTTTCATAATAATGTGGTGATGAACTTTTAAGACAGTTCTGGCGCTTTGGTATTCAGTTGTTAGTTTTAAATCGACTTGCGAAAGTTAAGCCGCGGTTTCACCTCCTTCGATTGCGCGGACGACTCCTACCAGTTCATTAACCACTTTGAGTGTCATTTCCGGGTCGCGCGCTTCTACCATCACCCTGATGAGCGGTTCGGTGCCGGATGCACGGATAAGCACACGCCCTTCCCCGGCGAGCCGGGACTCCTGCTCCTTTATCGCCTCAGCCAGCAGCGGGCTTTTCAACACCCGCTCTTTGTCGTACACCCTTACGTTTTCAAGGAGTTGCGGGTAACACTCCAGGTCTGACGCCAGTTCTCCCAAGGACCTTCCGGTCTCCTGCATCACCCGCAGCAGAACAAGCGCAGTGACAATCCCGTCGCCGGTGGTGTTATGGTCGAGAAAGATAATATGCCCGGACTGTTCCCCGCCAAGGCGTGCTCCGGTCCGCAGCATCTCCTCCAGGACGTAACGGTCCCCAACCCTGGTAACCACGCTCTTTATTCCCGACGCTGCAAGCGCCCGGTGAAGTCCGAGATTGGACATCACCGTGACAACAACTGTGTCAAGAGGAAGGCTATTTTTTGCCTTTAAGTAGCGGGCGCAGGCCAGGATAACGGCATCCCCGTTAACGATATTCCCTTTCTCATCCACCGCGATCAGCCGGTCGGCATCACCGTCGAAGGACAACCCTAGGTCTGCACCGCGGGCGAGTACCGTTTCCTGCAGGAGCTGCGGTTTGGTCGATCCGCAACCGTCGTTGATGTTCAACCCGTCCGGTTCGACCCCCAGCGTGACGACGTCGGCACCCAAAGCGCTTAAGATCCGGGGGGCGAGGTCGTATGCCGCCCCGTGTGCGCAATCAACTGCAATTCGAAGCCCTTCAGCCCTCCGCGGCCCAACGCTCAAAGCGTGCGCGATGTAACGCTCAGCGGCATCGTGTGCCGGTATCGCCCGGCCGATTTCTGCACCCACGGGGGAAGGGATGCCCGACATTTCGCCCGACACAAACCTTTCAATTATTTCTTCGGTTGCGTCAGGCAGTTTATAACCGTCCGCCGCAAAGAATTTAATCCCGTTGTCCGGCGCAGGGTTGTGCGACGCCGAAATGACCACCCCTCCGGCCGCTCCGAGCGCCCTGGTGAGATATGCAACCGCAGGCGTGGGGATAACCCCAAGCAGCAGCGCATCAGCCCCCGCCGAAAGTATCCCTGCTACAACCGCCGCTTCCAGCATCTCGCCGGAAGCCCTGGTGTCGCGCCCCACAACGATACTTCTGGACCCAGCCTCGCGTGAAAGGATGTAGGCTCCCGCCCGTCCGAGTTTAAACGCGAGTTCAGGTCCAAGCTCCTTGTTGGCTAACCCACGGACACCGTCCGTACCGA
>JBFLWY010000028.1:33883-37049 GCA_040757355.1 Bacillota bacterium | reverse complement strand
GTTGGTGTCGCCATCCGGCGTTGTGCTCAATGTCGGTGCAACTACTCCCGTAGATGTCGTCGGTGTCGGTTGGGTTTGCTGTGTCGGACTCGAGCCGCCGCCACCGCTGTCTGCAGAAGCTCTGGTCACGGTCAGAGTGTAGGTTTTGGTGGAATCTCCTTCACCTGTCACGACCACGGTAATTGTGTTGCTGCCGACATTCAGGCTGACTCCTTGTGCCGAACCGCTTGCAACAGCGTTACCATTTACCGTAATCGCCAGGTTCCCGGCCGCCACAGCCGGCGTGACGTTGAGGGTGCTCACGCTGTTAGCGACGGCTGCGGTGTAACTGGTAACGTCGGGATCAAAAGCCGGAGTCAAACTGCCGGAACTGATGGTCAGGTTGCTCAGGGAAACATCAGGTGCGATCTCGTATTCGGTGAAGTGCGCGACCGGAAGAGTCAAGGTACCGTTGTTCTCACCGTATACGAAGGTGGCTGTTCCCCAGTTAACCAGGTTAGGGGCCGCCGTGACGCCGTCATCGTAAACAGAAGAAACATTAAGTATAGTTTCATTCAGGGTTATGGGCCCTGCCAACTGCTCGTCACTGAAATTGGCCACCCAGTCAGCGAATTTTTCTTTGATGTTAAACAACCTGATCGTTGCTTTCTTGTCGCTCAGGTAGTCTTGCGCTTCGGCCTGGAGCGCCGGATCGGTATAAACGTGAACGCTCACCGAGGGTTCTCCTGAGGCGAAGGCCATACCCATGGCCTTGAAAACACTGCATATCTTCGGCGCGCTGTTTGGGCCGGCGCCTTCCAAGAAGTCGATGCAATCCTGCACACCTGCTTCATACTGGGCGAACTCGATCTCACCCACGGCCCGATAACCTCCCGGCATAAAGTCGGGTTGATAGATGATAAAGGCTACCGGCGCGTCGGCGTTCATCTGTTTCATATTGAGGCCGGACGTGTCAAATGCCGGGCGTGATTTGACCGGAGGCCCCGATAGGAACGGCCATCCTCCGGGGAACAACGCCTTTTCAGAATCGGGCGGTTCAAGATCCATGTTTACCAGAACGATGTCCAAATCGCCCGATCCGCTGACAAGAGGGAAAGGCTCTCCAACGGGCTCTCCCGTACTGTCGTCGTAAACCTGTACGGCCACCGGGCGGGGACCGCCTTCCGCACTGTTTTGATCAGTATTAATAATGGGTGTGGTGAAAGCGATACCGCCGCCGCTCGGGGTTCCGACAAGCCGCCAGGCATTGGTTGCACAGCCGTAGACGACATCGCTTGTAGTGAAACTGCCGAAATCCTCCCTGCCGAAAGCCACGCTGTAATTTCCGGCCGGCAGACCGTACACCGTAAAGGATAGTGTATCAGATACACCCGGGGAACGATAATAATAGATGTGATCGGCGTCGGTGTCCCCGTTGCCGCCCAGTTCAACACTCAGGACGGTTATGTTTAGATTAGATTCTACATAGTTCCCTGCGGCGTCGTAAACCGTCACCGTTACGGGGTATTGCCCGGGCTCCATCCCGCTCGTATCAATGGTCCAGATCTTGCCCTTGATGCTACCGTCCGTCACAACGATCGAGGAGTAAGCGCTGATCCCGCTTAGGACGAAATCATCGTCCTCTATGGGGCTCAATTCATCGCTGGCATATACCTCTAAAGTCACATTGTTGTCGGGCGGCGCGTTTTTAACCTTTACGTTCGGGTTTGCCTGGCATGAGACGATTGCAGGCGGAGTTGTGTCATAAACGAAGGTCTGTGTAGTGAAATCAATCGGCTGATCAGGGTAGGTATTATAGGCTATCAGGTTAAAGGCATAAACTGAATCACCTATTGAGGTGCCCGAAAAGTCCAGGCTCCAATCCACTGTAGCGCCGGAAGTGACGGAATTCCATTTCCAGTCAGATACGGGGCTGCCTCCGTCGTACACCGCCCCGTAAACGACAGTGCAAGAGGTACCATCAGAATAAGTACCGGTGACAGCAGAAAGGTTGTTCAAATACGTCAAATCGCCAACCGTTGTGCCGGAAGTGATTGTCCATGTTGCGAGAGCGGCGCCGGGAGCCGCCATGCACACCAGAGACAAAAGAAAGATCACAAGCGGCTTCAGCACGCCGCTTTTCACTTTAAACATCCGCCGGACACCCTCCTTTCAAAAGTCGATGGAGCATCTTATACTCACTAACATTTACTCACTGACATCCCGCCCCTTTCACCCCCCCCAGAAGGTCGGCTGTTTAGCCAACTATAGCTTATAGGTTCCTGGAACACACACCGGACTTATACATGGAACGGTGAATCGTTTCCGCATAGCCTTAAAAACATCTATAATGTAAATTTCGGAAGAAAAAAGATGATACTTTAGGGCTTTGACAGATCAAATAACTCCTTAAAACCTTTTGCGACGGATGAGTGTTAAAAAAAAAGACACGCACCTAACTGAATGTGCGTGCCTTTTCGGGCGTAGAATTTTCTCTTAGTACCTGATGTCGGTGAGCCAGTTCCAGCCCGCGTTATTATCCCAGTTGGCTGCGCTGTCTTTGAAACAGAAATTCATTTCCGCATTGCCGTGTGCGGGCAGGGATACCGCGAAACTGCCGTCGTGTTCGCGCCTCATCTCGGCCATACTGGTGTTTTTCCAACCGTCGTATCCGTAGTAGCAGAATACGCGGTCGGCGCCGCTGTTCTTGAGAAGGCCGTCGTAACGGATAAAAACGTCTCTGCCTTTAATTGCCGGCGACGGCGAAACGTCGACGCGCTGGTCCAGAACATGTTTACCGTTGGCTATAAACATTTATTAACCTCCTCCAAGCGAAATATTTAAACCTTATTTCTATTAGCGCCGCCCTCCGGCAAAAATACTTGGGGAAATTTACGACCAAACCTTAAATCTTGTTTTAACTGATACCACGTGATTTTAACAAAAAAATCGCCGCAGCCCAGCAGTGACAAGGCTTTTGTGTGACAGTTGTGACAGGGGACAGCAGACCGTGTGAAAAATCATTCAGATATTCTACCGCAGACGGTCCCTGTCCCAGCCCCTGTCAATAGAATGGGTCCTTTTTGATCTCAATTTTAAAAACAAAAAAGAAACCGGTACCTTATACCAGTACCGGCTTCCTTCTTTCCCTCAATCTTCTCAATATTTCTTGGTTTCCAAGGATGCT
>JBFLWY010000028.1:0-33867 GCA_040757355.1 Bacillota bacterium | reverse complement strand
CAGGTTATATGCCAGAAACGACAGCGCAATCTCAGCGCTGACCGAGATCTTTCTTTTGGTCAAAAAGTAATAAGCTCCCCAGCTTCGTTTTATGGTACCGAACGGGTGCTCTACAATCATCTGCCGTAGTTTGTATTTGTCCATATTCAACTCTGTCTGCAAGTCAATTGTGTCGAGAAAATCCTGATCGACATGCCGGTATATACTCCTGCCTTTTGCGCTTCTAGTGCAGCTATTCTTGAACTCACAACCCCTACAGGCTTCGTAGTTCCGGTATTCGTGGCCTATTACGACATTCCCCTTTTTTCTGTCTCTGTAATAGTAAAGCTCTTTTCCTACAGGGCATATATAGACTTTTTTATCTTTATCGTATTTGAACTTGTCGGTATAGAAGTCTTTGTCTCCGGTTCCGTTCGAATATACTTGCTTGGTGACGTAAGGGGTTATACCGTTTTTGACGCATTTCTTTAGGTCTTCGGCTTTGTAGTAACCCTTGTCTGCCAATACTTCGAATTCTTTGCCGCCAAAGAGCTTCTTTGCTCTAAGGGCCATATTGTCAAGTTCGCCCAAGTCGTTCGGCTTCTGGGTGACTTTGAAATCGGCTATTAGTTTGTGCTTGGAATCTACCGTCGTTTGGACGTTATAGCTTACATCTACGTTATTGTTGTTGTTGCACATGAGCCGGGCATCAGGGTCTGTGGTCGATATTTCGTTTTCACCGCTTTCTTTAAGTTGCTTCTTGTATTGTTCAAATGTTTTCTTACGCTCGCGAAGCTCTTGTATCCTTTGCTTTATTTCTGCCGCATCGGGCTTCCGGTCGCAGGCTTCGGCGATATCCCCCTCATCGAGTTCCTGCATATACTTGTCTATCTTTTGGTCAACGTGTTTTATGTGTCTGTCCAGTTTGTTTACGCTGTAGTTGTTTCTTTTGGCATTGCAGGCGCGAAACTTTGAGCCGTCGATTGCCACCAGTTCCTTACCGAACAAACCCCATTCATCGCAAAGCCCGGTGAAATCCCTGAATACTTTTTTCAGCGCTTTTTTGTTATCCTTTCTAAAGTCGGCTATGGTCTTGAAATCGGGTTTTAGTTTCTTGAGAAGCCAGATTACTTCTATATTCCTTGATGCTTCGTGTTCGAGCCTCCGGGATGAACGCGTCCTGTTACCCGTACAGGTAAAGCTTCAACATGTCTTTTGGGTTATACGGCGGCCTTCCCAGTGAGGGACAGACGGCTTGCTTGAAACCGAGCGCTTCTATGTCGAGTTGCTCTACATACTCATCTATTACCCGGACAGGGCTGTCGTCTCTTATGTAATCATCAATGCTTTCCGGGAAAAGGATTATCTGATTTCTGTCGTGGCCTTCTATATATCCCATAAATCCACTCTTTTCTTTTGGGTTTATAGTAAAAGTACCTGGCCAAGTTGGTTCCGTCTGACAGGAAACAGGAAATCATGGCTAACCATCTGATTGACGAGGCGGCGCTGGCGGCTATGGAAAGAGATGATTACGAAGGCTTTTTACAGGCGCGGGAGAAGCGGATTATGGCGGCGCTGGCGGCCTATCTGAAGGTTTAATCCGGGAGGAAACACGGTGCCGGCACGGGTGATGCGCCAGAACAAGGAAATTAAAGAACTTTTCCGCCAAAAGATAAAAGAGAAGGTAGCCCGCGAGAAAGAAAAGAGGCGCAACCGGATTGATGAGGAGCTTCCTTCCTGGATCTCCTGGGCGCTGAAGCCGGTGGCGGATTTAGCTTTTGAGATGCGGCAGCGCCGGGATAGCAACCGGGGTGAAGGCGGAGAGGACCGGGCGGCTTTTAACTTTTGGCTTTTTCTGTCCAAAGATTGGGTGCTGGTCAACGACGTGGTTTTGGAACCAAAGCCCGACGAGTTTATCCAGGTAGACCATATCCTGATTGGGCCGCCGGGAGTCTGCCTCATAGAGACCAAAGCCTGGGAAGGGGCTTTCTCGGGGTATAAAGACAACTGGAGGCGTAAGGAAGGTAGCTCATGGGTACGGTGTGAGAGCCCGACCAAACAAAACAAGCGGCACGTGCGCCTTTTTAAGGAGTGGCTGGAAAATACATTGGGCGACAGAATACCGGCCGAGATAGAGGCGTGGCTTTTCCCGGTGGTGCTCTTCACGAGGGCGAAGTGGCTCAGGGTCGAGGAATGTTCCATGCCGGTGTTCGAAAGCGGGATGGGTCTTGCCTGGCATATCCGCCGTCAGACAAAGAATGTTCTGCTTGGTGCGGAGCAGATAAACGCCATAGCCGGGGCGTTGGTTGATGCTAAGCCGCTTATGGGGCAAAATTCCGGCGCTGTCGCGCTACGTGACCCGGAGACCGGGTGGTGTTACAAAAACGGAGGCCGAGCGCCAGCAGGATACCGGAACATTCGGGTGCAGCGGGGTGTAGATCCCCGCGAGGTGCCGATTTTAAAGCAACTTTGGGAACCCGACCCCGAGTGGGCGGAAATCTTGCGGTATATCGTAGTGGAATTGAAGATAAAACGGCGGATGTCCCACGTAAAGATTGTTGAGCACTTGAACAATATGGGGATCCGCAGCCCGGAGGGGCGTCCCATATGTGTAAGTTTCATCACCGAGTTATTCCGGGAAGACCGGCTGCTTCAGGCAGCGGGCTACGCCTTTTGGAACAGGGAGGACCGGAAGGCGATAGGCAGGCGCTTAAAGCCGCGGGACGAATGGGTGATGGTTCCCAACGCGCATCCCGCTATTATTACTGAAGAAGAAGCTCGCCTGGCCCGAGAAGTTTGTGGTCAGAAGCATTATTCACGGATACCGCCGCGATTGCATGACAGCCCTTGGCTTCTCACGGGCAAGAACCTTGATGGTGAAGACTTCTTTGTATGTACTGCCTGTGGGGGACGGATGGCCAGTTATATCAAAAGCGGGAGGTATATTTCAAAATACCGCTGCGGAACCGTAACCTACCAGGGCAAAGGTGCTTGCTATGATGTAAAAATCCCCAAGGAGTGGATCGAGGGTGAGATCGTTAATTGCATCCGGGAGAGGTTTGGACCTCAAGAAATTGATGCGCTCGTGCAGCAGGTTGCTAAGGCCATCGAGGCCGAAACAGTGCAGTACCGAAAAGCAGTGAGAGCGGTGGAAAAGGCAATCACTGACAAGAAGCGGGAGATTGATAACCTGGTGGCGGCGGTGGCGCGGGGCACAAACGTTGATCTGTATAACGAGGCGATCGAGGTGCGCCGGAAGGAAATTGAGGGAACGGCTCCAACCGCGAGCGCCGCGATTTCATCAGGACTTTCGTCAGGCGCATCGAGTTCGACCCCACGAACCGGCGGATCACAATCTTCTGGTACGCCGACCCGTTGCAGGCAAAAAACCTCGTGGCACCTGGCTATCTCAAGGTAAGGGTTTTTGCTGGTGTCGGAGGGGGGACTTGAACCCCCACGGGATACCCCATACGCCCCTCAAACGTACGCGTCTGCCAGTTCCGCCACTCCGACGAGATCTATCACAAAGAAATTATACACGTTTTCTTGAGTTAACGCAAGCAATTTGCGCTGTGGTGCCGGACATCAACAACCCGAACAACATCGTAAGGATCATCCGGAAGAATAGAGCCCATGATCGGCACTAAGCGGGGTTTTTCACTGAATTTGGTGATAATTACAAAGGTAATGGAATCGGGCATTGAGGCGTATTGAAATTTGACGGAATTGTTGATGGATTTTGTACGGAGTTTCAAAGAAAAGGGCAGCATTGCGATTCATCCTCTATCCTGGATTTCAGTAACACTCAATAATACCTTGTTCCGAACGGCTTTGTTTCTTAGACAGGGTTTTGGATCAAGCGGTTCAATGTTTACATTCTGCAGTGTAAAATGTAAGAGGATCAGAGCGGGGGAAAGGTAATATGCTGAGAAATACATTATGTTTCCTATTAGTGCTTTCGCTGCTGGCGGCGGGAACGTTTTTATCAGGCTGCGAACCGGAGACCACAGTTCCTAAAGAAAATGGCCGTAATACGGTGAACGATACATATCGCTCGCCGGCGGGAGCCAAAACACGCACGGCGGTCCCTCCGGAGCAACGTGTCGAGCCTTCGCGGGAGCCGGAAGACTTCGTGGACCTTGGGGAATATGTTCCTGAATTAGAAGTCGAACTGGTATATTATACAGAGCACAATTTTACTGGAAGGAAACTTTACGATGACCCAAGGGCCTATTTGCGCAGGGGGACCGCCGAAAAACTAAAAAAGGTTCTCGCAGAGGTGGCCCAACGTGGATACAGGCTGAAGATTTGGGACGCCTACAGACCGCCACGGGTTCAGTTTGAAATGTGGGCGGTCGCCCCCGACAGCCGGTACCTTGTCAATCCCCATAAGGGATATTCGCCCCACTCGCGGGGCTGTGCAGTAGATGTCACCCTTATCGATTCTTCCGGCAGGGAACTCGATATGCCCAGCGGCTTTGACGAGTTTAGCCCGAAAGCCGACCGGGACTACAGCGACGTTACCCCCACCCGCGCTGCAAATTCCAGGTATCTGGAGGAGGTAATGGTCAGGCACGGTTTTATTTCGATCCGGTCTGAATGGTGGCACTTTGTGGACTCCGAAAAGGAAAAGTATGGAGTTGTGGAGGAAGTTCGTATACCGTAAGGTCCCGGCAGAACGATAAATCACAGCGGCGGCACCGGTGAAGGAAGTTCAGTATTGCGTACGGGCATACCGACAACGCTATGCTGACTGGTCGAAAGGCACTAGTTTAACCTGACCCCAGGCTCTAATGTGTTCGTACGGATCCCACCGGCAAACCGACTGGAAAAGTTATCCGGAGGACAGTACAGCATCCGCATCAATGATCAATGGCGCATCTGTTTCGAATGGCGAGATCGAGATGCCTATAACGTAGAGATTACTGACTATCACTAAGGAGTTTACTGTATGAATGAAGAGAAGCTGAAACCCATCCATCCTGGGGAAATTCTGTTGGAAGAATTTCTGAAGCCAATGGGCTTGAGTTAAAGCCGTTTGGCTCTGGATATTGGGGTGCATCCCCGCCGGATCAATGAGATTGTGCAGGGAAAACGCAGCATCACGGCCGATACCGCGCTGTGCTTAGCCCGCTACTTTGGCATGTCGCCTCAGTTTTGGTTGGGGTTTCAAGCCGATTATGATTTAGATGTTGCCGCAGATGCTTTGGGCGACCGGCTCGAACGAGAAGTGAAAACCTGCGCAACGGTGCGACAGCCCATCAGCCCCGCCTGACAACGCGTTGGAACTGACCGGGCTTTCGCCCGGGCTACCCTCGGCTGCAATCCAGGCGTCGGTGATGAGACTTCGGTTACGAAAACCGTTTACAACCAACATGAGAATGCGCAACCACTGTTCCGCTTAACCAAAAATGCGTTCGCTGCATAAGATGGTTTAGTCTAAACCATCAACTGCCAATGGGGGGAATAGAAATGTCCGAGGCCGAAAAGGCAGGGATGCGGTTTATTTTTCCGCCGAGTGGCAAACAGCAGCCGGGGCCGCCAGCGGAGAGGCACCGCAGATTTTGCGAGCTGGACCTTCCCTATCCCGAACCGCGCGTGGCGGCCCCAAACCGCTACTACGCCGAACTGCTTCTGGAAGATTACGCGGGTCCGCGGAGCGAACTGACGGCCATCCACCAGTACATTTACCACGACTTCACGTTTCACGAGGAACACCCGGAGCTGGCCGAGCTTGAGAAATGCATTTCGATTGTGGAAATGAGACACCTGGAGTTGCTGGCGGGAACGATCCTCCTGCTCGGCGCTGACCCCCGCTTCTGGTTTATCCGCGAGAACCGTCCCGTTTACTGGAATGCTTCCTTTCCTTATTACGGGGAGAACGTCTGCGACCGCCTGGCCGCCGACATTGCCGCTGAGGAAGGCGCCATCGAGCAGTACCGCGCTCACCGGAAGGCGATCAAAGACCCGTACATCGACGAACTGCTGCACCGGATAATCCTCGACGAGGAGCATCACCTGAGGCTGTTTACCGAAGCCTACAACAAACATTGTCATGATGAAAGGTGACGCTGCGGCCGTGAGTCCCGTGCATCCCGCAAACACGTAGCTTTTACGCTTGTCGGCTCTCAGCAATGTGTCGGCAGCCTGCATCGCCGCGTCCTGCACGGTGCCTGAATAGTTACTTTTCAAGAAGGCAGGGTCTGATTATTGTGTGCCGGCTGGTGAAAGCAAAGAGGAATTTTGGCAGCCGGGGGAGAAAATCTACCGGGGTGAAAAAACGGGTGAACCGCTGTTCGATCCGGTTTTACGCCGAGCTCAACGACTTTCTTCCTCCGGAGAAGAGGCAGGTCGCAGTTTAAGCCTAAGAAAACCGTCACGGTGCACGTATTTGATTTCGCTGAACGGTTCTGAGGTGTTTTGATCTTAGCTTTTCGATAAAAGTTTTTGTTTCACATTTCTATTTGGTTTGCCCGGACGGCGTGATCATCTGGGTCTTAGAAACGTAATAACTCGCTGCTGACGCATGACGTCTGGCGGCGCTGAAGGCAGAAGAAAAATTATCAGACTCCGTTTGCGGAGCATAAAGATGGTTTTTTTCTGCGTCGTTTGTTTCGCAGCGGGGCAGTTCCGCCCGCCGGGTAATTAACCGGCCGGGCGGAACTTGCAGCTTTTCTGCCGCCGCGCACCTTGTTCACCGCTTTAAGCCGGCCGCAAAAGCATCCACCCGCGTCAGCAGCGCCGCCGTTTCGCTCGCGGTGATCTTACTAAAAAGCAATCCCCAAGCTTACCGCCCGGGGTAAGTCACCTTGGCCTCTCTTGTCACCGGATCCCAATCAACACGGCAACCTATGTTTTCGGCAACAAACCGCAAAGGAAGCATCGTCCTTCCGGGAGGGATCACTACCGGGGTAACGGTCCGGTTGCCCGGATCAATGGGCCTGGACCCGCCGTCAACCCGAGCAGTGTTGCGTCCGATCCAAAGCTCGATCGTTCGCCCGCCGAGACTAACGGTAACTTTGCGTTCGGCGGGGATCCAGTTAACGGCTGCTCCGAGCGGCTCGGCAATAAACCTTATCGGCAGGAGCGTGCGCCCTCCCCGCACAACAGGCGCCGTATCCATTTCCCGCGCCTCATCGTTGACGTAACAAGTTGATTCCCCCAAGTAGAAGCAGATTACCGTTTCCGCAGAAGGCGCTTCAGCCCCGCCAGAAGGCTCTTCACGGGACTCTTCACCCTCGCTGGGGCCTTCACCGGACGCCGGGGTGTGAACCGCAGCCTCATTGGAATAGTCAGAACTTCCAAGGGTGTTGAAAGCACAGACACGGTAAAAATATTCCGTCCCGGCCGTGCATCCTGTATCCCGATAGGTATAAACATCAGCCGCCACGGTGCCGACCGCCGTCCAGCCTCCGCTGCCCGTGCGCCGCTCCACCTTAAAGCCGGTCTCGTTAGCGGCGTTATCCTGCCAGCAAAGAGCGACCTCCGTTGCCGAAACCGCCGTGGCGGTGAGCGCCGTTGGTGCCGCCGGCAAAAGGAGCACAGGCAAGCCCGGTAAAACCACCGGGGCAGGTTCAAGGGCATAAATGGTGAAGTCGCCGTCACTCACGTCCGCAGTGTAAAGCTCCACCCAGCCATCACAACCGCTGACCCACTCCGCCTTCACCCGCGCCTGAGCAGTCCTCACGTGGGGTATCCGCCAGAGGTAAGTCCCGCGGCCGCCGGCTGGATTCGGCACGCAGGCAATCCTGGTCCAGTGACTGCCGCTATCAGTCGAATAGAAAAGGCTGATCTGACCGCCGCCGGGCGGGGCGGTGGCGCTCCAACTGATTTCCTGCTGCGTTCCGGCGAACCAGCGTTCGCCGCCGTTAGGGGAAGTCAGGGTGATGCTGCGGGGCCGGATGGTAAATTCGCCGCTTTCGGCCGAAGCTAAAAAGGCTGCCCCTGCCTCGCAACCGGTGTACCAGGATATCTTGATCTTTGCCCGCGCTGTATTTACATTTGGCACTGTCCAGAGGTAAACGCCGGTATTATCCGCGCAACCGATCAATCGCCACGCCGCCGTGGGGCTCAGGCGGTACCAGAGTTTTACCTTCCCGCCGCTTCCTCCCGTTACTGTCCACCTGATTCTATAACTTGTTCCCGCCTGCAGAGTCGCACCCCAACGGGGCGAATCGACCCGGACCCTGTAGATCGCGCAGCCGGTGTCAGCCGCTGCCTTTTTCAGCACTAGGGCGCTTATGGCCAGTGCCTTCTTGGTAAGCTCCTTAGCGTTGGCGGCATCAAAGCGGAAGCCGCCCCGGAAATGATTATAGGTGGCGTCGTAAGCGTGGTAGGCGTTAAGAGCCATCCAGGTCACTAACTGGTCAACCCGCCAGTTAATCGCCGGTGTTTTGTTCCAGTCGCTCTGACGCAAGGCCGGTACCGGACAGCCGCTCGCGGAACAGGAAGGATCAATCCGGCTCCACTGATTCACCAGTTGCTTTACGTCGTTGAGGAAAGCGGGGTCGCGCAGCCAGTTTTCGATATTTCGCCCAAGATTCTCTTCGTAACGGTCGTGCCAGTTCCCCAAATAGCCGGCGGCGTGGTGGGGCACGCTCGCGTCCTGGACGGCGTGCATCACCGGCCCTAAAGCAAGCAGATCCCGCGTTCTGAGAAACTCCCCGTACCAGTAGCGCGCCATATTATCTACCGGCATGAAGACGCTGTAGGGAATGCCCTTACCGCTCCGTCCTACCGAATCGGCTGTCGGGAAACGGGCTCTCAGCTCGAACTCTTTAGAGGTGTAAACGCCTTTGTCTTCCGGAAAGGAGTAACGCCAGACCGAAGGCGAGCACTCCCGGTACCAGCCGCCGTGCCCTCCGGCGCCCACATCTCCTCCGTAGGCGTGGACGTACTCGTCGTTGTACCAGTAGCCCACCAGGCCGCCGTCCACCTTGTACCCGCCGAGGTCTGCGAGCAACTGGGCCCAAAAGTCGCTCGTAGCGTCACTCGCGTTTTGGTACTGGTCGCGCGACGCCGAACCGTAGTGATAGCTGTAACCGTCGAAGTCATCGAACCTTCCGGGGCCCTTTTTGATATCGATAAAATGGTTGAAAGCCGCAAAATTGCTGTTGTCTTCAGAATAATGCGCCTCGTCGTCAATCGCGTCCCATTCGTCCCGGTGCGGGTCGTCCCTGCCGCCATCGATGAGGGTGCCCTCTACGTCCACAAACTCCAGATCCCGGTAAAAGTCGGGAAGGACCGCCTGCACCGCCAGCCAGTTCCACGGCTGGCTGCCAAAACGTGCCATCATTGTGCTGTAATTGTCAAGATTATCCCGCGAACCGCCGGTTGTTCCGGTTACTGTCTGATAAAGTTTATCGCCTTTCAGACATTCATAACGCATCGTGCCGATCTCGGAGGTCCCCTGCGGTAACCGCCGGAGATGGTTCGCCACATTGGCGTCAAGCTCACCCGTAAGCTGGAGCGCCTTGTCCGTGCCAGCATAATGGCCCCGGCCACCCCAGGCCAGCGCCGGCCCCGCAAAAGCGGCGAGGATTAAGACTATAAGTACCCCCGGCAGCCCCATCCGGATAATCCTCCGGCCCAAAAGAAGCAACTCACCCACCGGTGATCCCCCTTTCGAGTGATTCTTCAACAGCGCGCAGGTGATAAACCCGGCCACAAACACCCGTAAATTCTTTTTATCACCCTTCCGTCCTTCATCGGCCTTCCTTTCCGCTTTTGAATAAAGGTTTCAGCGGTTTGAGCGCCGGCGGTCCCCCCTTCCGAGATACGCGTTTTCGCAGTAAAGGTTAGGGTAATTTTACCGGAAGCAAGTAGTTGTGTCCATATCATGATGGTCCATCAAAGGACAGGAAGTTTCGGTTGGAAAACATTTTTTTCGGATGTTACTGCGCCCGATCCCAGCGATGAGTCGGATTGTGAACAAAATGATATTGCGGCCCGGCTATTGTAGGGCTCCCCTATTTTTGTTATACTTAACGTAATACAAAATATTGAGGCCGGGAAATGATACGTATGGCTTTTTCTATGCGTAATTCTAAAATAACAGCAGTGAGGTTGCCTTGCGATATCGTACAAAAGATTGATGCTTTAGTAGGTAAAGGAAATCGCTCCAAATTTATTTCTGCAGCGATTGAAAAAGAACTCAAACGCCGGGCTCGCCTTGACCACCTTTCGAAATCGGAAGGTTTTATTGATGACGGCTTGGATACCCTGTCATTTGTCAACCGTCTTAGAAGAGTGTTGCAAAACAAATAAATTTCGGTAGAAAAACCACGTAACGGCTTTCGGCGGGTGTAAATAAGTAAGTGCCCCGGAGGCCGCGAAAAACAAGCATGGCGCGGAAGGCGAAGACATCCGGCGCGGAGCGTACATGGAGGTACGTGAGCACCGGATGGCGAGCCTGACAAAGCCAGGCGCCGTTTTGCAACGGCCTCCTTAGAGTTTCGGACGAAAGGATACGGTAATGACTCCGGAAAAAGAGAGAGCGGGATTTTTGCTGGATACGGATTTTCTAATTCATTTAAATCGAAGCAGGGATAATGATTTTAGGAACGTAATAACTCGCTGCTGACGCATGACGTCTTGCGGCGCTGAAGGCAGAAGAAAAATTATCAGACTCCGTTTGCGGAGCATAAAGATGGTTTTTTCTGCGTCGTTTGTTTCACAGCGGGGCAGTTCCGCCCGCCGGGTAATTAACCGGCAGAACGATTCTTACGGATTCTTGAGAGTCTTGTCGTGCTCTCCGATATTTCGCAGCAAAATACCGTCCTCGGTGTATTGCCATGTTATCCGAATATCCATGGTGACGCTTGCCTCAAAAATGTCGTCCTGCCCCTGAATCTTCTTAGTGCGGAGGGAAGGATGCCTGGGGTTTTCCATCATTAGCTCCAGCTTCTTTTTCAAGGCGCGCTTCACTTCTATTGAAAGCTGCTTGACTTTGTCAGCAAAAAGCTCGGAATAGTAAATGTTCATATTTCATCCAGCCCCAGGCCTTTGAACAATTCCTCTTTGCTTTTTGCCGTTTTCACCCGGCCTTCCCGTATTTGTTGCTCCACCTTCTGCTCATCCGCCTGCCATTCCTTAGAATAAAACCACATTTGAGCCCGCGGAATAACCTCAACGGGGGTAATAATCAGGCAACCGTCCTTTTCTTCGACTTCCAATTTATCGCCGGGCTTAAGCTTAAGTTTTTTCACCAATTCACTGGGAATAGTCACTTGGGATTTTTGTTTTAATTCCACCAACATGTTCATCATCCCCGTCTAATAAAGTTTAACTTTCTGATTTTATTATATTCTAACCTGAGGTAGATATCTACTGGATTGACGAAAAAAGTGTTCAGTTATTTCGGCTTCCCCGCGACGTTCACGATGGTTACACCGCCGCCCGGCCGGCAAGTAAGCCGGCCGCATCAGAACGGCTTTGCCAGGCGCGTCGTCCGTCCACGAGCCCACCAGGTTATCCAGGTCATCACCCTTCCCAGTGAGGGCAGCTTGCCGGCGCATCGCCTCCGGTCTCGCACAGCGGCCAGAGTTCGGGCGCGACTTTTTGCTCTCTCACGTGCTTGTGCATACCTGCAAAATGTCGGCCTGATTCCTTTGAGCATCTCCCCAACGATACCCTGCGCTTCTGTTTCTACCGGGTACGACTGTCCGAAAACATTCTTGTGGATCCGGTCTACGTCCAGATAAAGAGACGTTAATACCGTGGCGGCACGGGTGACGTACTGGTTATAATAGAGGCCTCTTTCATAATCCTGGATAACGTAGAGCATCTGCGTGCGCCTGCGCATTAACCGGACGGCGCCCAGATGGACCAGATAACCCAAGGCAGCCGCAGCCAAACCGAGACCCCACAATTGAAGGTCGCTTAATTTGAGCGAACTCTGCAACGAGGCGGCAAGAGTAACGCTCCCGGCCCCGCCGATGGTTACGGTCGGCAGGGATTTCAGGAAATCACCGGCTTTGTTCCCGAAGGTGATGTTTTCAGCCACTGAATCTAAGTAGGCCTGCCGCAACCGCTCATTCTCCTGGAAATTAAGTTCGCGCCCTTTCTGGATGATATCGAGATTACGCAAAGCGGCGTCCATCGTGGCAATAGCACTGAGGATATAGTCCTTTTCACGCGGTTCTTCTTTCTCCGCCCGGTCCCTCAGCTCTTTTAACGCCGCTTCGGTTAAGGCGGCAGAAAGCTTCGAGTCCGGGTCATTGGAAAAAGCGCCGGCGCGTGCCCAAACCATCCGCACCGCTGTAACCGGCGGCAGCAAGGATGTCTGCGGCACACCATTCACCTCCCCTCCCCGCTACTGCCGTTGAGCCTGGTTCTAATTCTGCGTGATAAGCGGCGGCCCGGCCTCAGTACCGGGTCCGGGCCGCCGCTTCCCTTTCCGCTTACTGTATCAGAGCAAGCAGCCGCGCTATGGCCGAAGCGGCCTCGCTCGTGGTTTAACTAATCATTAAACTCAAAACCCTCTTTCACCGCTACCGCGAAATGGTAATCGTCTGACTGGTTTTGTCATAGCCGACTTTCAGCCCTAATGCTTCGGCAAGAAATCTCAGCGGCAAAAGCGTCCGGCCTTGGGTGATTCGCGGCGGAACATCGAGTTTCTTAGCTTTCCCGTTGACTTTGGCCGCAGTGCTGTTTACCTGCAAATAGACATGCGTATTGCCTTTTTCCAGCAAAATGGTTTTGTTTGTGTCATTCCACTTAACGTTACATCCCAAAGCCTCCGCAATTTTTCGGAGCGGGACCAAGGTCCGGCCGCTTTCGATAACAGGGGGAACATCAAAATTGATATCCACACCGTTAACTTTTACCTTTGTACCGCCTGTACTGCCGTTGCCGACCGGACCGGAAGCCCCTTGGGAGGGTGCTGACCCGCTGTATACATACTTGTAAATGATGTTTCCCGAGCCGGCATTATTACCATAAGAAATGAAAATTTCCATAACGTCTCCGTCTTTGCCGGTAGGCACATCAAATTCCCGTTTTTCGGTAGTGGGCGGTGGCAAACTGTCTGTAGAGCCGCCATTCTTTACGTCATCTCCTATTTTCATGCCGTTTACTTTTAGATAAAGCCCACCGCCCATATTCCTGTATCCGCCGGTCTGGCTGGCACTGGTGGAAAGATTGAAAACCACCGGCACCTTCGTTCCAGGTAGCAGCGTAGGCGAAAGGCCGGTCCAGGAGGCCTGGAACGATACGCTTCCGCTGTTGTAACTATCCTTCCAGGAAAGGCCCCCGGAGCCGTGACCGTCGCTCAAGGTGAATTTGTGGTTCCAATACCACTCCCTATCTTCATTTACCTTCAAGTTTGCTGTCGTAACAGACTGCAGCTTCCATCCGGGACCGCTACTGGATGCGGTTGTTTGCAAAGCACTTTTATTCCGGGTGATTTCAGCCTGAACATCTTGAATAATACCGTCTATTTTCGTAACGAGACCCGGGTATTCCCAAGTCAGCCCGGCGCTTAATTTTCCGTCACGGATGTTCCGTGGGACCGCTTCTTTGAATAAGCCGCTTTGACTTTTTAAGTGGAGCAGAATATCTTCCAGTTCCTGCAGCTTATCTCCTTTCATGCCGGAAGCAGGTTCATTTTTCAAATTATCCAATTCATTTTTTAACCTCTCACACCACCTGGCAATCGCCCTGTCTGTTTCCTGCCAGGCCGGGTCCTCGTCACGAGGAATATTTTGAGGATTTTTTTGACCCATATGAATATACTCATGATATACAGTTACGGCCCACCCCACAGTATCCAATGCCCTGGAATAAGGCCTTTTTTCCCATATTCGTTTTGCGTCTGCCTGTTTTAGAATGCTATCATCAAGCGTCATTATATTTTCCCCTGAACCAAATAACCCTTCCGGCCCGGTCTCGGCGTTAACCCCTTCTCCACCTAGAGCTTCAATCTTCACTCGCCCGTTACTGAAATAGTCATCCAAAAAACGCTTCGCCAGGTCCTTTTCCCCCAACCGCCCCAAAGTTTTGGCTACCATTATGATTGCCGTGTCCTGCCGGCTCTCATCAGCCAGAGCAAGGGGGCAGGGTATGAAAAAGAGCACCGCCAGCGCGCAGCAAACTGTAATTAAATACAATTTTAGCGAAGT
Organism: Bacillota bacterium; assembly: GCA_040757355.1. Classification (GTDB taxonomy): domain Bacteria; phylum Bacillota; class Desulfotomaculia; order Desulfotomaculales; family Ammonificaceae; genus DTYU01. The sequence goes on along the minus strand of JBFLWY010000028.1, from coordinate 19,768 downwards.
CGCCGGTTTTCCAAAACGCTTCATCTCTATCGTTCTCCTTTCTTAAATTTTCTTCGCTTTTCTCATTGAACCATTCTTTAAAATCAGTCATCGTACGAGGTGAACGTAAAGCCGCTTTTTGATTCAGTTCCGTGCATTCCGCCCCTTAAATCGCATGTAAAAGTAATTTCCAGAGGCTTATTACCGGGAAACGTACCGACGTATCTCTTTGGCTTGCCGGGGGTTTTGCCGTCGGCGTAAACGCCCCGGGTATAAATGGTCAGGGTGTAGCTGTCCCTGGTCGCGGGCAGTTCAACCACCGTGGTCTGGTTGTGGGGCAGCGGTGTTTTCGGAATATCCGCTCCCGCTCCGCTGACAGAGTAGTGGTGAGTGCAACGCTCGATGTTTCCCCAGTCCCCCTGGTCCGTTTTAGACACGATGGTCAGCTTGATCTTGCCACCGGAAGCGGTATTGTCACACCCGCACCCCGTCAAGGCGAAAACCGACAACGCGATCACCATGAGCAGTATCAATTTTCTCGTAGCCACATTTGTTGACCACCTTTTCCTTCGTTGTCTTTTCGGATCGCCGGCGTTGGGCCGGAGCCGGCCCCGCACCGCGGGCTGCGGGCAGTGCAAAGGGCGGCTCCCGGCCCGTTATTGATCCCGCAGCGGGGATAACGGCTGCTTATGGCCCGCCTTTCTTTGCCGCGGCGGGGGCGTCACCCGGGGTCTTGTTCAGATGCTCCTGCAGCAATCCTTCCAGCTCCGCAACCGCCCGGGCGAAGGTCAGGCTCTGGTGGGTGCAGGTGCTGCCGCCGTTTCCCTTCTTAATGGTAATGAGGTGGTTGGCTTCGGCGGTGGGGGCCAGGAAGTAACGGCCGGCGCTTTCTATTTTTCCGGACTTGCGGCCGGGGACGGAAACCTCGAAGCCCACGGCGGCATTCCAGAACACCGTAAACTCCAGGCCCAGGTACTTGAGCGCGGGGCCGAAAAGGTACACGGCCCGGTTTTTTTCGGGACCGGCGGCGCGGGTGCAGAAGCCGAGGGCCCGCACCACGTCCATCTGTTCCCCCGCAAAAACGAGGGACGTTTCCGTTAAGCCGGGCACCAGCCGCAAAAACGAGGGCAAAAGCCACCTTATGTCCGGGCTTTTCAGTTCGTGTTCGAACACCGCCAGGAACTCGTCCTCATAAACCGCTTCCACCGGCGCCGCCTCGCCGCTCAGCATCCCGTTCAGGTAGGCCCGGCGGTAGCAATCGACAAGGGCCAGGACGAGCAGCATGACCTCCAGGGGAACCTCCGGCTTGATAAGGTTGGGGGAAGGCGCCGGCACCGGCGCCGCGTGCAGGGACATGAGATAAGCGCAGCAGCCGGCAAGGCTGTCAAAGTACGTGGTTTCGACTAGGTTGCCTGCCTGGTAAAGGCTGACCGCTACCGTTTCTTTTCCTTCCCGCCGGCAGTAGACGCTGAAACTTTCCGGGGGTCTGGCCATGCCTCCTGTGCGGAACAAAACTCTCAAGCCGGGCGCGGCCAAAACCGCGGCGATGCGCTTTAAGTCCGGATCAGAAACCAGCGCGGCTGCCTCCGGCGAGAGCTTGCTGCCGTCTTCCGGCTGGCCCCTGAACGGGGAAAGATGATTCGGGGTCAGCCGGTAATGGTGCCTGGCCAGCCGGCAAAGGTCGCCGCCGTCAAGGCGGAAGGCCGGCGCTTTGCTGACTACATTAAGGCGGTTATCGTTTAACATGTTACCCGTTCCTCCTTTTTACTGGTTATCTTTCAAGTGCGACCCGACAACGGCCCCGATCACCGCCCGCACGATCGGGCTGGAGGTGATGGGGGCGCCGCTGGAGCCGCGGCCTAGCTCCGAGCCCAGCTTCTGCAACCCTTCGATGCGCCCGGCTAGCTTATTGGCCAGGTCTTCGGGGCCATTAAATCCCAGCTCCTTGAGAGCCAAGGTCCTGGCTCCCGGCGACAGATTGCGGTTGGAGACGACTTCCAGAGCCTTGGCCATGTTGCCGGGCATATCCTGAGCCGGGAACCCCAGCTTGCGGTAGGCTTCGGTCAAATCACCGGTCAGCTTGCCCATCTTGGCCAGTTGCTCGTAGGCTTCGGCCTGGTTGGCCAGCCCGCCGCGGTTGAAGAATTCTTTAATCTTGTAGGTTTCCATCATGGCCAATCCCTGGGGATCAGCCAGGCTGGCGGTGGGATCGCCCTTCTTTAGGAGGTCAACGGCGCTGGTGCCTCCCGGCAGGTCCTTACGCAGCGAGTGTTCCGCCCACTTGTTGAAATCCACCGCCGCTTCGGGCGAAAAGACATCGGTCACTTCCTGGTTGTGCAGTTTGGCAAAGGTTTCTAACTGTTGTTCTTTAGTCAACTGGCTCCAGTTAACATCCGGCATCTCGGCCCGGGCTTTCGCTACGTTGAAATTGCCGTGGGCGTCCAGCATCCCCGAAGCCTTGGCGAACTCCTCATGGTACACTCCGGAGAGTTTTTCCGCAGGCAGCTCGCGGTAGACCGTGTTGCCGCCGGCATCGGTGATTTTGAGCCGTCCGGTCAGGTCGTTGTCGGCGTTGAGCCTGGTTCCTCCGGTTGGGGTGCCGGGTGTCCGGATGGAGTCTATCTCCACCTCCACTCTGGTCCCCGGCCCGAATTCTTTTTCGATCCTTGCCTTGAAAGCCGAATCGGTGTTGAGCGCGTCGTTCAGCCTGCTCTTAGCGTTGCTGAGCGCGGGGTCGTACAGGTTTTTTTCCAGGGCGTCCTGGTAAGCCCGCCTCACTTCTTCCGGCGCGCTTTTGAGTTCGCGGGTCACGCCGGGATCGCGCAGCACCTTTCTGATGTCATCTGCATCGAGTTCACCGCCGGTTCTGATCTTGCCGGCAATCATTTCCGCCGTATCTCTCACTTCTCCCCGGTACCTGACATAATCAATGCTGCCGGGGGCGCTGCGGGCCAGGCTGTCGGCGGAGCCGGCCAGGCCCTTGCCCGCCTTTTCCACCGTGCCTTCAATCATTTCTTTCCCCTCTTTGCCCCAAAGCAGCTCGCCGACCGGGGTGTTCAGTTTGTTCGACAGCTTTTCCACCGCCTCCGGGTTCAGCTGCAGGCCGGAGTGCTTGAAGAACTCCTCGCCGTGGGCGCCCGCCAGCTCGCCAAGCGCGTACTGCCCCATGGCCTTCAGGGTCGCCCGCAGGCCGGATTCGCCGGCTTCGATATCCTGCTTGATGTCGTGCAGGGCCTCGCCCACGGAGAGCGGGATTTCGCTGTAGCCTCCGGTCAGCGCGGCCAGGGTCACGCGGCCGGCCATCCCGGCCCAGGTTCTGCCGGTCACCACGTCCAGGCCGCTTTCGGCGGCGGTGTGGGCCAGGATGCTTACATTGGTGACATCGTTCCACCAGTCCTGCCAGTCGGCCTTTGCTCTCGACCAGATGGTACCGCCTCTATCCGAGGCCGGCATAACTCCTTCCATAAGACTGCGGCCTTCCTCTTCGCCCATGGTGCGGCCGGTGAGGCGCCCGGTCACCACCCGGGCCACCCGGCCGGCCCGGTCGCGCATCTCGCCGGCGGATATCTCCCTATTGCTGAGGTCGTTTATGAGCCTGTCAATGTGGGCCTGCACGTCTCCCACTCCTGGAGCGGGGGGTTCGATGCCGTAAGCCTGGTTCCTTATCTTCTGCAGCTGCCCCAGCAGGCGCCGGCGTTCCTTCTGGTCGTTGACGAGCTGGTCCATGGCCCGGTCGAAGGCGGTGTCCCTGGTTTCCAGCTTGCGCCGCTGCGCGTCAATAAACTCCCGGTCTTTTTCCAAGCCGGGCAGCACGTCTTTTTCATACCTGCCCATATCGAAGATGTTGCCGGTTTCGGTGTTGTACCACTCGCCTGTCACCGGGTCGTAGGCCACCTCGGCCGTGCGCCCGGTGTGGTCCACCGGGAGGACCATGGTGCGGGCTTCCCCGGCGGCCGCCTGTTCCAGATCACTGATGCGGCCGTTGAGATAGTCGATGTATTCCCGGTACTGTTCGTGCAGGCGCCGGGCCTGCGGGTCGTCGGGGTCGGCCGACTGCAGGGAGCTTTCCAGGTTTTTGAGCCACTCGTCCCGCTCGGCGGTCAGCCTCTCCCGCTCGCCGGCAAAGAAGCTCTGCGCCGGGTCCGGGAGCGCCGGCCCGTATTCCTCGCGCTCCTCCGTATCCGGGGAGTAGCCCTCTTCTTCGCCGGCCTCCTTGCCGCCGGTGTCCACGTAAGATTCGTCCGCGCGGCCGCCGGAAACCCTCTCATTATCCCCGACAGAATAGGGATCGGCGTCCGGCTCGTCGCTGTGGGCCAGGGCATCAGCCAAAATAGACCAGGCCCGGGCTTCACGCTCGTCGTAGAGCCCTTTGCCCAGCGATTCGTCGGCTTCCTTCATCGCCCTTTCCCCTGGAGACAGTCTGGCTTCCCAGGCTTTTCGGGCCTCTTCCTGCCTGCGCCTGAAGGCGCTCTCCAGGATCTGAGCGATGACCCCGGCCAGCGGCGGGAAGAGCGCCCCGGCGGCGGCCTGGGCCGGGCTGTCGGGACCGGGGATGCTGCCCGCCGAGCCCAGGCGGCTGGACAGGGCCGCCATCACGAACGGCGGCAACTCGCGGGTGACCATGCTGCCGCTGGCGGTGATACGGTAGGTGTTGTAATCGGCGCCTTTGTCTTTGGTTGCCGCCCGCTGGTAGGTGCCCTGGCCGCCAGCCGTAAGCCTGGGCGTAAGCCCGGGGGGTTTCTCCAGGGTTATGGCTACCGAGGCTCCGATGATCGCCTGGTTCGGAACCTGGACCCTGGTTGAACCCTGGAGCGCGGCTTCCACCCTGTTTTCTTTCCGGCCGGTGACGCGGGCCGTCTGCGAAAAAGGCATCCCCTCGTACTTTCCGATGAGCTGGATGGTCTCGCCCTGGTCCAGAACGGTAAGCTCGAAGGAGCGCAGGGTGAAACTGGGCGCGGCTTCGCGCACCGGCCCCATCAGGGTGCTGGTCTTGATCACGTCGAGGCTTATAGAGTAAGTGCCGGTGAAATCAAACCGGGGCAGCGGCATGGGGGCTGTCATAGCGGCAAACACCGGGTTCCCCTCGCTGTCGCCGGTTACCGCCGCGACACCCGAAGACTTCTCACTTACGCCGGTTGCCGCCCGAGGGTTCGCGGGAACCAGTTTGTAGGTTCCTGGTTCCAGCACCACGTCAGGGCGCACCACCCACAGGGCATTGGCCACACCCCCGGCGGTGACGCCGCAAGCCTGGAAGGTGCCCACGGCTTTTCCCGTTTTATCAACGATGGAAACCGTGCCCGGGACCGCCCCTTTCCCGCCGTTGTAAGCATCAAAAACAATTTCGTCCACCAAGCTGGAAACGGAAAGGTCCAAGACAGCGGGCCGCGCCGCCGGCCTGGCGGTTTTTGGCGGCGTATAGGCCTTGGGATTTTCGAGGGTGACGGCCAACTCCCGGTTGCCGGCAAGGGTAAAGCCTTCGCCCGGCTTGGACGGCCTGCCTTCTTCCGTGGGCTGCATCTGCTGCCGGTACTGGACCAGTTTTTGCCTGTAGGCCTTCCAGGCTGCGTAATCCACGCCCTTGATGAGGACGGCCGGCGCCATCCCCGTATCCTCGTTGCGCACCAGGGCCACGGGCGAATTGATGTAAAGCTCGTACTCGCCTGCGGGCAGGACCACTTCTCCTTCAGGCATGATTACGGCATCGAATAAAGAGACCGGGTTTTTGGCGTCCGCAGCTTTGCCCGGCCCGGCTGCGGCGTAACCGGTAGGGGCTTTACTGATCTCCCGGGCAGAGAAGGGACCATAATAACTGCCTTCGCCGTCCTTGAACATAACGCTGATGCTGCCCTCGGGCGGGGCGCCCGGCACGGTTTGGGCCAGAGGAATGTAGATGTTTTTCATTAGCTGGCCGGTCTTCAGGGACATCTTGAGCACAGGACGCTCAGCAGCCGCCCCGGCACCGGCGGGCGCCTGCGGGATAGCGCGGCTTCCCTGGTACTGAACCACCAGCAGGGATTTGCCCTCGTGGTCGATGTACTCGCTTTCCCAGGGGCCGTTCTTGAAGATTACCTTCTGACAAGGTTCAGCCGGCGGGGAAGCGCTTTTTCCAACCGCCCGGGCCGGCAAAGGAAAGGTCAGGATAAATGTAAAGAGGGCGAAAAAACAAGCAGCCCGTTGTATTGTTCTCGACAAATTCATCTTCCGTTTCCCTCCTTACCTGAACAGGCCGCCGTTGAGCGAGCCGAGCAGCCGCACGGCGCCTTCCACGTATAAAGGCAGCCTGCCCAAAAAACCCAGGGCGTAAATCCAGGTCGCCGAAAACGCCCACGCCACCACCGAGGCCAAAACAGTGTCTTTTATTTCCGGTTTGGCCTTTATCCTTCCTAATTCAATCGCCGCCGCCACGGCGGCGGTCATAAGGCCGGCGGACACAAAAGCGCTCAGCGCCGACCACCGCAAGATATATGCGGCCAGAAGGGACATCAGGGCAAAGGGGAGCAGGAACAACATGCTGCGGGCAACCGCGGCCCCGACAACGCCGCGGCCGTGAATCCGTTTGAGGCTGCGGTTGGCCAGGCCCAAAACAACGGAAAGCGACAGCCTGCACAAAAAGCCGAAACAGATGCCGACTGCGACGCCCATAATTATGTGCACAGGATTGAACCGGTCAAAAGGGTTCAGAAGGCCGGTTGCGCCGAAAACGGCGAAACAGAACAACGCGGCCAGCGAATACCCCGGGCTCCCTTTATATACCGTGCCGCTATTGGTTTCCATTCTCCCTACCTCCTAGATTTGGCCGAATACCGACCAGCTCAGCAGAACCGCCAGGCCGGCGACGGTAGCAAAAAACACGCTTAAAACGGTATTCCCGCCCGTCATTTCCCGTACGGCCACGATGAGCGGCCCGGTGGCCCATAAAACCCCGGTAACCCCGAAGGCCACCGACGTCTTCCAGCCCCAGAGCAGGGAAAAGGAGAGCCCCACCAGCCCGTAAACCAGGGCCCCGCTGTAGCTCAGGCAAAAGGACGAAACGGCCCAGCCTATGGGTTTGTCGGTTCTGGCGATTTTCAGGATCGTCCAGATGGCGGCGGCCAAAAGCGGGATTACGGTCATGCCGTAAACGGCCCCTGCCCCGGCCGAGCCCAGGGCGAAGACCAGTTGCTTTTGCCCGGTGCGGTAAAGGTCGATACCGGTCTGGAGGAAAAAGAGGGCAAAAGCAAGGGCCGAGACGGCCAGGGAAAAGAACCACGGAATACCGGCCAGGGTTGTTTTCAGAATCGCAGCCGGGCTCAGCATCATGTAGATAACGGTGCGCAAAACAGGCGCTTTTGCAACTTTCAAACTGATCCACCTCCTTTGTCTAGGCAAAACTCTCCTTCAAAAACCTCTTTCCGAACACCGCCCGCAGAGCGGCGGCTGCCGCATCCATATCAGCGGGCTTTTGAAACGTGCCGGTGAACACCCCCTTCTCCGTTCTGATCTCCAGTTCAGCAGGAAAGCTGCCGAGAATAACTACAGACTGCACGTCGCGGCAACTAATCATAAATTGCTCTGCACCCTCGATTCCGCCGGCGCGCGTAAAGGTCAGTGCCTCGCGGGAAACGGATACGGTATACGGTTCAGTTTTAAAAAAGCCGGTCCGCAGATTTATATTGAAAGGCGCTGGGACATCCTGCACGGCCGCCACCTCTTAAGAACATCTAACATCAGGGTGCAGAAAAAACAAGCACTTTGGCGCATTTGTCAATGACATTTTCGCTGTCACGGAACCGTGACAAAATTTCGCCGCGCAGGGTCAGAAACAGGATCGAACAGAGCAGAAACATGGTATAATTGGAATGATCCTGGAATTAATTGGGAGAGCAGCAATGCTCTTTAACGACAGGATCAGCCTTTTGATGGCGGTACTGCGCGTTTCCAACAGCGGTTTGGCCAGGGCGCTGTCCGTAGACGCCTCGCTGGTCAGCCGCTGGCGCACCGGGGCAAGAACGCTGGCCAAAAAAAGCGCGCATATAAAGGCAATCGCCGCCTACTTTGCCGGGCAGGCCAAGATTGATTACCAAAAGGCCGCCCTTTGCGAAATCATGGGCCTGCCCCCGGAGAAAAAGAATGTAGACGCCCCCGCGCTGGCGGATTTCTTGTACGCGTGGCTTTCCGAGGAAGCGGCAGCCGGCGCCGAAGTTATCGGCACGTTTCTCGGCCGCCTGGACACGTTCAGAGGCGCAAAAGCTTGTTCGCCGCCGGTTGCGGCAGGCAAAGAAGCGCTTGCCGGCATGCCGCTCACGGCTGAAGTTTTTTACGGTGTAAAGGGTAAACAGACCGGGGTGATCCGGTTTTTAACGGCGGTTGCAGCCCAAGAAAAGCCGGGCACCCTGCTCTTATACAGCGATGAAAGCATCGAGTGGATGACCGATCGGAGCTTTCTGCCGCACTTTGTCCCGATCCTTACCGGGGTCATCGCCCGCGGCACCAGGATAAAGATCGTCCACGTGATCAGCCGCGACCTTTCCGAGATGCTCGCGGCCATTGATTTCTGGCTGCCGCTCTATATGACCGGGGCGATCGAGCCGTACTATTGCCCCCGGTACCGCGAGCATTTCTTCCGGCGGACGATGTTCATCGCGCCGGGCGTTGCGGCGCTGACCGCCACGACCCTGGCCGGGCAGGAGCAAAGCGCAGCGAACGTTTTTTCCGCCGGCCCGGATACGGTCGCCTCCCTGACCCGCGAGTTTAACGAGTTCCTGAAGATCTGCCGCCCGCTTATGCGCATCTTTACCGGCGATAATCCTCCCGGGCTCGCCGAACTGGTGGCGGAATTTGTGGAGCAGCCCGGGGACTGCATCTGCTGGTCGAACACCCTTTCCACCGTTACGATGCCGGAGGAGCTTCTTGACCGCCTGCTCAGCCGCGCCGGCGCGGCAGGCGAAACAAAAGAAAAAATGCTCTCCGCCCAGAGAGCGAGAGCCAAGGCCTTCGCCGCCAACCTGAAACACCACAAACATACCAAAATCGTCAGCCTGCCGCCGCCTGACGAAATCGCTGCCGGCCGTGTCCCCGCGGCGCTGCCGGACTTTTTGGGCAGCGCACCGCTGTGCTACACGCCGGCGGAATACAAAAGCCATTTAGCAAACATCCTTCGCCTGTTAAAAGGCTGCCCCAACTTCAACTTTTTTGCCGCGCACCGGGGCGGCCCCCAAAACATCCGCCTCGCGGCAAAGGACGAGGTGGGCATAATCGTTGCGAAGGCAGACCCGCCGCTCGCCGTTTTTGCCATTAACCAGCCGGACATGACCAACGCCTTTTACTGCTACCTGGAGGAGGTTATCAGCAGACTCCCTCAAAGCGAGCGCGACAGGCGGCAGGTAACGAAAAACCTGTCGGAACTCGCCGGCCGGCTGACTGATTAGGACAAAGACCAGTTTAAACCGGCCGCAAAGGCATCCACCCGCGTCAGCAGCGCCGCCGTTTCGCCGGCGGTGATCTTCTTTTGGGGCTGGAAGGTGCCGCCGGGCATGCCCTTCATCAGCCCGAGGGCGGAAACCTCCTTTACCGCCTCCCGGGCCCAACTGCTGACCGCGGCGGCATCACGGTAGCTCAGGTCGCCGGTTGACGGGACGGACAGGTTGCCCCCGGAAAAGGTCTTCAGTCCCCTCATGATCATGGCGGCGGCCTGCTCCCTGGTTACGCCGGCAAAGGGGCTGAATGTACCGCTGCCGGTGCCGCTCACAAGTCCCTTTTCGTAAGCGGCGTTGATCTCGAACTGGTAGGGGTACTTGTCCGGGAGGTCGCAGAAGGCTGTTTTCCCGAACTTGGGTGCCACCCCGAAGGTTCTGGCTAAGAAGGCGGCGCATTCCCCGCGGGTCACGTTGACGCCGCTCGCGAACGTCCCGTCGCCGCGGGTATTCATGATCCCCTTCTGCACGCAGGAGACGATCGCCTCTCTCGACCAGGCGGGCAGGCTGGCTTTGTTTTTCACCAGATCCTCAACGGGATTCGGGTTGATCCTGCTCCAGAACCTTTCCACCAGCAGCAGCTCCACCGGGTTGGTGATTCCCGCGGCCGGCAGGGGGTCGCAGGGGTCCGGCGCAGGTTCCTCCTCCAGGCTTCTTACGGGGATAACCTTGCCTTCGTAAGTGATGGTCATTCCGCCCGTCCGCTTGATGGGCTCTGTATTCTGCTCCATCTCCTCACCGGTGCCTTCCGCAAACCCCCAGGGGACACCCCAATGCTCTGCCGCTTCGTTGAGCACGGCGGAAGGAGGTTTATCGGATTCGTATTTGAAGTAACCAGGCAGATCCATCACCTTCGGCTGCAGCCCTTCTATGGTACGCTGCGGAACTATAGCCGCTTTGAAACCGGTGTATTGGGAAACGGAACCCTGCCCCCCGGCAGCAGGTCCCGCCGGCAGAACGGGCTGAACGATTTTTTCAGCCGCCGGCGGCAGCTTTAGCCCGGGTTTTTGTTCAGACACCGGCCAGGCCCATTCGGTGACAAAGGTGTTGCTGGTTTTGGAACACCCTCTTGACCTGGGCGGGTTCCCGGAGCCGGCGCCCAGGTTGAGCCTGGGCAGGTTCACGGAGAGACCGCCGGCGCCTGAGTTGACCTGCGAGGGCTCTTCTACGGGCGTCACCGCCGTGCCGAATTTCTTTTCCCCGACGCAGCAGTCAAAATGCATAGGCTTATCCAGCCAGCACCAGTCGTGAGGCTTGCTGAGAAGGTAGTAATCGGCGGTGTAGCCGCCCATCTGGTCAACCGCCTTCGGGCCGCGGAGGTTATACACCAGACAATGCTCCCGCTGCTCGTTTCTCCCCCGCGTAACGCCGTCCGCGCCGGTGTAGACACCGGCGCTCACCTGCTCGCGCAGGCTGATCCCGCCTAGGTCCGCGTCGGGCTTAACCGCATCTGAAGTAACTTTAAAGCCTTTGTAAACAATGCCGGCGCTCACCGTCTGGTCCGGCTTGAAGTCGTAGGCAAGGCGGAAGCTACCGTCCCGGTCGCTCGCGGTCGAAGCGCCGTTGTTGTAGACAATCGGCCCTGCATAGTTGACGTACTCGTACTGGCCGGTGGACCAGTTCTTGACCCTGGCCGGGCTTACACAGCCCTCGGAAGAGTCGTTGAAGAAGTCGGCGTATTGCAGCCGCACCTCTTTGAAGGGGAAGGTCGGGCTGACGGCCGCCGAGTTCACCGGCTGACCGGCTATTTTTATAACCCGGATCCGGTCGTCTTTTTCTAAGTTTACCCCGCTGTTGTTTAAGTCCACATGGAAATCGCCGTTCGCGTCACAATTCGCCGGCACTTTCCCCTTCAGGGAGGTGCTTGCATTTTTGATTTCGAGCTCAACGGTGCCGGTAAAAGGCTGAAGACCGCCGCCGGCCCCGAGGTCCTGCTGAATGTTTCCCCAGATAGAGTTCCGGTAGGCGCACACTTCCCGGAATTTTACGTCGTAGCCCGCCGTGTTGGGCGTTTTCATCTGCGCCAGCACGGGCCGGTAGTTGAAGAGGTCTATTCTCCTGCCCGCCAAGTTCGCGTACACCTGCAGGATGCCGTAGATATCCGCGTTGATCACGCTGTCGCTGCCCTCGCCTTCCGTAGTGCAGCTCACCCCCATGCCGGCGAGCGCTCCAGCACCTGCGACGTCCCAGCCCAGGAGTTCGAGGTCGAGCAGCGGTCCCGCTTTGATGTACCCGTTCACGGCGCCCAAGAAGGAGGCGTCGGCGTCAAAGCCTTTGTCCACGCCGAGGATCGGGTGAAAGCTGGTCGGCACGAACAGGAAGGTGCCCCCGTGCATCCCCGCGGTGACCGTCAGCCACTGGTCCGCTTCCGTCACCAGGGTGAAATTGCCGTCCACCCTGACCAGCAGGTAGAGGCCGCCGCCCGCGTGGGCGATCCCGGCCGGGACGTCGATGGCGAAGAGCGGGATGACCAGGTCTTTTTTTATCTTCATGGCGCAGGTTGCTTTGAGGTGGACTTCCTCCCCGGTGCGGGCCGCGAACCGGTAGCCTCCCGTGCAGCTGTATTTTCCGTCCACCGTGATTTTGTCGATCCCCAGGTAACCGTCCAGCTTGACATCGATCTTTTCTCCGTTGGCGGAATAACCTGCTAACTGCTTGTTGTTGAACTCCAGCTCAATCAAGGGGTCTTGCAAATGCCCCCCGTAGTCAGCGGCGTGGGCCATCCCGGCGCCGAATAACCCGCTTATGCCGCCGGCCTTTGCCACCACGACGTTAAAAGAATGCTGACCAACTTCCGGGAATACTTGAGCCGCATGTTTCAACCTCCTTAACAAAACCGAAGCTCCCGCTTAGCCGCGGACAGGCGATTCCGCGGGCAGGGTTCCGTTATAGAAAACGGGCTCGCCGATAATCAGCTTTTTGACAACGTCGTGGTTGATCCGGACGTCCGCTTCCACGCAAAGCCGGTTGATCCCGCCGGTCTCCACATCCACGCCGGCCAGCGTTTCGCCCGGCGTGAGGACCAGCGACTTGATCACGGCGCCGTTGTAATCGTCCTTCCTGATATTCACGGTGAGAGGGGCCATAACACCTTCGTCAAGGAAGAAGGAGGCCCGGAACCGTTGGTATTTTCCGTTCGGCTTCAGGTAGAAGATGAAGTGATCCAGGCTGAGGTCCTTCTTATTGGTAATCCCCCATTTGTAGGCGCCGCCTGGAGAGGCGAGTTTGGCGGCGTCGGTGGTAACGATGCTGCCGTACTCGTCTTCGTAATGGCTCGTATCCTTTATCTGGAGGACGTCGCTCTTGCCGCCGATCCAGATCGTCTTGGCAGCGCCGTCGTAGTCCAACGGCAGCCCCGCCGCTTCGCTGACCGCCCGCACGGGCAGGTACGTCCTGCCGTTATAAATAATGGGCCGGTAATAATCCCCCGTCACGGGATCCTTCGGCGTCCAGTCTTTGCCGTTGAGTTTCAGCTTGATGGTGTTGCTCAAAACCGCCTTGATACTCAAATCGCCTGCGGCGAAAGCTGCCGAAATAAAACCCATCAACAGCGCGTAGGTGATAAACCCGTCTACAAACACCCGTAAATTCTTTAACATTTTTATCACCCTTCCGTCCTTCATCGGCCTTCCTTTCCGCTTTTGAATAAGGGTTTCAGTGGTTTGAGCGCCGGCGGTCCCCCCTTCCGGGATATGCGTTTTCGCAGTAAAGGTTAGGGTAATTTTACCGGAGGCGAGCCGTATCCAATACGCCCGAAAGTATTAGACGGGCGATTTTTATACCGTTTTTTTACACGTCATATGGTATAATCAAGAAAATATCCGGTCCCCAAGGGAGTCCTCTCTGTTGCAGGAAAAGAAACTCCTCGCGCTCGTGGCCGCGATCAACGCCACTTTGGATATTGACGAAATGCGCCGGGTAACCCTGAAGATGCTCCGCGAATTAATCTGGTTTGACGGCGCAAGTTTCTGGCTGGCCGATCCGTTGACCGGGCTCCCCGAACAGAGTCCGGTCTTGCTGGACACCCCCGCCGAGTCCATCGTGCCCTACCTCACTTACTATATTCACATTGACGAGGTTACCGCGGCCTTGCGGGCCGGTGAATCGGCGGTCGCCCGCAGCACCGACCTGGTGGATTACGGGGTGTGGACCAGAAAGAGCGAGTATTACAACGATTTCCTCCGGACCTATAACACCCATTACCTGATGGGCTGCGAACTCAAAGAGGGACAGACTGTTTACGCCATGCTGTGCCTCCGGCGGGAAAAAAGCACGGGCGATTTCCGCCCGGAAGACTTGGGCCTCCTGCACCTGCTCTACCTACACCTGTTAAACCGTCTCCGCTGGCACTACGCCGTCACGGCGACCCGCCGGCAGAGCCGCAGGCGCCGCCTGGCGGCGTCCCCCTCCAGGACCCGTTTCACTTGCTTACCGCGCGGGAAAAAGACGTTGTGCGGCTGGTAATTTCGGGAGCATCAAACGAAGGGATTGCCGGAGCGCTCAGCATTTCGCTCAATACCGTCAAGATGCACCTGCAGAACATCTTCGGCAAACTTAGAATCAAGCGGCGCAGCCAGTTACCGGCGCTGTACATAGCGGCCGCAACGAGGCGCACCGCCGAATAACGTCGCGGGCCCGCTCGTCTCTCCAGCAAGTTAGTCGCTTGCGATAAGACTTTGTATAACTTTGTCAGGCTTGTCGAACTGCTGCACCGGATAATCCTCGACGAGGAGCATCACTTGAGGCTGTTTACCGAAGCCTACAACAAACATTGTCATGATGAAAGGTGACGCTGCGGCCGTGAGTCCCGTGCATCCCGCAAACACGCAGCTTTTACGCTTGTCGGCTGTCAGCAATGCGTTTAGTAGGTCAACAAACCCTGCTTTTTTCAAGAAGGCAGGGTCTGATTATTGTGTGCCGGCCGGTGAAAGCAAAGAGGAATTTTGGCAGCCGGGAGAGAAAATCTACCGGGGTGAGAAAGGGTGAACCACTCTTCGATCCGGTTTTACGCTGAGCTCAACGACTTTCTCCCACCGGGGAAGAGGCAGGTCGCTTTTACGCGTTTCTTTTTCGGCGAGCCCGCCGTTAAGGACCTTATCGAGTCCTTGGGTGTCCCCCACACCGAGGTGGACCTCATCCTGATCAACGGTGAGTCTGTGGAATTCACCCGGAGGGTCCGGGACGGGGATCGCGTCAGCGTCTACCCGGTTTTTGAAAGCATCGACGTTTCTCCGGTAGTCCGGGTGCGGCCGGCGCCCCTGCGGGAGGTGCGGTTTGTTCTCGACAACCACTTGGGGAAGCTGGCGACCTACCTGCGGATGCTCGGTTTCGACGCCCTTTACAGCAGCGGCTTATCAGATGAGGCTCTGGCTCGGCTTTCTGCAAGGGAGCGAAGGATTCTCCTTACCCGGGACCGGGGCCTGCTGAAACGAAGCGAGGTCACTCACGGCTACTTCGTGCGGAGCACCGGCCCGCCCGCACAACTGGCGGAGGTGCTCAGGCGCTTTGACCTCTACAGCCTCGTGAACCCCTTCTGCCGGTGTCTGCGCTGCAACCGGCTGCTGCAAGCGGTGTCCAAGGAAGAGGTGGAAGAGCGCCTGCCGCCAAAGGTTCGCGAGTACTTCGCAGAGTTCCGGCTCTGCCGGGGCTGCGGCCGCGTCTACTGGAAGGGCTCCCACTACGAGCAGATGGAAGAGTTCGTCAGGCAGATCCAGAGCCGGCGGTAAATCGCCCCGCTTTTACGGCACATTGCTGTCAAGTTTTAATTCCGGAGGTTATACCTTGGACGCGATCCAGATCAAAAAGATGTACCTCGAATTTATGGCAAAGCGCGGCTGGCCTACCCGTAAGTCCGGGAAGTTGGTGGACTCGACCTTCCCCCACTGCTTCACCATCAGCGGCGCGGTTGACTGGTTTAATACCAAGCTCAGGACCGACCCTTTCCGCAAGGAGGCTTACGCCTACTGGGTAAGGTGCTTCAGGCACTATGATGCGCCGGACGACACGCATCTGCCCTTTTTCTGGATGCTTCTTTGCGTCTCCTGGGACCTTTACCCGCGGGAAAAGGCGATTATGGATAATTTCGCCTTTTTCAAAGAGCTAGGCCTCGACCAAAACCGGCTCAAAATCACCTGCTGGAAGGGCGGCAAAGTGTACGGCAGGGGGATAAACCTGGCGGCGGATGTCGAGAAGTCCTGCACCGGCCGTGAATTCAAGAAGATACAGAAAGAAGGGGTTTTCATTCCCAGGGATGATGAGGCGGTAAATGCCTGGAAAAGGTGCGGCATCAGAGAGGACCAGATCATTCTGGCCGGGGAGCTGGAAACCCTCGACCCGTCCGGCTTTGACGCCGTCCTGCTTAATGCCAGGGAGCATTTTGCCGGAGTGAGAAGCGAACCTTACTACGAGATAGACGGCAGGTATGTTGAAATCGGCGTTTTCCTCAGCGAAGAGTACGTAAAGAAGCCCATAGCCCTGAGGGATAAAGTCCCCCAGGAAGTCCTGGAAGACCCTCTCGACAGCGATAAATTTCTGCTCCGCCTGAAGCCCAGGCCCGTTCCGGCCGGATTCGGCTTTGAAAGGCTGGCGATGGCGGTAAATAATTACAGCAGCTTTTATGAGCTGGAGCCTTACCGGACGCTCAGGGAGGTTTTAATCAGCGGGCGCAAATTGGACGAAAGCAAAGAAAAAACGGTTCTGGAGACGGCTGCATACATACCTGCCATTGTCTGGCTCGTGCACGACGGGGCAAATCTACTGGTCAAGAATAAGGAGCGCCAGCGAAGAGGCGTATACAGGAAGGTGTTGAAAACGGTTATCCGCAATTTAAGGGAGCTCGGTCTTGACAGCGACGATATCTGCCTCGGCCTGTTTAATGCAGTCATAAACTACTATCTCCAGGATGAGGAATGCCAAACGTTAAAAGGAATGGACAAGCCCTGCCTGGAGGAGATATACAAGCAGAAAGAAAGAATGATGCTTGAAGAGAAGAGCCTGACGAGCCGGACGGCCTTTGATTAAGCAAAAACCCGCAACCCTGTGCCGTGCCTGCGGGCAGGCAGAGTGGTAAGCGGGTTTCGGTTTCCTGCTGGTGTCGGAGGGGGACTTGGGCTGAAATGAACTGCCAGTTATCTATACTGTAGACTTCATAGAAAAAAGGGTGCTTTCCAAGTCCTCGGGGTAACGGGTAACGATGCTTGCCGTGTTGATGATTATACCCGATTTTGCACTATGAGGAATAAGGATTTCTGTGTGAGAATGCGGAGCGCCGCCACTTAGGTTTCATTTCTTCATTACCCCCCTGGTTACCTACTAAAATCGTACACATATCCCGGCGGCGGTTATTTTTTGTCACCGGGCGGCGGGAGTGGCCGGGCTTATTTAAGAGGAGACTGATTGCGCCGAAAAAGGAAGATAGAAGCCCGCGCAGGCTGCAATGTTGTTATAAGTACCTGTTCTCGGCAACAAGCGTCCGTACTTTTGTTGTTTTAGTGCGGGCGGCTTTGGCGGTTTAACCGTGAAATGATCCGGGAGGCGAAAAGGATGACGCTAAAGGAAAAGACGCTGCTGCTTTTCGGGTTTACGGCCCTATGCATAGGTACGGTTTTTGTTATTGCATTCAAGACAATTGTCTTGAACAGCCTGCTGGTCCACGAGGAGACGCACCTGGCGGCGGACCTAAAGCAGGTGCTTCATTTACTTGATGATGAGGGGCGGGAGTTGCAGACGAAAGCGTCGCTCTGGGCTTGGCGGGATGATACGTGCGCCTTTATGGAGCGGCAAAGCTCGGACTACGTGCGTCTGAACCTCTCGGACGCGGTGCTTGCGGCACAAAGAATCGACGTCGTTGCTTTCATAGATACCAGCGGCCGTCTGGTTTTCGGCAAGGTATACAACCCCGGCAAGGGGTGGGCGGCGGTACTTCCGGAAGGCCTGCGAAAAAGTCTTGCGGCCGAGCAGGGGTATCTGCTTCGCTCTATGACTGCGGGCAACGGATTATCCGGCGTGGGCCTCCTGCCGGCGGGCCCGGCAATAATAGCTGCGGTACCCGTCAAACCGGGTGAAGGTGCTGGGGACAGCCGCGGGATGGTCGTCCTGGCGCGGTATCTTAACACCGAAGAAATAAGCTTATTAGCTAATACAAGCATTATAATGCTCGACGTGTGGCCGCTTACCGGCGATGAGCTGCCGCCGGACGCGGCGGCAGCGGCACAGACCTTACTGAAGGGGAGGACAGACCTTTACACGCAGTTTACCAGCCCGGACGCGATTACGGGTTACACCTTAGTAGACGGGCTCCGGGGCGAGCCGGTGCTCCTTTTGCAGGTAACCGTGCACCGGGCGGTTTACCAGCAAGGCCTGCAGAGCCTCATGTATGTTTTAATTGCGCTGGTGGCCGCTGGGTGCCTTCTCGGTGGGGTCCTCATCTTTGCCTTTCAAAAGACGGTTATTTCTCCGCTGTCGCGCCTGAGTACGGCAGTGCGCCGGATCGGGATGGAAGGAAATCTCACCACCCGGGTGGCAGTGGTGGGGAACGACGAGCTTGCCGACTTAGCCTGCGATATTAACAAGATGCTTGCCGCTCTCGAGCAGTCGAAGCAGTTGCGGGAGAGCGAGGAACGCTACCACGACCTTTTTGACCAGGCACTTACCGGCAACTATATTGCTTTAGCGTCCGGCCGGGTCCTTTTGTGCAACCCGGCTTACGTGCGGATGTTCGGCTTCGGCTCGCTCGAGAAGGCGCTGGCGACCGATTTCTTCACCCTCTTTCCGGACCCGGCGGCAAAAGAGGCGTTCCTAAAGCTCCTCCGCGAAAGGAAAAAGCTTGAGCTCCACGAGGCTACTTTCAGCCGGCATGACGGGCAACTGATCACCGTGGTGCAGAACGTGATCGGAACTTTTGACCAGCGCGGCGAACTGCTTCAGTTTCAAGGGTACCTTTTCGAAATCACGGCACGAAAAAAGGCGGAGGAGGCGCTGGCGCAGGCGAAGCGCCAGAACGAGATGCTTCTGGAGGCCGTCGGGGAAGGGATATACGGCGTGGACCCGGAGGGTAGAGCAACCTTTGTGAACCCGGCGGCGCTTGAAATGACTGGTTATACGGCGGTAGACATAATCGGCCGGTCCCAGCACGCGATCTTGCACCACACGCGGGCGGACGGGACACCTTATCCGGACGAGGCGTGCCCGATTTACGCCACGGTACGGGACGGGCGGCCACGCTCAGTTACAGGCGAGGTCTTTTGGCGGAAGGACGGGAGCAGCTTCCCCGTGGAATATACCTGCACGCCGGTGCGGGAGGGGGCGAGGATTGTCGGCGCCGTCGTTGTTTTCCGCGATATTACGGCAAGGCAGGAAGCGGAGCAGGCGCTGCAGGCGGCGCACACGCAAATCAAGCAGCTGGTGGCCTCAATCTCCTCCATCCTGATTGGTTTAGACGCGGATGGTCGCGTTAAACACTGGAATGGTCCTGCGGCCGAAGCATTTGGGCTGGCGGCGGAAGCGGTAGTCGGCCGCCTGCTCGGCGCGAACGGTATCGAGTGGGAGTGGGATAGGGTGGCGCAGGGTATTGCGGCGTGCCGGGAGCGCGGGGAACCGGTGCGGGTGGACGACGTCCGCTACCAGCGGCGGGACGGTAAGCCGGGCTTTTTAGGACTGACGGTGACGCCGCTGGTAAGCGAGGAAGGGAAGCGATTAGGTTACGTTATCCTCGCTGCTGACATTACCGAGCGGAAGAACGAAGAGGCCCAACGCGTTTTGCGGCAGAAACTCGAGTCGATCGGGCAGTTGGCGGCGGGGATCGCCCACGAGATCAATACGCCGATGCAGTATGTCGGCGATAATACGACCTTCCTCCGGGATGCGTTTGCGGCGCTCTCCCAATTTTTGGCGTGTTGCCGGGAGCTAATGGCGCAGGCGGAGAGCGGCGTCGTACCAGTGAATGATTTAAGAACAGCTTTTGCAGAGGTTGACTGGGAGTTTTTAGGCGCGGAGATTCCCAAGGCCATTGAACAATCCCTTGAAGGAATCGGTCGGGTGCGGAAGCTCGTTTTGGCAATGAAAGACTTCGCGCATCCCGGCAAGAGGGAGAAAGCACCCTGTAACCTTAACAGGGCGGTGGAGAGCACGGTGACGATTTCGCGGAACGAGTGGAAGTACGTGGCGGACCTCGAAATGGATCTGGATCCGGACCTGCCCCTTGTTCCCTGTGCGGTTGACGAGATCAACCAGGTGGTTTTGAACACGATCGTGAACGCGGCCCACGCCATTGCTACCGTAGTGGACAGGGATGCCGGCGAAAAAGGGAAGATCACGGTCGCGACGCGAAGAGAGGGGGA
>JBFLWY010000027.1:0-38499 GCA_040757355.1 Bacillota bacterium | reverse complement strand
GAAAGAGGATGTAGGTGAGGGTGCAGGCGAAGACCGCCTGAAGGAAACGTCCCAGGAGGAAGATGGTGCCCGGGACTTTCGCTGTCGCCAGGAAGCTCAGGGCCTGCATGACAACGGAGAGGCCGCTAACTGACAGGCAGAAGAGGTTTAAATACGTTTGGCCGTAAGTGTGGGGGTTGATTTTAGGGCCTGGTGTCTTTTTATGAAACTTTTCTTTCTGGGTTTCGTTTGACGTGTAAAGTGGTTTTTGTTATATTATAGCTAGTGTAATTTCTTCCGCGTTTAATCTTTTTTAAAATAGAAAAAAATATGTTCAAATTTCGAAAACCGGCTTCTGAAGCCGGTTTTCGCGTTTTAAAGACGGCGTTAACGAATGCGCTTAAGAGCGTTTTCGTGAGCGCCGTTTTTTATTTTTAGCGGGAGGTGATGCAAGATTATGGCAATAAAAATGCCCGGTGGCTGGCCGAGCAGGAAAGGAGTACTTTCTAAGATGGTTTTGCTGCAAGACCGCGACGTTTTCAAGGTAGTTTGCCAAATTTCCCTTCTGGACGTGCTGCAGCACTTTACCCCCGGCTTGGAGCTTCGGCGGCAAGGCCGGCAGATGGTGGCCTGCTGCCCCTTTCACCAGGAGCGGACGCCGTCGTTTACCGTAAACTCTGAGAAGAACTTATTCTACTGTTTCGGCTGCGGTATTGGCGGCGATGCGGTGGATTTTGTTTCCCGGCTGCTACGGCTGAGGCCCCTGGAGGCGGCGTGGTTAATTGCCCGTGATTTCGGCCTGGCGGTGGATGATCAGCCTTTAAGCCGGGAGGCCCGGAGGAAGATTGCCGAGGTGCGGAGACGGGCGGCGATTGAAAAGGCCATTTATGAGCGGCTGGAGGCAGAGATAAGCCAGACTTATCAAACACTCTGCCTTTTACTGAGGACAACCGAAACAGCGATGTTCCAGGCGCTTGCCCAGCGAAACGGTGACGCGGTAGAGAGCCTGGCCGACCTGATCCGCTGGTTGCCCTGGCTGGAGGAGATTGCTGATCGGCTTTACGACCCGGACCCGGAGAAGCGGCTGGTAGCCTGGGAGGAGGCGGCGAAATGGATAAGCTGAGGGAGGTCATCCGAGAAGCGATCGCGGATGTGGAGCGGGAAGCGGAGGCCCGCAAGCCGAGGCATCCGAATGGCGAAGCCAAACAGAAGACGCCACCGGAGCCGGTCGTTATCTCTTTAACAAGCATCGAGTCCGAAAAAGTCTCTTGGCTCTGGGAACCATACCTGGCCGCTGGCAAACTAACCATCGTCGAGGGCGATCCCGGCGCGGGCAAGACTTGGGTAACGCTGGCAATCGGGGCGAAGCTGACGGTGGAAGGTTATAATGTTCTTTATGCCACGGCCGAGGACGGGCTGGCTGACACCATCCGCCCGCGGGCTGAGGGGATGGGCGCTGACCTGAACCGCTTTTTCATCCTTCGCGGGGTGAAGGATGAAAAAGGTGAGGAGGTTCCTTTTACCCTGGAGGCCCCGGGGGTTTTGGAGCGGGCGATAATCGAGCACCGCCCGGCATTGGTGGTGCTGGACCCGATCCAAGGTTTCCTGGGCAGCAACGTTGATATGCACCGGGCGAACGAGGTTAGGGCGAAGCTGGCCCCGCTGGCCCGGATAGCTGAAACCTACGGCTGCGCCGTGGTGATTGTGAGGCACCTGTCGAAAGCTCCGGCGGGACGGAGCATTTACCGCGGCTTAGGCAGCATTGACTTCACCGCCGCGGCCCGGAGCGTCCTTTTGGTTGGAGTGGACCAGGAAGGGCGGCGGGCGATTGTCCATCACAAGAATTCGGTGGGCAAACTGGGACCGAGCATGAGCTTTGAGATCACCGAAGGGCGCTTTTTCTGGCGCGGCGAAGTGGGCATAACCGCGGCGGACATCCTGCGTCCGGACGCCGAGCCGGAAGAAAAGACGGCACTTGATGAAGCCTGCGAGTGGCTGCAAGGCATCCTGGCTGGTGGGCCGGTGGGAAAGAAGGAGATTGAGCGGCAGGCGCGAGCAGCAGGCATCATCGGCGGGTCCGACATTCTCCTTCGCCGGGCGAAGGCTAAGCTGGGCATTAAAGCTGAGAAGGTTGGTGAAGTGGTTTGGGGCGAAGGGTGGAAGATCAAGGGGTGGGTATGGCGTCTCCCAGGCCAAGATGATCACCAAGACGAAACCCCTTCTAAATATACTGATGAGAAACTTGGCTCCAAGGCCGCAAACCCGCACCAGAACTGCATTCCGCCAAGATGCTCAAGGGAAGGCTTGATGAGCAACTTGGGAAAAACCAATAATGACGCGGCTTTCAGGGCACAAACGCAAGACGCTCATCAAGTACCCTTAGAAGAAAAAACACCCGATGAGCAGGTAGGAAAACCAAAAAATGTACTCCAACCGGTTGATGAACTCGATGCTGCCATCGCCGAGATGGTAGAGGAGGCTGAACGCGGTGAACATCGTTAAGCTGATCCGGCAGGTTGAAGAAAAGGGGTTTCGTCTTTATGTGCGGGGAGATGAAATCCGTATCAGGGGCAAGCCTCCGGTGCCAGACGAGGTTAAGGCGATGCTTAGACAGGTAATCAACCACCAGGAGGAAGCCCGGGCGGTCCTCGAACTCTGGGGGGATCCGGTCGCCCCGAAGGAGGAGCGGCGGGTTAAGCAAGCTTTCGCCCGGCCCGGCAGCCTGGTGATCTACGATGAGCGAACCGGTAGGGTGAGGTGGTTTTGCTAATAAAATAACACGTCAATAATAAGCATTGTATTGACTAAAACCGTCCGAAAGGGCGGCTGGATGCGGTTTTGGGAGGTGTTAAAGGTATGAAAAGCGGTCAAGACAACTTGGACTGACCCGGTTATTTCTTATTCTTGCTGCGCAGTAAGATTATCTCATCACCGTGAGAGTTAAGCCGCTCATCGTGAGCCTTGAGCCGCGTTTCGATCCGTTCTAAAATCTCCCGGTGCAGTTGGAAACCGTCGAAGAGGGCACCGATCTTTTCAAAGGCTTCTGTTTCAAGCCGAACTTCCAGTTTAGTGATCTGGCTTTGAAGATCGGCCTGACCTTGTTGAAGAACGTTTGCCTGGTTTTGGAGGTTTTCCTGGCCCTGGCGTAGCTCATCCTGACCCTTTTGTAAACGAACTTGGCCTTCGTGCAGGCTGGTAACATCAGATTTCAAGCCGGAAATAACGGAATGCAACTCTTCCTGGCCTTGGCTCAGTTCGTTTAATTTCTCAAGAATCTGCTGCAGGACTTTCTCCACGGGGGACCCTCCCGGCGGTAATTTTATAAGTCGATTTTACCACACCCGAGAGCAGTTTGAGAAGGGTTTCCGGGAAGCCGCCCGCACCGTTAGCCCGCCGTCGGGCAAACCGTGCGGGCTTGGGAACCGGGAGCGCGCCGTCAGCCTGTGGCAGACCGCGCGCGGGAAGGGATCGAGCTTACGCGCAAGGTGCAACAGATTACCGGCATCACTGTTTCGACACCCGTAGGAACAGTGAAGGAGGAGGCGGTAATAATCAACAAGCTCGACGGCACGGCACGGAATATCCGCGTGCGAAATCCGCTTGAATAATGCCCTCGTGACTGAAAGATTGTCCTTACCGGAGGGAGTTGGCACAACGCCTACTCCCTTCTTCACTTTGTGAAAAAGCAAAAAGAAAGTAGCGCGGGCAGAAGATGACCGGCTACGAGCAAATAAAGGCCATGGCCAAAGAAAAGGGCTGCCGGGTTACCGATCTCCTGGTGCTTGCGCGCCACAACGACCCCTTCTACGCCGGGAGCGAGACCAGCAGGGCGATGGCCGAGTGGTTTGCAACCCTCTGGCAAGAATTCGGTTATACGACGGGGATCCACCTCCGGCGGGCCCATTACCAGCTTGTAAGCCAGGGAGACGCGGTGAAGCACAATGGCGCAGCGTACCAGAACACGGAAGCCGACTGGGATTACCTTTGCTCCGCCGGAAAATACGCCCGGTACCTTGGGCTGGTTGATCCGTTTGCCTTCGTGGACCGCAGGAATCCGGAGCCGCACCTTTTCACGCCGGATGAGATCGCCGGCCGGCCGGGCTGGTACGCCGATGAGATTTTCTGGGAAATGCCGGAGATAACCGTTGACCTCGATGCCGACCTCGACTGGGAACTGCCGGGCTTCGCGGTCACCGGCTACACTTACAGCGAGGCGCTGCAACCTTACCATTTGGAGATCTGGGTGGAAAAGAGCACTATGAACGACGTACTGGTGCCCCTGTGCCGCAGGTACGCAGTAAATCTGGTCAGCGGACTGGGCTTTATGAGTGTAACCAGCGTGGTCCAGCTCATCCGCCGCGTTGCTGAGCGAGGAAAACCAACGCGTATCTTTTACATCGCTGATTTCGACCCTGCGGGGGACGGGATGCCTACCGCGGTGGCACGGCAAATAGAATACTGGCTGAAAGCCCTGAGCCTTGACCTCGATATTAAACTGGAACACCTGGCGCTAACCCAGGAGCAGGTGGAGGTGTACCAATTGCCCCGGATTCCCCTGAAGGAGACCGACAGGCGCAAAGCCGGTTTCGAGCAGCGGCACGGACAAGGCGCGGTGGAGCTCGACGCGCTGGAGGAGCTCCACCCAGGCGAACTCGCCCGGATCGTCAGCAGCCGCATCCTGCAGCTCCGGGACCCCCGACTGTGGGAAAAACTGGCCGCTGCCCGCCGGGAGGCCGAGGATCTCTTATCGCGGCACTGGGAAGAGCGCCTGGGCCCTTTCCGGGAGCAGCTTGAGGAATTAAACGCGGAAGTCGCTGCTATCACCCGCCGCTACGAGGAGCAATTGCGCGGACTCCAGGTGCGGATGGAGCAGGATCTGGAGCCTTACCGGGAGCGTCTCGAAACGTTACGGCTTGCCGTACAGAATACCTTGGAAAGTTTGGACGTTAAACTGCCGCCGCTGCCGGAGCCGGAAACGCCGCCGGAGCAGGGAGATTGGCTTTTCGATTCCGGGCGTGACTGCTTTGCCCAGTTGGCGGCTTACAGGGCCAGAAAGAAGGATACTAAATAATCCCTGCGGGACAGAGCTATCACGGAACCGCCGCGCCGTCTGACCCGTGAGGTTTCAGACCGCGCGGCGGAATGATTCCGGCACCCTCCGGCACCGTGGCCGGAGCGTGCCCTTTTTGGAACTGTTGTAGGTTTGTGGCAGGAAAGATGGTGAAAGCTGGCGAGTATTTACGCTTGGCCTTATTTCTGGAATTACCATAAAAATATCAAGGCGTTAGTACCGGAAGCTGAAAATAAGCGATCTTGGAGAATAAAGGTTTGGTTCGCTGTCGGTTGGGGGGAATAGAAAAGAATGGCCCGGTTGGAAGACCTCACGCGGGGTGCGATGGTCAAGGGTATCCTGCCGGATGGGCCCGTTACGGTGGTTGATGTCCGCTGGCTGGGCTCTGTGGCCGTTGAGCTTACATATAAAGATGCTGCCGGCCGGGTGAACAAGAATGCCTGTTTTGAGCGGGCCGTTTGCCGGCAAGCCCCTTGTGAAATATGTGTTACATGAACTCGTTTCGCTACGGCGCTCTTGTGGGTTTTAAAATTGAGCGGGGGTTTAGCTACTAAACCTTGATACAGTCTATCACATCCCGTTGAAATGTACCGAAAACTATGGGAAAATATAACCAACACCACAGTTAAAGAAACCTGGCTGTATTTCCCGCATTACAGTGAAATAATAAAAAATACTTTTTATTAGCTGCCAAGGGGGATTAAACGTAGTGACAAGTGAAACGTGTAGGCCCGCTCAAGACGTTCTTAATGAGCCTAGTTCCTCGAACGTTATTAAAGAATTAGTTTCTTCCTCAACACTGGAAGCTAAAAAGCTAATGGCTCAAGCGAAAGAAGCGGCACGAGTTCAAAAGGTTTGGGAAAGTTTATCTGCATATGTAGACCGAGGATGGCCCTTGCACATTATTTCTCTTTTAGACAAAGAAGAGGCGCTGATAAGCAAGTTAAGAGCAGAAAATCACTCAGCGATTTCCACTTTAGAGGAGGTTTATCGTGCAGCGAAACAGCAAGCTGAAGCCCTGATGCGGCGACATTTTCCTGCATATTTAGAACAAGCATGCAATGTTGCAGGCTTACCTCTTGATTTGGACAGCCGACATCCCCGTTATTATTTCGAAAAACACTTTCTCGAACTTTTCGTGGACGAGCGTAAGGGATTTGCAAGGCTTTCAGACTACGAAGGGCGCTTAGACGAATTTCCGGCAGATATTGGTGCAATTGTGGAGGCCGTTAAACGTGAACATAAACGCCTATTTAAGCGCCCCTTTGACGGAAAGAAGTTTCTTAAGAAGTTGCGTCAACAATACCTTGCAATCGCTAAGAAAGAGAATATACCGGATGGTTCCAGTATACCCATCCGGCACATCACCCGACGTCTCAGTAAGAATCAGAGAGGTTTCCGGACTGACGAATTTCTGATAGATCTTTCGAAGCTTATTGAGCAAGGTCCAACAGAAATCGAGGGTTTCCGCCTTGACTTACAACATACCAAGGATACGGGAGAGGGTATGCTTTTATATGGTCCGGCAGGCAGAGGTTATATCGGATTTGTAACTTTCAGGAGGGTGGGAAATGGATGATCTCAATGTCAAGGTGCGGGTTATCGAATCTCTTCGTAGTGGGATACCCCCCAAGCAAGGTGTTACCCTTTACTCAGTGGGCCACGAAAAGCTAATAGAAGGTATTAAGAGGTTTCATTTAAAAGGATTGGGAGACCAAGGAATCATAAGATTCATTAGTGGCTCATGGGGTGCAGGAAAAACACATGTTTTCTGCCTGCTGAGGGAAGCGGCTTTTGACGATAACTGTCTTGTTTCTAATGTCGAGCTTAGTGCCAATGATACTACGCTAAATAAATTCGAACGCGTATTTTATGCTATAATTCGCAATGTTTCTACGCCTTCTGCGAGTGCCTATGGAGATGCCATGCCCTTCGGGCAAGTGCTACGCGAAGCACTTACTTTCTTGTCTGAGCGAAGCCGCTCCGTAAATATGGAAGTATCCCATGAAGTTTTTACTAAAGCATCCGAGACTCTAATGTCGGATCCGAGAATTGATATCGATTTTAAGAAAGCTATTCGTAAATATTGGGAAACCTTTTTAGCGGAGGCAGGGGAACCAATAATTCAACAGCAGATTAGAGGGGAACTCTTACAATGGTTTAGTGGAGAAGGCACTATTGGTACATTCCGCAAAAGATTCGGGATTAATAAGTTGATTAATAAGGAAAATGCAAAATTGATGCTTCAATCCCTTTCTGCATTCGTGCGCTTATGCGGGTATCAAGGATTATTAATCCTGTTCGACGAAGCAGAAAGCTCTTATTCTGTTTTAAAGAAATCTCAGCTCAAGGACGCTCATAATAATTTGCTTCACCTCATTAATACTATTGAATCGATTCCGGGTCTCTTCCTGCTGTATGCAACAACTCCTGACTTTTACACTGATCCCAAACACGGCATTATTACTTATGGCGCTTTGTCAAGTAGAATCGGAAAACCAGAAGACTGTCCTCCTCGGGCGCTTGACGTTGTTTGGAATTTGGATGCCATTCCAGTTGGTTTAGAAGTTTATCAATTAGTAGCCCAAAAAATTCTAAAAATATATAAAGATGCTTACCCACAATATATAAACAATCTACCAACTGAAACAAAAGTAGAGGAATTTGTCGACCAGCTATTCCGCAATCATCCATCGTTAAGTCCCGTTCGGTTCTGGCGAGTTCTGACGAAAGCTCTCATTGCTCATTTTGATGATCATCTCGAAGGCGACATTCGACCGGCGGAGAAATTATACGACGATATCATGGATAAGCTTCGGGAGGAATAGTACATGAGACCTGCTGAAGCTCAGCGTATTATTGAGTCGCTTCGCAAAGGGATTCCACCTGACGGCTACGTAAGGAATTTTACTGTCGGTAGGGAATCCGAAATCCATGAACTTACAGATTTTTTGCAAAGGGGCCAATCAGGTGTGCTTTTGTTAAAAGCAAACCCTGGCTCGGGGAAAACACATTTACTCCGATTCGTACGAGAAACGGCGCTTGCCGAAGGATTTGTGGTCAGTCTTGTAACGTTAGATTCCCGTTCGTCTGTTCGATTTAATAGAATGGATCAAATTGTTGGTGCTCTGTTACGGAATTTAGAGATACCCACGTCGAATAATAAGGGTATCCGTCCTTTCTTTGATTTTATATGTAATGAAATTGAATTAGCAAAAACGTCAAACGAAAGCACGAAGTTTTGGGAAAGGCTAACAAACAAGTGGCGCTGGGATTACTCTGACGTTTTGGATTCTCCGGCACTATTTGTTGCTCTCCGTGCCTGGGCCACGGGTAATCCGATTAAGAAGTCTTTGATAGAAGATTGGTTATTTCAGCCTTGGATTTATCAAACGCAACGAAAGAGACTTTATAAAGAACTCGTTGAAACATTACGAGCTTGTTTTCGTGATCGACGCGCTGAATGGCAGTTTTATAGCGACGGAATTTTCATCTTTAACCAACAACGCTATTATCAGTGTTGGGCTGTTTTACGTGACATTAATTCCCTTTCCCTTTCAGCAGGTCTTAAGGGATTAGTTTTATTGTTTGATGAATTTGAGGACGTGATTCACAACCTTCGGAATATTAGTTATCAACAATCTGCTTTTTGGAACCTCTTCGAGTTTTATTCTGGAAGGCAATTCCCGGGGTTATCATTCTTTGCTGTGACACCCGACTTTGCGCGAAAATGTAAGGGTGTACTTCTTAAAAAGAATGTTTGGGATTTTGATTACAGTAGGTTTGATCAGCTTCCGACTTTCGAAATGAGCCCTTTGAGCACCCCCGAACTTAAAGAACTGGCTCTAAAAATAATTGAAACTCATGGTTTAGCCTTTGGGTGGGAGCCTGATCTCGTAATGCGTTCTACTGATTTCCTTGCCATGGTGGAGCAGGCTGCGGCTTGCCCTGTTCAGGACAGGACACGGTATACCATTAAAGAAGTGGTTAAAAAACTTGATCGGCTTTTAGAGGATTCAGCATGAACAAAGTAAAGCTTATTGACCAAAGAGTAGCTTCTGCTTTTTACGGACAGTTTACTTCTCTCAAACCTTGCCAGGACGCGTTGATTGAACCGCTTCTCTTGGGGCGCAATGTTGTTCTCTCATCGGGAACGGGCTCGGGAAAGACAGAGGCGGCTATGGCCCCGCTTATTAGCCGTTACTGGCCGGTAATTGTTGAGACGGACAATATAACTTTACTATACATTGCTCCGACGAAAGCGTTGGTTAATGACTTGGAGAAGCGGTTATACCAACCGCTCTCCAATCTTGGTTTACGGGTAGGTGTTAGGCACGGCGACCGTGACGACCTCATAAAAAAGCAGCGGCCCCATGTCCTTATTACCACGCCCGAATCCTTAGAGGTGCTACTTTTTCGTAAAGAAGTTGCACTTCGTTCAGTTCGGGCGGTAATCATCGATGAAGTTCATCTTCTGTATAACACACAACGTGGCCTTCAGCTATCGATATTGCTAAATCGGTTAAGGGAGATATTAGAAAACAATTTGCAATGGGCTGCACTTTCGGCGACGCTGGGGTGTTTATCAGAAGTCCGTGATTTTCTTTTCGGGCATAAAGAAGCCGCGGAATTTATGCAATTTTCCAACCACCGGACTATTGACGCAAATATTAGGCACATATTAAATAAAGAATCGTTACTTAATCTAATAAGGCACCTTATGGCGGGTCGGCAAACGAAGATTTTGATTTTTGCTAACGCTCGGCGAGAGTGTGAGAGATTAGCCGGAATTCTTTATGAAGATGATCGAATTAGACCATATATTTTTGCCCATTATTCCTCATTGTCACCGGAAGTTCGTCTTGAGACAGAGCAGAAGTTTGCATTTTCCAGCATGGCAGTTTGCATTGCTACGAGCACTTTGGAATTGGGAATTGATATTGGCGATATTGATATAGTACTCCTGTGGGATGTTCCAAGTAATGTTGAATCTTTTCTTCAACGTATTGGACGCGGTAACCGCCGGGCAAATAAAACAAACGTTGTCTGTTGTATACCGGATACTACTTCTTCTATAGTAAGCGATACATTGCGTTTTGCGGCATTAATAAATGCGGCTTCAGATGGTAGACTGCCGCTCCGATCCCCTTATGAATTATATGGGGCCGTAGCCCAACAATGCCTTTCGTATATAGGTTCTGAAGGTGGACATTTCACATCAGTTGCTAAACTATGTGAGTTGATGAACCATAAAGATTATTTACGTAGGTCTGTCGTTGAAACTATTCTTGATGAACTTACTGAAAAGGGTTATCTTCAACGTCATGGTTTTAAGAACAAGTATGGAGCTGACGAAAACCTTCATACGCTTGTGGATTACCGCCTTATTTATGGAAATTATCCTGCTAGTTCGCAATATATTGAAATACGCCATGGATCAAAGGTGTTGGGTGAAGTTCCTGCTGTTAGCCTCTTGCGTCTTAACTCAGGTATACTTGTACGTTTTGCGGGTAAATCTTGGCGGGTGCAGAAAGTCACGAGAGAGGCCATAACGATTGAACCTTCTAAGGGACGTGGCAATGTAATTGACTTTGTTTACCCCGGTGGCAAAAGAGGATTTGATGCCTTTACCACTGATTTAATGTGGCGGCTGCTTCATGCTGATAATTTTCCAGCGAAGATTCTGTCTTTGCACCTTCGGGAAAAGGTAAACGAAGTACGGAAACGGATCCGGAGGATATGCTCTGTTCGCCAGATTCCCTATTTTATAACAATAGAAGGAATTCGTTACTTAACGTTTGCTGGTTACCTCATTAATAAGGCTATAGGCCTCTATACTCAGCACACCGAGTTTACAGCCGACGAGTTATCGTTGGTGGTAGAATCGCCTATTGATTGGCAATCTGTGCCAACTAATCCTAATTGTTTCGAACACATTTTAAATACTCTTTATGAACCTGCTTCAGAGCAAACGGTTTATCAATCGCTTTTGCCTGCTAATCTGCAAGTTTGTGAATTTCTTCAGGATTGGTTTAACGATCAAACTGTACCCTCAGTTCTATCCCGCTTAGCTAACTCTGTACCGGTAGAGGTACAACCCGATGTAATTGCACCTTTTATAGGATCTGAGGCGGTATAGCATCAACTTCTGCAGTGTCAGGGAAGACGGTATGGTGGTTCCTCACTCCAAGTTTGATCCTATAAAAATCAGTTTGCCCCTGCCCGAGTCCAAATGTTACTGAGAATTCCTCTATAAAATAGTCTACTTATTGCAATACTATCGAAATACTAATAAAAACATTATTTTATTTCGGCGAACATAGTAGTGTTATAATAGCGTTGTTTTAAGTTAATTTTAGTGATATTATTATATGAAATATTTAAAAGGAGGAATGTAATAAGTGAAATATGAAATAGAATGGTACAATCCAGAGGTAGGTACACCTATTGTCTCTTTGGCTGAGTATGGATTGGTATTTAACAAGGCTGCTTCGGAATTGCTAGGTAATCCAAATAAAATAAAACTAGGGTTTGATAAGAAGAACCTTATAATAGCTGTTGCATCGGCGGATAACGATGATTCGAGTGCACTCCAATTTTATGGTAAAGAGAGAAAAGGTTTTACGAGGATTAATTGTAAAGATTTTGTGCGTTTCATAACAAGATATTTTCCTGATATTAACCTAGTTAAAGCGATAAGGTTTCTTGCAAGAATGGATAAGGAAGAGGGAATCCTCGTGGTTGATTTAAAGAAGCCAATAGACGCAGAAGATAGTTTAAAAATAGGAGAATAGGTAACACACTGGCAAGAAATTGGTTGCTATTGCAGTTGACAATCGCAAGATTTTGGAAAGATAATTAAAGTAATGAATGAAAATACTTTCTATTGAATCTTAAGGAGGAAGAAAAAATGGCAAATGTCCTAAACCAGTTCCTTGTATTCCACGACGCCATAAAGTTAGATGACGAAAATGAAATCCTGGTCGAGAAAAGGGAAATCATTCTCAAAAAACTGAAAGAAAAAATAAGCCCTTCGGCTCCAGGCTACAGTCATTTTGTCCAGGGTAGTTACGCAATGTCTACAGGGGTGAAGCCTATTGACGGCCGTGAGTATGACATCGACGTAGGGCTGCTCTTTAATATGTCCACGGAAGACCACAAGCCCGTGGAGGCCAAAAAGTGGGTTTTTGAAGCTTTATACGGGCACACAGATAGCGTGGAAATGAAAAACCCATGCATAACCGTTACTTACAAAAACCAGCCGCCCTTTCATGTGGATATTACGGTCTACGCAGCCAACAATCCCGATGGACACGTATACCTGGCCAAAGGGAGACCTAACAGCACCCCGGAAAAGAAATTTTGGGAACTTAGCGATCCGCAGAAGCTTACTAAACTGGTTAAGGACTGGTTTACGGACCCCGACGACCGAGCGCAGTTCAGAAGGGTAGTGCGCTATATGAAACGGTGGAAAGACGAGCACTTTCCCGATGGAGGGCATGCCGCCCCGACAGGTATTGGACTAACCGTTTCCGCAATGGAGTATATGGAGCCAAATTTTTTAACGGATAAGTTTACAAATAAAAGAACTTATAATGATCTTGCGGCTTTGAAGAATTTGATTAAGAAAATGTTGGGAGCTTTTATGCCTGTTATCGGAAACGACGGCAAGGCAGTTGAAAGATTGATGGTTTATAAACCTACACCACCGTACGAAGACTTGTTTGAGAAAATGACGGATAGTCAGATGACTACTTTTAAGGCGAAACTTGAAAGCTTGCTCAAGGCTTTGGAGGAAGCTGAAGCCGAGGTAGATCCCGTCGAAGCTTGTGAGATCTTGAAAAAGCAATTTGGCAATGATTTTCCTGTACCGCTGAAAGAAGATACGGCACAATGGAAAAGAGCGGCAATTGTAACCGGTAGCGCTTCGGCTTAGAGTTGGGGGGAAATGGGAGACATTATTCTTGAATATTTAATCAGCAAGTCGTTGCTGGCAGATGTTAAAGTCATACCACCTGACGAAGTCATCCTAAAGAATAATGTCGGTAGGGCCTATGAAGGTACAGCCGATATCGATGGGGTCAAAGTGACTCTACAGGTTGTCCTCAGTAAGGATTTCCCCCTCAGGAAACCTAGGGTTTACCTAAAGCCCCCGAATATATTAGGGTTTATTCCCCATGTCCAAAATGGCGGATATGTTTGTTACGCCCATGACGAGGGGCTCGTCCTCGACTTGGATAATCCTACAGGAATTATTGATGAATGCTTAAGAAGAGTAATCGTTACCTTGGTTCAGGGGAAGAGAGGCCTGAATACTAACGATTTTTACGAAGAGTTCGAAAGTTATTGGGACGAGTTGGAGAAAGGTCCAAAATGGATTTCCTTCGTGGAAATTACCTCTTTTGTAAAGGAGATTGTTGTTGCTGTTTCAAAAGAGTTGGAAGTTATTATAGTAGGAGACGAATTTGAAGACATTAAGCGGGGGCTTTCTCGCTTTTTTGGCAATAACATTACCGCAAAGAAGCTATCGTCAGGTGTTTATATCCCTTTAAGGGCTCCTGTTCTACCGCCTCAACCTGGTGCCTTCTGGAATGTTAAGACATTGCGGCAGCAAATCTTTTCTAACATATCAGGTTCTAACAGTCGGCTACTTAAGGCCATCATTAAAAAGAAAAGAATAAAAGATGATGCTGTAGAATGCATTCTTATCTCCATACCCGCTTCTAAAGAAAGGCGTTCCGTAGTAGCTGTAAGCTTCTCCCATTTTGGGCCATTAAGCGGCAAAGCGAAGTATGGTACATTCTCTCACCCCCTTCATCAAGTTGACGCCCGCTTCAAGATAACACCGCATTTAGTTAGCAGGTTGGATGCAGACTACCTTCTCCCACGAGCGGGAGCTTTACCGTCTTTAGTAGACAAGAAAGTTCTCCTTGTCGGATGCGGTTCAGTCGGAGGGTTTATTGCCTTTGAGCTCGCAAGAGCGGGGGTGGGCCATTTGACGCTTGTAGACGAAGATCATCTCTCCCCCGAAAACATCCACCGCCATGCTCTGGGGGCCGACTGTCTTTATAGATTAGTCGAGGCCGATGGTACTAAATACCAAGCCATGCCTAAAGTCTTGGGGTTAAAGGTAGAACTTGAAACCAGGTATCCTTATATAACCGTCGAAATGTTTAGTGAGCCTATTCGGGACCTCGTACGAGAGAAGAAGGTTATGGTCACGGCTTTTGATCTCGTTGTTGTAGCATTAGGTAACCCGACCGTTGAACTCTTCTTAAATAGGCACTTTCATACATTGGAGAAATGTCCCCCAGTAGTCTTTACCTGGAACGAACCGCTGGGCATCGGCGGGCATGCCTTGTTGACCCGAAATAACGGTCGGACCGGGTGTCTCGAATGCCTGTACAAAGACCCTGACGAATTCCTATATAACAAGGCATCCTTTGCCGCGCCAGGGCAATTCTTTGGCCGAACTCTCTCGGGCTGTGGGAACGTATTTACCCCCTACGGTTCAATGGACTCTATCCAGACAGCTGTAGTTGCTACGAGACTGGGCATTAGCGCCCTACTCGGGCAAGAGAAGGACAACCCTGTTCTGTCCTGGAAAGGCGACGGCCGTCTTTTTAAGCAAGAATACGAAGTATCCCCTAGATACGAGCTTTCTTCGGAACAGCTTTTTGCCTCGCGCTATGATTATAAGCTTGAGGGCTGTCCTGTCTGTAACCACAGGAGTGAATAGTCATCGATAAAGGCAAACGTATTTTTAAACGCGCTGAATCAGGAAGCATTAAAATTAGTGACAATGCTCTGCAAGTTATATTCCAATTCAGGCAACTCTTACCGGATGCGACTGAAGCAGGAGGAGTTCTACTAGGACGGTTCATTCTTGAAAGTGAAGACATCGTAGTCGACGATGTAACTACCCCCGGCGAAGAAGATAAGCGTACAAGAAACCGTTTCGTCAGGAATAAACGGAGGCACCAGTTAGAGGTAACAAGGCGTTGGCGGGAAAGCGGCGGTACCTGCAATTACTTGGGTGAATGGCACACACATCCCGAACCGATGCCTTTACCTTCTCCGGAAGATATCTGCGACTGGAGAAGAACTTTGCGAGAGGCACAATTTGATAGCGAAACCCTTTTCTTTGTTATTGTAGGAACAGACGATCTGCTTACTTGGGAAGGCTTTAAGAAGACTTTAGAAATTAGGCAGCTAGCTTTAGAAGTTAGGGAAGGTGAACGTAATGGCAAAACCTAGAAAACTTTCAAAAGCAGATGAACTCTTACTTTGGGTATCCTCGGGAGGGATTTGTGCTTATCCGGACTGTAAGCAACGTTTGGTTTTTGAAGAAGCGGGGAAAACGTTTAATGTAGCTGACAAAGCACACATCATACCTCATGCCGCTGGCGGACCTCGTAAAGAGGAACGAGCAAGTAGCAAAATGACCGAAGATGAGATTAGCAGTGCGGAAAACCTTATTCTTCTGTGTAAAGTACATCACAATATTGTAGATACGGATCCTGATAGGTTTACGGCTGATATGCTCCGAGAAATGAAAAGGAAGCATGAAGAATGGGTTGCTATAAGATTGAGTAAAGTCCAAACCTCGATTGCTATCCTGCATAAAACCAAAGGGCCGAAGACCGATGCTGTTCTGTTGGCCGACCAATTGGACTTAAAGGTGTTGGGAATAGCTTCTTTTCACGAAAACTTGGATGACGTTCCACAGATTAACTGGGACGACGCTAAGAAACGGAATATCGAAGTGTTTAATGAAGCAATGGAATTGCTACATACATATGAAGGGGTACTCTTTCACATTTTTCCGTTATCCCAGATACCTCTTCTGATTCAGTTGGGAAACCTGCTCACTGATACCGTTCCGATACAAGTCTTTC
The DNA here is from genome assembly GCA_040757355.1 of Bacillota bacterium. Classification (GTDB taxonomy): domain Bacteria; phylum Bacillota; class Desulfotomaculia; order Desulfotomaculales; family Ammonificaceae; genus DTYU01. Next base: position 22,551 of record JBFLWY010000027.1, on the reverse strand, counting down.
AGTACGACCGCGAAACAGGGATGTGGGTTTTTCATGCACCTGATACCAAAGTTGAGGAATTAGGGATATATCATTCCCTGAAAACAAGAAATTCTACAAGGTTAGTAGTCACTTTGGGAATCTCTGCTGTAATCCACCACGAGGATGTCAGTGCTGTGATTTCCATAAACGATTGTGATTTCTTGGAAATAACTATACGGGAACCTGTAATCAATAGGGTGCTTTATCAAGAGCACGTGGCTGAAGTAAGAAACTACTTTAAGAGTAAAGTAGAGCGACTTCATCAGCAACATCGCTATAATGAAATCCATCTTTTTTATGCGGGGCCTGCCGGTTTAGCTGTTGAGTTGGGGCGGGCCGTAAACAGGAAAATGTGGCCAGGAATGTATCTTTATCATTATGACTTCCGGCGTGAACCACGTTACGAGCGGGCGTTCTATATATAGTTTCGCTCCTGGAATTTAAACTAAGATGCTACCAGGTAAACGATAGCGGGCCGACCTTCGGAGGAATCTAGAAGACCTTTGTCGAATTTAGAAATATATCTAGGAGTTGGTTGTCAGATAACATTGGGTTAGGTGTCGCTTTGGGGGAGTAGAAAGAGATGGCCCGGTTGGAAGACCTCACGCGGGGTGCGATGGTCAAGGGTATCCTGCCGGATGGGCCCGTTACGGTGGTTGATGTCCGCTGGCTGGGCTCTGTGGCCGTTGAGCTTACATATAAAGATGCTGCCGGCCGGGTGAACAACGAGTTGGTTTACCGCGACCGGGAGGCTTCGCTGGAAATCATTACCCGCGGGCGGTCCTGGAGCTTCGATGCCGACGGGAGGCTTTTCCGCCTGGTATCGGAAGCGCGCCGGATCCGGCTGGCTTACCTTTTCGACCCTTTGCTTGCCGTTCACACTTCGCTTGTTGACCCTCTGCCGCACCAGATCATGGGCGTATATGATTCCATGCTGCCGCGGCATCCCTTAAGGTTCCTGCTGGCTGACGATCCCGGCGCCGGCAAGACCATTATGGCCGGGTTGCTGATTAAGGAACTGCTTGTGCGCGGGGATTTGCGCCGGTGTCTGATATGTGTGCCGGGGAACCTCACCGAGCAGTGGCAGGACGAGCTCGATCAAAGGTTTCACCTGCCCTTTGAAATCCTGACCCGTGAGCGGATTGAGACCGCCCGTACGGGGAATCCCTTTGCGGAGATTGATTGGGTGATTTGCCGTCTTGACCAGCTCAGCCGTAATCCCGAATTGCAGGATAAGCTCCGGGTGACCGACTGGGATCTGATCATCTGTGACGAGGCGCACAAGATGTCCGCCACCTTTTTCGGCGGCGAGGTAAAGGCCACGAAACGCTACCGCCTCGGTCAACTGCTTGGAACAATAACGCGCCACCTGCTGCTTTTGACCGCGACACCCCACAACGGCAAAGAAGAGGACTTTCAGCTTTTTATGGCCCTTCTTGATGGCGACCGCTTCGAGGGGCGCTTCCGTGACGGCGTGCATACGGTGGATGTTTCGGATCTAATGCGCCGCCTCGTCAAGGAGCAAATGGTTAAATTCGACGGTAAGCCCCTATTCCCCGAGAGGCGCAGCTATACCGTCACCTACCGGCTGTCTGATCCCGAAGCCGCCCTTTACCAAGCGGTTACCGAGTATGTGCGCGAAGAGATGGATCGGGCGGACCGCCTGGCTGCTGAGGGCGACGGAAAGCGCAAGGCTTCGGTCGGGTTTGCCCTGACCATCCTGCAGCGCCGGCTGGCATCATCACCGGAGGCGATTTACAAATCCCTGAAGCGGCGCCGGGAGCGGTTGGAGAAACGACTCCGGGAAGAACAGGTAGAGAACCGCGGCCGGGAAGCGCGCTTGAGAAGCGAAACGCTCTATTTGCCGCCGCTCGACGAAGAGGACCTTGCCGACCTGGAAGACGCTCCGAACGCCGAGGTTGAAGAAATAGAGGAAGAACTTGTTGATCAGGCGACCGCGGCGCGGACGATCGCGGAATTAGAGGCGGAGATTGAAAGCCTTAAGAACCTGGAAGAACTGGCCCGCCGGCTTCGGAACAGCGGCACGGATAAGAAATGGGAAGAGCTGTCCAGCCTGCTGCAAAATGAGGAGCGGATGTTTGATGCCCACGGGCACCGCCGGAAGCTGGTTGTTTTTACCGAACACAGGGATACATTGAATTATCTCGTAAGCCGGATCGGGAGCCTTCTCGGCCGTACCGAGGCTGTGGTGGCGATCCACGGCGGGATACACCGGGAAGAGCGCCGGAAGATACAGGAGGCCTTTATGCATGACAAAGGTGTACAGATCATGGTGGCGACCGATGCCGCCGGCGAGGGCATCAACCTGCAGCGGGCGCACCTGATGGTAAACTACGACCTGCCCTGGAATCCCAACCGGCTTGAGCAGCGCTTCGGGCGAATTCACCGCATCGGCCAGACCGAGGTGTGCCACCTCTGGAACCTGGTGGCTGCCGAGACCCGCGAGGGTGACGTGTTCCGAAGGCTGTTTGAGAAGCTGGAGCAGGAGCGGGAGGCTCTCGGCGGCCGGGTTTACGATGTTTTAGGCGAGGTCTTCAACGAACGGCCGTTACGCGAGTTGATTATCGAAGCCATCCGTTACGGGGATCGCCCCGAGGTGCGCGCGCGCCTCAACCAGGCGGTGGACCAGGCTTTTGACCGGGAACATCTGGCCCGGCTCTTAGAAGAGCGCGCTCTGGCCCGGGATACAATGGACGCATTCCGCGTTCAACGCATCCGGGAAGATATGGAAAGGGCGGAAGCACGGCGCTTGCAACCGCACTTCATCCGCTCCTTTTTTATCGCCGCTTTCGAACTGTTAGGGGGGACGATAAGGGAGCGAGAACCGAAACGCTATGAAATCACCCACGTCCCGGCGGTGATTCGCCAGCGCGACCGGGTAATCGGCGGCGGCAGCCCGGTACTACCTCGCTATGAGCGGGTTTGTTTTGAAAAGGAACTGATCAATGTACCCGGGAAACCTTTGGCGGCCTTTATCTGCCCGGGGCACCCTCTTTTGGATGCGACGATTGATCTCATCCTGGAACGCTACCGCGGCTTGCTGAAACGGGGCGCCGTTCTTATTGACCCCAACGATGACGGTGAGGAGCCGCGGATGCTGTTTTATCTCGAACATTCCATCCAGGACGCCCGGCTTGACCCGGGGGGAAACAGGCGGGTTATCTCCCGCCAGATGCAGTTCATAGAGGCGGATGCACAAGGACGGTTCCGCCAGGCAGGCTATGCCCCTTATTTAGATTACCGGCCCGTTGAGGATGCAGAGGCGGCCTTGCTTGAACCGGTACTCGGCGGCTCCTGGCTCGGCGGTGACCTGGAAGAAAAAATCTTGTCTTACGCGGTGGAACACGTTGTGCCACGGCATTATGAGGAGGTCCGCCGCCGGAAAGAGGAACTGGTAACGAAGACCCTGGCTGCCGTCCGCGACCGGCTCATAAAAGAAATAAACTATTGGGACCACCGGGCTGAGGACCTCAAGGCACAGGAACAGGCGGGGAGGGTCAACGCGCGGATCAACTCTGCCAAGGCCCGGCAGCGTGCGGACGAGCTGGCCGCCCGCCTGCAGAAACGGTTAAACGAATTGGAGCAGGAGCGGCGGCTGTCTCCTTCACCGCCGGTGGTGACCGGCGGCGCCCTGGTGGTGCCGGAAGGGCTGCTGAACCGCTTACGCGGCGTTCAAGCGGACGCCGGCCCGCAGCTTTTCGCCCGGGAAACGGAGCGTGCGGAGCGACTCGCCGTTGAGGCGGTGATGCACGCGGAACGGTCCCGCGGCAGAGAACCGCGAAACGTTTCCGCCGAGCGCTGCGGCTATGACATCGAATCCCGCGACCCGGCAAGCGGGGAGCTGTTTTTCATCGAGGTCAAGGGACGTGTTGCCGGGGCAACCTCCGTAACCGTGACCAAGAATGAAATACTCACCGGTCTTAACAAACCGGAACAGTTCATTCTCGCGCTGGTATCAGTCAACGAGGAAAGGGCTGAGCGGCCGGTCTATGTCCGGCGGCCGTTTGCGCGGGAGCCGGACTTCGGTGTAACCAGCGTGAACTACAGCCTAAACGAACTTCTGTCCCGGGGGGAGCAAATTTAGATGAGTTACCGCAAGAAGCTGATCGAAGTGGCCCTGCCGCTGGAAGCGATCAACAGGGAATCGGCGCGGGAGAAATCAATCCGCCACGGCCACCCCTCTACGCTTCACCTCTGGTGGGCGCGGCGGCCCCTGGCTGCCTGCAGAGCCGTTTTATTCGCGTCGTTGGTTGACGATCCTTCCACCCGGCCCGATGAATTTCCCACCCCCGAAGACCAGGAGAGGGAACGGCGGCGTCTTTTCCGGATTATCGAGGACCTGGTTAAATGGGAAAACACCACCAGCGAGAAGGTTCTTAATGAAGCCCGGGCGGAGATTCTAAAAGCTACGGGCGGAAACCCGCCTGCCGTGCTGGACCCCTTCTGCGGCGGCGGCTCCATCCCGCTCGAGGCGCAGCGCCTGGGCCTGACCGCCCTGGCGAGCGACCTGAATCCCGTGGCCGTGCTGATCACGAAGGCGCTGATCGAAATACCGCCCCGCTTCGCCGGTCTGCCGCCGGTGAACCCGCAAGACCGGAGCAAGAGCTTCGCCGGTACGCCGTGGCGCGGCGCCGCCGGTTTGGCTGCCGATATACGGTACTACGGGCGCTGGATGCGCGCGCAGGCCGAAAAGCGTATCGGCCACCTTTATCCTAAAGGGCCCAACGGGGAGACGGTCATCGCCTGGCTCTGGGCGCGCACGGTGAAGTGCCCCAACCCGGCCTGCGGGGCGCAGATGCCGCTGGTGCGCTCCTTCTGGCTGTCGAAGAAAAAGGGGAAAGAGGCCTGGGTGGAGCCGGTGGTGGATCAGAGATCCAAGACGGTGCGGTTTGAGGTACGGTCCGGGAGCGGCGGGCCGCCGGAACCCCCAAAGGTTGGAAGGGGAGCCAAGTTCAAATGTCTTTGCTGTGGACAAACGGCTCCGGACGAACACATCAAGGCAGAAGGGTGCCTAAAACGTATGGGTGTCCAGCTACTAGCTCTCGTTTGTGACGGCAAGAACGGTCGGAACTATTGTAACGGTGATCGTGAACAAGAGGAAATTTATTATCAGGCAATACCAACATGGAGACCCGATGAAGAGCTATCCGAAGATAAACGTGCAATATGGTGTCCCCTTTATGGGTTAAAGACCTTTGCCGACCTTTTCACCCCCCGCCAGCTTGTGGCGCTGACCGCCTTCAGCGACCTTGTCGGCAAGGCGCGCGAGCGGGTTCTCGCCGATGCACGCGGCGCAGGGTTGGCAGACGATGGCGTCCCTTTAAACAACGGCGGAGCAGGGGCCACGGCTTACGCCGATGCCGTTGCGACATATTTGGCTTTAGCGGTGGATAAAGCGGCTGATTATTGGTCAACAATATGCAGTTGGCATGCAGGAAGGGATACGATTAGAAATACGTTTGCCCGGCAGGCCATTCCGATGACCTGGGACTTCGCCGAGGGCAACCCTTTCAGTAATTCTACGGGCAATTGGTTGTCATGCATTGCCTGGGTCGAAAAGGTGCTCGAATCGCTGCCCGCTGCTTCACCCGGTTCTGCTAAGCAATACGATGCTCGTGACATAAAAGGTGATTTTACTGGCGCCATTCTTGCTACAGACCCGCCATACTATGACAATATCGGTTACGCCGACCTCTCCGACTTCTTTTATATCTGGCTTCGCCGGGCTTTGTCTAACGTTTTCCCGGACCTGTTTCGAACGCTGCTCACGCCGAAGGAGTCAGAATTAGTTGCCATCTCGTACCGTTTCAACGGGGATCGCCAGGCGGCCCAGGCGCACTTTCGGGATGGACTGCAGCAGGCCTTTTCTAGTTTACACGGCTGTGTACATCAGGAATATCCGGTAACTATCTATTACGCCTTCAAACAGGCTGAACAAGAAGAGGACCCCGATGGCGAAGGCCCAGTTCTGGCCTCCACCGGCTGGGAGACCATGCTCAGTGGTCTGATAGATGCGGGCTTTCAAATAACCGGGACCTGGCCTATGCGGACTGAACTTAACAATCGACCAGTCGCCACCGGCACCAACGCCCTCGCTTCCTCTATCGTCCTTGTCTGCCGTCCGAGACCTCAAGATGCCTCGTTTATCACGCGCCGGGAGTTTTTAACCGCCCTGCGGCGGGAACTTCCCGCCGCTCTCGATCACTTACAACGCGGCAGCATCGCCCCGGTGGACCTTGCGCAGTCCGCCATCGGGCCGGGGATGGCTGTTTTCTCCCGCTACAGCAGGGTGTTGGAGGCGGACGGGACTCCCATGTCGATACGCACGGCCCTTTCCCTTATTAATCATGTTTTGGACGAGTACCTGGCCGAGCAGGAAAGCGAGTACGACAGCGACACGCGCTGGGCGCTGGCGTGGTTTGAACAGTTCGGTATGCAGGAGGGCCCTTACGGCGTGGCCGAAACCCTTTCCAAGGCCAAGAACACCGCCGTCGGCGGTCTGGTGGAGGCCGGCATCCTCTCCGCCCGTGCCGGGAAGGTGCGCCTTCTGGCGAGGAACGAGTTGTCCGGGCACTGGAGCCCGGTAAAGGATAAACGTCTTACCGTTTGGGAGGTTGCGCAGCATTTGATAAGGGCGCTGGACGAGCAGGGAGAGGATGCCGCGGCGGCGATTCTGCGTGAGGCCCGCGGGAAAGGAGAGTCGGCGCGTGATCTGGCGTACCGCCTGTACAGCGTTTGCGAGCGCAAGGGGTGGGCCGCGGAGGCGATGGCTTATAACCGCCTGGTGGTTGCCTGGCCGCGCCTCTCGGAATTGGCGCAGGCAAAGGCCGGCACGAGGTTTGAGCAAGTTGCAATGGAAACGGGGGATATTGAATGAGCATCTCTAACCGCGAACGCATAGGACGCGGCCTGGACGCCCTCCAGCGGGGCTTGGCCCCGTACGTCAAGCGGGAACTGCAGGCGCGCTTCGGGAAAGACTGGTGGCGGGAAGGGGTTTTGTTGGCGCTTTCCGGGACCGCAGGCGCTGAGGACGCGCTGCGGTTAAACAGTCTTCCGGAAAACGACCGTGTTGCGCAACTTGACGTTTACTCCATACTGTTGGTGTTATGGAACAACTGGAACGAGGTCTTCCAGGCCAAACTGGGCCACACCGGGCGGAGCTTCGTCAGCGAGTTAAGAGAGGTGCGCAACCGCTGGGCGCACCAGCAGCCGTTTACGGTGGACGACACCTACCGCGCTTTGGACACCATGACCCGGCTCTTGCAGGGTGTGGTTGCCGAAGAGGCGGCAGAGGTCGAGCGCCTCGCCAGGGAGTTGCTGCGCCTGCGCTTTGAGTCGGAGATGAAGCGGGAGGTTAAAAAGGGAAGCCAGATTGTCACCGAGACAGGAACCACAGCCGGATTAAAACCCTGGCGGGAGGTTATTACCCCCCATCCCGACGTTGCTTCGGGACGTTACCAGCAGGCAGAGTTCGCCGCGGACCTGGCCAAGGTGGTGAGCAACGAGGCTGACGAGGAATACAGCGACCCGCGGGAGTTCTTCCGGCGCACCTATCTCACCGAAGGCATCGCCGATCTTCTGGTGGCGGCTATTCACCGGCTGGCGGGGACCGGGGGTGAGCCGGTGGTACAGTTGCAGACATCCTTCGGCGGCGGCAAGACGCACACCATGCTGGCGCTCTACCATCTTTTCGGCGGCAGCCTGCAGGCCGCGGAGGTTCCCGGACTGGAAAGGATACTTCTCGCTGCCGGGATAGAGAGGCTTCCCGTAGCTAAACGGGCCGTAGTTACGGGCGTGGCTTTTTCACCGACGAAACCCCGCCGTAAGCCGGAAGGGATTGAAACCAAGACCTTCTGGGGGGAAATCGCTTACCAGTTGGGAAAAGAGGAAGGCTATTCCCTTGTCGCCGCGGACGACGAGCGCGGCGTTTCCCCCGGTTCAGATGTGTTGAAGGAGCTTTTTGACCGTTTCGGCCCGGCGCTGGTCCTGATCGACGAATGGGTGGCCTTTGCGCGCCAACTGTACAACCTTTCCGAGGTTTTGCCCGCGGGCTCATTCGACGCCAACATGAGTTTTGCCCAGGCGCTTACCGAGGGAGCGAAGCGGGCAAAGAATGCGCTGGTGGTGGTCAGCATACCGGAATCCGACATCGAGGTCGGCGGCGAGGGCGGGCGCGCGACCCTGCAGCGCCTGCAGAAGACGGTGGAGCGCGTGGAGTCGCCCTGGAAGCCGGCGGGCCAGGACGAAAGCTTCGAGATCGTCCGGCGGCGCCTGTTCATGCCCGAAATCGACTACGCGGCGCGCGACGCCGTGGTCAGCGCCTTCGCCCAGATGTACCGCTCCCAAAAGGGCGAGTTCCCGCGTGAATGCGCTACGTCCACATACGAAGACCGCCTCAGGACCGCTTACCCCATCCACCCGGAGCTTTTTGACCGGCTTTACCAGGATTGGTCCACACTGGAGCGTTTCCAGCGCACCCGCGGCGTTTTGCGGCTCATGGCCGCGGTGATCCACGAACTCTGGGAGCGGCAGGACCGGTCGCTGATGATCATGCCCGGTACGCTGCCGTTGGATGCTCACTCCGTTTGCGTGCAGTTGACGCGCAACCTGCCGGAGCCGGATAGCTGGCCGCCGGTCCTGGACACCGATATTGACGGGCCGCAGTCAAGGCCGCTTATCCTGGACCGCGAAAACCCCAATTTAGGACGGTTTTCGGCCTGCCGGCGGGTCTCCCGCACTGTTTTTATGGGCAGCGCGCCGGCGGCCGCCCCGGCCGGCAGCACGCCCCGGCTGCGGGGGGTGGAAGAGGTGCGCGTTAAGTTGGGCTGCGTCCAGCCGGGGGAAACCCCCCACACCTTTGGCGATGCCTTGCGCCGCCTGGGCGAGCAGTTGACGTATTTATATGCGGACGGCAGCCGCTACTGGTTCGACACCCGTCCCAGTGTAAACCGCATGGCCGCCGAACGTGCCGAACGCCTTCCCGGGGATGAGATTGAGGCGGAAATCCTTGAGCGTCTGAAAAAGGAGAAAGACCGGGGGGATCTGGCCGGGGCCCACGTCTCAACAAGTCCAGCGGGCGGGGACGTGCCGGATGAGCAGGCGGCGCGCCTGGTGATGCTTCCTCCGGGGCACCCGCATCGTTCCGGTGCGGACGACAGCCCTGCCCTGGAGATGGCCCGCGGCATTCTTGAGAAAAGGGGTTCCGCCCCCCGGATTTACCAGAATACCCTGGTCTTTCTCGCTGCTGATAAGAACCGGGTCTTGGATCTGGAGACGTCTGTCCGCCACTTTTTAGCCTGGCGGTCCATAAAGGAGGACAAGGAGCACTTAAACCTGGATGCTTTTCAAAGCAGGCAGGTTGATAAGCGGTTTGAAGACGCCGAGACCACCCTGCGTTCCAGGCTCTTCGAGGCTTATTCGTGGCTTCTGATTCCGAGCCAAACGGTGACGAAACAGGAAATCCTGCCGGTGCAGTGGGAAGCGGCGCGGTTAACGGGCAACGGCGCCAGCTTGACCTTGCGCGCCTCCAAAAAGCTGTCAAATTTAGGGCATATCCACGTCAAGTGGAGCCCGATACTGCTCAAAAAGGAACTCGATGACCACCTTTGGAAAGAACAAGACCACATCGAGGTTACACAGTTGTGGGAGTACCTCACCAGATATCTTTATCTCTCGCGCTTGCGCGACGAGAAGGTCCTCCTCGATACGATACAGGAAGGCATCACAACAGCCGAGTATTTCGGCTACGCGAGCGGCATTGATGAAAAGGGGCGCTACGCCGGCTTACAGTTTAACACGGGGCTGAAGACATCTTCGGTAAGCCTTTCCGGCCTGCTGGTCAAGCCGGAGACCGCTTTGGCGCAAATTACTGCAGCGAAAGAGGCCGAAAGCGCCCAGCCGGTTTCGGGGATAACCGGCGGAGTCACTTATATAACTCCTCCGCCCGCCGGTGTGCGCACCGCGGAGAACGGCGCAACCGCGACCCCCCCGGTTTTTATCCGCCGCCCACGGCGCTTCCACGGGACAATAACCCTTGACGTATCGCGTGTCGGGCGCGACGCCGGCCGCATCGCGGAAGAGGTCGTTCAGCATTTAACCACCCTCGCCGGCGCGAAGGTGGAAGTCACGCTGGAAATAGACGCCCGGGTGCCGGACGGCGTCTCCGAGGAGATACAGCGGATCGTCACCGAAAACTGCCGCACGCTGAAGTTCAAGAGCCACGGGTTTGAGGATGAGTGATTTAGAAAGAGCCTGCGCAAACAGCTTAATGGTTGAACCCGACTGAAATGTATGGTACTGGGAGGAATAAAGTAGAATCATGGGAGTACGCACCATGAATAAGCAGCAGGGTAAGAAGAAAGAGACAAAGACTTCTGGATACCTGCTTATCCTTGCCTGTTCGCAGACAAAGAAGAAGGACAGGACCGCTGCCCCTGCCATATATCTTTACGATGGCGTAAACTACCGCGTCCTTCGAAAGATTCTCCTGGAACGTGGTTGGCCGCCGGGCCTGGAAATCAAGATTCTCTCGGCCCAATACGGCCTGATCGACGCCACAACCATTATTAGGCCTTATAATCTTCGGCTCGATTCTGCAACTGCGGAGAGCATTAACCAAAAAACCTTAGATCAACTACGGGACCTTGGAGAAATATATAACCCATTGTCGATATTCGTTAATCTGGGAATCGATTACCTACCCGCAGTAAAAGGGTTGGATGAGGTCTTTCCGGATTCGAAGATTATATACGCCCAAGGCCCGATAGGCTTAAAGATGAAGGCTATGAAGCAGTGGCTAGATGGTTTGAGGTATTGTACCTCAACGTTAAAGGGTTGTTCGAAGAAGAAGCGTTCCTACTTATACTTTTTTCCGGATTGGGACGACTACATTTATGAACCTTTTTCCTCTGATGATGAAAAGGTGACCAAAGGAGTGAGAACATATGCTCATGAAGTGAGCGGGAGCCAAATTCCTTTTGATGGCATCCTCCTGAGTTTATCCCACATCCACGTTCGCAAGGGGGCTCTTTACAGATTAATTAATGATCATGATGGCCGCGTCCAGCTTCGCAGGCGGCTACGTATTCCCAGAGATATCCTGCTCTTCGGAGACTGCGGAGCTTTCTCATACGTAGGCGAATCTGAACCTCCATTCACGCCGAAGCAGGCCGCAGAATTATATCACAAATTTAGCTTTGACGTTGGTGCCTCAGTGGATCATATCCCATTGCCAGAAGTTCCGGTTCGCCAGGACGATGGCAGCGTGCGTAAGCAGGCGCTCTCCGAGTCTGAGCGATATACTCGCATGTATCTAACGCGAGACAATGCCGCCGAGTTTCTTCAAATATGGAAACGAAATAATTATAGTTTTACACCTCTCGGCGTCATTCAAGGGATCGGGACTCAATCGTATGTGGAATGTTTACACGATTATCTAGACATGGGCTACCAACACATCGCGCTAGGCGGCCTTGTTCCACGCACCGATGATGAAATCTTGGATATTCTATGCGCGGTCAGACGTAGCCTTCAGGTAAGGACCCGAGGGTGCCGGGAGAACGTATGGATCCACCTGTTTGGTATTCTTCGGCCGAAGCTACAGCCCATCTTTAAGGAGCTAGGAGTATCGAGCTTTGACAGCGCCTCCTATTTCCGCAAGGCCTGGCTTCGCTCAGACCAGAACTACTTGGCCCCGGATGGGAAGCGCTGGTATGGGACAATTCGGGTCCCAATAAGTACTTCTAAACCGATGCGTCTGGCGGCGGATTCAAACGGGCTTTCCCATGAAGAATTGGCCGAGATGGAACGCCAGTGTCTGAACGCGATTGACGCTTGCAATACAGACCCCTCAGCAACCAGGGATGTAATCAGTGCCATTGACCGATACGGACCGCTTCTTGAACGGAAGGGCGAGGATAACCACTTCGCCGACAAACATGCACTACTTCTAAAGGATCGTCCTTGGGAGAGTTGTCAGTGCCCGTTCTGTCGTAGCGCGGGCATTCACGTCGTTGTTTTCCGAGGTGCCAATCGAAATAAGCGCCGTGGGTTGCACAATACCTGGGTCTTCTACCATTGCGTGCTGCACGGGAAAAGCATTCCCAACCTTAGGAGGCCAAATAAATGATCGCTCTTGCCAATTTTATCCCGTTAATGCGCGCAGCTATTCCTCGGCTTCAACAGCATCCTCCCAACCGGCGGCAAGAGAACTGCATACTTGCCCCCGAAGGTATACCGTTGATGATCGTTGCAGGTCCCGGTAGCGGTAAGACCACGGTCCTTGTATTACGAGCCCTGCGTCTTGTCTTTGTAGACGGCCTCATGCCGGAGAACATCGTCGTTACGACCTTTACACGAAAGGCCGCTGACGAGATTCGCTCCCGCTTAATCGAATGGGGATTAGCAATCCTTGCATACCTGCGCCAGAATCCGCCTTCTCCGACTCCTTCCGGATTTATGCAGTGGCTGGACAGCATCGACATCAACAGGTTCATCACCGGAACCCTTGACAGCATTTGCGAGGACACCCTTACTACGTACCGTGATCCAGGGGATGCGCCGCCTGTGCTCGTTGAGGGATTCGTTGGCAATGCTCTTCTTGCGCGAGAGGGCATGTTCCCGGCAGGCTCTTACGATCAATCGACGCAGAGTATTAATTCAGATTTAGCTGCTTACCTTGCGCTCTTCACAAGAACCGGCCAGCCTCCACAGAACTTTGGAGAGGCGGTTTCTATCTGCCGTACCATTGTGGACCGGCTTATCCAGGACCAAGTAGACATCGCGGCTTTTGCTGCCGGCATGCCAAATACCCAAGGTAGACAGGTAGTTGTCAACAGCCTTCAGTCTTATCGCGCCTACATGACACAAACAAACCGCATGGATTTCGCTGGACTTGAAGAGGTATTCCTTGCTAGACTTTCCCAGGGGCGCCTTCAGAGGTTCACGTCTGCAATCCGTGCCATCCTCGTGGACGAATACCAGGACACAAACCCGCTCCAAGAAAGCATCTATTTCGAACTCGTGCGGCAGACGCAACCATCATTCTCCGTGGTAGGAGATGATGATCAATCTCTATACAGGTTTCGCGGTGCTACGGTTGAGTTGTTCTGTCACTTCCCAGCCCGTCTCGCTGCTACGCTTCCGAGCTTGCCTCTCGTCAATGTAGAACCCTTGATCGACAACTACCGCTCAACACCGGAGATTGTGACTTTCTTCAATAACTACATTGCTTATGATCCCGCATTCGCAAGTGCACGCGTTCAGCCCCCCAAACCTCAGATCATAGATCGGATTGCGTCGAACCAAATCCCTGTGCTCGGGCTATTCAGGCCAGACGCCCAAATACTGGCTCGAGATTTGGCTGCTTTTTTATACGATGTTTTCCGTGGGCCAGGGCGGACTATTACTACTTCCAGTGGCCAGGCCGTTCAAATAGTCAGGCATCCTCAGGGGGGTGACTTCGCTGATGCTGTCCTGTTGGCTCACACGGTAAATGAATTCGGGACTCGTTTTGGCAACAACCCGCCTAGGGAACGGCTGCCAAGGCTGCTACGTACAGAGCTTGCATATAGAGGAATAAATGTGTTTAATCCAAGGGGACAGGCACTTCGGGACTTTGTAGAGGTTCAAAAGCTTCTCGGTTTAGTCCTTGAATGCATTGATCCTCAAACCGCAGGAAATCCTGACGGATCGCAACAGGCATCCGCAAGACTTCGCAGTGATGCGCGCCATTATCTTTCTGAGTGGCGTCGGGCAGCACGCGCTTTCATTGCAACGAATCCGGCACCCATGACACCTCGAACTCTTGGTGAATTCGTCCAAGGTTGGCAGACCCGAACGAATCAGACTCAACAGGGTGCACGCTGGCCCGAAGAATGGCCAATCCTAGAACTATGTTACAAGCTGATTACGTGGATGCCGTTCTTTCAAGACGATCCCGAGGGACAGGTCTACCTGGAAGCCATATCGCGATGCATTGCTCAAGCAGCAACCTTCTCGCCGTATCGTTCGACAATCGTCCACGGACAGGGCTCACACGACAACAGAAGCGTGCTGCGAGCCATTATGGACATTATGGTTCCTCTGGCAGAAAACTCCGTGGAAGTTGACGAAGAGATCATGCCACATATTCCGCGCAACCGATTACCAATAATGACGATTCACCAAGCTAAAGGTCTTGAGTTTCCGCTAGTGATCGTAGATGTCGCGTCGGACTACACACGAGATCATCCTCGCCAAAGATTCAGGCGATTTCCGGATAATCCCACACCGACGCAGCTTCTTGAGGATGATATAGCTCCATACTGCAATATCGGGCCGCTTCGCACGGCAAGGCCTGCTCTGGCACGATCATTCGACGATTTAGTGCGCCTCTACTATGTAGCTTACAGTCGCCCTCAATCACTTCTGATGCTCGTTGGAGTTGATCGTTGCTTACGGTATAACACGACTATTCGGCACGTAGCAACCGGATGGCTTTCCAATGGGACTTGGGCTTGGCAAGCACCTTGTTCAGGGCGAGCCCCGGCAGTTGTCAATAACCACCCTTTGGAGTTGATCTGATGCCTCTTGAACGAAAAAGAGAACCAGATATCATCCCGAGCTACAGTCTAACAGGAGACCTGCTATCCTTTCTACGGTGCGGGCTCCAATACAGATATCACAATGGCAGTGCTTTACCGCCGTCACGCCCTGTGCAGCTATGGTTCGGCGAGTTCATTCATGGCGTAATGGAAGCAGCATATCGTCTGTGGTCATCGTCTTTACCTGCTCCAGCTTTTCCATGGCCATGTAACCCTACCCCATACCTGGGTACAGCCCCTGCGGGTCGTGCTCCTCATGACATAGGTACTATAGGCGACATGGTGGAGGAGACATTGAGGGCGCAAGGAAAGACTTCAAGGAGCAGCGCAGTCCGAGATTCGGCATATAGACGTGCGGAAGCGGCGGTGAATGAGGTGGCCCCCCACCTCTTCCCACTTGTGGCATTAGCGGAGGAAAGGGTTATTGGAACCCGTAACATACCTCTTCCCGGAGCAGGTATGGCCAATTTGAGAACTAACCGATATGAACTCCACGGTGTTATCGATGTCCTGACTGATATGCAATTGAATAGTGTACCTTCTAGCAATGTTATACGCGAGGCGATCATTACAGTTTGCCCTCAATTACCGCCGCACTTCGAGATTGTCGTCGACTACAAAGGAGACCGCCGGCCTGCGACCAATCACCCGTTTTGGGCTCAGGCTGAATGGCAAGTTCAGACCTATGCCTGGCTTCGGATGAGACAGCCTAATGCGCTCCCTGTCCCTGCCGGGGTACTCATTTACGTTAACGAACTAGCCCCTGTCAGTGATGATCTCCAGGAATTACAGCGTGAGATTCGGCAGGGAACTACCGACGTAGTTCCGGCAAATGGAAGCCAGGATGCCTATTTGCTTAGTCTATGGCAGCCGGGGCTGGCAATACCCAGTTTTTCACAGGCCTTTAGAATGCAGCGAGCCATTCGAGTAGTTCCCGTAACCCAGCAAAGCCAAATCAATGCGACGAGTCAGTTTGACAGTGTCGTGTTGCAGATTGAGCAATGTGTTGCTGCTGAAGCCAGCACAGGCACAATTAGGGGCCACTGGATTCCGGGAGGTGATGCCGACACATGTGTAGCCTGCGACTTCAGACATTTTTGTCCGAACCCCGCACCAAGGCACGGCAGTCAGCCTCGGAGAATTAATGCACCAGCAGCACCATGAACTATCAAGGGGACGGTAGACCGTTTGAAAACGATTTGCGCAAATTTCTTGTTCTCCACTGACGCCTTTTTTTAGGATTGAGGACTTTCAGGTATTAAGAACGATCTCGAAATGAGAATAGGTAAAAAATTACTCACTCGGGTAAAAGGAGGCGTTGCTTGTGAAAAAAGAAACTAAGGAAGTACCACGGCAACACGAAGAAGAAGCTTTGCTGACTTTTTTAAAACAGACAAAAGACGGGAAGTACGCAAAGATAGACGAAAACTTACTGCGTTATCTAAGAGTTGAGCCGCAGAGATGTTGCTTAGATGAAGAGTACTATTACAGTCTCAGGTAAAACTATCTTCTGTTGTCTACGTTATATGGACTGAGAGGTGATGTTTTGCAAGCAATTTTGGTTTTTCTGCCCAAATACCCGTCGACATCGGGATAACCACAAGCCGAGCTGTTGGGTAACCAACCTGGTGACCGTCCACCAGAAAGGCGAGAAGAGCTGTGGGAACGCGGCAAGGCATGGCATGAGAACGATAGAGGCGGGTCTGTCGCTCTCGGTTTGCAGAGTCCTGGTCATAATGACCGTTCATATCGATTGTGTATTAGCGGAAATCGTCCAATGATTCCGCTGTAAACCAGCTACTATTTCGGTGAACACGGCCACCCTCCTCCTACCAATAGTAGACCGGCGTATCCTTGCGGCCAAACAGCGAACAAAAAGTCCCGAGCTATGATAGCCCGGGATTTTTTTGCGCCCTGCATCAGTAGATACCCACAACCTGGAAGATAACCCTGTAGAAAACCTTGTTCAATTCAGAACGAACAAGGCCTTTGTACGCCCGCCCGCCGCCGTTTTGTCTTAGAGTGACGCTCCCTTCGCCGCAACTCTCCGGACTTCACTTCGTTCCCTCCTCCGTTCCGAGGGCTCGCTCTCTCCACATAACTAAAGTTATGTTACGATAGCGAGCCCTCGGACACGTTGCGGCTCGGTCGCTAAGATTATCGTCCGGCGGCGGGCGGGCTGAACAACTTTTACATGAAGTGAGAGTCTTGGAGTTCTGGAAGGAGTCAATTTTTGGGTTACGCTCTTGGGTCCTGGGACTGTCGGGGTCAGGCTTTGGGGTCTTTTTCAGGTCAAGCTTCCGGGTCTTTATCCAGGTCACAGCTTCTGGGTCTTGTTTGCAGGTCAAAGCTCATGGGCCAGAAAGGAGGGTTGTGAAAGGCAACAGGAACAAGAAACAGACAGCAGCAACCAGCAGCTAAACGGAGTGCCTGTGGGCGATCCGGCGGCTAAAACTGGCGCAGGGTTACCTCCAGGCCTGCTTGGAAGCTATCGCAGCGATGGAGAAGTTCAACCCCGTCCAGGCACAGGAGATGCGAAAAGAACTGCGGCAGGAACTTTTCAAGGTGCTGGAAAGGATGTGAAAATAAATGATCACTGAGCGTGACAAAGAGATCATCCGGCTTATCAACCGCTTCGGCTACCTCACGGCGGCGCAAATGGCGAAGCTGATGAAAATGAGTCAGCGGGTGACATACCGTCGGTTGCAGAAACTTGCGGAGGGCCGCTATTTAATCTACAACCGGGTATTGGCCGGCAAAGCGGGTATTTACAGAGCAACTACGAGGGGGCTTGAAGAAGCGGGCGCCGAGCTTGGCCGGACTGTGGTAAGACTGCTGACGCTGGAACACAATCTGGCGGTAGCCGACATCGCGGCGGCGCTTTTAGAGAAACACCCCGGCACTGCCTGGACTACTGAGCGGGAGCTCCGCCGGGAGGCCGGGCAGAAATTTGGAGTCGGCTGGCAAGGACATATCCCCGACGGGGTTTTAATCCTAAGCAGCGGCGAAAAGATCGCGGTCGAGTACGAGAACACAACCAAGTCCAAGGCGGCGCTTAACAGAGTGTTACGGGCCTACCTGCGGCAGAGTCAATATCAAGAAGTGTGGTTCGTCTGCCGTACCAGGCGGCAAGCGGAACGGTTAAAAGAAGCAACGAAGCGTTACGACTTCGTGAAGATTTTTGAATTAAAGGGGGTTGTCCAGGATGAAGCAGTTGCTTATAAAGTTCCCGTGGCAGCGGTACTACCTGCTGGGGCTGCTGGGGGTACTGCTGCTGCCGGTGACGATGGCGGCGCTTGCGGCTTATAAGCTGCTGGAATTTGCGCCGGCCGAGCGTTACCGGACAGCGGCGGGCGGAGTGCTGGCGGCGGGGATCCTCCTCCTGGCGGCGGTTAACCTCAGTCCGGCCGGGCCCGCTTTTGTGACAGTACAAACTGGCAAATTCATACACGGGACGGTCAGGAATTCGGTTGCGGAGATGAAGGCAATACTCTTTCACACTCCGGTGCAAGCGGAGCCGAAAAAGCCTTTTAACTGGCGGTATGCGGGGCTTGTCGCAGGATCATCTCTGGGCTGGGGTTTAATCGCCGGGGGGTTGCTTGCACTCCTGCGAAGGAGGGAGCGGGGCGGCGGTTTAAGCGTTGAGCTTGGGAAAACCCGTCTAACGCTAACGCGACGGGAGAAAAGAGCTTTACAAAAAATTGCTGAGATGCAGCACCCGGCGGGCGGATTTCTGATCGGAATTGAAAAACGTACGGGCATGCCGGTGGCGCTGACATACGAGGAGTTGAACCTTCACGCGCTTGCGGTCGGCGGCAGCGGCACCGGCAAGACGACGACGCTTTATAACGTCTCCGAGAGCGTCGCGCAGCATAGGATGCCGTTATTTTATCTCGACGGCAAAGGCGACCCGGAGGTTATTGAAAAACACGAATGGCTTGCCCGCAAGTACGGCAAAAAGCTAAAAGTTTTTTCGTTCCACCGGGAAGACAGTTGGCACTATGACCCGTTGGGACGCGGGGGAATCACAGAACTAAAAGATAAACTATTGCATTTAAAAGATTGGGGGGGAGGCTCCGAGCACTGGGAGGTTACTGCTGGGAGATACCTCCAAATGGTGTTTCGTATTTTTGAGGCGATAGGGCAGAGACCCGATTTGCTGGCCGTAAGCAGGTATCTGCACCCGGACGACCTGGCGGTTTTGGTCCGCAAGATGAACAACTCTAAGGAAAAAGAAGAGATTTTGGCAGTGCTTGAAACTTATAAGACAGAGTACATCCTCGGGCTGTGGGCTCGGCTGGCGACACTGACAGAATCCGAGATCAGACATCTCTTTGAACGCCAAGGGAACGTTATAGACCTCAATGAATCGATCTTGAACGACGATATGGTGGTTTTTTCATTAGATAGCTTAGGTTTTCCGGATTTCGCCAAATATTTAGGAAGGTTAATCGTGCTGGACCTAAAGGGAGCAGCGGCAGCGGCATACCGGCGGGAGCGGAAGCCGGTGTTCTGTATCTTCGACGAATTCAACGTATACGCAAGCCCGGCGGTCGTTGACCTGATCGGAAAAGCCCGTGGCGCAGGGTTTCGCGCTTTAATGGCGACGCAGAGCTCGGCGGATATAGAGGCGGTGGGCGGCAAGGCGATGGTGAAGCAAATAGTCGCGAACTGCGCCACTTTTATTGTACAGAGACAAAACAATCCAGAGGACGCGCAGCTCTTTGCCGACGTGGTTGGAACCGTGTTGGATATAGAGGTGACGCGCCAGGTGCAGCACGTGGCGGGAATTACCCTACCAACGGGGATGGGCACAGTAAAAGAGGTAGACCGCTACCCCGTACATCCAAATATTATTAAGAACCTGGGGCGCGGTGAAGCAGTCTTAATAAGAAAAGCGATTAAGACGGTCCAGGAGGTCCGCGTCAGAAAGCCGGCGGTTTGAATCCGAAAGCAGAAACCGTCTTAAGGCGGTGGAAATGCCGCTGCCCGGTGGGGAGGGTAGCAACAGAAGACGCAAAGCTCCGCGTAAGGAAACATCTTGAGGGAGAATCGGCCCCCGGCCGATTCTCCTTTCAGGAAAAAAGAAAAATTTCCGGGGGGTGATAACGTTTCGGAAAAGCGAACCGGACAAGCCGAAAACTCGGGCTTTTGTTTCACAGAACGGGCGGTCTAAGGCCCGTTTTTCGGTTCGGATGTGCAGGGGGCGCGGCTCATCCGGATACTGTAAGGAAGAGTACAGGGTCAAACAGGGAGGTGATAGGCGTTCGGAGGAGGCAAATCAAACGGCCAATTTCGCCGTTTGAAAAGACACGGATAAAGTTACCGGGTAATAAAAATTAGGGAGGTTGATAACATGCTTTACAGGGCAATTCTGAGGGTCAAAGAGAAGGCGGGCAGGATCGACAGGATCTCAAGGGTCGAAGCGGAGCGGGTGCTGGAGCTTCTGCAAAAGTTCCAATACGGTGGGAGAATCACGACGGAGGACATCCTGGAGGCGGTGAGGATCATCCAACACGAAGCGGCGGTTTTAGCGGTGAAGAACAAGGACGGCTACGGGGCGCTGGAGCTTTTGGGCCGGTGCGTGATCGCGATGCTGGAGGACGGTAAGCTGGAGCTGCCGGAGGAGACATTGGCCTACATCGCGGTGACGATGCCGTTTAAGCCGTTCGCCAGGCAGTATCTGGAAGAGATTCAGGAGGGGATACGATGAAGGTCTACACGGTGGCCGAGGTAATGAGGATGCTCAAGGTGCGCAAAAGTTATGTTGTTGGGGTCGGTTAGAGGCAAGACAATTTTTTCCTCCTGGCTCTTATTTTTCGGCAAAATTTTTAGGTTCCGCTTGACGTTGATTCTCGCTACAGTTATACTTTTAACTAGAGGCGGCTCTTTTCACGTCCGCAGATGAAGAAAAAATGTTCGTAAACGTCCGGCCTGAATGAGAGGGCCGGTCTCTGCTTTTAAAAGCGCGAAAAAATGTTCAAAAACTCCGCCGGCTGAAAGGCCGGTTTTCTGTTTTTTAACACATTTCCCTGATGAAAGCGCGGGTTACACCGCGCTTTCTTTTTTGGCGCCAGGAGTAGGACAATCCGTCCGGCGCGTAGAAATTAAAGGGAGATGGTATGGTTGGCGGTAAGGAAAAAGAAAGAGAACCCTGCGGTGCCGGTGAAGGTGACGGTGGTTTCGACCAACAGAGACGGCCTGGGTATCGCGCTGCGTATTCTGGCAAAAAAAGTCCTTCAGGAAAGGGGAAAACAATGCGGGCGGCAATCTACGTCAGAGTGAGCACAGAGGACCAGGTTGCTCATGGTTATTCGCTACCGGAGCAGAGGGAAGCCTGCCGGAAAAGAGCGGCGGAACTGGGTGCGGAGAAAATCCTGGAGTTTGCGGACGAAGGGATTTCAGGTGCCATCCTGGAGAGGCCGGGCTTGAACGCCTTGCGGGAGGCTATCTCCGCCGGGCAGGTGGACGTGCTGATAATCCGCGATCCTGACCGGTTTTCCCGAAAGCTGTCCCACCAACTCCTGTTGGTGGAGGAGTTTGAGAAGGCGGGCGTCCGCCTGGAGTTTTTGGACTTTGAGTGGAAGGACACGCCGGAGGGCAGGCTGTTCTACGCCGTCAAGGGGGCCTTCGCCGAGTACGAGCGGGAGAAGATATGCCGGCAGACGAAGCGGGGCAGGATCAAGAAAGCCAAAATGGGCGGCGTGCCCTGCGGCTTTGACCGCTACGGCTACCGGTATGACCCGCAGACCGGGCAAATCTCCGTGGTCGATGAAGAGGCCGAGATGGTCAGGAAAATCTTCGGTTGGTTCACCACTGAGGACATCGGCGTGATCGGTGTGGCAAACCGGCTGACCGATTTAGGAGTGCCCACCCGGAGGAACGCTTCGGCGTGGTCGCGGACCGTCATCTGGCACATTCTCAAAAGCCCGGCGTATAAAGGAGAGTGGGTTTTGCGGTTCGGGCCGGAAGAGGTGACAGTCCCGGTGCCGGAGATAGTGGATGCCGAAACCTGGCAAAGGGCGCAGGAAAAGCTCCAGCGTTCCCGCAGGCAGTGGGGCGGGGGCGAAGGTAAGCGCGCGTATCTTTTGAGAGGCATTCTGTCCTGCGGTGACTGCGGCTGCCCGATGCGGGGGAAGTCGAGCTCCACGAACGGGGGGCGCTACCGGTACGCCTGGTACACCTGTCACCAGCCCAGGGCATTGTCTCGGAATACCGGGTGTCGGCCTCAAAAGGTCATTCCGGCTGAGGCATTAGAGTCCGTCGTCTGGGAGCACGTCAAGGCGGCTGTTTCCGACCCGGACGCGGTTGCGCGGGAGGCGGTGGCGCTGTCTCCTGAAAGCAACTTACTCCGCGCGGAGTTGAAGCGGGTTGAACGGAGACTGGCAGAAACCGAAAAAGGGCGCGAGGCGATATTGGACGCGCTGGCCGCGGGGTTGTTTGACCTTGATGCAAAGACCAAGGCGAAACTGATGGAACTGAAGCGCAGGAAGGAGCGCTTGGAGAGGCGTAAGAAAGAGATGGAAGCGGCGATACGGTCAGCGGAAACCGCTGAAACAAAACTGGATGAGTTACGCGCACTCGCGGAAAACGTAGTAGGCAGGCTGGACGAGTTGAGCTTCGAGGAGAAGCGGGAGTTGGTCAGGGCGTTGGTTTCCCAGGTAGTAGTGACGGGACGGAAGCGGTCACATGCTCCAGGACTGGCCGGTGTTGCTGTGACGGTGGTCCTGAATCTGGGGGCGGCGGAGGAGGAAACGGCAATTTTTATGCCCAAAATTTTGCCTGTTGGTTAGTAGCCTTGAGAGGCCGCTCCAGGCGAGGATGACCTGCGTAATCAGCACCTTTTCAATAAAGGGTGCGTTTGCGGCAGCGGCGGTTTTAGCGCCGAGGGTGACCTCGAAGAAACCGGCGCCGAGCGCTGGCCACA
>JBFLWY010000026.1:0-43961 GCA_040757355.1 Bacillota bacterium | reverse complement strand
ACACGCCGTCCCAGCACTTCAGCATATTGGTGCACTGAAGCCGCTAGTTCTTCCAAAAAGTGAACCGCAGAAAGGTCCAGGATGGCGTGAACTGCGTCAAGCCTGAGGCCGTCGATATGGAACTCCTCCAACCAGTACACGGCGTTTTCAATGAAAAAGCGTCGCACTTCGTCGCTGAAAGGGCCGTCAAGATTTACCGCAGCCCCCCATGGGGTCTGGTAGCGGTCCGTAAAGTAAGGCGCGAAGTCGCGCAGGTAGTTTCCCTCGGGCCCCAAATGGTTGTAGACCACATCAAGAAAAACCGCCATGTTCCGCTTATGGCAGGCGTCGACCAGCCGCCTCAAACCTTCCGGGCCGCCGTAGGAATTCTGTACCGCGAACGGGAAGACCCCGTCGTAGCCCCAGTTACGGCGGCCCGGAAACTGGGCCACGGGCATAAGCTCTACTGCGGTAATGCCCAGATCCCGTAGTTGATCCAGATGGGGAATTGCGCTGTCAAAAGTGCCGCCCTCGGTGAACGTCCCTATGTGAAGCTCGTAAAAAACAAGTTCCCCTTTTGCGCGGCCGTGCCAGCAGTCGTCCGACCAGATAAAAACGTGTGGGTCTATGACCTCGGAAGGCCCGTGCACACCGTACGGTTGACTGCGCGAAGCCGGGTCCGGCCGCTCTTTTTCTTCATTAAGAAGATAAAAATAGAGGTTCCCGGGTTGGACCCCTTCCACAACTCCCTCGTAATAGCCGTGCTCTTTCCGAACCAGCGGTATTGTACGTTCTCCGGGCTCAACGATGTGAACCGAAACTGTTTCGGCAAGGGGTGCCCATACGCGGAATCGGCAGCGTTCGTTTTTAAGGTACGTTGCACCCAGCGTAAGGTTGAGGTTCACATCCCAACCTCCCTCGAAAATCGTTCAACCTTATACTGATGGACCTGTCTGCGCCTGCCTGCCGCGACTGCGGCGCAGGCAGGTGCAACGCACAGGCAGGCCTTTGGGGTCCGTTCAACGTTCAACGTTCAACGTTGATAAAACCGAAGCAAAAGCAATACCTGCCTTTGACCCTGGTACTAACCCCTTCGCAAACTGTTGATCTCCGCGAGCATGGTCAGCACTTCAGGCATCCGGCTGAACTCTTCAAAGGTGTACCTTGCTTTACGCCGCCAGTTGGGATACTCATGGGTTCCGGGGACATTCTGCGGGTCGGTCTCCAACCACAGGTCCTCAAGATTCACCAGCAGAATCTGCGACTGGCTGGCGGACAGGTACCGCAAGCAAGCCTCCATCACCGCGTCCGGGTTGTCAACGGCCGTTTCGAGCCAGCCCTCAGCGTGAAGGTAAGCGGCCAATTTGGAACGCTCGCTTTCCTCCTTCGCCGACCAGAATGCGGCAAAGGGCGGCATATCGTGGGTATTCAAGCTCGTCAGGATGTTTGCCTGTACTGGATTCAGCACGCGTTCCGGGTTCCCGGTGAGTTCGAAGGGTAGAATGTACATCCGGTTTATCCCGTGCCTGGACATAGCCGTACGGACGTTAGGGGGTACAGTGCCTAAATCTTCACCAACGATTATCGTTTTATGCCTCTGCGACTCAAGAGTCAAAACGGCATAGAACTCCTCCGGCCGATAGCGCACGTATACTCCATCACGAGCCGGCATACCCTTCGGAACCCAAAAGAGGCGGTGCAGCGCCATCACATGGTCGAGCCGCAGCGCCGAGGCATGTTCAAGGTGATTGCGCAGGCAGGCGATATAGTACCGGTAACCCCGTTCCCGGATCCGTTCAGGATGTAGCGGCGGAAAACCCCAGTCCTGGCCGTGGCTGAAAAAGGGATCCGGCGGGGCGCCTGTGCTTGTATCCATGGCAAAAGCGGAACGTTCGCGCCATGTGTCGTACCCTCCGCCGTTTACGCCCAGCGGCAGATCAAGGTAAAGTCCGGTCTTATCGCCGTTGGAAAGAATCTGCAGTTGCCGGTCAATAACCCACTGCACGTAGAGGTGGTACCGTTCCGCCTCCGGGTCGAAGTCCCCTTCCCGGAGTTCAC
This sequence comes from Bacillota bacterium, assembly GCA_040757355.1. Taxonomy (GTDB): domain Bacteria; phylum Bacillota; class Desulfotomaculia; order Desulfotomaculales; family Ammonificaceae; genus DTYU01. The sequence goes on along the minus strand of JBFLWY010000026.1, from coordinate 41,924 downwards.
CCTCACGCATGCGTTCCGGCCAGACCGGCCAGCCGGTGCGCCGGCGTTCGACAGCAGCGCGAAAACGGGCATAGTCCTGGGCATCCGGGTGTTCAGCTACCCACTTTTTAAGGTCCGCTTGGTATTGGGAGCCGCCGCTGAAACAACAAGCCGCCAATTTTTCCAGGACCTTTCGTTTCGCAGCCATTTCGCGGCGATAATCCACCAGCGGTTTCTTCCGCAGCTCTTCCACCTCATGCTGAAACCCTCCGGAGTCAAATATCTCTTTTGCCTCCGGACACGATCCAAGTTCCGGTATGCCGGCGATATCAATATAGAATTCGTTCCAAAAAAGGCGGCTTACCGGCGCATAGGGACTCGGGTCAAACGGTTCGTCCAGATACGAAGCCAGCAGCGGCAAGGTCCCCACCATACTGCCGCCAAGCCCGCGGACCCAGCCTAAAAGCGTCTTTAGGTCGGTTAGATCCCCCGCACCCAAACTCCGGTCAGAATGCAGCGCATAGAGCGGGATAAAGACGCCCCAGGTCTTCCCCTCGGGATTGCGGGGCAGATTGTACGCCTGCCGCGGCGCACTGATTATAGTGGTCTCATACGAGCCGTTCCTGAGGACGAGTGTAAACCGGTGATATCCCCAGGGCAACCCTGGAGGAAGTACGAGTTGTCTTATGTTGTACTGCTCGCCTTCAACCTCTGCGGTGCGCAATACTGGGAGGTCGTTGAGGTCGCAAGTCCAATGCCGCACTTCACCGTTTTCGACATCAAGGACACAATCGGCAGGTCCTTCTGTAATTTCGGGCAGGTTCAATTGCAGAGAGACAGGCCCGCCGTCCCATGTTACCCAAACCGGCTCACAGCACCGCCGCAACCTTTTCAGCCTGGTTTCCCGAACGGCATCACAGACGTCAGCCATCCTTTCAACCGGCGCTCCCAGCGAACGGAGTGCCGCCAGGAGCGACTCCGGCGCGGCCTGCCGCCGAATACCCGTTATGTCGTAATAGGCCGTCTCGATACCGTTTAACCTGGCCAGTTGGTGAAGCTGTTTAATCATCTTTTCCGGCATCGGGAATCCATCCCCAACTTATCACACCATTAAGGGTTTTGGACCGGGTGAGGAAAAGCAAGTGTTCGTTTCCGCAAATTGCAGTGATTATTGAAACCTCCCAGGTAATTCTAACATAAGTGCTGAATCACAACTTTATAACAGAAAATATTATTCCCAGCCGCACTGTTTTGAATGAAGAACAACTGTTCCTAGAATTTTTCTTTGTGTGAAAGGGATTTCTTAAGCAACCGCGAATAGATACTTTCATGTCAAAGGAGAAAACTGTCCCGGCGGAAACCGGACAGAACGACCGGTATATCCGCTCGCTGATTGAAAAAGACTCTTTCCCGGCGGCTCTCGGAATCACATTCGGGCGCGTGGCACCGGGCTACGCTGAGGCTACCCTGACCATCCGGGAAGACATGCTGAATTTTCTTAGTGTGACTCACGGAGGGGTAATATTCGCGCTGGCTGACACGGTTTTCGGGGCGGCAAGCAACGCTTACGGAGAAACCGCCCTGGCGATTCATGCCGACATCAGTTATCTGCGGGCGACTACTGCCGGAGACGTGTTGACCGCACGCGCTGTTGAGGAGTCGCGCAGCGGGCGGCTGACACACGTTCGGGTTACGGTAACGGACGCCGGCGGGCAGCCGGTCGCCTTATTTCAAGGTGTTGCTTACATCAAGCAGGGCTCCAGGGCCACCCAGGGCTGAAGGCCGGTAATTGATTTCTAAGTACCGAGAGAATTTCGGGTAAGACTCCGTAGCGCGAAACCGGGTCAGCGTTTAAATCTGCGGAGCGATTCCGCTTCGACAAAGATACGGCCGACCTCGGGCACCGCCCGGCGGATTTGCTTTTCCACTTTATCGATCGCATGTTCCAATTGATCGGTGTCCAGGCCGTCCTTGAAGTTGACGTGAAGGTTTACGAGGATTTGGTCGGGACCGACGTGCATGGTAAGCAACTCCAGAAGCTCACCGACTTCAGGCACTTCTCTGATAGCGGCGGCGATCAGCGCGCGCTGCTCAGGAGAGGCGCTTTTACCGATGAGGAACCCCATGGTGTTGCGGGCGAGGTGGAAGGCCACGGCGGCAAGTATCACGCCGATGAAAACCGAGGCTAGAGCGTCAAAAACGGTGTTCTGCAGGGTGCTGCTCAAGAATATTCCCAGGGCGGCAAAGAGGATGCCGAGCATGGCGGCGGTATCTTCGAACAACACGATTAAAAGGGCCGGGTCTTTGACATTTTTCAGATCGCGGAAGAAGCCGCTCCGCCTGTACTGTTTAAGCTCGATCAACGCGGCACGCAGGGAATAGGATTCAAAGAGAACGGAAAGCCCCAGCACAATGTAATTGACAAACGGGTCCTCGAGGCGGTGCGGCTGGATCAGTCCCTCAACGCCTTTGTATATCGAGAAAACAGCGCCCACGAAGAACATGGTTACGGCGACCAGAAAGGCCCAGAAGTATCTTTCTTTCCCGTAACCGAAAGGGTGTTCCTCATCGGGGGGGCGGGTGCTGCGGTTGATGCCCACCAGCAGGAGCACCTGGTTGCCCACATCGGCAACCGAGTGCAACCCTTCCGCGAGCATCGAAGAGCTGTGGGTCAGCAGCGCGGCGGTGAATTTGGCCGTCGCGATCAGGCTGTTCCCGATAAGCGCGGCCATCACGGCCGTATTTTTCGTCTCTTTCAAAACTTAAACCTCTCAGTATCGTTAAGTAAACCCCGGTAGAAATTTTATCATACCGCCATAGTTTTTCCATTTGGATTTTCGCAAGTTAAAAACTGATTGCAAAGATAAATCCCAACTTTATCTTTAATATTCGTGGACCCAGAGTTATTAGTATAATGATTGTGAGGTGTTGAATAGAGTGAAACGTATTGCTGCAATCTCAGTTGTTATATTATCACTTATCGTTATTGCTGGAATTGTTATCCAGTTGGGGGTTGTCAAAAATCATAAAACCTTGGATGAAATTATTACCGCCGCAGGTAAATTTGTCCGAGATGAGCATGAGCTTTTCATTTCCGGTTTGGATTACACCGTAGAAGTGCCCGGCGAAAAAGTGGTCTTATGGGTTAACGGTTTACCTATAAGTAACAATGAATTGCAGACGCGCTTAAGTCTTCATAAAGCATCAGGTACCGGTACGCAAACGATTGAGGAAATTGAGAAAATTCTTGTGGAAGAGAAAGTGATCCAAAGCGAAGCTGCTAAGCTAGGCCTGACGCCTACGGACGAAGAAATAAACGCGTTTATATCTCAGGAAAAGGAAACGGCAAAGAATGATCCCGAATACAAAGCAGGTGTAGAAAAAATCATTGCTGCATGGGGTTTAAGTGAAGACGAATACTGGAACGTGTACGAGCGTTACAATGTGTACCGCATCCTGGCGGCAGACAAGCTGAGCCGGCATCTCCTCAAGGACTACTACAGCAAAAACAAAATCACTCCGGCTGATGAGAAACAAGCCAAGGAAAAGTGGGATGAGTTTATAGCGGAAAAAGTGGCAAAAGCTGAAGTTAAGGTGAACCCAAAATTTCGGCGGTAAAGCAGCAGTAGAGTAGACGCGCGTGAACGTGCGAGACACGAAGGGGTTCGCGCACGGGGGGAGAGGTAAGGCGCGGGGAACGGTTACGTAGCGTGACAGACGGATGACGTATGGAATGGGTCTCCTGCGCCACGGCGGACGGGATCGGGTTACTCACCGGTACCAGCCGGGAAAAGGACCGTCTGCGGCAGAATACCTGAACGGTCTGCCGTCCCCGTAACAGCGACGGATTCAACTTTCCCCTCTCTGTTTAAGCTCTTCCAATAAACGATTGTAGTTCTGCAGCGCTGTTACCGTATCAGGGTGTTCCGGGCTTAGAGCTTCACGAAATATCGCCAGGGCGCGCCGGTAGAGCGGCTCGGCCTCGGCGTATTTCCCCTGCGACCTATATAGACCCACGAGGTTGTTGAGCGCTGCAGCCACATGAGGGTGCTCCGGCCCCAGGGCTTTCTCATATAGCGCCAGGGCGCGCCGGTAGAGCGGCTCGGCCTCGGCGTATTTCCCCTGCGACCTATATAGACCCGCGAGGTTGTTGAGCGCTGCAGCCACATGAGGGTGCTCCGGCCCCAGAGCTTTCTCATATAGCGCCAGGGCGCGCTGGTAGAGCGGCTCGGCCTCGGTGTACCTCTCCTGCGAATAATACAGCAATGCGAGGTTGTTGAGCGTGGTAGCCACATGAGGGTGCTCCGGCCCCAGGGCTTGCTCCTTTAGCGCCAGGGCGCGCCGGTAGAGCGGCTCGGCCTCGGTGTACCTCTCCTGCGAATAATACAGCAATGCGAGGTTATTGAGCGTGGTAGCCACATGAGGGTGCTCCGGCCCCAGGGCTTGCTCCTTTAGCGCCAGGGCGCGCCGGTAGAGCGGCTCGGCCTCAGCGTACCTCTCCTGCAACCTGTACAGTTCCGCGAGGTTGTTGAGCGTCGCAGCCACATCAGGGTGCTCCGGCCCCAGGGCTTGCTCCTTTATCGCCAGGGCGCGCCGGTAGAGCGGCTCGGCCTCAGCGTACCTCTCCTGCGAATAATACAGCAATGCGAGGTTGTTGAGCGTGGTAGCCACATCAAGGTGCTCCGGCCCCAGGGCTTTCTCCTCTATCGCCAGGGCGCGCTGGCAGAGCGGCTCGGCCTCGGCGTATTTCCCTAGTGCTCTATATATACACGCCAAGTCATCAAGCGTCATAGCCACGTCAGGGTGCTCCGGCCCCAGGGCTTTGGTCAGAATGTCGAGACATTCCTCGTACAAAGGCACCAGGAATTCCCACTGAGCTGCATCATTAAAATATTTACCTGTTTCAGAAAACCATGCGAAGAGTTCTTCCGCCGCTAAAACTTTTTGAACGTGGTAAAACGCTTCGCGAAAGGCGTTTTTCTGGGTCGCCGTAATGTTCTTGATATCTATCGTTTTAAGTTGATCCCGGTAATGATTGAAAAGAAACTCATGGACCTTCTTATACAGTTCGGGATCCTGGTTTTTCAATCGCTCCTGCAGCCCCGTCCGCATCAACTGGTGCATGCGGTACATACCGTGGGCCTTTTCAGTTTCCACGAAAGAAAAGCGAGACAGGTCCGACAGCCTGGTCACGGGGTAGCCGGTTTTAAAATGCGTCACCAGCGCTTCGAATAGATGCTTATTCCAGAACCGGGCCGTGGCCAGCACCTTTAAGGTCTCGGTTTCCGATACATCCAGATAGCGCAGGAAACGATCGGTAACCTCGCGCGGCGTCCGGCCGAAATCTTCAACGGAGGGTTCTCTGTTTTTCCTGTCTTTTATATTAAAGTAGTGGTCAACCGATACGTCCAGATAGAAAGGCACTCCCTCGCTGCCCTTGATAATAGTCCCTTTGATATCTTCATTCTCAATCCCGCAAGAGTCCAGGAATCTGCCGGCATCCGTATCCGTCAGTGCACCGACGAGGTGCTGGGTTATACAGCCTTCCCAGAATTCCGGATCGGCCTCCTCCCAGCGCAGCATCTCCCGCCCGGATATGACCCACAGCACTTCCGGCAGGTAATCAACCAGATCGCGCACCCATTCGTCCCGGTCAAAAAGCCTTCCTTCCGTGCGGCCGCTTTCCCATAAGGCTTCGTAAGAATCGATAAAGAAGACCGCCGGTGCAGCTTGGCGGCTGAGGAAGTCTTTTAAATCGTCACCGAAGAACTTTGGCAGCCATATTTTAATATCCTTAAGTTCCATTTCAGGTAAATCTCTCAGTTCTTCTTTGCCGCGTTTCGTCCACCACTCCCTGAAAAACCTGTGTCCTTTGCCCAGGGCTTGTGTTACTTTGGGAATAAGGCCGACGACGGGTAAATCGCCTAAAACGGAAACGATGTCGGCGACAATACCGCCTTCCTCCATAAAAGAAAAGGTCTCTTTACTCAGAGGTATTTGCGGGTGGGCTTTGCGCCAATAGACGGCATACGCCAAATCAAAAGTTGGAAACTGTATCTTGTACTTGTCGCGCAGTGAATTCCGCAGATGGCAAAGGGCGTTTCCTGTTTCGCGATGGGCGCTTTCTTCAAAATCCAAGACGGTCCAATAGACCGGCGGCACAGTATTATCCAGTCTCTTGCCGAGTTCCTTTCTCAGACTGGTTTTCCCGATACCCCCTACTCCGTAGTAGACCAGCACGCGATATTTAGGTTCGACCTTTCGTTCTATCTCCAGTCTGATTTCTGTCAGCGCCTTGTCAAAGGCTCTTAAGAAATCCTCTCGGTCCACGAACTCGCGAGTGGCGGCAAGTTTTTCATATTTGGAACGTATTCTTTTGGTCATAATAACTGCCTCCAGCGACAGACAAGCAGTTATTTGGCTTGATTTACAGGTTGATTTCGCCATAGTGTGGAAATTTACCTCCTTAAGATCCCAGGTTGGATGTCGGATTTGGGGACTACCAAGAGCCGGTAGGCCAGGATGCGGCATCGGATCGGGATGTCATCAATCGCTATGCCCCAGCCGAAAATAGTCAGACGTTAGGGAATCGCACTCCTTGTCGGAAGTAAATATGCGAAATGACCCTGAGTCTACTCAGGCGTTGCGCCAGACGCGGCAGAAGGTACAGGGACTGGCGGCTGCCGGGAGGCCGCAGACTGCGCAGGCGGTTAGCGGCGGGCGGGCGGTTTCCTCCCGGAAGCGGTGAGTGTTTTGGGTGTATCCGTCGTAGAAGGCGCGCTTCAATCCCGGCGATTCGTCTTCAAGGGCGTTAAGCATTACCTTGTAGCGTTTAAACTTGGCTTCGGCGGCGTAAGGGCAGCGGGCCGCCACGGGTTTTATTCCGTGCAGCCGGGCGAACGTGGCAATCTCTTCTTCGCTTTGCAGGGCAAGGGGCTTTATTTTGCGGGCAAAGCCGTTCTCCGCGGGCAGGACGGGTAACCCCTTGGCTAAATAATGGAGGTCCCACCGGAGAAGATTAGCAAAAAGAGCGGCGGCCATATCGTCCAGAGTGTGGCCGGTGGCCAGAGCGTCCGCACGCGACTTAAGCGTGTACTCGTTCATGAGATGTCTTTTGGTGATGCCGCAAATTGCGCAGAGACGGGGATAGCGGCGGGCGATATCGGGAATTGTGCGGCCGAAGTTTTCCTTGAGGCTTACGATATGCAGGGGGATGCTCCAGGCCGTGCAGAATTCTTCGCAGGCCTCACGGGAGGCGGAAGAAAAGGCGTTTTCTTCGATGCCCAGGTCGATAAACAAGCCTTCGACCGGGTACCCGAGACGGTGCAGCACCAGCGCGGTTGCCAAGGAGTCCTTGCCGCCGGACAGAGCTACAACGACCCGTGCCTCAGGGGGCAACATCCGGTACTTCTTTACTGTATGAGCCACCTGGCGCAGAAAAAAGGCGTCGAAATGCGCTTCGCAAAACGCGGCGTTGTGCGCCGGAAACTTGGCGATAGCGGGTTCTTTGCAAACGCGGCACTTCATGGGTTTACTCCTATTCACCACGGAGGCACAGAGGTCACAGAGAAAAAAGAACAAAGAATCCCCTATGGTTCCCTATTTTGTGTGCTTCTCTCCGTGTTTTCTGTGTCTCTGTGGGTAAAAATATTTGGTTCCGGCTTGTCCGGGTTAGGATTTAAAGATCCCTACAGAGACCTTACACGCTTCCGCGAAGATTTTCAATAATCAAGTTGGCGGCTTTTTTCCCCGACAGAACCATCCCCCCGAAAATGGGCCCCATCCGGTAACCGCCGGCCACCGCGTTGGCGGCCATACCGGCAACGTAAAGGCCTGGGTAGACTTCGACGGTGTGTTCAAGTATCTGCTTTTCCCCGACATCAGCCCAGAGAGACTTTTCTCCTCGAATAGATTCTGTAGGGAATGTTAAGCGTCACCAGATTTTTCTGGGCCAGAATCCGGACCACCGATGCGTCGTGGCCGGTAGCGTCTACCGCGTACCGGCAATGTACGGCCAGGGGGTCGACGTGCAGCCCGGCCATTTCGACCGCCGTCCAGTTCAGAACCAGCCCCGTCACCGCGTCACCCCGGAGTACCAAGTCTTCCACCGCGATGCAGTTCATTATCTGTGCGCCCGCGCGGCAGGCGGCGTACCCAAGTCCCGCGACCGCCTCCACGGCGTGGGCGGTGTAGTAACCCGGCACGTATTCTTCCACCCTGACACCGGCTTCTTCAAAAATTCCGCGGGCGGGTTCCTGAAAAACGACCCGGTTGAACATCATCGCGCCGCCCCACATCCCGCCGCCGATGCTCAAGCGGCGCTCAAAAACCGCGGTTTTCAGACCGCTGCGGGCGAGGTAATAGGCAGCAGTTAAACCGGACGGCCCGCCGCCGACGACCGCGACGTCAAGTTCAAGTAGGGATAACAGTTCCTGGGTATAGCGTGTGATTATCGCGCGGGAGATCACCTGTTCATCAAGGGTTCGGAAGCTTTCTGCCAACGTGTGCATCTCCTTTCTTCCGGGAAGACCGGGGCTTTGCTTTTTCTCCCTCCGGCCCGGTGCCGGGCTTGTTCTTTTGGCGGGACAAAAAATTCTTGATCGCTTTGTGCAGGGCGTCGGCACCTAAGTTGGAGCAGTGCAGCTTCTGTTTCGGGAGGCCCTCAAGGGCGTCCGCAACGTCCTTGTTGGTGATTTTTAGGGCGTTTTTCAGGGTCTGACCCTTGGCCATTTCGCTGATCATGCTTGATACGGCGATGGCCGCCCCGCAACCGAAGGTCTGAAACTTTACATCTTCGATCCGTTCATCCTTCACCTTGATGTAAAAGGTCATCATGTCCCCGCAAGCCGGGTTTCCCGCCTCGCCGACCCCGTCCGCGGCTTCGATGACGCCGACGTTGCGCGGGTTTTTAAAATGATCCAAAACCTTCGCACTATACATCCTTGCACCTCTTAGACCTCATACTAATGGACCTTCGGGTCCGTTCGACGTTCGAAGTTAAGCTAGACGGTCAAAGCTTCCGGGTCCGTTCTTACTTCTGAATTCTGGCTTCTGTATTCTAAATTCTCAAGCTCTTTTTGTCAGTTTCGCTTTATAATAGAGCGGCGACATGTCGCGCAACCGCTGGACGACCGGAGGCAGCTTTTCCAGCACGCGGCTGACGTCTTCGGCAGTATTATGGATGCCGAAAGTGAACACCAGCGAACCCTGGGCGGTTGAGGAACTGACTCCCATGGCCAGCATCACGTGCGAGACCTTCAGGGAACGGGAAACGCAGGCGGAGCCGCTCGAAATTTTAATATCGTCCATGTCCATAAACAGGAGCATCGACTCCCCTTCGACGTACTCGATGGCCACGCTGACGTTGTTCGGTAACCTTTTTTTCGGATGGCCGAGCAAAACCGTATGCGGGATGCGGGTCGGGAGTTCACCGATCAAGCGGTCGCGCAGGTTCTGCAGGTGCTGGATGCGGAAGGTCATTTCCTTCCGGGCAATCCCGGCGGCAGCGCCCATCCCTACAATTGCCGGAACATTCTCGGTCCCGGCCCGCAGGCCCCGCTCCTGAATGCCGCCGTCCAGAAGCGGCTGGATCTTAACCCCCTTACGGATATACAAAGCCGCCGCGCCCTTGGGGCCGTAAAAGGTGTTGGCCGCGAGAGACAGCAGGTCCGCGTTTAACCGGTTGACGTCAACCGGGATAAGACCCGCGGTGGCCACGGCATCAGTGTGGAAGATTACGTTTTTGCTGCGGCAGATACGCCCGATCTCCTCGACCGGCTGGATGGTGCCCACCTCGTTGTTGGCATGCATCACCGAAACAAGGATGGTATCCGGCCGGATCGCCCTTTCGACTTCCCCCGGGTCAACCATACCGCAGTGATCGACCGGCAGGCGTGTCACCTCGAAGCCCCAGCGTTCCAACGTCTTAGCGCAGTGCATGATCGAATAATGCTCCACCGGGCTGATGATGATGTGTTTGCCACTGTTCCGGTGCGCCCACGCCACACCCTTGAGCGCGAAGTTATTCGCTTCGGTGCCGCAGGAAGTAAAGATCACCTCATCAGGCGTTGCCCCGATAAGGCCGGCGACACCGGCGCGCGCTTTTTCCAGTGCTTCTTGTGCCTCTACGCCGAAGCCGTGAATACTGGAAGGGTTGCCCCAGGATTCCGTGAAATAGGGGAGCATCGCCTCGTAAACTTCCGGGAGCACCGGTGCTGCTGCTATGTAGTCGAAGTAGATCAGGGAAATCAACCTCCTCTTTATGAACAGAAGTCAGAAGCCAAAAAGAGTTCTCAAGGTGACACGTTTTTAAGGTCAGTTCACGGTTCATAGTTCGAAGTTAGACTTAGTAGACGGACCTTTGGGGACCGTTCGACGTCAAGCGTTCAACGTTTGTAAAAGACTGGAGCACAAGCAATTGAATCATTTTCATTCCCGGCCTGCCTGCCGCGCTGCGGCGCAGGCAGGTGGCGACGATTAACCGTCTTGAACGACTTTTAAGAAATCAGAAGCCAGCAGAAAAAGGTATAATTAAACCTTAAGCTTTAAACGTCGAACGGACTCTTAGAGATCCGTCAGTTTGATCTCGAACGTGGAACGTCGAACGAACCCTATAGGTTCATCCGTCTAAGTTTAGCGTCGCGGTCCCGCGTAACCGAGAGCATCCCGTCCACTGCCTGGTAAGCTCGGAGCCGTGTTTCTTCCGGCACGGTAACTTCAGACTGTAAGGTTTGCAGGGACCGGAGCACCTTTTCGATGGTGATGCGCTTCATGTTGGGGCATACAGCCCTCATGGAGGCCGGAACAAACGTCTTGTGGGGGTTTTCTTTGCGCAGCCGATACAGAATTCCCATTTCTGTTCCTACGATCAAGGTTTTAAAAGACTTCTCACGCGCGTACCTGCAGATACCCCCCGTGCTGAGGACCGCATCTGCAAGTTCCCTGACTTCGCCCCGGCACTCGGGGTGTACGACAACATGCGCTCCTGGGTGCTGCGTTTTTAACTTGATGATATTTTCCCGGTTGATTTTCATGTGCGTCGGGCAGAACCCCGGCCACAGGACCAAATCCTTGCCCGTGACCTCGTGGACGTATCCGCCGAGGTAGCGGTCCGGGACAAACAGGATCTGCTTGTTATCCAGGCTCAGTACGACACGGGCGGCGTTGGCCGATGTGCAGCAGATGTCGCTGGCAGCTTTAACAGCGGCGCTTGAATTCACGTAGCAAACCACCACCGCCTGCGGGTGTTGCCGCTTGAATTCCTGAAGCTTATCCGGCGTGATCATGTCGGCCATGGGGCAACCCGCTGCGGCGTCCGGCAGCAGGACCTTCCTTCCCGGGCAGAGAATAGCCGCCGTTTCCGCCATAAAGTGAACGCCGCAGAAAACGATCACGTCCGCGTCGGTTTTTGCGGCACGCCGGCTCAGCTCCAGGCTGTCACCGACGAAATCGGCTACCTCCTGAACTTCCTCACGCTGGTAGTTGTGGGCCAGAATAACGGCGTTTCGTTTCGCTTTTAAGTTTAAAATCCTGTCTTTAAGCTCCGGTGTTTTCATTTTCGGATAAGCATCCTTTCTTTAAGGGCCGGGCCTTCTCGACTTTGGCTTGCTGGCGCCGCAGGAGGTCAACGAGCGTTACCGAGGCGAGGACGTTCCAAAAAGCCGCGTTGGCTTCCTGCCACAGATCCCGCGCGGCGCAGCAGTCGACCCGCAGGCACACCTCTTCGTTGTGAAGACAGTCCGTCAGGAAGGTTTTACCGCCGAGGATTTCCACTATTTCGCTGATAAGGATATCCGAAGCGCGTTTATTCAACTGAAAACCTCCGTGGGCGCCGCGAACGCTCCTGACGACGCCCGCCCCCTTTAAAGGGAGGATTAATTGCTCCAGGTATTGCTCCGAAATAAACTGCCGGCGCGCCACATCCTTGAGGCTGACGGGTTCCGCCGCGCCGTGTTCCGCGATGTCCATCAGCGCCCTGACGCCGTAGCGAACCCTTGTTGAAAGCTTCATCATACCTTCCCTCCCGTTATCCGTTGCGGATGGGTGTAAATATTTTAACTATTATTATCATATTAGTCATATTAACGCAAGAAAGTTCTTGTGTCAACGTTTTTAAATTCGGGGACAAGAAGCTGGTGATAGAAGTAAGAGGTGAAAGGTAAGAAGTGAGAGGCTTCGCAGGAATTCATGCAGCGAATTCTTTAAAAAACCCTCACTTCCAACCTCCAACTTCCAACCTCGAAAAGTTTGTCTTCCTTCAAAGATTACGGGGGGCATTTGGCGCAGATCGACCTGAACAGGGTGGTGCTGAGGTAGCGGTCACCGCGGTCGGGCAGGATCACGACGATTGTGCCGGAGTCCATCTCCTGCGCGAGGCGCAGGGCACCGGCCACGGCTGCGCCGCTGGACATGCCGACAAAGATGCCTTCTTTAACCGCAAGCAGCCTCGTTGTTTCGAACGCCTCGCCGTCTTCCACGGTTATCTTTTCGTCTAATTCTTTCGGGTTATAGATTTTTGGGACGATAGCCTCATTCATGTTCTTGAGTCCCTGGATCGTGTGTCCTTCCGTGGGTTCGACGCCCACGATTTTGACGCCGGGTTTTTTCTCTCTCAGGTACCTGCCTGCGCCGATCAGCGTACCTGTGGTGCCCATGCCGGCGACAAAAACGTCGACTTCGCCTTTGGTTTGCGAAAAGATTTCGGGGCCGGTGGTCTTGTAGTGGGCAAGAACGTTATTCTCGTTTTCGAACTGGTTGGGCATGTAATACTTGTGAGGTTCGCGTGCAAAAAGCTGGCACGCTCTTTTGATCGCGCCGTCTGTCCCTTCCTTGGCGGGAGTAAGAACTACTTCTGCGCCGAAGGCTTGCAAGGTGCGCTGCCTTTCCACACTGACGCATTCCGGCATGAAAAGTTTGACTCGGTAACCTTTTGCGGCGCCTATCATTGCCAGGGCGATCCCCGTGTTGCCCGAAGTGGGTTCCAAGACGGTCTTGTCCCTTGTAAGCTCCCCGGCCTCTTCCGCCTTTTTGATCATGTAGTAAGCCGGGCGGTCTTTTACCGAACCACCCGGGTTGTTACCCTCGAGCTTTCCGAAAATCCTTACTCTTTTATTTCCGTTCATTTGAGTCAGTTCAACAAGCGGTGTGTTGCCTATAACAGACAAAATGCTCACGGTGTTTAACCTCCAAAATTCTAGTATTATTTATCAAAAACCGGTTAGTTAATAGACTAACTCCGGTCTGCCTCCATATCCCCGGAAACTACTTCGATGGTGTCTCCCACGCAAACCTCGCCGGTCTTCAATACCCGCACAAAAATCCCTTCGCGCGGCATTATGCAGTCACCGGCCTGCCGGCGGACAGCACAGGCGGTGTGGCATTCCTTACCGATTTGAGTTACTTCCCCGAGCGCGGTACCAAGCCGCAGGACAATACCCACGGCCAGATTTGCCAGATCCATTCCCTTGGTGGTGATGTTTTCGGCGAAATCTCCCGGTCCCACGTCAAGACCTTTGGCCCTCATCTTTTCTATGCTTTCGATGGCCAGGAGGCTTACCTGGCGGTGCCAGGCGCCCGTGTGGGCGTCGCCTTCAAGTCCGTGGCCGGCTAAAAGCTGTCCCTTGCCGACGTTTCTTTTGCGCTCGCCTTTGTGCTTACTGAGGCACACTGCGATAACCTGTCCCCGCGCGTTTTCGGGGGGCGTTTTTTCGCCCATTATGTTATCCTCCCGGTTGGTTACCTTTATCTTAGATTTAAGAGTTTCAAAAAGCGAACGTTGTTTTTAAGATAGCTTGGGGACCTGTTTTATGTCAACAGGGAGGGCGGGAAGGACCCAAAAAGCCCCGCGCAGTGCTCAACTTCCTGCCGCGAAGAGATCTGGCGGCGTTTATAACCGCTATCGGGGCCGCGTCGGCGTCGGCGAATACCGCCTCCCAGATGGTGGCCACCCCGAGGGTGCCCAGGATCACCGACGAACGCCAGTTTATCCTTCCGGGGGTTTGGCAGGGAAGCCTGTAATTCTTCGACTTTGATTACCTTATCCTCGGGGAGGAACTGGTAATACAGGTATCGATACCCAGGGCGGCGGCTGCGCGCCCGGCGGGTGTTTCGTCGTCGCCGGTAAGCATTGCGATTTTCTTTACTCCCAACCGCTTCAACCCGGCAACCGTTTCTGCGGCGTCCTTCTTGACTTCATCGGCGATGATGTATCCGGCGAGTACAGCCGTCCACCGCCAAGTAAACCGCGGTCCCCTCTACATCACAAACGTCGTGTGGCACGTTTTCCCGGTGGAGCAGGCTGTCGTTGCCGGCTACAATTAGGCGGCTGAAGGCCTTGCGGACAATCCGCCCGCCTACCGGGAGGTAGGCGCTCAGCAGGGTCAGATACTCAGCCCAGGAGTAGGGCGTGCCGCGCAGAATATCACGGAAGACAGTGCCCGCCGCCAGCAGGATACCTGCCAGGATGATGGCGGGCAAACGCCCTTGGCTCAATTTTACGCGTGTTTCCGGTCCGCAACTGTTACCGCAGCTACGGCAGGCACTGCGGCCGTCATGTGCCGACCCTGTGATACCCTTACGGTAATTGGGCGTTGACGTCTGTTATCCTAACCCGTATAATTGTAAAAACGGGGTTCAGGAGAACTCTGAGGACGACCACGGAGGTCGCGGTACCGAAGTGGTTTTATTGTTTCGATCCCGGGAAGAACGAAAGTGTTACCGTCTGCTATCCCGGTGCACCGGGCCTGGTCCCCGGCGGCAAAGGGGGGTTGTGCTTGACGCTGGACGGTGAAGGCATCTTTTCCCTGGCTAACGTAGGGTTCTGCTACCAGCGCGGCCGGGCGGTTCTTGAAGACATCAGCTTCAAGGTCTTTCGCGGGCAGCGTTTGGTGCTGCTCGGGCCGAACGGTTCGGGCAAATCCACCCTTTTGAAACTGCTGGCAGGGCTGCTGTTCCCGACCGCCGGTACGGTAAGGGCCTACGGAGTATCAATGGGGGCAGCGGCTTTCAAGGATCCGAATTTTGCCTTTTCCTTCCGGCGGCGGGTGGGGGTTGTGCTGCAGAACGCAGAGGCGCAACTTTTCAACCCCACGGTTTGGGACGAAGTGGCTTTCGGGCCACTGCACCTCGGTTGGTCTCCGGACGAGGTCAAGAAGCGTGTCACTGAGACGCTGTCACTTTTGGGAATCGTTCACCTGCAAGACCGCCCGCCTCACCAACTTTCGGACGGGGAAAAGAAAAAGGTCGCTTTAGCTGCCGTGCTTGCAGTAAACCCGGAGGTCCTGCTGTTAGACGAGCCTACCGCCAACCTCGATCCCCGGTCGCAGCACTGGCTGTTGAATTTCTTGCTCGCGCTCTCCCGGGTAGGAAAGACGATCGTAGTGGCCACTCATGACCTGGTTACCGTACCGGTGCTGGCACAAAGGGTGCTTGTGTTGGGAGAGGACCACCGGCTTATCGCTGCGGGTGACCCGGAGGAGGTTCTCTCCGACCGGGAACTTCTCCTCAAGGCGAACCTGGTTCACCCGGATTACCATCTTCACCGCGTGGGAACAGGGAAAGACCATGTTTATCCGCACGTTCACCTGCTGCCCTGATGATAGTTCAAGTTCAACAGTTCGACGTTCAAAGCTAAAAGCAGGGAGCACGGATACGGTGTAACCGGCAGCAAGGGCATTTTCATTCCTCCTGCCTGTCTACAGACAGATGGTGACGCCGCAGGTGTCATGAGGGTCTGCCCTGAGAAAAAGATAAACTAAAAAATCTCTTTGCGGCAGGATTTTCCCAGGCGGGTGTGAATTATTTTAAAAACGCCTGCAAGAAGCCGGCACGAAGTTCATAGTCTATAGCAGGAAATCTTTGGCCACGGAGGCCACCTGCCGGGCTTAGGAAAGCCCGAATAGGTGGCTTTTGTTTTTGGTCATTACACCAGAAAGCGGTCCAGGCAAAGAAGGGCGGCGGCTATGAAGACACTGGTTACGATCCAGGCAAAATCGAGCGTTCTAAAGCGGAAATTATTTAAGATCCGGGGCTCGCCGGAGTAACCCCGTGCGTGCATCGCTTCGTAAACAGCTTCGTTCAGATTGTAAGACTTTGAAACAACCGTGCCCAGTACCGCAGCGAAGAAAACCCTCTTTTCCTGAGGGCTCAAAGGGCCGACCATCCGAATCGTCCGGGCTTCGAGTGTCTCGACGGCTACCTTGACCAGCAGGAAGATATACCTGAGGGTGGTTTCAAGGATTAAAACGACCAGCTTAGGGACACAGAGCGCTCGCAGCGCCTTCAGCAAGCTGGTCCAGGGGGTGGTCATTTTTAGGAGCAGCGCCAGGGAGGTCGCGGTCGCCGTACGGAGAATAATGACGGCTGCGCGTTGGAGTCCCTCCGCCGTTATCGTCAACGTGTTGGAAATCTGGTAGGAACCGAAGGCTGTGCCGCTCTGCAGGAGAACCAAAACCGGTTCGCCCGGAGTGACCCAGTTGACCGTAAGCGGGAGCACCACAACCCCGGCGAATAGCAAAGCGAAGCCCCAGGTGCGGGCGAGGAAAGAGGGCAGTGTAACACGCGAGGCTGCCGCAACAGCGAGTGCGAGCGCGTAAGAAGTGAAGAGCGCCAAAGGATGGTGCTGGAAAGTGAGCAGGCAGATGAAAGCGACGGCGGTGATTACCTTTACCCGCGGATCAAGTGCCTGCCACAATCCGCTCCTTTTTGCGGTAGACTCGGCGACCAGGGTTTCTACAAGGAAGTTTTCGAGTCCCTTCAAGGCTTTTTTAATGGCACTGTCACCCCAATGCCGGTAGGAACGGCTGTTTAAAGGGTATGCCGGTGATCCGGTCTCGCTCAGCCAGTGTGGCAGTTGCATCGCGGTCTCCTTTCTCGGTTAGTAGAGTTCGGTGTTGAATCGGATTTTCCTGCACCGTGTCATCCTGAGTCCGAATTTGAACCTTGATCCGTTTTAGCTCTAACTTTGAACCTTGAACTTCGAACTTCGAACTTAATTTTTAAGGAGGGTTAAAATGCATATCCCCGACGGTTTTCTCGACCCAAAAACGTGGATCGGTTGCAGTGTGGTCACAACGGGACTGCTGAGCATAGCAGTCAAAAGAAGCAGAGATAAGCTGGCGGAGAAGCAGGTTCCTCTGATCGGGGTCATGGCGGCCTTTATCTTTGCCGCCCAAATGATAAACTTTCCGGTTATCGGGGGAACATCGGGCCACTTGATCGGCGGCGTTCTGGCCGCGGTGCTGTTCGGTCCTTTCACCGCGAGCATCATAATGACGGTAATCCTGCTGATCCAATGCTTTCTTTTCAACGACGGCGGCGTTACCGCTTTGGGAGCTAACATCCTGAATATGGGGATCATTGCGCCCTTTTTAGGCTACGCGGTTTATAACTCATTACGAGGCTTTGGAAGTGTTGCGGCTTCGTTTATTGCAGCATGGTTTTCCGTGCTTGCCGCATCTGCCGCCTGCGCGGTGGAACTTACAGTTTCAGGGACCAGCCCGCTACCGGTTGTGCTGCCTGCCATGCTCTTCTGGCATTTTTTCATCGGGATCGGTGAAGGCGTGATCACTGCTGCGGTCGTCGGTTACCTCGCGCGGGTCAAATCCCATTTATTGACTGAAATAGTCAAGGTGTGAGGTGATTAGGATGCGTAAGGAGATATGGATCGGCCTTTTTGCGGCAATTATCATTGCGGGTATTCTATCGCCTTTTGCTTCGCCCTATCCCGACGGCCTGGAAAAGGTCGCCGAGACCAAAGGGTTTATCAGCAAGGGCGAGGGGAAGGAGGTCGTTCGCGCTCCCATACCGGATTATGCCGCGCCCGGTCTGAAAAGCGAGGGGACGGCTACTGCAGTAGCCGGAATTACGGGCACGCTGATCACATTTGCGGCCGCTTACGGTATCAGCCGGATATTGAGGCGACGCCACAGCGCCGGTCCGGATAAAGGCAAGGGCGGTTAAGTCTGTGAACCGGGAGGCTCCTCTGACTGCCGGTTCAAAAGGACTTGAGCCGTCCCGGGGTCGGCATAAAGGGTCTTCTCACCGGAGTAAGTGACGAAACCCGGACGGGCGCCTTTGGGACGCTGCACATTGGCGCGGCGGGTCCAGTCCACGGGAACATTAGTACTCCGGCGGGCCTGGCTGAAATAGGCGGCCAGCGCTGCCGCTTCGGCGAGCGCTGTGCCGGACGGCTCACGTCCACCGGTCTTGAGGATGACGTGTGCCCCGGGCACACCGCGAGCGTGTAGCCATATATCGCCGGCGGCGGCAAGCCGGAAGGTGACGTAGTCGTTCTGCCGGTTGTTTTTGCCGACCAGAATAGGAACTCCGTCGGCGGAAAGGAGCTTGAGCGGTTGCGGTTCTTTTATTTCGATTTTTTCTTTACCCCCTTGAACGGGCAAATATCCTTGCCCAGCAAGCTCCTCCGTAACATCTAACAGGTCTTCCAGACTTGTACCTTGTTCGACAGCGGTGGCAACACTCGTCAGGTACGCAAGCTCTGCAACCACCCGCTCCCTTTCCTGCTCGGCGTGCCGGTAGGCCGCTCGGGCCTTTGCGTACTTTTTGAAATACCGCTGCGCGTTCTGTGCCGGGGTCAGGAGCGGGTCAAGGGGTATGGTGACCGGAGGAGCGTAGGGTAAATAGAAGTTTTCCAACTCCGCTTCCTTGGACCCGGGCTGAAGCCGGTAGAGGTTGGCGGTGAGCAATTCCCCGTACAGCCGGAAGCGTTCCGGATCGGGGTCGACCAAAATGCCCTTGATGCTCTCGAGCTTCCGGTTCAAACGGTTTATTTCCTTTTGGACGCATTGCTCAAGACGGCGGCGCTGTGCGCTGAACGCCGCCGTTCTGGACCGCGCAAGGTAGAACCGGTCTACAACCTCGTTCATCGGAGCATGCATCCTGTCGCCATGTTCCTGGCACGGGTTGAATGGAGCAAATTCTACCGGTGACCCGTTACGGATTACCAGCGTCGGCGATTCGGAGCCGCCTGTTACAGCAGAGACGAGAGCTGACAGTGACGCATAGAGCCGCCGGTACTCGTAAAGTCCGCATTCGCCTACGGTCAGATCCGGAGGAAGTTCGGCCCGGCAGACGATCTCCCGGGCGGAGTACAGGCTTAAACCCTGATAAAGCCGCTGGACGGCCTGTGCCACCTCTGTTTCCAGGGGCTGCGCGCTTAAGACGGCTGTGAACCCCTCCGCGATTGCCGCCATGGGGTCTTCTTTACCGGCAGGCGGCGGCGGGATGTAAGGTTGGCCGGGCAGGACTTCCCGGTACCGGCTGACAGCATGGGAATAGCGCTTGGCGGCGTCGATAATCTTGTCTTCATCGGCATTAAGGAGGATAATATTACTGTGCTTACCCATAATTTCAGCAATCAGGAGGTAGGTTGCCGGGCGTCCGAGTTCGTCCGAGCCTGCTGCCGTGAGGTGCAGCACCCGCTCAAGACCCGGCTGGGTGACTGAGGTTATCCGGGTTCCCTCAAGGTGGCGCCGGAGAGTGGAACAGAAGAAGGGTACCCGCGCAGGGTTACGATAATCCGACTGGGTCAGGTGAACACGCGCGGCAGCGGCGGTTGCTGAAAGCAGGAGGCGATGCTTTTCACGGTTCTTCCGGACCACCAAAACGATTTCCAGTGCTGCAGGCTGGTAAACCCGCTCAATGTGTCCGCCCGCCAGGGCTGCATTTAACTCGCGGGTTACGCTGTTAAGTGCAAGGCCGTCGAAAGGCAAACCATAGGCCTCCTCCGAAAATAGTTCAACGTTAGGCTGAAAGTGATAGACCTTTAGGGTCCGTTCGACGTTCTACGTTCGACGTTTATAAAAGACCAGGGACAGGCAACTAAATTTTTCACTCTTCGTTGTGCGGCTTACCGCATGGGGCACTCCTTTGAAAATAGTTCTAAGTTAGGCTCAGAAGGACTGACTTTAAGGTTAGTTCAAAGTTCGAAGTTAAAAGCCAAGGTACACGTATACGGTATAACCGCAACAAGACCATTTTCATCCTTCGTGGTGTCGCCTCCGGCGGCGTTGTCAACTCCTTTGGGGATGAGGGTGTAACGTTTAGCGTTTACTATTTGGCGTTCGACGTTATAAAGAAAAGGTTTGGGTTTGAGTATAACAGGGGGAATGGTGGGCGTCAATGAAAAGAGAGACTCATCCGCTGGTACGCATCCGTCCCGGCACGGTAACTAAAACCATATCGTCACGGCCGGGAGTGGTCGAAGTGCTGGTAAAAACAGAAGACCGTGAGGAAAAAGCGATTGCATATACCGCGTTCACCGGGGGGCTCGAGCCGGGAGACGAGGTGCTGCTGAACACCACCGCGGTTGCGAAGGGCCTTGGCAGCGGCGGCTACCATTTCGTTATTTCCCGCCTGGGCCGGGTGGCGGCTGATGCCCCGGACGAAGGCCACATCATGAAACTCCGTTACACCCCGTTGCAGATAAAGGTCCTTTCCGCCGAGGAACCGGAAAGCCCTTACCACAGTCTCCTCCGGGAGGCTGACAGCCTCGCCGGTACACCGGTGATTGCGCTGGAACTGCACAGCCAGTTGGCTCCGGTCGCGGCAGCGGTCTGGAAGCGCGGGGGAGGGAGGTTCCGCCTCGTTTATGTGATGACCGACGGTGCGGCGCTGCCGGCTTCGTTCTCCCGCACGGTCACAACGTTGAAAGAGAAAGGGCTGCTGGCGGCGACGGTTACGGTCGGGCACGCCTTCGGCGGCGATTTCGAAGCGGTAAACATTTACAGCGGGCTACTTACTGCAAAATACGCGGGCAATGCGGATGTCATTGTGGCCGGTATGGGCCCCGGAGTGGTGGGAACCGGTACGCGTTTCGGCACCACCGCCATCGAGCAGGGGGAAATCGTGAACGCCGCGCACGTCCTGGGCGGCCGGCCGGTGGCAGTCCTGCGCCTGAGCTTCGCCGACCCGCGCCCCCGGCACCTGGGGGTGAGCCACCACACCCTCACCGCGCTCGGGCGGGTGGCGCTTGCACCGGCCACCATTCCGGTACCCGCAATGGCGGCAGAGAAGGCGGCACTCGTGAACGATCAGCTTGTGTCTGCTAGGGTGACAGAGCGCCACCGGCTGGTGACCGTCGATGCCGCCGATACCTTTGACTCACTGGACGAACTCGAGCTACGGGTCAGCACGATGGGCCGGGGACGCGAGGCCGAACCGGAGTTCTTTCTCGCTGCAGGCGCAGCCGGTGCTATAGCTACCGAACTCGCGGCGGTATAAATCTGACGTGCCGTGGGATAACCGGCAGAGAGGCCATTTTCATTTTTCGTTATGCGGCCTGCTGCATTTGGCACTCCTGCGAAGACTAATGAATACAGACTTTTAAATAATCTTTTAGCGTAGCCTCTCGCTCAGCGCAGAGTTCCGCGATATAGCCGAACACCTTCCATGCCGGACCACTGATGTATACGGCGTACGGGAGTACAACTTGTTTCATAACGACGACCCCCTTGACTGGAGATGAGCCTCGCTTCCGGCTAAATATTACTCGGGTGGCCCGCCGTTTATACTTTTCTATATTAGTTATCGGCTGTAAGTGAGTATTTCTTCTTGGTCTTCGCTGCTATTACCGTTGTTCTTCAGGGATGCGCTTAAATCCTTGCGTCGGCAGCTTTCATGTTCGCTGTGCGGTTTTGCCCGATTTACTACCCGGAATGTAGCTGCTCAGCCTGCATCGACGCACCCTGCACGGTGACTGAATAGTTACTCCGGAATATCGGTGATTCGAAAGGCATAGGATTGGACAGGACAGCAGGGGTCGTCGAAACGCCCGGACAGCGGCGGGAGTGGTGCGATTGATCCACCGTTACCTCCTTATCCAGAGACCTGCACACGGCTTGGGTCAAATTCTCAGGGGCCTGTGGTTATCATCTTTACGGCGTTGTTGGCTTTTGTATCTTATTGCTTTGGTTGTTTTCGGGTCGGGACTCTTCTGGGGGGTCGAAAGTGCTTCCCGGCTCGAGAAGACAGAAGCGGCCCAATTGGAGGAGTTCATCAGTCCGCTGACGGCGCTGGGACAGGTTTCTGACAAGGATAAAAAAGCCATTTTCCGCCAGGCCGCGCTGCGAAACACCCTACCCCTGGGGGTGATGTACGTCGCGGGACTCACTGTAATCGGAATGCCTGTTGTGGCCGGGGTACTGTTTCTGCGCGGGTACGCCCTGGGTTTCACCGGGGGATTCCTGGTTCAAAGCAAGGGCGCGTACGGTTTCGGGTTGATCCTGGCGGAGATATTCCCGCAAAACGTGATTCTCCTGGCGGTTTTTATCGTCGGGGCAGTGGCCTCGCTCTCGTTTTCCCTGCTCTTGATACGCCGGGGGTTTCATCCGGATACAGCAGTCTTTCCATGGTTCCTCCGTTATACGGGGATGATGGCGCTGCTAACCGCCGCCGCCCTGGGTGCCGGAGTGATCGAAGCGTACGCTGTACCGGGTGTTGCGGGTGTCGTGTTACCGTTACTGGAGTGACGCCGGATATCTTTGGTCGAATAAACACGGAAAGCGGAGAGTTGACATAATGAGGCAAACTCTTAATAGTAAAGCCACTTAGAACCTTTCCTTGGTACTGTAAAACCTGCTCGTTTTTGAAATAACGCCGCCTATAATTGAGAAAAAAGGAGGAACAAAAGTGGTCGTTTTGCTCCTGATCCGGCTGCGAGAACACATGCTACGAACTGTGAGGGTACTTTTACTCCTGGCTCTTTTTTTCAGCTTGCTTGTAGCTGTTTATGGAGTAATCCGAACAGATGAAACTGTGGCAAACAAGGAGATACAGCAGCACGAGAAATTTGGCAACCAGGGGCTTTCCACGACCGCGAACGGAGAGAACTGGTTCTTAATAACCAAGCTCAAACAGTACTATTGCGGCGAATAATGATTCAAACTATCTGTTTTACTTCTCTTTTTTCGTGGGCGGAGCTCACCCTGCTTCTATCACGGCGGTTCATGATTAAAACTTCAGTTTGCATTCTCCTTCTGGTTATCTGAGAAGGATTTTTTATTTTTTGGTAGAACTCTCAGCTTTAACAAAAATATTAACCTAAGCGTGAGACCCAACCTATCCCGAAAAAAGTCCCGAGTCGCGGGTCCGGGAAATCGGGAAAGCCTATTTTATACTCTGAAGGTGACACTGCAGGTGTCACAAAAGACAACGCTTCTTAGCGATAAGCGCTTCGGAAGATACACCGGTTGAAAAGACTCTGGCGCGGTTCTTTCACGGTCCCAGTGGCCGGAGGCGCGTCGGCATTATGTGTTTGAAACCGCAAGGGGAGAGAGTGGGTTGCTGCAGGGTTGGCTTCAGGAATTTCTCGACTACCTGCGGGTTGAACGTGGATTGGCTCACAACACCGTTCTGGCTTACCGGTCTGACCTTGCCCACTTCAACGAGTTCGTTAAGAAACGCCGGTTTGCGGTACCTGACAGCCTGCGGGACGCTCTTCTGGCCTATCTATTGGATCTCCAGCGCAAGGGGCTCACTGCTGCGACGGTCGCCCGACGGTTGGCAGCGCTTAAAGCGTTTTTCAGCTTTTTGGCCCGGGTTAATTACTTGGACGAGGACCCGACTGCGGAACTCAGTTCCCCAAAGCTGATCCAGCGGCTGCCGAGGGTCTTGACGCAGCAGGACGTCGAGAAACTGCTGGTCGCCCCGCGCTGCAATACTCCAATAGGGTTAAGGGACAGAGCAATGCTCGAGATGGCTTATGCCACCGGGCTTCGCGTTTCCGAGCTTGTCGGGCTTGACATCGAGAGTGTTAACTCCGAAGCCGGCTACGTCCGCGTCTTTGGTAAAGGGGCACGGGAACGGGTAGTTCCGTTGGGGCGGATTGCGCTGCGATGCCTTGCCGACTACCTGGAACGGGGAAGACCGGTATTAACTGGCGGTTGGGGTGGCAAGGCGTTGTTTGTAAACCGCCGGGGTGAAAGGTTGACCAGACAGGCATTTTGGAAGATACTGAAAGGCTACGCCAAAACTGCAGGTGTCAATAAGAAGCTCTCCCCCCATACGCTGAGACATTCCTTTGCGACCCACCTGTTGGAGAACGGGGCAGACCTGCGGGTTGTCCAGGAACTCTTAGGACACGCCGATATCGGTACCACCCAGATATATACTCACATTACCCGCAAGAGGCTCCGGGAGGTATACGATGTTTCTCATCCACGAGCCTGACCTTTGTGGTTCAAGCTTATACTGAAAGACTTTTTAAGTCTGCTCTACGCTCTACGTTCAACGTTCAACGTTTAGAGTAGGCCGGAATAAGGCTGATGGCCGTTTCCGGTAAATACCGCTGAGTTCTGAGTCACGAGTCCCGAGTCCTGAGTCCGAATTACAAATCAAGGCCGCTGCCGTTATCGACTTAAGGCACCGGAAAAAGGACTTCCCATGCAAGCCGCGTAGAGTAAGCAAAACTAACCGGTGGTTGGCAAGAAGGAATATCGCCTGCTTATTAGAATGTGTCTATAAGAATGAGTTTTGCTAAAACGCGTCTGTATCGTCGGGAAATACGGCAAGCTAGAGTTTGTGCGGGAACTGAAGCGCCACGATAAAACAGGAGCCGGATACGGAGGTTAGTTTAGGTGTAAAGTGCCTCATCAATGTATCCTGGACTGCGCTGCGGCTTCAACAGCATAGGATGATATAATAGGAGTAAGGTGTAGCTGGAAATGAACACGCAGTCCTTTTCTCAAGTAACCAAAGGAGAACTCGCCAGGGTAAAAGAAGAAAGGCCCTGCTGTTTACTTGGTGAACTGGCCGGCCTGGCCAGGGCTGCCGGAAGGGTTAAGAAGGAAAACGGAACCGTTCGTTTGGAGATTCGCACTGAAAACCCGGCGGTAGCCCGGAAGGCTTTTCAGTTGGTGCGGGCAGTTTTCGGGAAACAGGCTACGCTTCTTGTCGGGGAACAGCGGCGGCTCCGGCGGAAGAAGCTCTACCGTATCTGTTTACCGGAAGAACTTGCTCCGGTTGCCGCGAAGCTGGGCCTTATAGACCGTTTCGGACGTCCAATTCCCGGCATCCGGCGCGCCTTCTTGCGCCGGGAGTGCTGCCGGAGGGCTTATTTGAGAGGTCATTTCCTGGGCAGCGGCTGGGTCAGCGGTACCGCCCCGGCCTATCACCTTGAGTTCGCGACGGAATCGAAAAGGTCTGCAGAGGATCTGGTTTCACTCCTGGGGCAGTTGGGACTTAAAGCCCGCATAACAGGCCGCAAGAACGGTTTTATGGTTTACTTGAAAAAGAGCGGCGCGATCGGTGACTGCCTGAGGTTGATGGGCGCATCCGGTCCGCTTTTGGAACTTGAAAACACCCGCATTCTCCGCGAAGTAAAGAATCGGATCAACCGCCTCGTAAATTGTGATACTGCCAATCTCAACAAAACGGTCGAAGCAGCCCTCCAGCGAAAAGAAGAGATTGGTTTTATCAACGCACGGTTGGGGTTGGAGAATCTGCCTGAGGAACTAAGGGAACTGGCAAAGTTAAGGCTGGCACACCCGGAAGCCACCCTGAAAGAACTGGGTGAAATGGCGCATCCTCCGCTTACAAAGTCATGTGTAAACCACAGGCTGCGGCGGTTGTCAACCATCGCGCGGCGGATGAAAAGAAGCAAAGGTGATCCCGGGAGGTAGCGCATGAGGACCGGTCAAGACATAACGGTCAAACAGACACAAAAAACAGTTCTTGGGGCCGAACTCAAAGAGTCTATTGCCGTTCTTCAGTTTTCCTCTCAAGAACTGATTAACTATGTTGAGCAGCAAGTGGTCGAAAATCCCTTGCTGGAATTGAAAGAGGAAGAAGGGGAGAGCGAAACCACGTTGAATGAAATAAAAGACGGGGATAGCGTGGAAGATTATGGCAGCGATTGGGTCGAGTATTTCTGTGACTCCAGCGACCTTGGGTTCATTTCGACGCCGGCGGCGGATCAGGCTCCGGTTTCGTCTGAGCCGCCTTGTAGGTTACCTACTCTTTATGAACACTTAATAGGCCAGCTTGGGTTTCTGCGCCTGGGGAAAAACGACCGCTTGATCGGTGAATACATCATCGGTAACATCGGCGCAGACGGTTACCTTAAGGCAACTACCGAAGAGATTGCCGTTTCCCTCGGTGTCTCCGTAGAAAGCGTGGAAGACGTACTTAAAATCATCCGAACAATGGACCCTCCGGGGGTCGGTGCACGCACCCTGAAAGAGTGCCTTTATTTGCAGGCCGAGCGCCTTGGTATGGGTCATACTGTGAAAACAATAATTTCCGACCACCTTGAGGAATTGGCCGCTGGAAAGATTGCGAGGATTGCAAACCGGCTCGGTGTTTTAACCGACCAGGTCGTTGAAGCGGTGAAGGCCATCCGGTCGCTTGATCCGAGGCCGGGCAGTGTCTTTGCGGGTGAACCGGTACAGTACATTGTTCCGGATCTGCTTATCGAGAAAACCGGCGGGGAGTATGAGGTTCTGGTCAACGATAGTGCCTATCCACGCCTGAGGATAAATCACCTGTATCAGGAACTCCTGCGTAAAGGCGGCTTAAACCAGGACACAAAGGTCTTTATCCAAAATAAGTTAAAGCAAGCCTTGTGGTTAATTAAAAGCATAGAAAAAAGGCAATTGACCCTGCACAAGATCGCCGGTGTTTTGGTGGAAATGCAGCGCGGTTTTTTGGATGAGGGTGTTTCGGCTTTGAAACCGTTGACGCTCAAAGAGGTGGCGGAAGCGGTAGGACTTCACCAGTCCACGGTCTCGCGGGCCATAGCAAACAAGTATGTGCAGTGTCCCCGGGGAATTTTCAAGCTGAAGTTCTTTTTCAACAGCGCTGTAATGGAAAGGAGCGGTAGTTCCATAGCTGCTCAGTCGGTCAAACACTGGATAAAAGAAATTGTAGCGGCCGAGAATCCCTCCAGACCGCTGAGTGACAAGCAGATTGCCCGCGCTCTTTACCTCCGCGGCGCCAAGGTATCCAGGCGGACGGTAGCGAAGTACCGGGCAGACTTGAGCATTCCTGGTGCGGCAAAACGGCGCTCCGGAATGCGCACGTAAGGGATGCTTTACTTTTATTTAAGGGAAGGGGTTGAGTGTTCCAGTGAGTGTAAGGGTAGGAATTAACGGTTTCGGCAGGATCGGACGACTTTTTCTGAGAGCGGCTCTAAGTAGAAAAGAAATCGAGGTAGTTGCAGTCAACCATAAGACGCGCCGTCTCCCCGGTAACGCGGACTTCACCCGCCACCTCGCATACAGCCTCCAGTATGACACCGTACACGGGACTTTGGCCGGAAGCATCGACAGCACGGAAAGGTCGCTCGTAATAGACAACCGCGAAATTCCTGTTTATTCCGAAGCCGACCCGGCCGCGATCCCATGGGGGGAGAACCGGGTCGATGTGGTGGTTGAATCGACAGGCAAGTTCCGTGACGGCCTGGAAGCGTCAAAGCACCTTGACGGCGGTACAAAAAAGGTGATTATTACCGCGCCGGCAAAAAACGAGGACATTACCATCGTAATGGGAGTCAACCATCAACTCTATGATCCCGAAAAGCACAACATAATCTCCAACGCCTCCTGCACAACTAACTGCCTGGCTCCGGTCGCCAAGACCCTCCACCAGCGCTTCGGTATCGTAAAAGGCTTGATGAACACCATCCACGCGTATACGAACGACCAGCAGATTCTTGACATGCCTTACAAGGACTTTCGCCGGGGACGCGCGGCCAGCCTCTCTATAATTCCCTCTACCACCGGGGCGGCAAAGGCCATCGGGCGTGTCCTGCCGGAACTCGACGGCAGGTTGAACGGGCTGGCTTTTAGAGTGCCGGTTCCTAATGTCTCCGTCGTGGACCTGGTCGTGGAACTTGCCAGACCGGCAACAGTCGCAGAGGTGAACAACGCCCTCAAAGAAGCGGCCGCGGGCGGTCTTAAGGGTATTATGGACTACAACGAACTGCCGCTGGTCTCCCACGATTACAACGGTAATCCGCGTTCTTCCATTGTGGACGGGCTGTCGACGATGGTTGTCGGGGAGAACATGGTCCGCGTAGTGGCCTGGTATGACAACGAATGGGGTTACGTCAACCGGGTGGCTGATTTGGCTGAATATATTGCTGAAAAGGGGCTAAAGTAATTGTAAACGTCTTGGCTTCAGATGGAGGATGTTAGTTCAGTGATCTCCCGGGGAATCATACTTATAACAACTATCCGGCCGCAAACATTTCAAGGCCGCTGCCGTTATCCCAAAGGTGCGCTTTGCGGAGTGCCGGCCAACGCGGACACGGCGAAGGTGAGGTAAGCGAACAGGCTGAGCGAATGCGCTGGTACAGGCATCATTCAAAGCTCACGAGAAAGGCGTACACAATAAGTGCCTTTGGGTCATTAATCCCTCGTGCACTTAGGAGCGCAGCCGCAGTTCGCTACGAACCAAGCCGATGTCCCAGCACTCAGTGTTAGACCTACCGTAGAAAGCAAAACCGATTTTGAGTTCAGAGTGCAAGCTTTGCCTGCCCGTCGATATAATACCTACTGAGTGCTGGGCCGTGGGATAACCGGCAGACAGGCCATTTTCATTCCCGGTGGCGACAACTAAAAGCTGCGGTGCAACGGCCTTCCGCTTTGAACTTTGGCCCGCGAACGTTGGACGTCGAACTTTTTGCCGGAGGGGGGTTCAGATGCCGAAAAAGACTGTACGTGACGTCGATGTCAAGGGTAAGAGAGTACTGGTACGGGTTGATTTCAACGTGCCTTTGAAAGAAGGAAAGGTGGCTGAAGACAACCGCCTCAAGGCTGCCCTTCCAACCATAAGCTACCTTTGCGAGCAGGGAGCAAAAGTGATCCTTGTCTCCCACCTGGGGCGCCCTAAGGGAGTACCTGATGACCGACTCAGGCTTGACCCCGTGGCTATACGCTTGGGGGAGTTGATCAGCCGCCCGGTCCGAAAGGTTGACGATTGTACCGGTCCGGAGGTGGAAGCAGCGGTAGAATCGCTGGATCCCGGCAGCATTCTGCTCCTGGAAAACATCCGTTTCTATGAAGGGGAAACGAAAAACGACCCGGGTCTTGCGCGGCAATTAGCCGCGCTTTGCGACCTCTTCGTAAACGACGCCTTTGGGACGGTGCACCGGGCGCACGCTTCTGTCGTGGGGGTCGCTGCGCTTCGCCCGGCGGTAGCCGGTTTCCTGATGGAAAAAGAGCTCGAGGTGCTCAGCCGGCTCTTGACACGGCCGGAGCAACCGTTTGTGGTGGTAATAGGCGGTGCAAAAATCTCCGATAAAATCGGCGTTCTGGAAAACCTGGCAGACCGGGTGGACAAGATGCTTATCGGCGGAGGGATGGCAAACACGTTCCTTGCGGCACAGGGCTACGGTATGGGCCTGTCGCTGGTCGAAACCGACAAGCTCGACGTGGCGCGGAGTCTGCTTTCCCGTGCGCAGGCACGCGGCCTGAAAGTGGTGTTGCCGGTTGATGTTGTCGTCGCGGAAAGCCAGGCGCCGGGAGCGCCGAACCGCGTGGTAACGGTAGAAGCCGTTCCGGACGACTGGATGGCTCTCGACATCGGACCGGAGACGGTGCACCTGTTTACCGCGGAGCTTGACGGGGCAAAGACAGTGTTCTGGAACGGGCCTCTCGGTTTTTTTGAACAACCGCCGTTCGATGCCGGGACCATTGCCTTAGCGCAGGCTTTACCTTCAGGAAGAGCAACCACCGTCGTCGGCGGAGGAGACACCGCCCGTGCAGTAAAGCGTGCGGGCGTGGTTGATAAGATTACGCACATATCGACCGGAGGCGGGGCATCGTTGAAGTTGTTGGAGGGGAAGGAGCTTCCGGGCGTAGCCGTTTTACAGGATAAACCCTTATAACGCTTGCAGCGTCACCATCAGAGAACTATAATGCCCTTGCTGCTGATTACGCCCTACTCATCACCCTGCTTTTGACTTTGAACTTAGAACTGTTAACTTAGAACTATTTTATAGGGGGGAGATTGTTGGCACGCACGCAGATTATCGCGGGCAACTGGAAGATGTTCAAAACCATCCCGGAAGCTGAGGCCTTCGTGCAGGAGCTTTTACGCAGCGGCGGCTTCAGCGGAGTGGAAGTAGTACTGTGCCCGCCCTTTCCGGCGCTCTGGCCGGTATCGCAGGCAACATCCGGCACTCCGGTTCAGGTAGCGGCCCAAAACCTCTTCTGGGAAGACCAGGGCGCATATACAGGAGAGGTCTCCGCCCCGATGCTGCGGGAGGCGGGCTGCCGCTACGTAATCATCGGCCATTCAGAGCGGCGCCAGTACTTTGGAGAGACGGACGAGACGGTCAACCGGAAGGTGAAGGCGGCTCTCCGGCACGGCTTGATCCCCATAATATGCGTCGGGGAAAAACTTGCAGAGCGCGAAGCGGGGGAGACTTTTAAGGTTGTTGAACGGCAGGTGAGCGGAGCTTTCGAGGGTGTCGACGAGGCAGCGGCGGCCGGGACGGTTATCGCATACGAACCGGTTTGGGCCATCGGAACGGGCAGGACCGCTTTACCGGAAGACGCCCAGGCGGTGAACAGTTTCATCCGCGGGCTTATCACCAGGCTATATTCACCGGCGGCAGCGGATCAGGTGCGCATCCAATACGGCGGTAGTGTAACGCCGGAAAACGCGGCCTCACTGCTGGCCCAACCGGATATCGACGGTGCCCTTGTCGGGGGAGCCAGTCTCAAGGTGGCTTCCTTTACTGAAATTATCGACGCAGCGCGCCGGATACAAGGAGGGTAAAAAATTGAGTGTCATTGCCGACGCCTACGCAAGGGAAATACTGGACTCGCGGGGCAACCCGACGGTCGAAGTGGAAGTAGTTCTCGAAGACGGTACGCTTGGACGTGCAGCGGTGCCTTCAGGCGCCTCTACAGGAACACATGAAGCGGTCGAACTGCGTGACGGCGACGCGGAACGCTACGGAGGGAAGGGTGTTATCCGGGCGGTGGAACACGTGAACGTCGAGATCGCCGCCGAAATCGTCGGGTTGAGTGCTTTAGACCAGTCAGAGATTGATAAATTACTCATCGAGCTGGACGGCACTGAGAACAAGTCGCGCCTGGGGGCGAACGCAATTCTGGGCGTCTCCCTGGCAGTGGCCCGGGCTGCGGCTGAGTATCTGGGATTGCCGCTTTACCGCTACATCGGCGGGGTAGGGGCAAACCTTCTTCCTGTACCCATGATGAACGTTCTCAACGGCGGCCGGCACGCAGACAACAACCTGGACCTGCAAGAATTCATGATCGTACCGGTAGGCGCTGAATCTTTTGCCGACGCTCTCCGGATGGGAGCAGAAGTCTACCAATCGCTGCGCAGGATCCTTCACGAGCGTGGTTTAAGCACTGCAGTAGGAGATGAAGGCGGGTTCGCGCCTTTCTTAAACTCGAACGAAGAAGCGCTGAAGCTTTTGGTTGCAGCTATCGAAAAGGCAGGTTATCAGCCGGGGGATGATGTCTCCCTCGCGCTCGATCCTGCTGCCAGTGAATTCTTCCATGACGGGATCTACTCCCTTGAAGGAGAGGGCCGGAACCTTCCGGCTGATGAGTTCGTAGGTTATTACGCCGACCTGGTCGAACGTTATCCGATCATTTCCATCGAAGACGGTCTGGCGGAGGAGGACTGGGACGGCTGGGAGCTCCTTACCCGTCGTCTGGGAAAAACGGTGCAACTTGTCGGAGACGATATTTTTGTCACCAATCCCCGGCGGCTCAACCGCGGCATTGCCCTCGGCGTAGCAAACTCAATCCTCATCAAACTCAACCAGATCGGTACGCTGACGGAGACCCTCGAAACGATCGCTCTGGCTCACCGGAACGGCTACACAACAGTCATATCTCACCGTTCCGGGGAGACGGAGGATACCTTTATCGCCGATCTGGCTGTAGCGACCAGGGCCGGTCAGATAAAAACCGGCGCGCCTTGCCGGAGCGAGCGCGTTGCAAAATACAACCAGCTCCTGCGGATCGAGGAGTTACTGGAAGGCGAAACCCTCTACCCCGGCAAGGAGGCTTTTAAAAGACTGTAACGCGGCGGTTCGGTTTAGGCTCAGATTATCACCGCGCGTAACGGAGCACCGCGCAGCGGGGGACAACAAACAGCACGGCTGTTCAACCGCAACTGCAAAAGTTGAGATAAAATAAAATTGCCAGTTGGCAAGAAGTATGCTATAATACTCCCTGATTTGGGGGGGAACCGATGCTGAAAACGATAGTAACGGTTATCTATATGATAATCTGCCTCCTGCTGATCGCTGTGGTTGTCCTTCAGTCCGGACGGAGCGCCGGTCTGTCAGGGGCAATCGGCGGGGGAGCCGAGAGCCTGCTTGGTAAAAAGAAGGGCCTCGACGAGTGGCTGGCTAAGGTGACCATATGGGTGGCCGTGATATTTGCGGCTGTTTCGCTGCTTCTTGTCGTTTGGAAGTAACCCGATCGGTCAGGCAGCAAAAAAACAAAGCCCGCCTTTCTACAACGAAAGGCGGGCTTCGCTGTTATACCGAATCTTAAGAAGTGAACGCCTTCTCAAGCGGCGGGGCAACCTGTTTTTTCCGGGACATGCAGCCTTGAAGCCAGAACGAAGGACCCTCCGGTTTGACCCCGAAGGCCTTCTCCATCATTGCCGGGTCTCCCGCAAAATACAGCTCGGAACCCTCTTTAATGATGTCGGTAGCGATGAACACCACCATGGCGTATCCTTTGTTGCCCTTTAGTTCGTTGAGGTAATTGACGATCTCGTCTTTCCTGTCGTAAACCTCGTTAATGTCCACGACTTCGGTCTGCCCGATACCAACTTTATTGCCAGCAAAATCAAAGTCTTTGAAGTCGACGTGGATCACGTCGGCAATCGGTTTACCCTTGATGCTGGCTTTGGCCTTCTTGATATCGATACCGAACGTCTGAATGTCGGCGATACCGGCGATTTTAGCCAGTTCGGCCGCAATAGTCTTGTCCTCTTCGGTGGTGGTCGGCGACTTGAATATCACCGTGTCGGAAAGGACCGCAGCCAGCAGAAGCCCGGCGTAGGTGGGGTTGTTCTTAACAGCGTCCATATGGTGCTTGGCAATAACCGTAGCGGTGCTGCCCACCGGCTCCACATGGATGTAAATGGGGGTGTTGCAGACAAAGTTCATCTTGTGGTGGTCGACAACCTCGATTATTTCGGCCTTATCGGCACCGTCAACCACCTGCGCGGGTTCGTTGTGGTCGACGAGGACGAGTTTTTTGCCTGCGGCGTCCGTCATCAACTCCGGTGCGGGAACCTTAAAATAGTCCAAAACGTAAGCTGTTTCCTCGTTGAGTTCGCCGGGTCTGGCTGGCTTGTATCCTTTAAGACCGGCATAGACGATTGCAGAGCAGACGGTATCCGTGTCGGGGGCCTTATGGCCGATTACATAAACTTCACTCACTTGCATTACCTCCTAAATTAATGAAAAATCATCTCAAACCTTCAAACTTTATCAACCTGCGGCTCAAGAGCATATCGCAAGCGATCGGGGAAAACGTTCCTCTATCTGGATTGATGAAGATCCGCTTTAAGTCACCTCCTTTGTAGCTTTTCCTTATATGTCCAGATTATTAGTGAATATTTTCGCTATTTCCGTTATTTTTCCTTCAAGAAATTATAAATTTACGTGCAAAAGATTCCCCCTTGTTTTTCATCTGCGGCCAAAATTATAATGGTCAAGGTGGTAGATGTGTTACGGGTTAAAAAGTTTTTGCGATCCCTGGACTATACCCTGCTTGTAACAGCCGCACTGATAATAGTGTACGGCCTTATCGCCATTTCGAGTGCCACGCACGTCACCAATCCTACGGGTGAAGACCCGTATTTCTTCATGAAAAAACAGATCATCTGGGCGGCCCTGGGTTTTATGATCATGTTCTTTTTCATGAGCTGGCGCTACGAAGAATTACCCCGGTACACCACGGCACTGTACATCTTAAACCTAATTCTTCTAACCGCGGTTCTTTTTATGGGGCACACCGCTCTCGGAGCGCAGCGCTGGATAAAACTCGGGCCTTTTGTGTTACAGCCGTCCGAGTTCGCCAAGTTCATCATCATCCTGACGCTCGCAAACTTTCTTGCCCAGCGTGAAGGGAAGCTCAACCGCCTGCGGGACCTGATTCCGGTGTTTTTGTATACCGGTTTACCGCTGTTCCTGATTCTTCAGCAGCCCGACCTTGGCACATCGCTGGTGTTCGTGGCGATTACCTTCGGTATGCTTTACATGGCGGGCGCCCGCACGGGTTTGCTGCTGACGCTGGCGTTTTCCGGTTTGGCTGCCGTTTGCGGCTGGATATGGGCGCACCTGACCTACGGCATCTGGATCCCGCTAAAGGAATACCAAATCGCAAGGTTGACCATCTTTCTAAATCCCTGGCAGGACTGGCAGGGGGCGGGTTACCACATGATACAGTCCCAAATCGCTCTTGGGTCAGGAGGCCTGTTCGGCCGCGGGCTTTATTGCGGCACCCAGAACCAGCTTAATTTTCTTCCCGAGCAGCACACGGACTTCATTTTTTCGGTCGTCGGGGAAGAACTGGGCTTCATAGGTGCCGGAACCCTTTTGATATTGTACTTTTTGCTGCTCTACCGCGGCGTAAAGATCGCAACGCTTGCCAAGGATTCATTCGGGCGGCTGGTTGCCGCGGGGATAGTCACAATGCTGGTCTTTCATATCCTTGTTAATATCGGAATGACTACCGGGATTATGCCGGTAACCGGTATTCCCCTGCCGCTTTTCAGCTACGGCGGAAGCGCGATGCTTACCAACCTTGCGGCGATAGGCCTGTTGGAAAACATCTGCGCAAGGCGGCAAAAAATTCTCTTTTAACCGGTAGACTTGCATGGTGCTTTTTGACCATTACGCTTCTGAATACGACTCGTGGTTTAACACACCCCGAGGCCGCCTGGTCTGGCAGTTGGAACTGGAAATTCTCTTAAAGTCTCTTAGGCCGTGCCACGGTGAGCGTATCCTCGATGCAGGCTGCGGGACGGGCAATCTTGCTCAGGCTCTAGTAGCCCGCGGCGCGGTAGTAACCGGGGTGGACGTTTCGCCTGCCATGTTAAGGATAGCCCGGGAAAAGGTTCAGGGTAATAAGGCAGCATTTATCGAGGCCGATGTGACCTCCCTGCCCTTTGCCCGGGAGAGTTTCGACGCCGCAGTATGCTTTACAGTGCTGGAGTTCACCCAGCAGCCGGAGGAAGCGCTAAGTGAGTTGTGGCGTGTTATCAAGCCCGGAGGACGGATGGTGATAGGCGCGCTTAACCGGTTGAGTCTTTGGGCGCTTGCACGAAAAGGACGCGGCGTATTCGCTTCGGCCCGGTTCTATTCCCCAGGGGAGATGCGCCGGTTGATCCTCTCTGCGACTTCAGCTTCCGGTGGAGCGGTCAAATGGACCGCCGCAGTCTACTTTCCGCCCCGGCTTAAAAACAAGCTCCTCCGGTACGCCGGTATCTTTGAATTTGTGGGGCGTCTGATTGCCAGACCCTTTGGGGCAATAATTGTTTTTAGGGTAGATAAACCGTAGCGTTCATCACATCATAGAATAATTAAAAAAAGGGGCCGAAAGGCCCTTTACCATTTTCTGATTAATTCAAGCATATTTTTAAAGGCTCCCCCGTAGGAATTAATTGAGACAGGCTCCCCCTGGAAACCTGATGCACGTGCGCTGGCGGCCCTTGAGTTGCAGCAAGTTGAAACGATTGATCGTCCCCGCCTGAAATGAAAATGGCCTGTCTGCCGGTTATCCCACGGCCCAGCACTCAGCGGGGCTTTAGAACGTCGAAGAAGAAACCTTCATTAACCTAAATGAAGTGGTAGCTTCAACAGCTTAAGGATTACACTGAGTGCTGGGCTATCACCTTAAGCCAAACTGTGAACTGTCGAACTGACCTTAAAGGCCAATCAGTATAAACTTGAACTGTCTAACTATTTTTAGGAGGGATCCGCTTTGGCAGGACTGAGAGAATGGCCCCAGTTACAGCCGCAGAAAACCGGCAGGAGCAAGCGCCTGTTGTACCAAATCGCAATAGCATTGTCCATTTTTTTGGTGTTGATCGGCCTAAAAGAAGCCGGCGGCCCGATCGGGAGGGAAGTGAACGAAGGCCTGCGTGCGGTATTGACCACCGAATGGAACTATCAACCCGTAATGGAAAGGGTGGTGAGGCACGGGCTCCAGGCCGTGGGCGGCGACTTTTCCTTCCTGGGAGAGCCGGTAACGCCGGTGGCGGGACCGGAACCCGGACAGCCGCTCTGCTTGCCGGTATCGGGCAGAATGGTACGCGGATACGGCTGGACAAAGGACCCGGTCAGCGCCCTGGAGCAGTTTCATCCCGGAATAGACATCGAAGCCCCGGCCGGTTCACCGGTCAAGGCGGTTGCTGACGGGGAAGTAGCGAAGATGGGAACTGATCCTGCTGTTGGAAGTTACGTCCTGCTGGAACACGGAGGAGGCACGGCCACACTTTATGCTCAACTCGGTGAAGTGGCTGTATCGCTCGGCCAGCAGGTCCTGGCGGGTGAGGTGATCGGCTGCGCCGGCGAAAAAGGAGATATTAACGGGAGCGGGCTTCATTTTGAGTACCGTGAAAAAGGCAGGCCGGTCAATCCTTTGGATAAGGTCACCCTTTTGGGCGGGAGCGACCGGTAGTGAAGGTTTCTCAAAGCATAAAGGTCTTCCGGGTACACCCGCTCTTCCTTGTGCTCCTGGTAATATACTTCGCGGCAGGGATACTCGACAGGGCGGCGGCGGCCTTCGGCGCCGTTTTGCTACATGAGCTTGGACATGTACTGGCAGCCCGCCGTGCCGGGGTTAGAGCAACAAGAATTGAGCTTTTTCCATTTGGCGGCGTGGCCCGCCTGGAGGGAGCAGGGGCTTTAAGCCCGGGTCAAGAAATCGCGGTGGCGTTGGCGGGACCCCTTACAAGCCTCGCTTTTTTTTGCGTCGGACTCGGCTCCATGCATCTGGGTTACCTGACAGGCGGGACGGGGCAGTTCTTCCTGACGGCCAATCTTATGCTGGCCCTCTTTAACCTGTTGCCCGGACTGCCGCTCGACGGCGGAAGGATCCTGCGCGCCTGGCTTTCGGGGAAGCACGGGTTGGGTGGCGGGACTCTCATCGCAGCCAGGGCAGGGCAGTTTATCGGGCTGGTGACCATAATTCTGGGGGTGTTGGGGCCGGTTTTAGGACGGTGGGGCTTAGACGCTGCAGCCATCGGATTCTTTATTTTCTACGCGGCCACCCGGGAGAAGAGGTACATCCCGTACCTGTTTGCCCAACAACTAGCGGCAAAGGAGCAAGAACTCCTCAAACAGCAGGTACTGCCCGGGGCTGTCCTGGTAGCGACAAAAAAGGCCCGCCTGTTGGAAGTCGCGCGGCTTTTTCACCCCGGCCGTTTTCACTTCGTGGCGGTTATTAGTGCAGGTGGCGTAAAACCGAGGTTGCTGAGCGAAAAGGAAGTGGTCGAAGCGCTGACGGCCTCGTCTGCCGGAACAAGTATTGGAACCCTGATCGATAAGACGGAAGGTTGTGATGTGTAATACGTCAATACCCGCATTCGATTCAAGAACAGCGTTACATACTGGCGGCACAACCATAATTCCTTTTTGACGATATTGCCATAAAAAGAAAACTATGTTTAACGGCAGGGATTTTTACAATTAGGAAAGAATAGTGAATGACATGCCGTCTCAAGGAGATAATTTTGGTACAGAAAAGACAGTGACAACCGAACATTCGGTATTCAGTTTTGCAATGGTCGCATTTTCAGGCATTGCTTTAGAACGCCGGGCTAAAGTGATATTTCTGCTGTATAATTGTTTTATTGCAAAATTTTTTTAGCTTGCCTTGGAGGTCTACGTGCTACGTATTGAACACCTGCTCCGGAAGGTACAAAAACCCGGGCGGTACACAGGTGGCGAATACAATGCGGTAAGGAAGAACTGGGACGAAGTTGCGGCAAAGGTGGCCTTCGCCTTTCCAGACGTTTACGAGATAGGCATGTCCCATCTAGGCCTTCAGATTCTCTACGATACGGTGAACAAGCGGCAGGACACTTTGATGGAGCGCGTTTTTGCTCCCTGGCCGGACATGGAGGCCCTCCTGAGAAAGGAGAATATTCCGCTCTTCAGCCTCGAATCCCGGAGACCGGTAAAGGATTTTGATATCCTTGCATTCACACTGCAATATGAGTTGACTTTTACAAACGTCTTGAACATGATGGATCTTTCCGGAGTCACTCTCCTCGCCGCAGAACGCGGCAATACTGAGCCGTTGGTTATCGGCGGTGGTCCTTGCGCCTTTAATCCCGAACCGCTCGCCGCCTTCTTCGACCTTTTTGTAGTCGGTGAAGGAGAAGAGGTTATTCACGAATTGCTTGATGTTTTCATCCGGGCAAAGCGGGAAGGGAAAGACCGCCGGGACTTTCTGCGCGATGCGGCTGGGATCACAGGGGTTTACATACCGTGCTTTTATGAAGTAAATTATTTTAGTGACGGCCGGGTATCCGGCGTCCGTCCGGTGGTGCCCGACATTCCCGAAAGGGTGAAAAAGCGTGTCGTAAGCAATCTGGATGCGGTATCCTTCCCGGTTCGACCGATCGTTCCATGGATCGAGGCGGTGCATGACCGGGGAATGGTCGAGATATTCCGTGGCTGCACCCGGGGGTGTCGCTTCTGTCAAGCCGGAATCATCTACCGGCCGGTGAGGGAAAAAAGCCTGGATAGGATTCTTGCGCAAGGGCGGGAGTTGGCCCGGAACACCGGATTTGACGAAGTTTCGCTAAGCTCGCTCAGTTCTGTTGACTATCCGCAGCTTCAGTCCCTGGTTGACCGGCTTGTGCCCGCCCTGAAGCCGGAAAGGGTAAGTGTTTCTTTACCGTCGCTGCGGACCGACGCTTTTGCAGTGAAGATTGCACAACGTCTTCAAGAAGTGCGGAAGGGCACGCTTACCTTTGCGCCGGAGGCCGGCACCCAGCGGCTGCGCAACGTGATCAACAAAAATGTAACGGAGGGAGACCTTCTTAACGCGGTGGTTGCGGCCTTCACATCCGGTTGGCTGCGCGTTAAGCTTTACTTCATGATCGGACTGCCCACTGAAACCGGAGAAGACCTTGATGGAATCGCCGCACTGGCGGCGGAGGTTTTAAGGGTGGGGGAAAGGTGCGGTGTGCCGAAAGGCCGGCTCAGGGTTACAATCAGCGCAGCCTGCTTTGTACCGAAAGCGCACACTCCTTTCCAGTGGGAACCGCAGGCTACCCGCGAGGAGTTGGCGGAAAAGATAGGGTACTTAAAACGGCGGCTAACGGACCGTCGGGTCGACTTTGACTGGCACGATCCCTTGACGAGCTTCCTCGAAGCTGTCTTTGCGCGCGGGGACAGGAGGCTAAGCACGGTTCTCCTCGAAGCGCACAGGTTCGGCTGCCGGTTCGACGGCTGGAGGGAGTATTTCGATTTTGCTAAATGGCAAGGGGCATTTGAAGAAAGCGGTATTGACCCTGCTGAATACGCCTACCGCCGGTACGGTTACAACGAGGTACTTCCCTGGGACCACATAGATACTGGTGTCAGCCGGGAGTTCTTAATCCAGGAGCACGTACGTGCCTTTCAGGAGGCGGTCACCCCGGACTGCCGCCGGGAAGAGTGCTCCGCCTGCGGCGTTTGCTCCTCGCTCGGAGTGGCCCCGGAGATAATGCAGGGGGACTCGCGTGTTCCGCTATAGGATTGCCTTTTGCAAGGACGGACCGGCTCGCTGGATCGGCCATTTGGACCTAATGCGTGCCCTCGAGCGTGCCTTCCGCAGGGCGGGGCTGCCTCTCTGTTACTCTGAGGGTTTCAACCCCCGCCCGAAGTTCGTTTTCGCGCTGCCCTTGCCCGTTGGGGTAGTGGGCGTTAAGGAACTGGTAGATATCTACCTGCGGGTGCCGGTCAACCCTGAAGCCATAACGGCCCGGCTTTCCGCCGTATTGCCCGAAGGGCTGAGCGTGAGGACGGTAACAAGGGTTCCGCGGGAAGCGCCGAACCTTATGGCGGCAGTCGGCATGGCATCCTACCGGGCTGAGGGACACGTCGCCCCAACGGTCACCGCTGAGCAGGTGGCGGCAGCGGTCAAGGCCGTATTAGAAGCAAAGGAGATAATGTGCACCCGCGAAGGAAAGGGCGGCCCAAAGGAAAGGGATATCAGGCCGGGGATTTTTATGTTAGAGGGTTCTATCACAAGGGACACCCTTACGATCGACATGAAGGTCCAGGCCGGGCAACAGGGCAACATCCGCCCTATTGATGTGGTTGACGCTTTCTTAAGACTAAGCGGTTTGCCGGGGAACCCGCACGATTATGTCTATTACCATACAGGGGTTTTTATGATCACGGACAGCCGCGCGGTAAGTCTGGGTTAGATGCAAGACTCTATGGGAGCGAAAGAGATGATAAAAGAGATAATCATATCCACGGCAGGTGGGCGTACAAGAGTAGCTGTTCTTGAGGATCATACACCGGTTGAGGTTTATTTTGAACCCCCCGGGGCCGAACTGGTAGGCAGCATTTTTAAGGGTAAGGTAGAGAATGTCCTTCCGGGCATTGAGGCGGCGTTTGTTGACATCGGGCTCGAAAAGAACGCTTTTCTTTACGTTCACGATGCTCGTGCGGCAACCGTAAACCGGGACCGCAAGCTGAAAATCAAGGAAATATTGCGGCCGGGACAGGAGGTAATTGTACAGGTAATCAAGGGGCCTTTGGGGACCAAAGGGCCGCGGGTTACGACTCAAATTACTCTTCCGGGACGGCACCTTGTCCTGGCGACGGCGGTGCAACACACCGGAATATCACGAAGAATAAGCTCTTCCTCGGAGCGCGAACGGTTAAAGCGGCTCACTGCCGGTCTTCGCCCGACCGGAATGGGGTTGATCATCCGGACGGCGGCAGAGGGAGCCGACGAAGCAGAACTGCAGCATGATCTTGAGGTCCTTCTGAAAAGATGGGGAGAAATCCGGCATAAGGCGCGTGCACCAGGTCCACGGCTGCTTTACAAAGACGTTGACCTCTTGCCCCGTATCCTTCGGGACTTCTTTACCGCTGATGTCCAGCAGTTGATCGTAGACTCGCCGGAGCTTAAAGATGAAGTGCATGAAATTATGAACGAACTGGGACCGGACCTGAAAGACCGGGTACACCTGGAGAACGGGCGGGACCTGATGGAAAAATACGGCGTCGAACAAGAGGTCGAACGGGCACTCAAACGGCGGATCTGGCTTAAGTCCGGCGGGTATATTGTCTTTGACCAGACAGAGGCTTTTACCGCGGTGGACGTGAATACCGGAAAATATGTAGGTTCGCAAAGCCTTGAAGAAACCGTGGTAAAAACCAACCTCGAAGCGGCCCGGGAAATAGCCCGCCAGCTCAGGCTTAGGAATATCGGCGGCATTATCATCATCGACTTTATCGACATGATTGAGGAGAAGCACCGTCAGGAAGTGCTGAATGCTCTGGAAGAGGCGCTTAAGCGGGACAGGGTGCGTTCACATATCCTTGGCATCACCAGGCTGGGGCTGGTAGAGCTTACACGGAAAAAAACCCACCCAAGCCTTGCCGAGATGTTGTTGAAAACCTGCCCTTATTGTGACGGGACAGGGCGGGTTCCTTTCGAGGACGAAGAAGACGATTCTTTACATTAGCCTCCGGCCGCACTAT
Source organism: Bacillota bacterium (assembly GCA_040757355.1). Classification (GTDB taxonomy): domain Bacteria; phylum Bacillota; class Desulfotomaculia; order Desulfotomaculales; family Ammonificaceae; genus DTYU01. The sequence goes on along the minus strand of JBFLWY010000026.1, from coordinate 259 downwards.
AATTGCACACGGTCTTCTTCAACCTTTCGCGCGAAATACAGGCTCTGAGGAAAATGCTATTTGTACTTAGGTCTTTTTATCAACGTTGAACGTTGTACGGACAGCAAAGGTCATTCAGGATAAGGTTGAACGATTTTCGAGGGAGTCGTTCACGACCCAGCACTCAATGGACTTTTTGCCCTTTGAAGGACAGACCTTCATTGAGCTTAAATGCCCAGCACTCAATAGGACTTTTTGAGCTTTGGAGGAGAGACCTTCT
>JBFLWY010000025.1:0-44505 GCA_040757355.1 Bacillota bacterium | reverse complement strand
TGGTTAGAATGAAGCGGTCCCCCAGACCCTCCCTAAAACCGGCGGGGACGAAAACCCGCCCTTTGGCGTCAAGGACGTGCGCGTACTCCCCGATGAACATCGGTTTCCCCCGTAGAAAGAATCTTCCCCCACTTTAAACCACTCAACACCACCTATTCGCTACGCGAAAGAAAACTCCTTCTTTTTGGATTAAAAAAAAACGACAAAATTCGATAATCATTGTTCCCCTTAAAATAGACGTTCAACTTATACTGACAGCCCAGCACTCAGTGCAGCTTTTGCGCTTCGAAGAAAAACTCTTCCTTAGCCTAAATGAAGTGGTGGCTTTTAAACTTCAAAGATCTTACTGAGTGCTGGGTGGGGTTCGTTCAACGTTCAACGTTCAACGTTGATAAAAAGACCGAAGCATAACCAAATTGAACCAATGGCGACAATTAATCGTCGTGGACGCACGCTTCAAAGCACCTCGACCCTGAAGGAGGTTTTATCACCGGAACAGCTGTCACGAACTCATTGCAGGAAAACGATGATCAACAACGAATATCAGACGAATATGAAAGCTGGGTCTACAACGGATGTGAAGGTTATGAGCCAAGGTACCGCTAATGAAACCAGCAAGAAAGTCGCTTTGCTGGTCGCCGCGATGGCCGCTTTCCTTACACCTTTTATGGGGTCCTCGATAAACATCGCCCTTCCCCTGATTCAAGAAGAGTTCTCGATGAACGCGATAGCACTGGGCTGGGTGTCCGCATCGTTCCTTCTATCTGCAGCTATGTTCCTCGTTCCTTTCGGCAGGATAGCCGATATATACGGGAGGAAAAAGGTTTTCCTATACGGCATTGTAACATTTACCCTCTTCTCCCTCTTGTCTGCGCTTTCAAACTCAGCGTCCATGCTTATCACCGCACGTCTTTTCCAGGGGATCGGCGGCGCGATGATCTTCGGTACGGGCGTCGCCATACTGACGTCAGTATTCCCGCCTAAGGAAAGAGGTAAGGCGCTGGGGATAAATGTCGCCGCAGTATACACCGGGCTTTCGCTCGGGCCGTTTTTGGGCGGGGTACTGTCTCACAACCTGGGGTGGAGAAGCATATTCCTGATGAACGTGCCGTTGGGCATCGCGGTAATCCTCATGGTGCTGTGGAAACTAAAAGGAGAATGGGCCGAAGCACGAGGAGAGCAGTTCGATTTTGTCGGTGCATTGATTTACGCGCTTGCACTGCCAGCGATAATGTACGGGTTTTCTGATTTGCCCGGCACAACGGGCTATCTCCTGATTGTTGGGGGAATGCTGGGCTTGGTCTCTTTTACGATGTGGGAAGCAAGGGCAAGGAACCCGGTACTGAATGTCAACCTCTTCCGCAAAAATACGGTGTTTGCCTTGTCCAACCTGGCAGCGCTGATTAACTACAGCGCAACCTTCGCGGTTGCGTTCCTTTTAAGCCTTTACCTCCAGTATATAAAGGGTTTCGATACGCAATACGCAGGCTATATTCTGGCGTCCCAGCCGGTCGTGATGGCCCTTTTCTCTCCTTCTGCCGGCAGGCTTTCCGACAGGATGGAACCAAGGTTGGTTGCGTCCATCGGGATGACCTTGGCAACGGTGGGGCTTTTTCTTTTGACCTTGCTTTACAAGAATACGCCCCTGTGGTTTATCGTTCTCGTCCTGGTCCTTCTCGGTCTGGGTTTCGCCCTGTTCTCCTCGCCCAATACAAACGCGGTGATGAGTTCCGTGGAGAAGAAATACTACGGCGTGGCCTCAGGTACACTCGGGACGATGCGCCTGACGGGACAGATGCTTAGCATGGGAATTGTCATGCTGGTGTTCGCCGTTTACATGGGCGATGTGGAGATTACAACCAGGTACTACCCCGTGTTTTTGACCAGCGTGAGAGTCGCTTTTCTAATCTTCACTGTGCTCTGCTTCGGCGGCATCTTTGCGTCTCTGGCGAGGGGTAAGGTGCACTGACCAGCGCCTTCTCGCCGCGTAACCATTGCCAATCCTCCCTGGTCTACAGACCGCCCGAATATACTCCGGAACAAAGTGCTAAGTTTCGTTGAGAATAGCAAATTGCTTCCTGGAGCGAAATATGGTACCATTCTTATGAATATGGTACCATTCCTAATAAATTATGAAGCCAAGAACAGGCGGCGGGCCCGCGCCCGAATATCTCGCAAAGATCGGGTCGTGCTGGAACAACTTCCTGCTTTAATAAGCCTTGCCGTTAAGGGGGAAAGGTATGGCAGAATTATTGTCTGTCGAGGAAACTGACGGCCTCGTTCAAAAAGTGCTTGAAGATTACGGGAAGTTTGTCAACGACGGCATGGCAAGACTATACCGGTTCATGGGCTTCACCACGCTCGAGTGGGAGAACCGCGGTGCGGTCCTTAAGGACGTATACGGTAAAGAATACATTGACTGTGGCGGGTACGGGGTATTCATCCACGGACACCGCCATCCCAAGGTGGTTGCAGCCGTTAAGGCACAGTTGGACCAGTTTGCCCTTTCAAACAGGCTGCTGCCCCAGAAACCGGTTGTGGACCTTGCCCGGCTGCTTGCCGAAGTAACTCCCGGCAACCTTCAGTACACCTTTTTTTGCAACAGCGGTGCGGAGGCGGTTGAAGGCGCTTTAAAGCTTGCCCGCGCCTATACAGGCCGCAAAGGGTACGTCGCCGCCTATGGGGGATTCCACGGCAAGACGTACGGATCGCTCTCGGCCAGCGGCCGGGAACTCTACCGGGAGCCGTTTTACCCCTTGCTGCCGGGTTTCACCCACGTTCCCTTCGCCGATGTTGCCGCAATGGAAGCCGCAGTGACGGAGGAAACCGCCGCCGTAATCCTCGAACCGATCCAGGGCGAAGCCGGGGTCCAGGTACCACCGGACGATTACCTCCCACGGGTGCGGGAGATATGCGACCGGCGCGGCGCACTGCTGATCCTTGATGAAGTACAGACCGGATTTGGACGCACCGGGAAGATGTTCGCCTGCGAACACTGGGGCGTGACCCCCGACATCCTGTGCATGGCAAAAGCCCTGGGGGGAGGAGTTATGCCTATCGGGGCCTTCATTGCCACCCCTCAGGTCTTCGAACCTTTTAACAGCAACCCCTATCTTCACTCGTCCACTTTCGGGGGCAACCCCCTGGCCTGCGCCGCGGGCTGCGCCGCCATCACAGCGCTCAGGGAAGAAGGGTTGGTCGAGCGGGCTTCAGCACTGGGTGACAAAGCCATTTTCAGGTTAAGACAGCTGGTGCAGGAATACCCCAAAACCGTTGCCGCCGTGCGGGGCAAGGGATTGCTCATCGGCATCGAGTTTACCAAGGAGGGGGCCCTGGGGCTCTTCATTTCTACGCTCCTTGATAAGGGAGTTATCGTAACCCACTCCCTGAACCAGCACCGGGTTGCCCGTGTGATGCCCCCGGCGGTTATTCCGGACGAACTGCTTGACCGCGCCCTGACGGCCGTCACCGAATCAGTGGCGGAGGTAAATGAGGATGTAGATGAGTTGTAACCACTGTTGGAGGTCAAGAGAATGCCTTTTGTAGAAGTAACTAAGGAGATACTCGGCGCTCCCGAGGCGGTCTACGAGGTGGCAAAGGATATGGAATCATATCCGAAATTCATGAAGAACGTTGTGAAAATCGATACTCTCGAGCGGGGCGACGGTTACACGATCACCCGGTGGGACACCAGGTTTCAGGGGAAGCCGATGGTTTGGACCGAAAAGGATTTCCTGGACGACAAGAACCTGCGGATCGATTACCACTTGATAGAGGGTGATCTGAAGAAGTTCGAGGGTTCCTGGACTTTCGAACCGACAGAACGAGGCACTATGGTGCGGCTTACCGTGGATTTTGAGCTGGGCATTCCGATGTTTGCCGCCTTGTTAAACCCTGCGGCAGTAATGGTGGTAAAACGAAACAGCGAAGACATGCTCAACGCCATGAAGCAGCAGATTGAAGGAAACGCCCTGTAAAGTGCGGCGACGCCTTACCTTGACAGTCAGGGCCGGTTTCAGTAAAATCATCGTGTATCCTCGGCGACCGGCTGGACCGCCTGGGCCGGGGAAGGAGGACTTACAATCAATGTTTTCGAGTCTTGCGGAAAAGCTCCAGGAGACCTTCAAACGGCTCAAAGGCAAGGGGCGACTGACAGAAGATGACGTCACCGCTGCGCTTAAAGAGGTGCGGGTCGCGCTGTTGGAGGCAGACGTCAACTTTAAAGTGGTCAAAGACTTTATCGCGCGTATCCGGGAGCGGGCGGTAGGGCAGGAAATACTTACCAACCTGAATCCCGCCCACCAGGTCATCAAAATCGTCCGCGACGAACTGGCTCTCCTGATGGGCGGCGAAAACGTGCGCCTGAACATCTCACCCAAACCCCCGACAGTTGTCATGCTCGTGGGCCTTCAGGGCTCGGGCAAGACCACAACCGCAGCCAAACTCAGCCTGCTGCTCAAAAAGCAGGGGCGGCGGCCGCTCCTGGTTGCGGCTGACATCTACCGTCCGGCCGCTATCAAGCAGCTCCAGGTCCTCGGCGGCCAGATTCAGGTACCCGTCTTCCACAAGGAAACGGATCCGGTCGCGATTGCTGTAGCAGCAGTCGAGGAGGCAGCAAAAAAGGGCTATGATACTATCATCATTGATACCGCCGGCCGCCTGCACATTAACGAAGAACTAATGCAGGAGCTCGAGGGAATAAAGGCTGCGGTCAATCCCCACGAGATCCTCCTGGTGGTTGACTCCATGACCGGTCAGGACGCCGTGACGGTTGCAGAGAGTTTTCACTCACGCCTCGGCCTTGACGGAGCGGTGTTAACCAAGCTTGACGGCGACACCCGGGGCGGTGCAGCGTTGTCTATCCGGGCGGTAACCGGCTGCCCTATCAAATTTGCGGGGATGGGCGAAAAGCTTGACATGCTTGAACCGTTTTATCCGGACCGCATGGCCGACCGCATCCTCGGCATGGGGGATGTCCTCACCCTGATCGAAAAGGCGCAGAGTACTTTCGATGCCCAGCAGGCGGCGGAAATGCAAAAACGCATTAAGAGCGCCGATTTTAACCTGGAAGACTTTCTTGTTCAGCTCCGGCAGTTCAAAAAGATGGGGCCCCTTGACCATATCCTGGGCATGATTCCGGGTTTAGGCGGGCTCAAAAAACTCAGGGAGGACTTTCAGTTCGACGAACGGGACCTGGTTTGGACAGAGGCGATAATCAACTCAATGACTCCTGAGGAACGGCGGCACCCGGAAGTCATCGACGGGAGCCGGCGCCGCCGTATCGCTCGCGGCAGCGGCGCTACTGTCCAAGACGTTAACCGGCTTCTTAAACAGTTTGAACAAACGAAGAAGATGATCCGCCAGATTACATCAATGGAAAAGGGTCTGAAGAAGGGTGCAAGACCCGGCCGTTTTCCTTTTATGTAAACCCCCAAAGACTCATAGAGAGGAGGTGTATCGGTTGGCCGTAAGAATAAGGCTGAAGCGAATGGGAGCGAAAAAACAGCCACGGTACCGCATTGTCGTGGCAGATGCCCGCTCGCCGCGGGACGGCCGCTTCATTGAGGAAATAGGCTACTACAACCCGATAGCCGACCCGGCCGAAGTGAAGATTGACGAGGAACGTGCCAGGGAGTGGCTCGCCAAGGGGGCGAAACCGACAAACACAGTTAGGGTTTTGTTTACACGCACAGGAATTGTATAGGAGATGCGGGAGGGCCAGACTGATAGGAGGCTAAATCGATGAAAGAACTTGTAGAGATTCTGGCCAAAGCCCTGGTGGATAAACCGGAAGAGGTTGAAGTGAGACTCACTGAAAAGGAGAAATCGATTGTTATTGAGTTACGGGTAGCCGCTGAGGATGTAGGAAAAGTGATCGGGAAGCAGGGCCGCATCGCACGGGCGATCCGGCAGATGGTCAAAGCAGCGGCGGCGCAGTCCCGAAAAAAAATAGTGGTTGAAATCCTTTAATCACCGTGAGGAATTATGGACCGGATAACTGTTACCCGGCCGGTAATCGTGAAGGTCAGGGTGACCGAAAACTATAAAGAGGTCCTGCTCAGGAGACTGGCAGCAGCAATTGAAGAGGCGGAACGCGAGGTACAGCGGCTTGAGTTTCAGGCCAAACGATTAAGCACCGATAAAAAGGCTCGCCTGTCGCAAGTAGAAGCCGACGAGATGGAAAAGGTCCGTCGCGAAAAGGCGGAAAACAAGGAGCGGCTGCGACAGCAGTTCGAAACCGTAAAAACCCTGCCCCCCGGCGCGGAGATTATCCAGGGGCGGGCCGAAAGCCTGGCAGAAATAGGCATAGGGGATGACATAACGCGGTTGGGTCCGCTGGAGATTATCGTCGAAGACGGAAAAGTTGTTGCCATAAGGGAGCAGGGCTGAGCCATGGCGGAAGATTATATCATCATCGGGGAAATTGTGGCCCCCCACGGACACCGGGGGGCCGTTCGCGTTCTTCCCCTGACGGATTTCCCGGAACGTTTTTTAGTAATGGAAAAGGTCCGGGTGTTCGTGCAGAACGAAATGTACGTTTACACCGTTGAAAACACATCTCAGCACAAGCGCTTTATCCTGCTCAAATTGGCCGGTGTTGACGATTTGAGCAATGCTGAAAAGCTGCGTGGCGCACTAATTAAGGTTTCCCGCTCGGAAACGGTCCCCCTTCCTCCGGGACACTATTACGTGTTCGAGATTGTGGGGCTTAAGGTCTGGTCTCAAGATGGGGCTTATATCGGCAAGATCGGTGCCGTTTTTAAGACCGGGGCCAACGATGTGTACAGTATAACTTCCACCAACGGCAAGGAAATTCTCATTCCGGCAATCAAGGAAGTAGTCCGGGAAATAAATGTTAACGCGGGTAAGATGGTAGTGCAGCTTCCCGAAGGACTCCCGGGGGCAAGCGATGCCGGTTGAAAGCGGAGGGGGTGGATTCAATGGTCTTTGATGTTCTGACCTTGTTTCCGGAAATGTTTGCGGGACCATTCTCTACCAGCATTCTAAAGCGAGCGATGGATAAAGGAATCGTAAGTATCAGCCTGATCAACATCCGCGATTTCTCCCAAAACAGGCATCGCACAGTTGACGATGCCCCATTCGGCGGCGGCGCAGGAATGGTGATGGCGCCCGGGCCTATTCTTCAAGCCCTGGAAACCGTACACAAGCGCAGGGGCAAAACCGGGCCGGTTATCCTGCTTTGCCCGCAGGGCGAACGCTTTACTCAAAAGCTTGCCGGAGAACTGGCTACGGAAAACCACATTGTTCTTATCTGCGGCCATTACGAAGGGGTCGACGAACGGGTCAGGAGCGCCGCAACCGGGGAAATATCGGTTGGGGACTTCGTTCTTACCGGCGGAGAACTGGCCGCGATGGTCGTCGTAGACGCAGTTTCGCGCTTGGTCCCGGGCGTGTTGGGTGAGGAGACGGCGCCGGCCACTGATTCTTTCGCCACCGGTCTATTAGAGCACCCCCAATACACCAGACCGCGGGAGTTCCGGGGAATGGCGGTTCCCGAGGTGCTTTTGAGCGGGCACCACGCCCGCATAGCACGGTGGCGGCGGGAGGAGGCACTTATCCGGACCCTCGTTCGGCGGCCGGACTTGCTGGCAACGGCGGAGCTAACTGATGAAGACAGGCATTTCTTCCGGGAGTGTGCAGAGCGTATCCACCGTTGCATAATTAAAGATTGACATACAGAGTGGGTTGTTATTGCGGGGGCGGAGCATCCGTGTTATAATTTTACCTGGTTTTATTGCCGGGATCATTTCATGTATGTCTGAAAGCGAGGGCTTAAGCAATGAGTAACCTTATGGAATTACTTGCCGGAGAAGAACGCCTAAAAAAAGAAATCTCCGACTTTAGACCGGGAGATACAGTACGGGTTCACGTTAAGGTCGTGGAAGGAAACCGCGAACGCACCCAAATGTTTGAGGGTGTGGTTATCAGAAGGCGCGGCGGTGGACTTGACGAAACGTTCACCGTCAGGCGAGTTTCCTACGGTGTCGGGGTGGAACGCATCTTTCCGATCCGCTCCCCGCGCATCGAACGCGTTGAGGTTATACGGCGAGGCCGTGTGCGGCGCGCCCGCCTGTATTACCTGCGTAAACTCCGCGGCAAGGCTGCACGTATTCAAGAGCGGCGCTGACCCAAACAAGGGGGCCCGGTGACTATTAGGGTCCTCTGTTTTCTTTCCGGGAAACGGCGACTACAGCGGAGAACCGGTTTTAGAAGAGTGGCGCAAACCAACTTGTCGAAAAAGCAAGCTGATCCTTTTTGACTAAGGGCAACGGCGGCATGAATACAAAGGCCCGCACTAAACCGAAACGGCGGCAGCCATAAAAGGTAAACTTTGAAAGGAACCGTCCACACCATTGGTCAAAGAGCTAAGTCTTTTGGGTTTAGTGCGGGGCGACGTTAGTGGTTCCCAAACAGCCGTTTTTTCGAGATGACGGCTGGGGAGGCCGTTTGAGAAGTGAGAAGTGAGAAGTCTGAACTAAAAATCCTTAAAGTGATTCGCGACGCGGATTTCTCCCTTAATGAGTCTCACCTCCAACCTCCCACCTCTCACCTCTCTTTAAAGTCTCCTAGGAGGTCTTGCGGTAAGCGTGGGTAAGCGGTCGGGTTTTTTCGGAGACATTTTAGAATCCTTAGTAATTGCTATCATCCTAGCCATATTCATCCGGGCTTTTATTTTCCAGCCGTTCTACATCCCTTCCGGCTCAATGAAGCCCACGCTCTTCCAGGGAGACCGGATCATCGTATCCAAGCTTTCCTACCGCCTTCACCCGCCGGAGCGAGGCGACATCATTGTTTTTCGGTTTCCGCTTAATGAGAAAAAGAATTACGTTAAACGTCTGATAGGCCTCAGCGGGGAAACAGTACAGCTCTCCGACGGCAAACTCTTCATTAACGGTCGGGAAACGCCGGAGCCTTACTTGCCTCCGGGTACATATTTCGCAGACTTTGGGCCCGTTAAGGTTCCGGAGGACTCCTATTTCATGCTCGGCGACAACCGCATGAACAGTGAAGACAGCCGGGTGTGGGGGTTTCTTGACCGGCGGTTGATCGTAGGCAAAGCCGTACTTTTATACTGGCCGATAACTCGAATTAATCTGGTTCGCTAAGCAAACCATCGCAAAAATACACATTCCCATTATCAAGACTACTATACTGCATTTAAGCTCGGTAAGAAACCCGGAGGCCGCCGAACAACCACCCAGTACTCTACTGAAAGAAAACGGTAGTAGCTACCAGGCAAGTGGAAGTTTAGAGGCGAAGAGTCTGCAGCAGGGTCAAAGCGAGCTGTTTCTCTGAGTTGAGTGCTGGAAGGCAGCCTCCTTAAGGGAGATCTCCTATGCAACTCCAATGGTACCCGGGGCATATGGCAAAAGCCCGGAAAATGATCCGGGATAACCTCAAGCTTGTGCAGGTGGTTTTTGAACTGGTAGACGCGCGGATACCCCGCTCAAGCCGTAACCCGGACATCGATTCGGTGCTCGGCGCCAAGCCGCGTGTGCTTATCCTCAACAAGGCGGACCTGGCCGACCCCTCCCAGACCCGCGCGTGGTTAGAGGTACTGGCGACGGGCAGGGTCCCGGTAGTTCAGCTTGATTCTTTCAGCGGGAGAGGGTTCGGTAAAATTCCCCGGATTGTCCGACAGACTTGTAAACCCGCGCGAACTGGTACTATAAGGGGAATGGTGGTTGGCATCCCAAACGTAGGCAAGTCTACCTTTATTAACCGCTTCGCCGGGCAAAGAACTGCACATACAGGCGCCCGCCCCGGGATTACCCGGGGGAAACAATGGATTAGAGTTGCGCCGGGAATTGAACTTCTCGACACACCGGGCGTACTCTGGCCGCGCTTTGAAGACCGGGAAGTGGGACTGAAGCTGGCAGCCACAGGGGCAGTGAAAGAAGAAGTCGTGGACAGTGAGGGGGTTTCGCTCTGGCTCCTCGGCTGGCTGAGGGTTAATTACCCTGGGGTACTGAAACGCCGGTACCGGTTGCTTGCTTTACCCGCGGATACCAATGTGTTGCTCGAAACAATCGGGTTGAAGCGGGGACTTGTAAGGTCCGGTGGGCAGGTCGACCGCTTTAAGGCCGCAACGGCGCTGTTAAAGGATTTTCGTGAAGGCCGCTTGGGCCGGTTCACGCTTGACCCATGTCCGGAAGTATAGACGCTTGACTTGGGGGAGGAAAAGTGCACCCGCAAAGTTTTGGGTGTATTCCCAGACACGTCTTTTATGAAGCAGTCCTCAAGGATGCAACGGAGGCCGAAAAAGCCCGGTACGACACCCTTTTTCTTCTGGAGCAGGATTTAAGGACACGCGGGTTTTCGCTGGTAGCCGGCGTGGACGAGGCCGGCAGGGGACCGCTGGCCGGGCCGGTAGTGGCCGGGGCGGTTATTCTGCCCGAAGCTGTGGACCTCCCCGGTCTCAATGATTCAAAAGTTCTTTCGGTTAACAAGCGGGCTTATCTCGCGGAGCAAATCTGTACCGTGGCCCTCACATGGTCGATAGGGATTGCCTCAGTCGCGGAAATCGACGCCCTCAACATCCGCCGGGCATCTTTTCTGGCGATGCGCCGGGCGCTTGAAGCCCTTTGCGTTAAACCTGATTACGTGATAGTGGACGGAAGCGCCATCCCCGGCCTCCCCCTTCCCCAGACCGGCATGGTCCGTGGGGACGCACAGGTAGCCGCCGTAGCCGCCGCCTCCATCATCGCCAAAGTAACCCGCGACCGCTTGATGGATGAAATTCACCGCGAATTTCCGCAGTATGGATTTTGCCGTCACAAAGGGTACCCCACCCGCGAACACTTCGAGTCTCTTGCCAGATTCGGTCCCACGCCGCACCACAGGCGGAGCTTCGGTCCCGTGAAGTCCTTGTTACAAGAGCGGATGTTTTAAATGACGAAGAACAGACAAAAGCTCGGGCACAGAGCCGAAGCGTTTGCGGCGGACTACCTCAAACGCAAAGGATACTCGATACTGGCGCAGAATTACCGCTGCCGCTACGGTGAAATAGATATTGTTGCCCTTGATAAGCGAACCCTTGTCTTTGTAGAGGTCCGGGCTAAAGTTACCACAGATTTCGGGTTGCCCCAGGAAAGCATCGGTTACCGGAAGCAAAAGAAACTACGGGAGGTGGCCCGTTACTACCTGGCGACCGAAAGAGAAAAGGGCAGCATTTGCCGGTTTGATGTGGTTGCTGTTCAATACAACGTCGGGAGTCAGAAAGTGGAGAAGCTTGAACACATCGAAAACGCTTTTTAACAACCGTAAATCCCAGCCCTGTTCTAGTCAATATTATTCTGCTAGAGCACAGGCGGGATACTCAACGACTCCAATTACGGCCCAAAACCATGGAAACAAGTCGTCGCCGAAGCCGCAACGCGTCGATTGAAAAGTCCGCGTAAGACTGCTGGGGAGGTCAGCTAAGAGTTTTATCCTGTGCTGACGGTTGCACATCAACCTTTTCGCTCACCTCGTTTACCGTCGTGGTTCCTTCTTTGAGAAGCCGTGTTGCCCGATTTTTTCACCGATAAGGCGGTACTGGGGTGTACAGTAGGCAATCGGCCTGATTTTATCGAAGTCGGGTTGTCCCTTCTTATCCAGATACTCTTCCTCGAAGTGAACAGCCAGGATCTCACCAAGGAACATTTCATGACCGCCTGGTCTCAGGGACTGTACCACCCTGCACTCGATATTTACCGGGCACTCCTTTATGAGCGGAGCTTTAACATACTTGGCTGCCACAGGTGTCAAGCGGGCCTCGGCAAACTTGTCAACCTCACGTCCGGAAACGCACCCGCAGTAGTCAACAACCCAGACCTGATCAGCGCCGGGAATATTGACCACAAACTCGCCCGTCTGTTTTATCAGCCCGTGGGAATATGTTGCAGGTCTTGCGCTGACGGACAGCATCGGCGGAACGGAGTTGACGGTACCTGTCCACGCCACTGTAAAAACGTTCGGCCTGCCGCCGCCGTCGACCGAAGTCACCAGCACTACCGGTACCGGAAACAGTATTGTCGCTGGGGATTGGGTTATTTTAGCCATACATTACACCCCTCTTTTTAGTCCTTTACTTAACCCTACCCGGAAGCCTTTCCAGTAAATTTTTTGGTTAAGCCATTATTACTTCACCAACGTCAATTATCCTGCATCCTGAGGCTGCCGGAAACGGTGCTGCATCAACTCTATAATTTTGCCTCCGATAGATTTTCAAGTAATCAGCATACGTAACTGATTGTGGCCTCGGCAAACCTCCTTTCTATTTCGTTTCTAAAAAATTGTTCCGCTCTTGATCTTATCTCCGTTTTACAGCAGTATTTGCCTCTCCCTTCGGCCTCATCAACGACCGATCTAAAAGGTTTATTACGTTAGGCATAGCCTCGGACAATATCCGTACGTTAGCCAGGCCGTAAGTCATAAATATTATCTCGAAAAAGGCCCGGCCCTCTAATTCCGGAAACAGGTTTTGTTCCAGGTAATCGAACATTTCCGCGTACTTTTCTTTCAGTTGTCCATAAGTATGACGGGCGCAACGTTAATGCCCACCCTGGCTCACCTAAATCATCGGTTTACCCTGTTTTTTTATGTATGAGGGTTTTCCCCAGCGGGTAGTTTTCTGAGCCTCTTTCGATATAAACAACAGTAGGGTCAAACATGTAATACCAGTCCCGACTTGGATAGATTTATTCTTCCTCTAACAATAGTATTTCTTTCGATGGGCGCGGCGATAAGCTTCGCATTACTGCGTCAGGCTTGCCCAGCACTCAGTTATACCTTCAAGAGATGCCGCTTCCCTTAAAACGCAATTCAAACGCTTCGCGTAGCCACGTCTTCGATACCAGTCTGAGTCAGCAAATCAAAAAGCACAGTAAAGAGAGGGGTACTTTTTTTATACCCCCCTTTTCGACGCAAAGGAACAAGCCTTACGCGGTTATTTGCTGCAGCCCCAACTGGGTAATAATACCAGGAACACTATCAGGATTAGGAGCAGAATCAACCAGATGGATGTGGTGTCACCACCGATACATCCCGGCATAATGTTTCCTCCTTTCATCAAAGGCGTTTTATATTCCAGTGCTTCTCCAATATATTCCTCGTTAGCGGGAAGTGTTAAGAACGATTATTCCAAAAGGATGTTTCTCCGGCAGATATTCGTCTATCAACGGATTTCTGAGCGGTTATTAACAACGGGAACTGAGGCCGTTTGGTCGAGTTGAGTAATAGGAAGCTGTGCGAGATATCAGACATAGGAGACTTCATGACGCTTGGGGCGGCACCAACAAAGGCATGCAAATGCCTTGCCTGCCGTTAGTTATTCCTACCGACTCCTGAGTGCTGGGGGGACAAACGGCAGCAGCATTACAATAATGTCCAACGCGAACTGTTGAACTTCGAACTTCTTTCAGGACAGGTGAATATAACTACTGCTTAACTTGGCCGCAGTGAAAAAGCGGATAATACTTTTTTAAGTAGAAATACCCTTATCCCGCTCACGGTATTGCAGGGCCTCGGCGACATGTGCGGTGTCTATCACGTCTGAACCCTCGAGGTCGGCGACAGTTCGGGCGACTTTCAGAGCTTTGTCATGAGCACGCGCACTTAAGGCAAGCTGGCGAAAGGCAGCCTGGAGCATACGCCCCGCCTCGCCGGTAAGCGTGCAGTAGCGCCTGACCTGTGAGCCGCTCATGGCCGCGTTGCAATTAACTTTAGACCGCTTGAAGCGTTCCCGCTGAATCACCCGCGCCGCCTCAACCCGTGAGCGTACTACTATCGAGCTTTCACCCGCGGCCTGACCCGTAAGCTCCTGAAATTCTACCCGCGGGACAGAGATGTTTATGTCGATTCGGTCGAGCAGCGGCCCGGAAAGCCGGCTCCGGTAGCGCTGTATCTGCGCCGGTGAGCAGGTGCACTCCTTCTCCTGATCCCCGTAGTAACCGCACGGGCAGGGGTTGCATGCAGCGACCAGCATTATCCTTGCCGGGAAGCTGACGGATGCCGCGGCACGGGAAACAGTGATTATCCCGTCCTCCAGCGGCTGGCGGAGCGCCTCGAGCGCTTCCTTAGAGAACTCAGGAAACTCATCGAGGAAGAGGACTCCATTGTGACTGAGGCTCACCTCTCCCGGACGGGGGTAACGTCCGCCGCCGACCAGTGCCGCGGACGAAGCGGTGTGATGCGGTGAGCGGAACGGGCGCTGGGTCATGAGAGGCCGCCCGGCTGGAAGAAGGCCGGCTAAACTGTAGATCTCGGTGACCTCCAGGGCCTCTTCGAAGGTCATCTGCGGCAGGATGCCCGGAAGGCGCCGTGCAAGCATGGTCTTCCCTGTCCCCGGACTGCCTGACAGCAATAGGTTGTGCCCGCCGGCGGCCGCCACTTCGAGCGCCCGCTTTGCGTAGAATTGTCCCCGCACCTCCGAGAGGTCCAGGTCCGTTTCTATTTCGCCGAGAACTGCCGACGGTTCCACGCGGTAGGGTGGAATATCCGCATCCCCTTTGAGAAATAAAACTAACTCTTGAAGCGTGTGTACAGGGTAAATGTCGGCGCCTTCGACCAGCGCCGCCTCCGCAGAGTTTTGCGCAGAGACTATAACCTCTTTTTCACCGTGCCGCACGGCCGCGGCTACGCTCGGGAGTACCCCGCAGATGCCCCGCACCGCACCGTCCAGCGACAACTCCCCGAGATAAATATACCTTGACGCCGTCTCTAAGGGCACCTGCTCAGTAGCCGCTAGAATGCCGGCGGCCAGGGCCAGGTCGTACCCCGGTCCTTCCTTGCGGATATCGGCCGGCGCAAGGTTTACCGTGATCCGGCGCACCGGAAACTCAAAGCCGGCGTTTTTAAGCGCCGCCCGAACCCTGTCCCGCGATTCCCGGATCGCTGCATCCGGAAGACCGACGATGTCGAACGCCGGCAGTCCTCCTGCAACATCCACCTCGACCTGAATAATGTAACCTTGGAGCCCGTAGAGTGCCACGCTCTTGACTATTGCAAGCAAATTTTTCCCTCCGGAACAATTTCCCGCTTAAATTCGCTGCATTTAGCGTGGATTCCTCCCCATATAACAGCTAACCCAGCTTGCCGTTTAAAGAGGGCCGGGAAAAATTTTCGCCCTTGGCTTTTCAAAGGTTGTCCTTTGTGATATCCTCGCAGCGAAAGGTCTGTTGTCCGGAGTACAAAGCTTCCACCTGCGGAAAAACTAAACGTAAGACTACCGGCGCTCAGGGAGGCAAAGCGATGGAGTTTTTACAAAAAGCCGTTAAAGGACACGAAATATGGATCCTCCCGGAAACTAGGCATAGCCACCGGGGGCAGGAAGTGCACTGCCGGGTTTTTTACGGTCATGCCATGCACCCCGATGGGCTGGCAGAGCTTGGGCGGCTCAAAGGGTGGGCGGTGGACCCGGGTGGGGACAGGATGCAACTTCCGGTCCTAGAAGGCCGGGGTGAGTATAGGATCGCCCGACTGGTCCCCGAACGGGAAGGGCTCTGGGCTATCACTGCCGAAAATGATGTCGGGCCGTTTGTTCTGACCAAGGGAGGCCTATACAAGCCCGGCACTCGCAAAAATCACCCCGAAGCACGCGAAGCAGCTTATTATTACCAGTTCGCGAAGACGTATCTCCAGGTCGGTCGCTTCTGCCCCGCGTGCGGTGACCTTTCAAAGCAGGCGGACGTAAGTTTCCTCGGTAACGACCTTGAAATTATCGTTTTGCCCGGCGACTACCGCTTGGGTAGTGAGGTTGAAATCCAGGTGCGCTACCGTGGGGGTCCCTTGCCGCAAACGCTGGTCTGTGCCACCTGGAATGGTTCCCCGAAGCGCGACTGGGTGCTGCGCGTGGTTACCGATTCCGCCGGCATCGCCCGTATTAACCTCTCTGAGCGGGGTGATTGGCTGTTTTACGTCCGCCATGCAGACGAAACGCGCGGCGTCCCGGAAGAATACGACCGGCGGATCTTAAGCGCGACCATGACGCTGCACGGTATCCAGTAACCACCGGATTCCCATCTTTTCCAACAAAAGAAAAGAGGCCCACTCGGGGCCCTTTTGGGTTTCAAATCTTTCAGTGTTTTAATGAACCACTCTCGAGCCGATACGGAAAACCAGGCTGGCCAACGTGCGTTTCTCATCGGCCGACGCAACCCGCCACATCTCTTTCATCAAAGATTCCTCGGGAGAATCCGCCCTCACAAACTTAGCAAGCACATCGCCTATGTGGATAATGCCGTCAACAATCTGCTCGTCCGAAAGTCCGGCTCTTTTCCCCTCCCTGATCTTGTCCGCAAGATCCTTTGGGAAATTTTCTGGATGCAAGCGTTCTTCCATGAACTCACCCCCTATCTTTAAGGTGAGTTTTCCCGGTAAAGGTAATTTTTATTCTCTCAACCCAGAAAGTCTTCGCTTGAGAACGCGGCATCAGTCTTAAACAATTTTCTGGCGGGAGTGCGTGGGAATCGAACCCACCGCGGGCGTCTAACCCGCCGGCTGGTTTTGAAGACCAGGAGGCCCACCAGGACCCGTCCACCCCCGTCCGTTTTCGATTATAGCGGAGACCTTCCGCAGTGTCAAACGGCGTATTCCTGTACTCGAAAAGTTTCTTGTAGGTGTTGGACTCACTTCTCCCTGAGCGAGCGCAAACGCAGGAGGCGTTCCTTAAGGGTCGCTTCCGCGCCGTAGTCGGTGGGATGGTAGTAGGCGGCGCCCCGGAGTGCTTCCGGAAGGTATTCCTGTTTGACAAAGCCACCCGGGTAATCGTGGGGGTACTTGTAGCCCCTGCCGTGACCGAAGGACTTCGCGCCGTAGTAACTGGCATCCCGCAGGTGAGGCGGCACCTGGCCGGTCTCTTTTTTCTCCACATCCTCGATCGCACGCTCGATCGCCAGGTAAGCGGAGTTGCTCTTCGGCGCAAGGGCCAGATAGACGACCGCTTCGGCCAGGATGATCCGCGCCTCGGGGAGGCCGACCAACTGGACGGCGTCGGCAGCAGCCTGGGCGATGAGCAGCGCGCGCGGGTCGGCAAGCCCGACATCTTCAGCGGCGCTTATCACCAAGCGTCTGGCGAGAAACTTCACATCCTCGCCGGAGGCGATGGCACGGGCCAGGTAATGCAATGCGGCATCGGGGTCGCTGCCGCGGACGGATTTAATAAATGCCGACGCGACATCGTAGTGGGTGTCTCCTCCCTTGTCGTACATCAACACCCGCTGGCGGATGCAGTCTTCCGCAACCTGCAGATTGATCTCGACAGTGCCGTCAACCCCCGGCGGGGTGGTCAGCACCGCCAGTTCAAGTGCGTTCAATGCCACTCGCACATCCCCTGCCGAAGCATCCGCGAAGTGCTCCAGAGCCTCGGCCGAAAGCCGCACTTTATAAGCGCCCAGCCCCCGTTCCGGTTCGGCCAGCACCCGTCGGAGGATCGCTTGAACCTCGGGTCGGGAAAGCGGTTCAAACCGGAAGATGGTAGCACGTGAGCGGAGTGCACCGACTATTTCGAAGTAAGGGTTTTCGGTGGTGGTACCGATCAGGGTAATGACGCCCTCCTCGACAAACGGAAGGAGCGCATCCTGTTGCAGCTTGTTGAGGTGGTGTATCTCGTCAAGGCACAAAACCACCGGCTTGTGCTCCCGGTCTGCCCGCCCGGCAATCTCCCGGATCTCTTTTACCGTCGTAAGCGCAGCGTTTAGCCTGACGAAGGGGCGGTCCGAAGTCCGTGCGGCGATTTCCGCCAGGGCCGTTTTACCCGTGCCGGGCGGGCCGTAAAAAATAGCGGATCCTAAGCGCCCGGCCTTTATCGCGCGGTAAAGGAGCTTGCCTTCGGCCAGCAGGTGCTGCTGCCCGACAAATTCCTCAAGAGTGCGGGGCTTGAATCGCGCAGCGAGTGGTAAGCGTTCCAAGATACTACCTCATTCGGCCCGGTATGTGAGGCACACACGGCTTTTCCGCTTTAGGATTGCGTTTCCGGCGTATCGTTCAGTATCTTTACAGGGTCGCCCACTTTTACCCTCCCGCTCTTCAGAACCCGGCAAAAAAGACCCTCAGTGGGTAAAAGGCGGAAACCGTGAAACGAGTAATGGTGCGGTTTTACTTCCTTCCCGATTTGGACTATCTCCAGGATTCCGTCGCCGACTTGCAGGCGCATACCCACCTTCACTTTTTTTAGGTCAATGCCGCGGGTGAGAATGTTCTCGGCAAAATCCCCGGGCTTGGGTTCGAGGCCGTGCTCCCGGGTAAACCTAGCAACACTCTCCCCCATCAGCATGGAGACCTGGCGCGGGCTCCCGGCATGGCCGTCCCCCTCCAGACCGAAGTCTTCCTTAAAATACCCTTCGCCGACATCTTGCTTGGCCGTGCCGCGTTCGGCGCTGATGCAAACCGCAATAACAGTCCCGGCCATCTTCTTTACTCCTTGGGGAGCGGCTCGAAGAGGTTCATCTCCGCTGTGACAGTGATCGGCTTTTCGGACGTATTTTTAAACCGCACCCGGAAAACCTGGTTCTTCAATAAGCATTGCCAGAGAATTGTCCCCTCGTAACAAGCACTGTTATCGGCTACCGTCCACTCACCATCTTTGAGTTCTTCAATGGTAAGAAGCGACCGCCCGGTACTCTGAACCCGGAAAGCAACGACCAAAGTTGTGCTCTTGTACTCACCAAAGGTAAGCTGCTCCCCAGGTGCAAGTTCGCGGTCCGTCATCAAGGTGATAAAGTTAGGTTTTAACGCCGGAATGGGACATACGTCTGCAAAAGGATAGTACATATGGGTTAGCCTCCCGCTCGTTTTTATTTACGTACCTAATTATAAGCCCGCCCGATTTGCTCCGCAAGTCGAAAACAAACAGTACAGCGGCATCCGGCATCCGTTTCTACCTGCGTTACCGCTCCCAATTCTCGCACAGCACCTCAAAATACGCACGCGGGTGGGCGCACGCCGGACAGGATTCCGGCGCCTCCGGCCCTTCATGTATGTACCCGCAGTTACGGCACTTCCAACGGACGCTCCCTTCACGCCTGAAGACCTTTCCGTCCTCGATGCTCCGCAGAATGGCTTGGTACCTCTGCTCGTGGTGTCTTTCCACTTCTGCAATCCGCCGCAAGACGGCTGCAATTTCCGGAAAACCCTCTTCCTCGGCAACCCTCGCAAACTCCGGGTACATCGAGGACCATTCGTGGTGTTCGCCTTCCGTAGCAGCCCTCAGGTTTTCGCTCGTTGAACCGATTCCTTTCAGTAACTTCAGGATGGTCTTGGCATGTTCTTTCTCGTTGTCGGCGGTCTCCTGAAAGACTGCCGCTATCTGTTCATAACCCTCCTTGCGGGCAGCGCTGGCAAAGTAGGTGTACTTGTTGCGGGCCTGAGATTCACCGGCAAATGCGGCCCAGAGATTGGCCTCGGTCCGGGTTCCTTTTAGTTCCATGTTGCTCCCTCCCTAACTTTTCGCAGCTTGGTTATCCAGTCATATCTTACCACACCCGTAAACCAAATATAAAACTTAATCACCGAATAAACCCCCACCTTCCAAGAACAACCTAACCACATAAACCGCAAAACCGTCCTTCGTTGAAAAGTTGTCAAGGAGGTAACCCGCTTGGCGAAAATAGCGATCATCGGCATCGGTTCAGTCGGCGCTACTGCCGCCTACGCACTTGTTGCCAGCGACCTGGCACAAGAAATCGTTCTTCTGGATATAAACAGGTCGCGGGTGGAAGGGGAAGCGCTGGACCTCGGGGACAGCACAGCCTTTACCACCCCCAAAAAGGTTTTCGTCGGCGAATATGAAGACTGCCATAACGCAGATATTGTGGTCTTTACCGCGGGGGCGAACCAGAGGCCGGGAGAGAGCCGCCTGGCCCTGGTGGAAAGGAATTATGAAGTGCTCCGCGACGTTTTGAATAAACTCGAAAACCACTGGCGCGGCGGAATCCTCATTATCGTTTCCAATCCGGTGGACGTACTGACTTATGCCGCCGCCAAAACCACCGGCCTGGAAAGGTTCCGGGTAATCGGCAGCGGCACCATCCTTGACAGCGCGCGGTTCCGGCACGCCTTAAGCGCCCACGCCGGTGTGGATGCCCGCAGCATTCATGCCTACGTGATAGGCGAGCACGGCGACACCGCCGTGCCCCTTTGGAGCCGGGCCACCGCCGCCGGCATCCTTTTAGACGACTTTTGCCGCCAGAAGGGAATCCCTTCTCCCGAAAGAAAGACCATCACCAACTTCATCCGCCAGGCCGCCTACCGCATTATCGAACGCAAGGGAGCCACCTATTACGCGGTTGGACTGGGCATCCGCCGGATATGCGAGGCGATCCTGAAGGACCAGAACAGCGTGCTCACCGTTTCCGGCATGCTTGAGGGCCAGTACGGCTATGCGAACACCGCCTTCAGCCTGCCGACCGTAGTCGGCAAAAACGGCAGGGGCCCGGCCATCGAACTGCCGCTTGACCGTGATGAACAGGCGGCTTTAAAGCACTCCGCCGCCCTTCTCAAGGTCGCCCAGGAGCGGCTCTCCCTTTAATCAGAGACCTCATCCACGTAGTGTTCCAAAAAAGTCAGGAGTTCATCGACCAGCTTTCCCTGGTTGTAAAAACCGATGCCTGCGGTTATGGCCAACGGGAAAAACGCCAGCCAACCGACAGTTCCGGCCGCGGCCTTGTCAAGCCACTTGCCGGCCCCTGTTTCCACCTCTACCCCGTTTTCCCGCTGTTTGAGCCTCACGGTCAACGCGTAGGACATCCCGGCAACGCTGGCCAAGGTCCCGCCCTTTCTCGCCTGGACCAAAACCGTCTTCTGGTCGCTGAAAAGCTGCGTCTCAAATTCCCGCCGGGTAAACCACACCTTTATCGCCCGGCCCAGGTGGTCCGCTGTAAGGCCCGTGCGGTAAATCCTTAGAGCCAAAGCACACTCCACCTTTTAGAGTATTAGCATCGCGTCCCCAAAACTGAAGAAACGGTACCGCAGGCGCACCGCTTCCCTGTATGCCTGCAAGATCTTCTCTCTCCCGGCAAAGGCCGCCGTCAGCATCAGCAGCGTGGAGCACGGGAGGTGAAAGTTAGTTATCATAGCGTCAACCACTTTAAAGCGGTAGCCCGGATAAATGAAAAGATCAGTGGACCCGGCAACCGCCCTGACTCTTCCCGCCTGGTCTGCGGCAGCCTCCAGGCAACGGACGACGGTCGTCCCGACAGCGATAACCCGGCGTCCCCCGGCCTTTGCCAGGTTGACTGCTTCCGCCGTTTCTTCGGGAATCCGGAAGTCCTCGCTGTGCATCCGGTGCGCCGTCAGATCTTCCACCCGGACCGGGCGAAAGGTGTCAAGTCCGATGTGCAGCACCAGCGACACCGTTTCTACCCCGCTTTCCCGGACCGCTGCGAGAAGTTCAGGGGTAAAATGGAGCCCCGCCGTCGGCGCCGCCGCCGATCCCGGCTCCCGGGCGTAAACCGTCTGGTACCGGTCAGGATCCGCGAGCTTTCTCTTAATGTACGGCGGCAGGGGCACCTCCCCAACCTGTCGCAATACTTTTTCGAAGGACCCCTCGTAGCGGAAACCGACTATTCTCCCCCCGGCCGCCGTCCTGGATAGAACTTCCCCTTCCAGTAAACCGTTTCCGAAGACGAGCCGTGTTCCCGGCGGTACGCGCCGTCCAGGCCGTACCAGAGCCTCCCATAAATCATCGCCCGCAGCCCGCAGCAGCAGCAATTCCACGCGACCGCCGGTTTTCTTCTGACCATACAGCCGCACCGGCAGGACCTTTGTCTCGTTCCTCACAAGGAGATCGCCCGGAACAAGGTATTCCAGTATGTCTTTAAACCTCCGGTGCTCGAACTCCTGCCGGTCCCGCCGCACTACCAGCAACCGGGACTCGTCCCTACGAGGCAGCGGTTCCTGCGCAATCAGCTCTGGGGGCAAATCGTAGCTGAAATCGCTGCGCTTCAGCAAAACTTTTATCCCGATCCCTTCTAAACTACCCGGTATTTATCATACCTTGTGTTCTTTTTACATCATTTTATAACATGCCCTACTGCGTCGGAAGCTTCATCTTCCTAAATTCTCTCGAGGTGAGCAATAGGTTGTTTTGAGCCCTTTTATAACAATATTTCATAGATACCATTGCAGGAAATTATAATAAGAAATTCGAACTATAAATTTGATATCAGGAGGGTAAGGAGCCGGTGCTCCCCACGGGCTGCAAACCCGCTGGCCGGCCCAGCACTCAACCGAGGGAAACGGCAACACGGATCATCATTAAAGTGAAAATATAGCGAAAGCCTTCCACGGTCACGGATAGAAAAGCTGTTTCTCTGGTTGAGTGCTGGGCCGGGGTCGGGTTCGACTCCCACTTCCCTCCTCCAAGTCAAAAAGCATCCCGCAACGCGTCTTTAATCTTTAACAAAGCTGACAGATTTGCCAAATCGGGGAGGGGTAAGTAATGGCCGATTATACAAAGATGTGGGAGAAACTGGGGCTGGACCTCGAAGCACACGCCAAGCTGTTGGAAGCGCTGCCGCCAACCTACTACGACGTTTACCTTAAGCAGGAAAACCGGCCGCGGGGGATGGAATACTTCGATTTCGTGGTCAATGAAATCCACGGCCTGCGGGTGCAGGAACTACAGGACTTCCGTGCCGCCGGGGGCAAGGTGGTCGGCACCTTCTGCGTCTTTGTCCCGGAGGAGCTGATCCTTGCCGCCGGCGGGGTCTACGTGGGGCTGTGCGCAGGTCTGGACGCCGGGACGGCACAGGCGGAGGCGGTGCTGCCCCGAAACATCTGTCCGCTGATTAAGTCATTTATGGGGTTCAAGCTCTCCCGCATCTGCCCGTACTTTGAGTCCTGCGACCTGCTGGTGGGCGAAACCACCTGCGACGGCAAGAAGAAGGCTTTCGAGGTGCTGGGTGACTACGCCCCCGTTTATACGATGGAGACCCCGCAAAAAAAAGACCCGGGCGACCGGGCATTGTGGCTTACTGAAATCCGTACCCTGGCCGCCAAACTTGAAGAACTTACAGGCCGGAAAATCACAGCCGACGGGCTGGTGGAAGCAGTCCGCAAAGTCAACGCCAAACGGCAGGCTTTGAAGCGGCTGGCCGAACTCCGCAAGGCGGATCCGGCACCGATCAGCGGGCGGGACGCTTTACTTATTTACCAGATCGCCTTCTACGACGACGTCGAACGCTTTACCGCCCAGGTGAACGCGCTGTGCGACGAACTCGAAAAGCGGGTTCAGCAGGGTGTGGGAGTGGCCCCACCAGGAACGCCACGGCTGGTGGTAACCGGCACGCCGATGGCCATCCCGAACTGGAAGGTACCCTACATCATCGAAACCAGCGGCGCGGTAATCGTTGCGGAGGAACTCTGCACCGGCTCCCGCTATTACGAGGCCTTAACCGACGAACTCGGCACGCTGGACGACCTGCTGGCAAACGTGGCCGCGCGGCACCTCGAACCGGACTGCGCCTGCTTCACGCCCAACAGCCGCCGCATGGAAAAACTGGTGACAATGGGTCACGAATACGGGGCCGCCGGTGTAGTCAGCTACGTCCTGCCCTTCTGCGACCCCTATGCTGTAGAAGCTTACCGGGTAGAAAGAATCTTAAAGCAGGCAGACATCCCCCTTTTAAAAATTGAAACCGACTACAGCCCGCATGACACCGGCCAGCTCAAAACACGGATCGAGGCTTTTCTTGAGATTTTGTCCCATAACGCCGGGGTCGCTGTTACCGGCACAAACCCTTAGCGTAAACATTGAAAAATCGCAAACCTTAATTAGCAGGAGGCCATTTAGATGCGTGAGCTTGACGGCCGCGGAAAACCCTGCCCGCAACCGGTACTCCTGGTGAAGCAGGCAGTGGACGCCGGTCACGCGGCGTTCAGCATCCTGGTTGACAACCGGGCGGCGGTGGAAAACGTAACCCGCTTCGGGCAAAAAAGCGGCTACCGGATCCAGGTGGAGGAGCTTCAAGGCTGCTGGCGCGTTACGGGAACAAGAAGCGAAAAAGCCAGCGGAGAGAAGGCCGCGGAAACCGGCCTGCCTGTGCGCCGCACGCAGACAGGTCAGGCGCCCGGTGCTGCCACTCTGGTGGAAGCCGTCTGCGGCACCCCGGTACAAACGCTAGTGATTCAGTCCCCGGCACTCGGGCGGGACGACGAAGAACTCGGGCGGAGGCTGATTAAGATCCTCCTGGATACGCTCGCGGCAAACGAGACCCGCCCCCGGACCATTATCCTGCTCAACGCCGGGGTTAAACTGGCCTGTGAAGGCTCAGAAGTGCTCGAGGCGTTGCGTGACCTCGAAGAAAAAGGGGTGCGCATCTTAGCCTGCGGCACCTGTCTCAACCATTTCAACCTCAACCAGGCCCTCAAAGTTGGAAAACCGACGAACGCCTACGAAGTCGTGAACACCCTTCTGCTCGGCGGCGTTCTGGTTTGGGGTTGAACCGCCCCGAAAAAAATCGTCTGCAACCGGCATCCACGTTCGATTTTCACATTGCCGGCAGGACAAAAAAACCGGGCGAAAAAGATACCTCGCACCTCCCCCAGTGCAACCCTGCTGCCGCTCTGGGTTGCAGCATTTCCACCGAGTCTCCGGCAAGCGGTACAAACCTTGACAAAACAGCGGTTTTCCTAAAATAATATTAAAACGATAACTCTAACGGAGAGCCACTCCCCCGCCCCTCAACCGGTTGCGGTGCAGGATATCCTTTATCCTCCCAGAGGCGAATGAAGGAACCACCAATATTAGGCATCAAGATCCGCCCGAACCTTAAACGGAGGTATGGTTAATGGCCAAGACAGTCTGGCACACAATGGAAGTTGAGCAAGTCTTAAAGGAACTGAAGACTGACCTTGATGGAGGGCTGACCCCCGAAGAGGCCAAAAGCCGCCTGGAAAGGTATGGTCCAAATGAGTTGCGGGAGAGAAAGAAGAAGACCCCCTTTATGATGTTCCTCGACCAGTTCAAGGACTTTATGATCATTATCCTCATCGCCGCCGCCGTTATCTCGGGGGTTATCGGCGAACCTGCAGACACCATCGCCATAATCGTGATCGTGATCCTCAATGCCATTATCGGCTTCGTTCAGGAGTTCAGAGCCGAAAAGGCGATGGCCGCCCTGAAAAAAATGGCCGCGCCAACCGCAACGGTCATAAGGGGCGGGGCCCCACTGAGCATTCCCGCGGCGCAACTCATCCCCGGCGATCTCGTGACCTTTGAAGCAGGAAAGATCGTGCCGGCGGATATCCGGCTTATCGAGGCTGCTCAACTCAGGGTGGAAGAGGCAGCCCTTACGGGAGAATCGATACCCGTAGAAAAGCACACAAAGAGATTGCCCGACAAAACGCTTCCCGTGGGAGACAGAAAAAATATGGTCTTCAAAGGTACCGTCATCTCCTACGGGAGGGGTGCCGGGGTCGTGGTCGCTACCGGTGCAGAGACCGAACTCGGTAGGATTGCCACCATGCTCCAGGAAGAGGAAGAGGTAAAAACACCCCTTCAGAAAAGGCTTGCCAATTTTGGTCAAAAACTTGCCCTCGCCGTCCTTGTCATCTGCGCCGTCGTTTTCGGTCTCGGCCTTCTCAGAGGAGAGCCGCCCGTCCTGATGTTTCTTACCGCCGTTTCCCTCGCCGTCGCAGCAATACCAGAAGCGCTTCCCGCCGTGGTGACGATTTCGCTCGCCCTCGGTGCCAAGAAGATGGTTGCCCAAAACGCCCTGATAAGAAAACTGCCCGCAGTGGAAACCCTGGGCTCCGTCACCTATATCTGCTCCGATAAGACGGGGACCCTCACCCAGAATAAAATGACCGTCGAAGAGGTTTTTGTGGACGGAGAATCAATCCGGAGTTCGGAACTGGGGGCAAAGGGCCTAAAAGAGTACACCTCCCTTACTGGCGACTCGCCGCACATTTTCTTTTTCAGAGCCGCGGCCTTGAATAACGACGTGCAGCCCGACGCCGAAGGCAAGAGCATCGGCGACCCCACGGAAATCGCCCTGTACAATATCGCTAAGGATAATGGTTTCGATAAAAGTGAACTGGAAAAGGAACTGCCGCGGGTCGCCGAAATTCCCTTTGACTCCGAAAGAAAGTGTATGACTACCTTTCACCAGCTCCCCCTTTCCGAAGGCGGGGGATTCGTTTCCTTTACCAAGGGAGCGCTGGACGTCCTGATCGAGAAGTCGGACAATCTCTTGACCTCTGAAGGTTTAAAGCCTGTAGACGCGAAGGGGTTTTTCCGCGTAAACGATAAGATGGCGGCCAACGGGTTGCGAATATTAGCTATGGCCATGAAAAGGTGGGATAAGCTCCCGGAAGTTATCTCTCCCGAAAATGCGGAAACGGGGCTTACCTTTTTGGGTCTGGCGGGTATGGTGGATCCCCCGCGACCGGAGGCAGCGGAGGCGGTCTTTTTATGCAAGACCGCAGGTATCATCCCGGTGATGATCACGGGCGACCATCCCATCACCGCAAAAGCGATCGCTAAGAGGCTCGGCATTCTGGAAGATGACGCCAAAGCGATAATTACCGGAAGGGAACTCGAAAAATTACCCTTAGAGGAGTTCGAGAAAAGGGTTGAGGATATAAGAGTCTACGCGCGGGTTGCCCCGGAGCAGAAACTGAAGATCGTGAAAGCGCTTCAGGACAAGGGCCAATTCGTCGCCATGACCGGCGACGGGGTCAACGACGCGCCGGCACTCAAAAGAGCCGACATTGGGGTTGCTATGGGCATTACCGGAACGGACGTAGCGAAAGAGGCGGCCCATATGATTCTCCTTGACGATAACTTCTCCACCATTGTCAAGACCGTCAAAGCGGGAAGAAGAATCTTTGACAATATCCGCAAGTTCATAAAATATACGATGACCAGTAACTCCGGGGAGATATGGACGATCCTCCTCGCGCCGTTTTTCGGCCTTCCTATTCCGCTTCTGCCGATTCATATTCTCTGGATTAACCTTGTCACCGACGGTCTGCCCGGGTTGGCCCTCGCCGCAGAACCGGCAGAAAGGGCAATTATGAAGCGGCCCCCCCGGCACCCCCAGGAAAGCATATTTGCTCACGGCCTCGGTGCCCACATAATCTGGGTGGGGCTCCTGATGGGTTTTGTGTCTATATTCACCCAGGCGTGGGCCATCAAAACTGGACACGCCCACTGGCAGACCATGGTTTTCACGGTTTTGTGTCTCAGCCAGTTGGGGCATGTGCTCGCCATAAGGGCCGAAAAGGAATCCCTCTTCACCCAAGGGCTGTTCTCGAACAAGCCCCTGCTCGGAGCAATTCTGCTCACTTTTCTCCTGCAGATGGCGACCATATACGTGCCGTTTCTAAATCCGATTTTCAAGACGGCGCCCCTGACGCCGGGCGAATTAGCCGTTACCCTTGCCCTCTCATGCGCAGTTTTCTTTGCGGTGGAGGTAGAGAAGCTGTTAAAGAGAAAAGGCATCAAACTTTCAAAAATAGAGGAGGCTCCAACCCGCCCTTAGGCCCGCGGCCGAGGAAAGGCTGACCCGAAGTTCGCCGGAAGAGCTTAAAACGCGGCAACACAAGAAAACCATGCGAGGTCGTACAAAATGGGGAGCGTAAAAGACCTGGCGGTCCTGAAAGAACCCGCAGGTACCGAGACGGGAACGGGACGTTTTATCTTCTCCGACCGTTACTCCGTATTCGACTGGGGAGAAATGCCCGACCAACCTTCGTTCGACACTTATCCGCGTCCACCGCTGAGATTACACCTTGTATCTCCTTCCACAGAGCTGGCTTGTGAACGAGAAGAAACTCAAGCCCGTTAAGATGGGAGTAAGTTTCTACAATCTTCATCGGGTTGCCTTCCTCCCATATTTCGAGCTTTTCTCAAACAGCGTTGTCTGATCGCCGTTTCTCTTCCAAGGGGCGGTGGTCAGGCTATTACCCGATTCAACAGGATCATATACCGGCCTATCCATTGGGCGGGTACGCAAGGTGCCTTCCATTTCCTGCTGAATTCTCTGCCGTGCAAGCTCAACGTACTTGGAAACAATTTCCGCCCCGACGCTCCGTCGCCCATGACGAATGGCAGCAACGACCGATGTGCCCGTTCCAAGGAATGGATCCAGTACCCAGTCTCCTTCATTGGTAAGAGCAAGCACCAATCGTTCAATCAGCTCAACGGGGAACTGGCACGGATGCTCGGTCTTCTCGACATGATTGCTTTTGACGTTTGGAATTATCCAAACATCCCCCGGGTTCTTGCCGAGTGGGTTGCACGAATACTGGCCAGCTTTCGGACCTTTGAAATATTTCTTCGCCGGGTATTTCTGAGGTACTCGCACCGCATCGAGATTGAAAATGTAATCATCCGACTTTGTAAACCAGATGATGGTTTCATACCGGCCTGAAAATCGGCGGCTGCAATGCAGTCCGTGCTCAAAGTGCCAGATGATGCGATTCCGCATACGAAGACCCAGGTTCGAGAAGATAGGATACAGGACAGTATCCAGAGGAATGATCGCCCCTCTGTCAACGTAGTTTCCTACCTGCCAGCAAATACTGCCTTTGGGGGATAATGTGCGCACACACTCAGCAATAACATGTGCTTGCTGTTGGAGATACAAATCAAGATGAAGCTTCTTTTCATATTCTTTGCCAATGTTATAGGGGGGCGAAGTGACAACGAGTTGGATCGATTCATCCGGGATCGCTTTTAACAGATCAAGACAGTCGCCGAGATAAACGACGATAGATTCCGATAATGCGAATTCATCGGCAATCTTCCGAGTTCGGTTGAACAGGGTCTGAGAGTGTGATTTCATTCCTATTCCCTCAATCCTTCGTTCTCGTGAGACCTAACATTCCCTTTTAAATTTATTCTGCTATTGGTGGTATTTTATAGTCAATAATCATAAATGTCAAGGCATTATTTTCCTAAAAAAGCCTTGCTACGTGCTAATTATCTCTTTATAATGTTAGTTATGTAGATCAAATATAAATTATGGATTTGTTATGCTAAACGAGTTCAAAACCTTTCTTCAGCAAAAAGGTTCGATAAAGCCCCAGCATATTCCTTTCTACGTCAAGTGGGTGGCGGACTGCTACGCCTTTCTTGATGCGCCTCCTGCCGCACGCCTCGGCAGCGAGCAGAAGAAAGATTTTCTGGCGCAGATAGCCAAAAACCGTGAGGACTGGCAGGTAAGGCAGGCCGATGCGGCGCTGCGGCTTTACGATTACTTTCTTTCCCGGGAACTGAAAGACTCTTCTCTAACCGGGAATGCAACGGAAGAATGGAAGGCCGCCGAGGAGAGGATGCGCAAGGCGCTAAGGCTGCGCCAGCGTTCTTATAATACGGAAAAGACGTATATCATGTGGCTGCGCGGTTTCCGGTCGTTCGCGGCGGATAAACCGCCCTCCCGCTTGGAAGGCAGAGACCTGCAGGATTTCCTGAGTCACCTGGCGGTTGAAAGGAGGGTTTCTTCCGCCACGCAAAACCAGGCCCTGAACGCGGTGGTCTTCTTTTTCCGGCACGTGCTGGAGAAGGATATTGAGAACGCACTGAGCGCGGTGCGGGCGCGGCAGAGGAGGCGGCTTCCCGTGGTGCTCACGGCAAAGGAAGTGGAGATGGTCTTCGACCGGATGACCGGCGTGCAGCGCCTGATGGCTATGCTCACCTACGGCTGCGGGCTGCGGCTTCAGGAGTGCCTCAATCTCCGCATCAAGGATATTGACCTGGAGCAAGGGATGGTTATCGTCCGGTCGGGCAAGGGCGACAAGGACCGCCGGACGGTACTGCCGGAGAGGCTGAAGGACGATCTCATCCGCCACATCGCGGAGGTGCGGTCGCTTTACGACCGGGACCGGGCACAAAATTTAAACGGCGTAGCGCTGCCGGACGCGCTGGAAAAGAAATACCCCGGCGCCGGCAAGGAGTGGGGCTGGTTCTGGCTGTTTCCTTCAAAATCGCTCTCCGTTGACCCGCGCACCCTCACGGTGCGGCGGCACCACGTACACCCTGCCTCGCTCCAAAAAGCGTTTAAGACAGCAGTAGAAAAGGCAGGGATCGCAAAGCCTGCCTCGGTGCATACTTTGAGGCATAGTTTTGCGACGCACTTGCTGGAAAACGGCTACGATATCCGGACGGTCCAGGAACTGCTCGGGCACCGGAATCTTCAAACCACCATGATTTACACCCACGTGGCCTCAAGGAACATCCTGAGGGTGCGCAGTCCGCTGGATAAGTAAGTCTGCACCGTTGGGCCGTATCCCTTCTTAAATAAACCCGCCGTATGAAGCCTGGTGGACAGCATTTCCAGTATCCGTCTCGTATTCTAAGCCTTAATCAGCACGGCCGCCCGGAGTTTTCCCGCCGCATGAACCATAAAACTGAGGGCGTGGTGGGAGAAATGTCAGGCTTTTCCTTTATTAGCCGGAACCCTCCGTTTCAATGATCTCTTTGACCGCTCGGTAAAGTACAGGTATCTTATTTGTCACAACGTCCCAGACGATGTCGTAATCTACCCCGAAGTATCCGTGTATCAATCGGTCGCGCATTCCGGCCATAGCTCGCCATTCCAGATGACTGTACTTTTGTTTGAAATCATCAGGTATCTTCTTCGACGCTTCGCCAATAATCTCGATACTGCGGACGAACGCACGTTTCAACGTGGCATCGCGCATAAATTGATCCTGGCTAAGTCCTTGCGCCCGACCCATCAAATACTCGGTCTCGTCGAGGATATGACGCAAGTATTCAAGCGCCGAAAGAGACATATTCAACCTCGTGCAGGATATGCGGGCCAAGATAAGGACTGAGAGCTTCCGGTGTGACCAATTCGACCGGCCGACCGAACAATTCCTCTAAAAGCAACGCCATCTGTAGAAAATTGTCAAAAGTCTTGCGACCGGGTTCGAACTCCACCAAGATATCTATGTCACTGTTGCTATCCTGCTGCCCTCGTACAAAGGAGCCAAACAAGCCTATCCTTCTGACACCCAGGTTCCTAATTTGACTTTGACGTTCTTGGATAAGCGATAAGACATGCTCTTTCGTCTGGACAATCATTGTGACACCTCTCTCAACTTCGACTACTGCGGATAACACCTACCACGGCTATCAATTGCCCTCCCAACACTCCTTGTTAAGCCTCTTCTGCTATTGGCCCTATTGTAAATGCAACAATTATGACCGTCAAGTCACGCCTTTCCAAAAGCCTTGCTATTGCGCTAATTGCTTTCTTAAGCTAACCCCTCTATCACTTTCGTCGAAAGGCAGCAGCAACCAGCACAAGCATCGAACCGGGCAGGAAAGGGACCCACTCCGGCGGCGCAAAAGAGGCAAACAGGCCGGTGAGGAAGAGGAGAGCGGTGAGGCCGAGCGCCAGAACGCCCCCTGCCAGCACCACCTCCCGCCGGCGGCGCAAGGAACCGGCCAGGGCCGCGCCGAAAAACAGGATGTAAGCGCCGAGAGCGGGTATCTCCCAGGGAGAATGCACAAGGTGCGGGCAGGAAAACCGGTATGCCTCGTAGGCACACGCGGCAAGGCCCATCAAACCGCCGAGGGTCGCCAGCCACCAAACATTTGGCTTTTCGTGCTGGCTCGCCGAAGAAGCTGAAGGCTCGCCTGAAGGCGCCTCAGCCGGAGAGCGCTCCTTACCGGCAGACATCAGCATTGCCGACGCCAGATAAAAAAGGTTAAAAACACCGATCCACTTGAAGATGCCAGGGGTACCGAGCAAATAAAACCCTACCGGGAAGAAGGAGCCGAAGAAAACACCGTACATTACCAAAGGCACCACTTTCACACAAGCGTAAACCGCTAACAAAGACAAAATTACCATCAGGGAAAAGATGAAATAACTCTCCGTCGGCACCGCGAACTTACCGTAGGGGTTGAAAAAATATAGCACCAGAATCAAGACGATATTCCCCACGGAAGCTACCACCCCCACGAAGCGCCCGACAGTCTGAAGCCACCTCATAAGCCACCCCTCCTCCCGTCCCCCGCCTCAGCTCCTAAATCCTCCGGCAGCCCGGCGACGAAATCCCGGATCAGATCGCGCACCCGGCGGAAGGCGGCCAGCACCTCTTCCGCCGCACCTTCCGCCTTGGCCGGGTCCGGGAAGCCCCGGTGGATGACCCGCTTCGCCCGCGGCGGCAGTGGACAACTCTCCCGCGCGCTATCGCAGAGGGTGACCGCCAGGTCGAACTCAATGTCCCGCAGTTCATCAACGTGCTTCGCCCGCTGCCCGCTGATGTCCACCCCGGCCTCGGCCATCACCCGCACCGCTAACGGGTGGACGGCGGCCGGCGCCGTTCCTGCCGAATAGGGTTCTAACACGTCTTTTTTGAGGTGGCGCGCCCGCCCTTCGGCCATCTGGCTCCGGCAGGAGTTCTGGGTGCAGAGAAAAAGCACTTTAAGCTGTTTTTCATAAACCTCTGTTTGCTGTCATCGGCAGAAGTACTTACTGCTTTAGTCCGTTGAAAAAAATTTTTAACCTTAAAATCTTATCGTACCAAAGTATAGCCGCTACGCCGGCTTTCGCCTGCTCGCGTTCAGAATAGTCACCCCAACTATTTCACCGCCTCGGTAGCGTACCACTACCTCGTCTTCTATGAACTCGCTGTCATCAGCTTTTACCGGTTCTTCGGTAAAGTGAATATAGAGCACATCCCCTGCAGGATCATAGGACACCCGCAGCAGAGGCAGACCCGAGCCCATCACAACCCGCGAAACCGCTTCCGCCACTTTAATATAACTCATTGCCTCGGCCACACAATCGCCCTCCTCTCTAACTGCCTGATCCGCCGGGTTAGAAACGCGGTGATTACAAAGCCATCATCCGAACCGATTTCCTTATAAACAACCACCAGGAACTTTCCCGGAGCTATCTCCCTGGCGGCCAATAATTCGCCACCGCTTCCTGCCAAAACCTTCAACGGGCTTTCAATCGTAGTTAGTACGTCTTCATACAGACCCTCTAACTCCGGGTGCTCCCTGAGTATATGCTGCCAGCGCTCTTCCGGAAAGCGGATCCAAACACCGAAAACAGATACCGCACCGGCACTATGCTCCGCCAATACGCCACGCACCTGCCTTACTTACAGTATATTACTTACCATACCCCCAAACAAGGGCGAAAATCATCGCCACCAGGCGGTAGGCCATCGCCGCTACCGTCACCTATTCCAATCTATACTTTCCCTAAATAAGAGTGACGGCGTCGACGCTTTTTTCGCAGCACCTTGGCAATCAATTCGGCAACGACTGCCGAATTGAAAGGTTATCGTGGCACTCGGGTAGGAAAAGACCTTACTGAGAAGTCGAAGCTCTATTTTGGTAGGTGTAAGAATAACGGAAACTCGACGCCCCTTCCAGCTACATCCGTTTTATGGTATCCTGACACTGGCAGTTCCTTCTTGAAAGTCCAAGATATTCTTTTCGACCCCGAAAAAGAAAGGCAAGGCTATGCCCGAATTCGACGAGAGCCGCTGGGCCGACAAGGAGTTCGCCCGGAAATATCTCGAAGCGGCAGATGTGCAGATCGTGGAGCGGCGCCGGCTGCTGAGAATTCTCCAGTCATTCTGCCGCTATTTCCTGGGCGACAAGAAAGGAAACAGGGCTCTTGATCTGGGATGCGGGGATGGAGTCTTAACCGCCGCGCTTTTGGAGGTTGACGGCCATATCTCGGCCACGTTGGTTGACGGATCAGAGGAGATGTTGCACAGGGCTAAAAAGAGGCTCGCTGGTTTTAGCAGTCTCCGGTTTATCAGGGCGAACTTTCAGGAGCTACTCCGGGGTAAGGTTCAGCTTCCTGCTTTTGACTTGGTCGTTTCTGCGTTTGCTGTTCACCACCTGACGACGGATGAGAAGAAAGCCCTTTTTGGGTTCGCCTATTCACGCTTGGGCGAAGGAGGCGCATTCGTGAATCTTGACGTTGTGCTTGCGCCTACAGACGCCCTCAAAGGCTGGTATTTAAAGTTGTGGGAAGAGTGGATAGCGGAGAAGCAAACTGCTTTAGAGTTGGCGGGTGACTACACCAGTATCATCCGAAACTACAAGGAACCAAACCACTACCGCAACCTCGATACCATCACGGACCAACTGACGGCCCTGAAAGAAGCTGGTTTTAAGGATGTGGACTGTTTTTATAGTTACGGTGTATTTGTTGTGTATGGCGGCAGGAAGTAATGGGTGATTTTGAGAAATATGCTGGTGGGACCCGGCGGCGCAGGCTGCGAAACCTTTGCCCTTCCATAGATGGCCGCCCACCGGCGTTAGAAGGAGGCCGTTATGGAACTCGTAAAACCGGAGAACCCGAAGAAAGGGTTTATCTCTTTTACGAAACGGATAATCCGCTGTTGGCAAGGATGCATAGGAAGATCGGCTTTGAAGAAATCGGCACTTGGGTCGTTGCCACGATAAGCCCGGCATGTGATTAAAAACACTGGCCAAAGAAGAAAACTGGCGAGTTATCCAGAAATACCTTCCAAAATAAGACCTGCCTCGGGAGGACACAGATTAATGAAAGCCGCTGTTTATTGCCGAGTTTCCACAGATGAACAGGCCGAGGCTTAACGCCAACCGGATACCCACCCCATGCCAAGCCAAAGGGATCAACATTATAACGTCGGGTAAATAGAATGTCGGTCTTATTTCCCGGATCCTTAACAATGCTACCTATAAAGGCATTCACGAGTACCGTAAGGGCAATAGGACTAAAAAAGAGCGCATAGTTAGAGAAGTCCCTGCCATTATTCCTGAAGAACTCTGGAACCGGACCCAGGCGCTGCTGCGGGAAAATTTTGTCCGTCCAGCGCTTTGCAGAGCTATACTCATATTTGCAGACATTTTACAAAAAAAAAAGCGACGTCAAGGGTTTGGAGAAAATTTTTGAAAGTTTTTTAGGACGTAGAAAAAGCAGCAGAAAAAAGCGGCGTGGGTTTTACTTAACCGCAGCAGAAGCGTCACCAAGTACACGGTCAGGCTGTATTTATAGGCTTTCCGGCAGCCCGGCGACGAAATCCCGTATGAGATCCCGCACCCGGCGGAAGGCGGCCAGCACATCTTCCGCCGCACCTTCCGCCCTGGCCGGGTCCGGGAAGCCCCGGTGGATGACCCGCTTTGCCCGCGGCGGCACCGGGCAGCTCTCCTGCGCGCTGTCGCAGAGGGTGACCGCCAGGTCGAACTCAATGTCCCGCAGCTCATCGACGTGCTTCGCCCGCTGCCCGCTGATATCCACCCCGGCCTCGGCCATCACCCGCACCGCCAGCGGGTGGACGGCCGTGGGAGCCGTTCCCGCCGAATAGGGCTCCAGCACACCTGCCTTCAGGTGGCGCGCCCAGCCTTCGGCCATCTGGCTGCGGCAGGAGTTCTGCGTGCAGAGAAAAAGCACCTGTAACGGTTTTTCAGCCATTTCCCGCGCCCCCATATCAAATGAGCATCCCCGCCGCCGAGTGAAGAACTAGGTAGAGCAAAACGCCGCCCGCCACCACCCACAAGGGATCAAGACGCGTAAGACGCAGCAGGCCGAGTGCAAAGGCCGCCACAACTCCGGCGGAAAGACTGGTAAGCGCGTGGCGCCCCGGCCTGAAAACCACCAGAACCATCAGCCCTACGAAAGCCGCTACTAGGCCCTGCTCGCCCGCCCGTACCCAGGGGCTCGACCGGAGCCGGGCCTGCACAGGGGCCGCGGCGAGCACCAAGAAAAGTGTGGGGGCAAAAACGCCGACCGTCGCCGCCACCGCCCCTAAAAAACCGGCAACGCGGTAACCGATAAAGGTGGCGGTGATCACCACCGGGCCGGGAGTAACCTGCCCAAAGGCCACGCCGGCAGCAAAATCCTTCATTGTTACCCAGTGATGAAGGTCAACTACCTCCTGCTGGATAAAGGGCAGCATGGTGTAGCCATTGCCGAAGACTAAAAGGCCGATCTTAAAAAACGTAGCGCCCAGCTTCAACAGCGGTGGAAAGAAGCCTGCCAAAACGGCCAAAGCCCCTAAAATCAGAGCCAGCAGAACCAGCGCCTTTACCGGAAATCTCGGTCTCACATCCACCCCTCCGGGATTCCCGGCACCCGGTCGGGTGCGGAAAAGCCAGAGCCCCCCGGCGATTCCTATCGCCAGCACCGCCACCAGGTTGACGTGCAACAGCGCCGCGGCCAAGGCGAGCACAGCTATGAGCACACCCCGCCAGTCCTTGACGGCTATCCGGCCGATATCGAGCGTGGCGTTGGCCACCAGGGCCACCACCACCGCACCGAGCGCCGCAACCACCGCCGCCACCCCTGGTAGGTTGCCGTAGGTGAAGTAAAGGTACGATACTATAAGCATCACCGCGAAAGGAGGCAGCAAAAGCCCGCTAAAGGCGGCCACCGCCCCCGCCGCCCCCCGCAGCCGGTTTCCTGCCCATACGGCAAGGGAAACAAACGTGGCTCCCGGTAGCACCTGCGCTAGCGCCAGACCCTGCAGCAGTTCCTCCTCCCGCAGCCAGCGGTATCTCTTGATAACCTGGCGCTTCATCTCCGCCAGCATCGCCGGCCCGAAGGCCACCAGACCAACCCGGAAAAAGACCGTAAAAAGCCGGGCCGAAGTAACCGGTACCGGACTGCCACCCGGCATGCCCGTTTTCGACTTTCCAGTCAATGCCGGATCTTCCTTTCCTGCAGCGTCTATAGAGATTCCGAAAGATTTTCTTCTTCCTACGGCAGGCGAATCAGATACACAAAACAGCAGTAAATCCCCATAGCTATGAATAAAATCCCGGTTATCCTTCGTGCCCACCACTCGATCTGGTTTAGCCTGTTAAAAGCCTTACCTGCGGTTTGCGTGCCGAACCCTAACAAGAACGCCAAAAACAGAACGGGCAGTGCGGTTCCTATCCCATAAAGCGAAGGCAGGAAAACGCTTGAACCTTGTTTTACGGAAAGGGGAATCAGACCGCCGAAGAAAAGCGCCGCCGAGACCGGGCAAAAGGAAAGGGCAAACACGACCCCTAGCAACCCCGCTCCCCAATACCCGCTCCTTGCCAGGCGTAGGGGCACTTTCTCACTCAGTCTTAATCCAGGAAGGTTCGGCCGTAACAGTTCCAAAAGAAACATCCCCGCCAGGATGAGGACGGGGCCCAGAAGCCGGTTCATATACTTCTGTAGAAAATTAGAAGCTTCCGGAATGGAAAGTATGCCGGTCACCAGAAGCACACCGAGAGACAGGTAAGCCGCCGTCCTGCCCGCCGTGTAGAAAAGTCCCGACAGCAGCATCATCCGGGCATTGCCCACGTGCTTCCCGATGTAAGAAACAGCGGCGATATTGGTCGCCAGCGGGCAGGGGCTTATGGAGGTCAGGATGCCCAGCCACAGCGCCGCTCCGGCACCGAGAAGGAGTGTATCCACAAATCAGTCTCCTTTCAAGTACGCGCCCACTTCTTTCTGGACGTAACCGATGAAGGCAGCCCTGTCCCCGAGGAGATTCCATACCTGGTCAAGGTTTTTCCACCGCGTTTGTCTTCCATCTCTTATTTCCACGACCACCACCGACTGGGCGTATAGCCGGTAGTCGCGGATAAAGTGACCGTTCCCCGGCTCTTCAACGTTTACGACCTGCCACTGCAAACGCCCGTCTCTTAAGGCATCCGAAAAGCCGCTCTCAACGGCCTCGCGGGTGTAGTTCTCGATCGTTATACAGGACGGACAGCGCGCCGTCGCGCGAAAATAATATACCACCACCCTGTCGGGCCGCTGCCCCGCCGCACCCGGCGGGTTTTCCTTTTTTCGCGTTCCAGGATCACTCAACCCCGCCCCCCGGAATTCTCGCCCGAAAGAATACGCCAGGCTTCCGACCACAAAGACCAGAAGCGCGATTACCGCGATTCTCTTGGCTTTCATCTGAAACTCCCCCGGTTTTCATTGTGACCGAACCATTACCAACGAAGCCGCACAGGTAAACAGCGGCGGATTCCGTTCTTTATGACTGCCGCCACACGCCCGGCCTTCTGTCTGATAATAGCCCTACTCCGTCAGCCATCTTTTAATCTCCTCCCGCGACGGCACCCGGCCGCTCACCTTCACCTCCCCGTCCACCACCAGCGCGGGGGTCAGCACTACGCCGTATTTGATTATTTCGCCTACATCGCTTACTTTTTCCACTTTCACCGCCAGGCCCAACTCAGCCACGACCTTGCGCACCTCTTCTTCTAACGCCCGGCACTTGGGGCAGCCGGGACCCAAAACCTTTATTTCTCGCATTTCAACACCCCCACGAGTTTCCACGAGTTTAATACCAACGGAGCATACTCCTTAAAGCGCACCGAAGATCATTCCCGTCAGCGTAGCCATAATCACCACCAGGCTCACGTAAGCAAAGGTTTTCTTCGGCCCCAAAAAGCTGTTAATTACCAGCATATTCGGAAGGCTCAGGGCCGGCCCCGCCAAGAGCAGGGCCAGCGCCGGCCCTTTCCCCATTCCTGCCCCCAGAAGTCCCTGCACAATCGGGATTTCGGTCAGGGTAGCGAAGTACATCAACGCCCCGGCCACCGACGCGATCAGATTGGCCGCCAGGCTGTTGCCGCCGACGGTGCCGGCGATGTACCTCGCTGGAATCACCCCCGCATCGGTGCCCGGCCGTCCCATCAGGAAACCGGCGATCAGGACGCCTAAGAAGAGAAGCGGGATGATCCGCTTCGTGAAATCCCAGGTGCTGTCCAGCCAAAGCCGCAACTCCTCCTTGTCAAACCATCTTTTAAGCATCAAGGCCAGGACCAGGAGGAGAAAACCGGTCAGACACCATTTCGCCTGGTAGACGGCGTACCAGATGCCGGTTTCAGCCGCCGGTCTGCCCCAGGCCGCAAAAATTAGAATCAGGACGAGCACTAAAAAGTAGAGCACCGTCTGGCCGAAAGACCTTCGCCCCGGCGGAACGTCCGCCCCGGACAGCCCTTTCACCCGCTCTCCTTCCTCCCGCCGGAACAAAAAGGCCATAACCAGGCCGATGATCACGGAAAAGAGAACCGCACCAAGCGCCCGCGCAAGGCCGATCTCCCAGCCGAGCACCCTGGCCGTCAGGATAATCGCCAGCACGTTGATCGCCGGCCCGGAGTAAAGGAAGGCGATCGCCGGCCCCAGCCCCGCGCCCCTTTTGTAAATGCCGCCGAAAAGCGGCAGCACCGTGCAGGAGCAGACCGCCAGGACCGCGCCCGAAACCGCACCCACTCCGTAAGCAGCCCATTTCTTGCTTTCCGGGCCAAGGTACCTGATGACCGCCTGCGACGAAAGAAAGCTCGCCATCGCTCCGGCAATGAAAAGCGCCGGCACCAGGCAAAAGAGGACGTGCTCCCGGGCATACTCGTGCAGCATGGCAAACGCCTCAAGTACCCCGCTCGCGAACCGCGGATGCGATACGGGCAAGAAATAAACCGCCAAAAAAACACCCAACAATAAAACAAACCGCTGCCGCTCCGTCAAAATTCTGTAACCTCCCGGAATTTCTTGAATAGTCCGCCTCGTTTTTTCTACCCGGCCTTGCTCCCGCGCCTTTCGATCTGTTGCTTCACCGCTTCGTAAACCCGCGTCACCGCCGCCTGGTCCGGAACGAGGAGATTCAGGTCTTTTTTCACGCCTAATTCCATCACCTGAACGTAACCGTCAATCTTTACCCCGGCTTTTTCCAACATTCCCTTTGCACAGGCCACAGGACACCCGTCAATCGCAACCACCTTCCGAGCATGAGACAGTCTTTTGAGCGTGTTTTCAGCCTCCGCCCCCACCCCGGCCAGGCAGGCAAGATAACCCAAGCCTGCTTGCGCCAGCTTTACCCCGGCGGCGTTGGCGGTCTGGCCCGTGTTCGAGCCCCCGGCACACGTGAAAATCGCTACCTGCTCTTGTTTTTCCATCGCCCGTTTCCTCCTTTATCCCTATCACGAAGTTGCCGGTTTAAAGTACCTTTCCCTGAATCTTAGCGCCACGTTTACCAGACTTATCAGCACCGGCACCTCGATGAGCGGCCCGATTACCGTGGCAAAGGCCTGGTTGGAGCCGATGCCGAAAATCGCCACCGCTACCGCTATCGCCAGCTCAAAGTCGTTGCTGGCCGCGGTAAAGGAAACCGCCGTGGTTTGCGGGTAATTGGCCCCGAGCCGCCGGGTAATGAAGAAGGTGACAAACCACATCAGGAAGAAGTAAATCCCCAGCGGCACGGCTACCCGAACAACATCCAGCGGCAAGCGGATGATGTACTCCCCTTTCAGCGAGAACATCACGACGATGGTGAAAAGCAGCGCCACCAGGGTGATCGGGCTGATCTTAGGCGCAAAGACGTTCTCGTACCATTCCTTGCCCTTCATCCGCAACAGCGAGAAGCGGGTGGTGACGCCCGCCAGGAAGGGGATCCCGAGGTAGATGAAAACGGTCTTTGCCGCCTCCCATATCGAAATGCTTACGTTCAGCCCCCTGACCACACCAAGCCAGTTGAGCAGGACGGTAACAAAAATCCAGATGTAGACGGCGTACAGCAGAACCTGGAAGACGGCGTTGAAAGCCACCAGGCCCACCGCCAGCTCCCGGTCCCCTTCGGCAAGCTCGTTCCACACGATGACCATGGCGATGCAGCGGGCAAGCCCCACCAAGATAACCCCGATCATGTACTCGGGGTGGTTGCGGAGCAGCAGCACCGCCAGGATGAACATTACAATGGGCCCGGCAATCCAGTTTTGAAAAAGAGAGAAGGCCAGGAGCTTAGTATTCTTGAACACCGTCCCCATTTCTTCGTACTTTACCTTGGCCAGCGGAGGATACATCATCAGAATCAGGCCCACGGCGATGGGGATCGAGGTCGTCCCCACCTGCAGCCCGGCGATGAACCCGGTCACCCCGGGCGAGAAGTACCCGATCCCGATGCCCGCGGCCATGGCGAGGAATATCCACAGGGTCAAAAGTTTTTCCAGCGTCGAAAGCCTTTTCGCCTTAGCGTCCTCCACTTAACGACTCCCCCTTCGATTTTCAAAAGTTCGTCCAGAAGCTCACGCTGCAGTCAACCCGAAAACAAAACCCCTGAGTTGCCCCTATCTACGGCCAACTCCCTCCATATTATCTCTCGCCCCCGCTTCTGTCTCCTTCTTTCGAAAATTGACCACCACCCCTTCCGCGCCGGTGCTTTCCGCTTCCTTACTTCTTTGCAGGCGCACCGCCCAGCGGTAGATCCAGGCCATCGTTGGTGCCTGTAGAAGAGGATTTACCGCCAACATAGCCGCCGTCACCGGGCCGAAAAAGTGCACCGCGAGCCCCAAGGCCAGGGAGACGTTTTTCCCCACCACGGCGTTGACCAGGGCAACGATCTCACCCGGCCGGAAACCAAACCGGCGGGCTGCGTTAACGGTAGCAGCCAACTGCAGCACGTAAAAAAGGGCCAGCGCCGGCAGGGCGAGGAGCGTCCCCGTCCAGTGCGCCGCCATCTGCGGCGCCCCGTTGGCCACCGAAATGGTTATGATCCCAAACATACCCAGCATCGAAAGGGGCGGTAAGGCGGGACGAACCGCCTGAAAACCGGCGCTCCCCCAGCGGGCCAGGATCAACCGCCGGGTAACATCACCGGCCACCAGCGGCACCAGGATGACGGTAAGGGTACTTTTCATGATCGCCACCGCGTCAAGGCGGACGAAGGTCCCGGCAAGCAGGTATGTCGTCGCCGGAATGGTTACGATGCTCAGCAACAGGCTCACGACCACGATTACCAGGGCCAGTGGAACATTGCCACGGCCCAAGCCCGTCCACCCGACCACCATCCCCGCGCATGGTGTAGCGGCCAAAAGAACAAGCCCCGCAGCAAACTCCGGGTGATGCCGCAAGAGGAGCAAGGCAATAAGCCACCCAAGAAGCGGCGAGAAAACAAAGTTGAAAAAGAGGGACCAGGAAATCGGCTTTATTTCCTTGACCGCACGCGCCACCTGCTCCACCTGTACCCCGACCATCATCGGGTAAAGCATCAGGTAAAGCGTGAAATCTATATAGCGCCGCAACTCCGGCGCGGCGCCGGGCCAGGTAAAACCTATCAGGGCCCCCAGCACCATAGAAAGGGCTATCAGCCACAGCAACGACCGCTCAAACCAGCGGGCCAACCGCGCAAGTAAACCGGGTTTTACTGCCACCCCGCAGAAGTTTCTCCTTTCTCCGGCTTTGGTTCCGGGACGAAATCGTCACCCTCACAGCGGAAATCCGGCTGCCCTAAACAGCCGTCTCAGCTTCTCCCGTGCCGCCTCCCGCCGCGGTTCGGCAAGCGGAGGGCAATCATCCAAAACCATCTCCTGTTTCAACAGCCGCGCTGCAAAGGCAAGGCAGGTGTGCTCCCCGCAGCCGCCGCAGTTGGTCCGGGGCAAATATTTGTAGACCTCAAGGGCCGTCAGTTCCGAGCCGCGCCGGTAGCTGGGCTCGATCTTCATCCGCCGCGCCCAGGTCTCCGCCAGCAATTGCCGCAGCGCCTCAACTATCCGGCGCGCTTCCGCCTCGTCGGCCAGACCGGTAATGCCGATCGTGTTGGGATAGAGGATAACGCCCTTACCCGACCAGGAAAAGCGTAGAAAGGGCGTCTCGGGATTATAAAAACAGTTGCCTAACTCCGCGTTCAGGTACGGAAACACTTCCCGGATATCGGCATCTATCTCGGCCATCGCCGCCACCACGGGCCGGTTAAGCGCGCAAACGGGGCGCACCATTTTAACGGTATAGCCACCGAACACCTGTTTATCCTCCTGCAGCCTAAATGGCGATGCCGAAGTAAATCAGGATGTACTTGGCCGCCACGTAGATGAAGATCGCGCCGAAAAGCGCCTTCAGCGTCGCCGTCTTCACCCGCGCCACCAACTTCGCCCCGTAAAGCGCCCCGATAACCGCACCGATACCAAGACAGATGGCCGTCGGAATGTCTACTACCTGCTGGTAGAGCTTGAAAACGGCCCCGACCAGCGCCATCCAGATGAAGGAGGCCATGCTGGTGCCGATGGCGAGTTTCATCGGGCCCTTTAAAACATAGAGGAATGAGGGTACCAGGGCGTAGCCGCCGCCGAGACCGATAATCCCCGTCAAGAAACCGATCACCGAGCCGAGGATGCTTTTACTAACCGGCGCCCCGGGCACCTTTGGGGGCACGGCACCTGTGGCGGCTGTTCCGGCAGTCTGCCCACCGGCC
Source organism: Bacillota bacterium (assembly GCA_040757355.1). Taxonomy (GTDB): domain Bacteria; phylum Bacillota; class Desulfotomaculia; order Desulfotomaculales; family Ammonificaceae; genus DTYU01. Next base: position 1,362 of record JBFLWY010000025.1, on the reverse strand, counting down.
GCCGCCAACCGCACCTGCCGGGGAGCTACGATAAGCCCTTCGTAAAGCATCCGCACCGAGGGAAGTACAAAGGCCAACCCCACAATGAGGTCAATCAGGTGCCCGTAAGGTTTAAGGTAGCCGAAAACGATACTGCCGAGAATCACGCCCAAGACCCCGCTATACCCGGTGATCGCCGCCGTCTCGCCGTCCACGTTCTTCATCCGGAAGTGCTGGTAAGCGCCGGAACCGGCCGTGAAGACCACCGCCGTAAGCGTCGTCCCCACTGCCAGCGCCGGGTCGAAGTGGAAGCCGAACCTGATGACCGGCATCATCAGCACGCACCCGCCGGTTCCCAAGAGCCCGCCGACAATCCCCGCCGGAATCCCCACAAGGAAATAGATAAGATACTGCATCTTCACGCGCCTCCATCCCGGAATATCTAAACCCGCCACTATTTTGGTTTTTATTACTTTACTCTCCTTTGCACTGTCTGAAAATCCGCTGCAAGCATTGTCAACTCCGCAAGTCGCCTGGAAATAAACTCACTTACCAGATCACAGACCTCAAAAACCGCCGGATCCCGGATCCAGTAGATGACGCGGAGACCCTCTTTCCGGCAGGCAACCACCCCAGTCTGCCGCAAAAGCGCCAGGTGCTTCGAAACCACCGACTGCTCAGCGCCAACAGCAGGAATGATCTCGCAGACGCACCGTTCCCCCGCCCTTAAATGTTCGATAATCTTAAGGCGCAGCGGGTGTCCCAGCGCCCGCAAAACCTCCGCACTCATATCCTGTATCGTATGAAACACCATCATCATCACCCTTTCTTATATGAGTATATTATCATATAGGCCAGAATCAGACAAGAATCTTTTTTGCGAAGGGCCGCTCGGCAAAGGCTGGGGCCACAACTTCGAGGTCCGCCTTGAGGAATTGGCCACCGGCGATATCAACATCTGGTGGACGGCCAACCGGGTGAACAGTTTCGTCTATAACGCTGTCACAGCTACTTACTACTCAACCGACATAGCCACGCGCTACGACACCCTGGTTAAAAACCCCGACGACAGCTACACCCTGAAGCGCAAGGACCAGAGCGTATACGAGTTCAACGCTGCGGGGCGGCTGGTTGAGCTTAAAAACAAGTACGGGCAGCCTTTAACCCTGAGTTATGATGCCGCCGGTCGGCTGCTGACAATAACCGAGCCTATTTCCGGTCGGTATCTTACGATAAGTTACAATGTCTATGGTTTGACCTCTTTTACTACGACGAGACCACTCAGCCCGGCACGGTGATCACCACCGTTTACGACCGCAACGGCAACACCAGGGTGTACACCCACGACAGCAGCTACCAACTGCTGAGCGTCAAGGACGAACT